>UQIE01000003.1 GCA_900541065.1 uncultured Collinsella sp. | reverse complement strand
AACAAATCCAAGTTAGACCATTTCAAATGGTTCGATGTCTGCCCGGATGCGACACTGAAGTAAGTGTCCATCCTCGCAGTATCCGGTTCTCAAGGTGCACGCCCCGCGGCTGATCCGGTTCGACCGGGCCGCGCGGCAAGGAGTTATATTGCCAGACCGCGAAGCCCTGTGGGACGTCAATTCCACTCTTCACAAGTCCTACACAACATATTGCTTTCTATAGGTAATAGAAAGACTGGTGTGGATCTTCCGCACGTATCAGATGATGACCCTTTGGTTCAGGAATATATAGAGATCGGTCACCTGTAAGTGTTTATCTACCCGCGCTTTTAGCAATGTAGACCAGCGCTTTCGATAAAAAAAGAGGGAGCGCCGCGCACAACGCGACACTCCCCTAGCGATTCAAGAGAACCTATTAGGCCTCGAGAGCCTTCTTGGCGATGGTAGCCAGCTCGTTGAAGGACTCGATGTCCTCGTAAGCCATCTGAGCCAGGACCTTGCGGTCGAGCTCGATGCCGGCAACCTTCAGGCCGTGCATGAACTGAGAGTAAGAGATGTCGTTCAGACGAGCAGCAGCGTTGATACGAGTGATCCAGAGAGAACGGATCTCGCGCTTCTTGTTGCGGCGATCACGATACTGATACTGCAGGGAGTGCTGGACCTGCTCTTTAGCATGCTTGTAAGTACGCGAAGCGGCACCGTAGTAACCCTTCGCACGGTGCATAACGGTACGGCGCTTCTTCTTGGCGGCAACAGCGCGCTTAATACGTGCCATGTTCTATCAACTCCTAGACGGTAAAACGAAAAACGGGAACGCGAACTTAGGCGAGACGCGACTTGATGACCTTGCGGTCGGCAGCGGCGATCTCGGTCTCCTGACGGAAGCCACGCTTACGCTTGGTGGACTTCTTGCTCAGGATGTGGCTCTTGAAAGCCTTGGCGCGCATAAGCTTGCCGGTACCAGTCTTGCGGAAACGCTTCTTGGTGCCGCTGTGGGACTTCATCTTAGGCATGAAATACTCCTTAATCGGTTACAGAACACTAGTTACTTGGTATCGCTTGCCGCTTTATCCTCATCGAAGGCGCCCTTAATCGGGGCGAGCAGCATAAGCATGTTACGGCCTTCCATTTTAGGCTTGGACTCGACCGTAGCGTAAGGCTTGAGATCCTCGGCGAGACGCTCGAGAACGTTAAGGCCCTGCTCCGGGTGAGCCATCTCACGGCCGCGGAACATGATGGTGATCTTAACGCGTGCGCCCTTCTTGAGGAAACGCAGAACGTGGCCCTTCTTGGTCTCGTAGTCGCCAACGTCGATCTTGGGTCGGAACTTCATTTCCTTGACCTCGACCTTGGACTGGTTCTTACGAGCAGCCTTGGCCTTCATGGCCTGCTGGTACTTGAACTTACCGTAGTCCATGACCTTGCAGACCGGCGGCTCCGCGTTGGGAGCGATCTCGACCAGGTCGAGACCCTGATCGTCGGCGACGCGCTGGGCATCGCGGATGGCGAACAGGCCGAGCTGAGAGCCATCGACGCCAATCAAACGGCACGAAGATGCAGTAATCTCGTCGTTGATGCGGGTGTCATCAGACTTAGCTATTTTCCCTACCTCCATTCATAAAAAAATAACCCGGCGCTTCTCAGCAACCAGGTCGTACACATAGACATCCTCGATTTGAGGAAGAGAATCTAATTTGTATGACCAGTCAGCTGCTCATTGGCGCCAAAAGGTGGGAACCCTCGGGTTCCTCTTTAGGGCATTGCGGGAACAACGCCTTGCGAATAATAACACGTACAGCGCGTTATCACATTACGTACACGAAAAAGGGGCCTTGACCCCCTTGAACGCTCGCTTGCATGTATGGTGCCCGAGGCGAGACTCGAAGGGCCTTCGCTTCGCGAAGCCCCGGGCTTCGGGCGCGTGGCGCCCTCGCCACGCTCCGCTACAGACAGGCCACAGGCCTGTTTGCTTAACGCTTCGCGCGCTCACGCGAGTTCGGCACGAAAAAGGGGGCCGCAACCCCCTTGAACGCTCACTTGCATGTATGGTGCCCGAGGCGAGACTCGAACTCGCACGTTGTTGCCAACGGTGGATTTTGAGTCCACTGCGTCTGCCAATTCCGCCACTCGGGCACGCAATGCGTGAGTTAGTTTATCACAGCTTTCTACCGATTAGTCCGAAAATGGAACTTCGAGCATTTCGATGAGTTCGACCGTGCGTAGCATCTCGCGCTGACGGCATCCGCGACCGTCGACCGAAGCCTCACCCATCTGGTTATCGTAAGGGTCCTCGCGCATGCCGTCGAAAGAGGGCTCAAACTCTGCCTGGAATCGATTGTTGGCCACCATACGCCATGGGTCGAGATTGCCAAAGTAGTGACGGCGGCGCCACTCCTCCCCCATCCTGTGAGCAGAAGATCCAAATGACACGTCGGCGTTGAGCCAACCGGTCTGCGGCGTATAGAACTCTGCCCAGTCGTGCGACCCCACCGAATCGGGCGCAACGTACAGGCCGCTCTGCCAACGGGCAGGCACGCCCGCGATACGGCACATGGTGATAAACGTGAGCGCCATAACGCCGCAATCGCCGCGGAGCGAATGCGCGCAGTCATCGGCAATAGATCCCAAAAGCAAGTACGGCGGCTGATAGCGATAGTCGATATGCTGCGTCAGATAATCATAGATAGCACGAGCGCGATCGAGCGGATCCTCGAGTCCGTCAACAACACCGGCCGTCAGCTGCTGCAGATACGGCGTGAATGCAATGTGCGGACGGTCCTCGGAAATATCCTCGGGCAGAGGCGCGTCCATACGCGGATGAACCGGAAGTGTGCCACCGTAGACATCACAATAAGCAGCATCGATGTGATAACGATAAGTCACCGAGAATGAGCGCTCACTCGAAGAAGACCACGAGGCGGTACGCGCCGAAGCGTTCGCGGGAGCAACAGCACCCTCCGGCGTCATGTCGAGAATCTCGACCCGAGACTGCTGACGGCAGGCAGCCGCGACGGGAAGCCAAGCGCAAACGGTCTCTCCCTCCAGAGCGCCGGGGACAGACACGGACGCTTTAAGCGTAATGACGCGAGCCAATCCGTTTTGTGACTCCATCTCCTTGAGCATCTCGTCGCGCAGTGCTATTCCGTCCGTAGAATCGGGACGCATGCCGGGGACCTCTTTGGGATATACGCGAAGCGAATCGAGGAAGTTGTCGAGAACGAACAGCTCGCCATCGATAAAGCGCCAGTCAATACGCTTACGGTCAATCAGATCGTCAAACTGCTCCTCGGTAAACTCAGGCCACTCCTCGCGAATCATCGCAATAGCTCGATCGCGCGACACCGAAAAATGAAGCGGCGTCTCAAGCATGCGATACCGCTCGGCACGAACGCAGGCAGCAAGCGAGGGATCGGGATCTTGGGCAAGTAGGCGGTCGCAAGCCTCAATAGCCTGCGAAAGATACCCCGCGTCCTTTAAACGCAGAATCTCGGGTGACAAGCCAACATCTAGAAAACGGAAGTCATCATTGCAAACATCAACAGAGCAACCAACAGGACCCTCGTCAATAACCTTCCCATCCGAAGGCAGCACATTAATAACAGCCATACCAAACTCCAAGTCATTAGAACTCTTGAAGTCCATTGTAGCGAGATAAAAAGAAAGCCCCAATAAAGGAACCCTCAACACCGATAAACGGTACCTATAAAAAATGAATTCAGCCCAGTAACCCTGTGGCGAGTTAACGAAGGAGGCCCCGTTCACCCGAAGCTTTTCCCATTGCGCGACTTCTGGCAAAGCCAGGTGAGCGCAAGGGAAAAGCGTAGGGTGAACGGGGCCTCCGACGGGAAAGTTAAACCGCTACTTACGCCTTGTTGACGGAGCCAAACTCCTCCATGAGCTCCTTGGTGCGGGCAACGATGTTGTCGCGACCAGGCTTGAGGAGCTTGCGGGGGTCAAAGCCCTTGCCCTGCTGATCCTTGCCAGCCTCGATATACTCGCGAACGCCCTTGGCGAAGACGAGCTGCAGATCGGTGTTGACGTTGATCTTGGAGATACCCAGGGAGATGGCCTTCTTGATCTGATCCTCGGGGATGCCGGTACCACCGTGCAGAACGAGGGGCAGGTCGTCGGTCTGAGCCTTGATCTCGCCCAGACGCTCGAAGGAAAGGCCAGCCCAGTCGGCGGGATACACGCCGTGGATGTTGCCGATACCGCAGGCGAGGAAGTCGACGCCCAGGTCAGCAATCTGCTTGCACTCAGCGGGGTCAGCGAGCTCGCCGTTGGAGGTCACGCCGTCCTCGGTGCCGCCGATGCCGCCGACCTCGGCCTCGATGGACATGCCCTTGGAGTGGGCAAGCTCAACGAGCTCCTTGGTGCGGTCGAGGTTAAGCTGGAAGGTCTCCTCGTGAGAGCCGTCATACATGATGGACGTGAAGCCGGCCTCGATGCACTTGAAGCAGTCCTCGTAAGAACCGTGATCGAGGTGAAGGGCGACGGGGACGGTAACGCCCGTGGCCTCGACGGCAGCCTTGACCATGTCGGCGCAGACCTTGAAACCGCCCATCCACTTAGCGGCACCAGCGGTGCACTGAAGGATCAGCGGAGACTTGGCCTCCTCGGCGGCCTGGAGAATAGCCAGGGTCCACTCGAGGTTGTTGGTGTTGAAGGCACCGAGAGCGTACTTGCCGGCCTCGGCCTTCTTGAGCATGTCTGCTGCGTTGACGAGCATAAAAGAAACCTCCTGTAAGGTTGCTCCGATAACGCCTGAGATTTTACCACGACATACCCGAGCATAAACGTTCGTTTGTTCACGAATACCATCCGATTGGACAAATTTTGACCGTTTGCCCCACAGAATCGACCCACTGGGGAAAATAGCTTGACGATTGAGCGGTCTTCGTGGTTCGAAAGACGGCTTCGAGCCTACATCTGCATAAACGGGTTCTGCATAAGTTCGCGCGCCATCGTGGTCGAATCGCCATGGCCCGTCAAGCAAACGGTATCGGGCGGAAGCGTCTTGGCAAGTTTGGAGAGCGAGCGCATAATCGCCGCCTCGTCACCGCCGGAAAGATCGGTACGACCGTGACTGCCCGGGAAAAGCGTGTCGCCCACAAAGGCGATGTTCCCCTGCTCGGTCGCGGCGAACAGGACGATGCCGCCCGGCGTATGCCCCGGCGTCTCGATCACCTGCAGACAGACGTCGCCCACCTCGATTGTATCGCCCTCGGCAAGCAAGCGCGTCGGCTCACCCGGATCGGGCGTCTCGATACCCCACATGGCGCGCTGCTCCTCGATATTTGCGCGAGGTACCGTCACGTCCTTAGCGCACAACTCATATAGTGCGCTGTCGCCAACGACAGCTCGAACCCCGGCAACCCCGCCAACATGGTCGGCATGACCGTGCGTGCAGACAGAGCCGAGTACGCGCACCTCGGGATGCGCGGTGCGGATATGCTCCACAAGACGCTCGCCCTCCCACGCCGGATCGACGATTAAGCACTCGTCATTCGAAATCACGGCGTAGCTGTTGGTCTGAATCGGGCCGTTGACGAGTGTCTCAATCGAAGCCGCACCTCGGGGTGTCAGGTCCAAAGTCATATCGCCCATGCGCATACCCTCCTTCTAAAATACGTTCGAGGCACCAAACGATGCCTCGAACGTAACCAATATCTATGATGCTGAGAGGCTCTCGCACCTACACACGGCGTTTGAGCTGAGCTCCGCCTTCGCCGGGCATAAGACGGCGAGCGTCGTAGACCGAATCGACACTGCTGATGGAAGCCAGCAGCGGATCCAGACCGCTCGCGTCCGAGATCTCGACCATGAAGCGCAGGGTTGCAATACCCTCGCGGTTGGTCGATGTGGCGGCAGAAAGGATATTGCCGCCCGCATCGCCAATGGCAATGGTGACATCCTTGAGCAGGCCCATGCGGTCCAGGCACTCGACCACGATCTCGACCTGGAAGAGGGTGTCGGCAGCGCCGTCCCACTCCACATCGATCATGCGCTCGGGATGTTCCATAAGACCCTTGACGTTGGGGCAGTTGGCGCGATGCACCGAAACGCCACGACCGCGCGTGATGAAGCCGACGATGTCGTCACCCGTCACGGGGTTGCAGCAATGAGCCAGACGGACCAGCAGGCCGCTGTTGCTCTCGCCCTTGACGATAATGCCGTTACTGGCGCTCTTGCCGCGCTTTTGCGGCTTGCGGTTGGAGCCGCGAGCGGGCTGCTTCACGACCTCGGCGATAGCCTCGGCCTTGGTGAGCTGTTCCTCGGGCTTGGGGTCCAAGATTTGCTCGACCTTATTGCCCACAGCGCGCGGGGCAACCTTGCCGGCGCCGACGGCGGCAAACAGGTCCTCGAGCTGCTTGAAGTTAAACTGCTCCGCCACGGCGTTGAGTGCACGCGTCGAACGCGGCGTAGAAATGCCATAGCCACGCTTACGCAGGTCCTTGGCCAGCATATCGCGACCGGCGGCAGCGTCGTCGTCCTTGGTCGCAGCGGCAAAAAAGCGGCGGATCTTTGACTTGGCGGAAGGTGTCTTAACGATCTTGAGCCAATCGCGCGACGGCTTGGAACTCTTGTTAGTCAGGATTTCAACGCGGTCGCCCGTCTTGATCTCGTGCGTGAGCGGAGCCACCGCACCGTTGATTTTGGCGCCGACGCAATGGTTTCCCACCTCGGTATGAACGGCATAGGCAAAGTCGAGCGGCGTGGAGCCAGCACGAAGCGCCATGACCTCGCCTTTGGGCGTGAAGACAAAGATCTCCTGATCGAACAGATCGACCTTCAGCGAGTGCAGGTATTCCTTGGCATCGGTAATCTCGTCGGAAGCCGCCCAATCGAGCGAATGCTTGAGCCAGTTGATCTGGTCGTCCAAACGTTGAGCGTCATTGGTCTTGGAAGCAGACGATCCGCCCGACTTCTTATATAGCCAGTGGGCGGCAATGCCGTACTCGGCCTGCTCATGCATCTCGTAGGTTCGAATCTGAATCTCGAGCGGACGAGCCGTAGGGCCGATGACCGTCGTGTGGAGCGACTGGTAGTTATTGACCTTGGGCATGGCGATATAGTCTTTAAAGCGACCAGGCATGGGGTGCCACAGCGTATGCACCGCACCGAGCGTGGAGTAGCAATCGCGCACCGAATGGGTAATTACGCGCAGCGCCACCAGGTCGTAGATCTCGGAGAACTCCTTGCCCTTGCGCTTCATCTTTTGGTAGATGGACCAATAGTGCTTGGAGCGGCCGTTGATCTGGAAGTCCTCCAGACCAATGCGGTTGAGCTCATCGGTAAGCGTCTTGATGGTCTCGGCAAGGTAGCGCTCGCGGACCTCGCGCGACTCAGCCACCATGCGCGCGATGCGCTGGTAGGCATCGGGCTCCAGGTAGAAGAAGGACAGGTCCTCGAGCTCCCACTTAATAGAGCTCATGCCCAGGCGGTCGGCCAAGGGCGCGTACACGTCCATGGTCTCGCGAGCCTTAAACAGGCGACGATCCTCGCGCAGGGCTGCCAGCGTTCGCATGTTGTGCAGACGGTCGGCAAGTTTAACGATGATGACGCGAATGTCCTTGGACATGGCGAGGAACATCTTGCGCAGCGTGAGCGCCTGCTTCTCGTCCATGCTGTCGACTTCGATGTTGGTGAGCTTGGTCACGCCATCGACGAGCTCGGCCACCGTATCGCCAAACAGGCCGGAAACATCGGCAAGAGAAGTCTCGGTGTCCTCGACGGTATCGTGCAGCAGCGCGGCGCACACCACATCGCAGTCCATCTTGAGATCGGCCAAAATGATGGCAACCTCGACGGGATGGTTAATGTACATCTCGCCCGAGCGGCGCTTTTGGTTGCAGTGCTTCTCGGCGGCAAAGCAGTAGGCCTGCTCAACCTTAGAAAAGTCGTCCTCATTCATATATTTGAGGCACAGGCGCTCCAGCTTGTCGTAGCTGTCCGCCATAATCTCGGGCGGCAGCTCATCGGCATGCTTATAGTGCTCCATCTCCGAAAACGGCTGGAGGGTGGAATCATGGGCGGTACGGGCTGCGGCATCCATCGAGGTCCCCTTCCCCTAGGCCCGCGGTACGATCGGGCGGTTAACTTTGGCTAGCATATCAGAAGCGCACGAATCGAGCGCCCAGCTCCGGAAAGCCGAAAACTCCATGCGCGAGCGCAAGCCCTCCAAATAGCGAATTGACCTGCTCAATTGCACGCGGCCGGGGTTTTCGGCCATCGCGATACGACGAGTGTCGTCAAACCCCGAAACGCGACAAAAACCAAGCTCTTCGAAGATTCCCAGGCCGCTTTCCACCGAGCGCTCGTCGACCGGCGTGCGAGCATCGATGGCAAGGCACATCTGCGCGATGTCGATATCGCTCGCGCTAAAGGAATCGTCCCCGGTTTTGCCGCGGTTGGAGCGCCACATGGTCTGCAGCGCGCGATAGAGCGTGACGAGCTCGTCGCGCTCGGGCGCATAGCAGTCGAGCAGGCGCTCGTTAATGCGGGCGTCGCGCGACGAATAGAGCAGATGGATTACGGCGGGCTGGCCGTCGCGGCCGGCACGTCCGCTCATCTGGTTGAACTCGATGGCGCCAAACGGCATGTGGTAGAGCACGACATGGCGGATATCGGGCAGGTTGACACCCTCGCCAAAGGCGGAGGTCGAAACGATGCAGCTGAGGCTGCCGTCTCGAAACGCTTCTTCTACGCGATGGCGGTCGGTGCGCGTAAGGCCAGCGTTATAGAACGCGATACGGGTCGCACAGTCGGGAACGCGTTTGCGTAGTGTCTTGGCAAGCGCCACGGACTGATCACGCGAATTGACGTAAATGACGGTCTTCTCCCCCGTCGCCACGATCGACACTAAACGGTTCTCGCGGCTCGCAAGGTCGCGGTCGTCCTCGAGCTGCAGGTTCTCGCGCACCGTCTCGTCGACCACCGTGCGAGTGATCGGCAACATGCGGGCAAGCTCGGCCACGACCGGAGCCGTCGCGGTGGCCGTCGCAGCCATAACGACCGGGTCGCCCAGGGCTTTGAGGATATCGGGCATGTCGAGATAGGCGCTGCGGTCGCCGCCCTTGGCAAGGCCGGCGTGGTGCGCCTCATCGATAACGACAAAGCCGATGCGGCCCGAACGCGCGAAGCGGTCACGGTGGATAGACAGGAACTCGGGCGTCGTGAGCACGATACCGGTGCGGCCCGAAGCCAGGCCGGCGAACACGTCATCGCGCGCCGCCTCCACGGTCTCGCCGGTCAACACGCCGACGCCAATGCCGAGCGCGGCCATCGTCGACGAGAGGTGATAGGCCTGGTCGGCAACGAGCGCGCGCAGCGGATAGACAAAGATGCTCGCACGCCCGCGAAGAACCGCCTCGCGCGCGGCATGCACATGGAAGATGAGCGACTTGCCGCGTCCCGTTCCCATAACGGCCAGAACACTTTGGTGATCGGCCAGGGCATCGAGCGCCTCGACCTGCGCGCGGTGCGGCTGGTTCGAGCCTATAAAGCTATGGATAAGCGAGCGCGTGAGCTCGGTATAGGAAAGCTGGGCGAGCGTCTCGCGCTTGCGCGACTCCAGGCGCAGGCCGGAATCCGCCGGCTGCACGCCACGACGAAGCTCGCATGCCGGATCGTCGACGCTGGGCAGCATGGTATCGCGGACCAGAACATCCTTGATCATGAGCTTGGGCTTCACACGCCCCTGCCAATGCTCGGCAACGGCCTCGAACACCAAGTCGACAGCGCTATCGCAGTTGATGAGCTTATCGATTTGCGGCACGCGGAACATAATGGCCGGCACACTCGCGGCGCCATCGGTCGCCACAAAGCGCATGTGCTCGCCGGTTTTGCCCACCACGGCGCGATCGCACATCGTCACGCCCTCGGCGGCCAGCAGCGGCACCTTGTTGCCCTGGCCAAACGGCTCAAGACGGGAAATCTGCTCTATAGTCTCGATATTCAGCTCGGAAAGGTCGACCGTGGCGGCAACCTCGTCGATGTCTTCAAAGTCCTCGGCGGGAATCTCCGATAGCACGGCGGAAAGGCGACGACGGAATTCATCGAGCTTGGATGCCTCGATGGTCACTCCCACCGCACCGGCATGTCCGCCGCGACGAATCAGCAGGTCGGAACAGCGCTCGACGGCGTCAAACAGGTTAACTTTGCCCACCGAGCGACCAGAGCCGCGCGCGATACCGTCCTCGATCGAGAACAGCAGCGCCGGCACGTGGTAGCGGTTGGTCAGACGGCTTGCCACGATGCCCTTGACGCCCTCGTGCCAGCCTTCGCCGCCCACGACGATCGCGCGTCCGCCGTCATAGGCCTCCTCGACCTTTGCCATGGCATCGCGCGTGAGCTCCGCCTCGATCTCACGGCGCTGGCGGTTGATTTCCTCGAGCTCAGCCGCCAGTGCGCTTGCTTCGATGGGATCGCGGGCAAGCAGCAGGTCGAGCGCCAGCTTGGGATCAGCCATGCGGCCGGCAGCATTCAGACGAGGGATGAGCGAAAACGACAGGCCGTCGGCCGTAATGGTAGAAAGGTCCGCCTTGGCGAGCGCGGCAAGCGCGATATAGCCGGGGCGAGCGGTTACGCGCATCTGCTGGATGCCCTCGGCAACCAGCGCGCGGTTCTCGGGCGTGAGCGGCATCATGTCGGACACGGTGCCCAGCGCCGCGACCTCGATTAGCGAACGCCAATACGACGGCTTGCCCAGGCGCTCACCCAGGACTTGCACCAGCTTGAGCGCCACACCAGCACCGGCAAGCTCACGCGAGGGGCCCTCGTCCTCGAGCTTGGGGTCAGTCAGGGGCACACCCTGCGGCACCTGGTCGGAGGGCTCGTGATGGTCCGTGACCACCAAATCGATCCCCAGGCTCTCCAGATAGGAAACCTCTTCCTTGGCGGCAATGCCGTTATCGACGGTCACGATCAGCTGGGGGCGAGCGAGCTCGTTAACGCGGTCGAGCGCCGCGCGCGAAAGACCGTAGCCCTCATCAAAGCGATGCGGAATAAACGGCGTAACATCGGCGCCAAACGTGCGCAGCGCCTCGGTCAACAGACAGGTCGACGTAATACCGTCAACGTCAAAATCGCCAAAGACTGCAATGTGCTCGTGGTTGCGAATAGCACGCTCGACGCGGTCGGCGACGACCGACATGCCCGGGATAATGAGTGGGTCGGCCCAGTCGCGATCGAGCGAAGGCGTCAAAAACAATTGGCCCTCTTTGATGGAGCCAATGCCGTGCGCGACCATAATGCGCGCCACCAGCCCGGGAATGCCCAGACCAGCCGAAAGCTCCTTTTCGAGCTCGGGGTTTTGCTGAGCGACCGCCCAGCGATGCGTCGTCTTAAGCGATGACATAGGCACCCACCCCCGATAGGGGCAGGTCGCCGCGATACCTCTCACGGTTCATAGCGATGAGTCCTCTGTGTATGCCCGCTTCGGCAGGCAGATCTGTTGAACGGATTTATTATACCGTGCAGCGCGGACGCAAAACGCCGCGGTGCGCCGCGGTTTCGGCAAACGATGGCGGTAATGGTCTCGAAATAATCGAGCGTTTCAGCCGCACGGACGCATACGAGCGTCTAGCATATCCATACAAACGAGTTCGCGGATAAAGGGAGTCACGGGACATATGAAGCAATGGGCTGGACTGGGAAAGTTCCTCGCGGGGCATATGCAGATCATCGTTCCGATTTGCGTGGCGCTCGGCGTGCTCTTTCCCCAGCAGATCGGCGTGCTCAAGCCCATTGTTCCCGCCCTCTTCGCCTTTATGACGTTTCAGGGCGCGCTCAGCAACACTTTTCACCAGGTAGCCGAGGTGTTCCACCGTCCGCTGCACCTGATTCTGGCGCTGCTGGTCTCGGCAGTGCTTATTCCCATCGCGGCGTATGCCATAGGGTCACTCTTCTTTGGCTCCAACCCCAACCTTGTCTGCGGCATCGTGCTCGAGTACAGCGTGCCCGTGGCCGTCACCGCTTTTATGTGGATCAGCATGTTCGGCGGCAACGGCCCGCTCGCGCTCACCATCATCCTGACGTCCTCGGTTATCTCCCCTGTGACGATTCCGCTCACGCTTAAGCTCTTGCTGGGTGCCACCGTCTCGATCGATGTGCCGAGCATGATGCAAGACATGGCCTTTATGATCGCCATCCCCGCCGTGCTCGGCATCGTGATCAACGAGCTCACGCGTGGATGGGGACACGAGAAGCTCTCCCCCGTGCTCTCGCCCGCCTGCAAATTCATGATGATGGGCGTTATCGCCTCCAACTCCACCGCCATGAGCGAGTACGTGCTGCACATGAACGCGGTGCGCCTGGAAGTCGCCCTCTTTATTTTGGTCTTCGCCATCAGTGGCTTTGTCGTCGGTTTTCTGGTCGCCCATGCGCTGCATCTGCCATATAGCGAGACGACCACCATGTGCTTTACCTGCGGCATGCGTAACATCTCTTCGGGCGCCGTCATCGCCACGCAGTACTTTCCGGGCGAAGTCGTGTTTCCCGTCATGTGCGGAACGCTGTTTCAGCAGGTACTCGCCTCGCTTATCGGGCATCTCTTTGAGCGTCTGACCGGCGAGGAGCGCGCCGCCCAGCGCAAGCGCGTCGAAGCCGGCCGCGACGCCATGGCACGCTAGACTGTCCGCATTACGCGGGTGTTAGTCTTGCTATACGAGCGTTTCCAGATGCGCACGCAGGCGCTCAGCATCGATATCGAGCGTTGTCTCAGCATTGACCTGGGCCAAACGATAGCCGACAAAGTAGGGCGAAACCACCCAACGCGGCAGCGCCTTGGCAATGGTCCGACCGCCCAGGTGATAGAAGAACAGGTTATACGACTCTGCGCGACCACCGTGGTGCTCGTTCAGGATATAGCGCAGAGCTACCTGGATTGCATCGGCGAAGAGATCCGCCTCGGCTTGATCTCTCGTGTCATCGCTGGCGGCGATTCCCTGCGGGGCTGAAACGTTGATCTCAAAGAACCCCATGATGGGTTCGGTTGAGATGTTGGCCGAGATCCTCCCCTGTTGCCAGACATTGATGCCTTCGAAATTGGCGGAAGCCAGCGAAGCATAGCCGTCTTCCTGCTCCAAACCCACAATCTGCATGTGCGGATGAACGAGGCTACCGCCCGAGAGCGGACCCTTGTTCTTGTACATGAGCACGCTTCGATACTGCTGTGAATCGATCATCTGCTGCCAGCAACCCAGGGCAAACCGCATCACATGGTGGAGTTCATCCGGCTCATAGGTCACCAGGTCGGCATCGTGATCGGCCGACTCGATCAGCACGGTTTGACGGGTGGCGCGCAGGGTCTTGAACTTATTCTCGAGCCAAATACAATCGCCATCACGGCGAATGATGTCGGTGAGCCCTTCTGTATCGCAAAAGGGGCACGCGGTGCCGGGACAACGGTTGTCGTCGGGCTTACCGTTCGCCTGCTGAACGTCAAATACCAGCGCCACGGGTTATACCTCCAGCGGCACAATCTTGGTGCCATGGAGCTCGGAGACGCCCAGTGCCGCCGCCACGGTATCGCGGTTGACCGTGGAAATGCCGCCGCCGGGAAGGATGGTCAAGCGGTCGCCCGCATACTCGATCAAGCGGGCCAGGTTTTCGAAGTTGTCCTCGATCGGCGTACCGGCAGCGCCACCATGCGTCAGGATGCGTGTGATGCCGCAGTCGGCGAGTATGTCAATCGCGTCGAGCTGAGCCTCGGGCGAGAGCTGATCAAACGCCATGTGGAAGGTGATGTCGATGGGCTCACGCTTGCATTCCTCGGTCGCGCAGCCCGCGGCCATCACGAGGGCGCCCAACGTAAGCTCGTCGAGCGCCCATCCGCCAGCGCAGGGCTTGCAGCTGCCAAAGACCAAGCCGTCAACGCCGGCGCTTACGGCAAGGCCCAGGTCCATCTCCATTATGCGCAGCTCGTCTTGGTTGTAATGAAAGTCACCGCCACGCGGGCGAATCATGCACATCACTCGCGCGTCATGCTCGTGAGCATAGCTGACTGTAGCGCTGATAACACCGGCCGAGGGTGTAGTGCCACCGACGGCAAGGTTGTCGCACAGTTCAATACGCCTTGCACCGGCATCGATAGCCGCCGGCACCCGCTCAAAGTTCTCGGCACAAAACTCGTACAGCATAGATAGACCCCCAGATGACACTTCTATTTCCACATGGCATTGTCGCACTTTAAATACCAACCCGCATGACAGAGCAAAATGATTTGGCGGGGACGAAGGAAAACGTCCTCAACGACTACCTCCAACGCCGCAGGCAGAGGACGGACAGCGAGCGGGCACCAGAGCGAACAAATTGGCATGAAAAGAGGGCGGCATAGACCTTCTGGTCATGCCGCCCTCTTTGAATGACAAGTTGTCGCTCTGGTGCCCGCGCAGCGTCAACTGGTCCGCCGTTCGGCAGAACGGCGGAACCGCCTAGCCGCCCAAGTAAGCTTTGCGGACGTTATCGTCGTGCAGGAGCTCTTGACCGGTACCGGTCATGGTGATCTTGCCGGTCTCGAGCACGTAACCGCGTGTGGCGATGGAAAGCGCCATCTGCGCGTTTTGCTCGACCAGAAGCACCGTGGTGCCGGCCTTGTGTAGGTCCTCGACAATCTGGAAGATCTGTTCGATCAGAATCGGTGCCAGACCCATGGAAGGTTCGTCGAGCATAAGCAGTTTGGGGTTACTCATAAGGGCGCGCCCCATAACGAGCATCTGCTGCTCGCCGCCTGAAAGGGTGCCGGCGACCTGGCGACGACGTTCCTTCAGGCGCGGGAACTGCTCGTAGACGCGCTCCAGGCCCGGAGCCACCGTGGACTTGGGCTGCGTATAGGCACCCATCTCCAGGTTCTCCTCAACCGTCATCTGCAAAAAGGCGCGACGACCCTCGGGAACCTGAGCCAGGCCCTTACCAACCAGCTTATCAGCGGGCGTATGGGTAATGTCCTCGCCCATAAACTTGATGGAGCCGGTCTTGGAGCGCAGCAGGCCCGAGACGGTCTTGAGCGTTGTGGACTTGCCGGCACCGTTGGCACCAATCAAGGCCACGATCTCGCCCTCGTTAACGTTAAAGGAGATGTCCTTGATGGCGTGGATGGCGCCGTACCAGACGTTGATGTTGTAGACGGAAAGCATCGGCTCTGCCATTTAGTTCTCCCCCTTATCCTGCTTGCCCAGATACGCCTCGATAACGGCGTCGTTGTTCTGGATTTCCTCGGCCGTGCCCTTGGCGATGACCTTGCCAAAGTTAAGCACGCAGATACCCTCGCAAATATTCATGACGAGCGACATGTCGTGCTCAATAAGCATGATGGCGATACCAAAGGTGTCGCGAATCTTAACAATGTTCTCCATGAGCTCGGCGGTCTCGGACGGGTTCATGCCTGCGGCAGGCTCGTCGAGCAGCAGCAGTTTGGGGTTGGTGGCAAGCGCGCGAACGATCTCCAGACGACGCTGAGCGCCGTAAGGCAGCGATCCGGCCTGCTCGTTTGCCAGATGCTCCATATCAAAGATGGACAGCAGCTCCATGGCGCGTTCGTGAGCAGCCTTCTCGTGCTTCCAGTACGTCGGCAGGCGCAGCACGCCCTCAAAACCGGAGTAGCGCTCCTGATTGTGCAGACCGACCTTGACGTTGTCCTCCACCGTCATGGTGTTGAACAGGCGAATGTTCTGGAATGTACGGGCAATACCCATGCGGTTGACCTGATAGACCGACTTGCCCGAGGTGTCCTCACCGTCGAGTAGGATGGTGCCGTGCGTGGGCTGATACACCTTGGTGAGCAGGTTGAAGACCGTGGTCTTACCGGCACCGTTGGGGCCGATCAGACCGGCGATCTCGGTCTTGCCGATAGTCAGGCTAAAGTCGTCGACTGCCTTAAGGCCACCGAACTCAATGCCCAGGTGGATGCACTCGAGTGCCGGGCGCTGACCCAGGTCGCGGTCGGGAACGATGGCGCCAGAAGGATACGGGACCATCTTGCCCTTGTTGAACTCAAACTTACTGGGCATCGGCTGCCACCTCCTTCTTGGAAGCAAAGCGGTCCTTGACGCGACCGAAGAACGCCTTGAGCTGCGGGTTGTTGGTAAAGATCATGACCAAGATCAGCACGATGGCGTAGATGAGCATGCGGTAGTCCGAGAACTGACGGAGCAGCTCGGGGAGCACCGTGAGCAGCGCCGCGGCGATAACGGAGCCGCGCATGTTGCCCAGGCCGCCCAGGACCACGAACACCAGAATGAGGATGGACGTATTGAAGTCGAACTTAGTGGCGGAAAGCTGCGAGAAGTTACCGCCGAACAGGGCTCCGGCAGCACCGGCGAGGGCAGCGGAAACCACGAAGGCGATCATGCGGTACTGGGTGACGGAGATGCCCACAGACTCGGCAGCGATCTTGTTGTCGCGCACGGCAATAATGGCACGACCGGTACGGCTGCGAACCAGGTTGAGCACAATCACGAGCGCGACCATAACCAGGATTGCGCCGGCAAGGAAGGTCGAATAGGTCGACACGCCCGATGCGCCCTGCGCGCCCTTGATGATGGCGGTGCCGTCCTCGAGCAGGTGCAGGTCGTCGATCGTAGAGTTACCCGTGATGTTAAAGATCACATGCAGGCCGCGGGAATCGACGCCCACAATGAGGCAGGTGACGACCTCTTTGATGATCTCGCCAAAAGCCAGGGTCACAATGGCCAGATAGTCGCCGCTCAGGCGCAGGACCGGGATACCGATCAAGAAGCCCAAGATGCCAGCGGCGATAGCGCCGACCAAAATGCTGATGATCAGACGCATCGGATCGGACGGAACGGCGCTCTCAAGGGCGACCGCGGTGACGATGCCCGTGTAGGCACCGACGCTCATAAAGCCCGCGTGGCCCAGCGACAGGTCGCCTGCGATGCCGACGACGAGGTTAAGGGAGATGGCCATGACGATATAGGCCGTGATGGGAACCAGCTGACCGGCAATCATACGCGGGATCATGTGGTTAGACTGCATAAAGAACACGATGGCGAACGCCACAAGGCACATGGCATACGTAACAAAGTCGTGACGCGTCTGTTTGTCTTTAAGAAACTTCATAACGCTCACCTACACCTTCTCGGGGACGTACTTGCCCAAGAGGCCGGCAGGCTTGACGAGCAGGACGATGATCAAAACACCAAAGACGATGGAGTTGGCAAGGCTCGTGGAAATGTAGGCCTGCGCCATCGCCTCGATGATGCCGATGAGAATGCCACCGACAAAGGCACCGGGGATGGAGCCGATGCCGCCGAAAACGGCAGCATCGAAGGCCTTGATGCCAGGCATGGCGCCCGTGGTGGGCTGCAGGACCGGCGAGTAGGAGCACAGGAGAACACCGGCGATGGCGGCAAGGGCGGAGCCGATGGCGAACGTCATCGAGATGGTGCGGTTGACGTTGATGCCCATGAGCTGAGCGGCGGCCTTGTCCTCGGACACAGCGCGCATGGCCTTGCCCATCTTGGTCTTACCTGTAAAGAACATCAGGCCGGCCATGATAACCAGGCAGGCGACGATGGTGACGAGCGAGACGGCGCTTACGTTAAACTTGGCCAAGAACTCCGGCACCGGGAAGGTGACGAGCGAAGTGAAGTTCTTGGGCGTGGCGCCCCACAGAAGCTGCGCGGCGTTCTGCAGGAAGTAAGACACGCCGATGGCCGTGATCAGAACGGCCAGCGGGCCTGCTTGGCGCAGCGGCTTATAGGCCAGACCCTCAATGAGAACACCGAGAACCGTGCAGACCACACAAGAGAGAACTACAGATGCCCAGCCCGGGAGGCCGAGATACGACGTGGCGCAGAACGAGACATAGGCACCGACCATGATGACATCGCCGTGAGCGAAGTTCAGCATCTTGGCGATACCGTAGACCATGGTGTAGCCCAACGCGATGATGGCGTAGACGCTGCCCATGGACAGGCCGTTGACCAGGTATTGGATAAAGACCGTCATGTTCCACATCCCCCTTTCGAATAGGTTTCCAGTTAATGTATGAAACAGGGACGTTACACTGTCCCTAGATACCAAGCAAGCAGGGAAGGCCAAAACCTCCCCTGCTTGGGATCAAAACCGCTCTATGTAAGGCGGCCAATTAGGCCTGCACGTACTTGCCGTCGGTGATGACGTACGCCGTGGGCTCCTTCTGGACCTGGCCCTTATCGTTCCAGGTGAGCTTGCCGGTCAGACCGTCAACGGTAATCTTGAGCATAGCCTTGGACAGCTTCTCGGCGACCTCGGTCGGATCGGCGTCGACACCAAGACCGGCCTCCTTGACGGCCTCGGCCACCGCGTGCACGCCGTCGTAGGCGTCGGCGGCAAACTGGTCGGGGGTATCGCCGTACTTATCCTTGTAAGCGTTGACGAAGTCGGCGTTCTTCTCGTCGTCAGCGGAGAACGGGGTCATGAGCAGCAGGCCCTCGGCAAGAGAGGTATCGAAGCCCTCAACGCCCAGGATGCCGTCCATGCCGTCGCAGCCCATCATCTTGACGTCGTAGCCCATGTCCTTGGCGTTCTTGAGCAGGACGGACGCCGGCGTGTAGTAGATCGGCGCAAAGATCATGGTGGCGCCGGCCTGCTTGGCCTTGGTCAGCTGGTTGGTAAAGCTCGTGGCGGAGTCGTCCTTAAAGGTCTCCTCGTCAACAATCTCGAGCTTGGACTCAGCGGCCTGGGCCTTAAAGGAATCTGCGATGCCCGAAGAATAGGCGTCGCCGGAGTTATAGAACAGCACGAACTTCTCGTCCGCATACTTCTGCGCCAGGAACTTGGCAGCGTTGACACCCTGGTTGGGGTCGGTGAAGCAAACCTGGAAGACGCAATCCTTGCCGTCGGTGACGTCCTCGGAGGACGCGGACGGGGTGATCATGAACGTCTTGGGGTCGTTACCGCACTCGGCGGCAACGGCAACCGACGCACCCGTGGTGGTCGGGCCGACGAGGGCCTGCATGCCCCAGTCGAGCAGGGTGTTGAAGGCGTTGACGGCCTTCTCGCCATCGGCCTGGTCATCCTCGGCCTTGCTGGCAAGCGGCAGCTCCTTGGTCGAGAAATCCTTGCAGCCAAGCTCGACACCCTGGGTAACGGACTTGCCGTAGGACGCGTTGGCGCCGGTCAGCGGGCCGATGGTGCCGATCTTAAACGAAGCGTCGCCCGAAGCGGAACCGCTGTCGCCGCCGTTGGAGGAGCAGCCAGCTAGAATGGACATCGCCCCCAGACCTGCTGCGCTCGCGATAACGCTCCTGCGATTCATAACAGGGTTCAACGACTTACCGGTGAGGCTCGACATGCGGCTCTCCTCTCAAATCTCGTCGGGTTTCGGTAACCCGACAGGCCATCCTTCGCCGTGTTCGGCGTTCGCAAAATAGTAGACGCTTTAGTTGAGAAAAGTGGCGATTATTTTAACTTTTCTTTGGATTTGTTCATTTATCCATAATTATGCGTATTTCTATTGTTTTATGCAGTTTAGCCACTTTATTATGTAAAAGTAATGTTTCCATTCTGTTACAGGCGTCCCTGCCCTGAATAAAACAGCCTCACCGGTCGTGCTTTATGCGCACTTAGGAAGCGATGTACTTGCCGTCCTGGATCACATAGGCTGTCCATGCCGTCGACACCCATTAGTGTCATGTCGTAGCTCATGTCCTTGGCGTTCTTGAGCAAAACGGACGCTGGGGTGTAATAGATCGGGGCAAAAATAAGCGTGGCTCCGACAAGGAAACTCCTGCGGTTAAGTACGTTGTTGATGCTAAACATGGTGTCCCCCTTTTTTCGCTGGCCGCAGCGCGGCCGTCTTGCGGTACGGAGCAAACCTTATGGCGCAAACGTTGACAGTTTGTTACGGAGTTCCGTTTGTAGCGAGCATGTTTCCAATGTTTCCGCAGCGTTTCGGGGGTGCCGTTTTGTGCGACTCCTGTTGCCTGGCGAGCACGCGCCCTCGGTTCACGCTAGAATGCACTCAACCTTTAAGCGGTTAATCCATCCATAAGATGCACGAAGGAGCTATCTATGAGCGAACCCCTGCGCACCGTGAACGTCGGTCTGATCGGTCTGGGAACCGTCGGCGGCGGCGTGGCCCGTCTGATCAAGAGCCACCACGATGAGTACCTGGCAGCCTACGGCATCGACCTTAAGCTGACCCGCGCCTGCGCGCTTGCTTGGGAGCAGGCCGAGGCGGCAGGCATTGAGCGCGAGGCCTTTACGAGTGACTGGCACGACGTCGTCACCGACCCCGCCGTCGACATCGTTGTCGAACTCATCGGCGGCGAGCACCCCGCAACCGAAATCTTCACCACCGCCTTCGAGAACGGCAAGCACGTCGTCTCTGCCAACAAGGCCCTGCTGGGCCGTCATGTCGAGACGCTCGCCGAGAAGGCGCGCGCGTGCGGCGTGCAGATTAAGTGCGAGGCCAGCTGCGGCGGTGGCATCCCCATTGTCAGCACGCTCGAGCACGACCTGGTGGGCAACAAGATCCTGACCATCGCTGGCATTCTCAACGGCACCACCAACTACATCCTGTCGCGCATGGACGCCGAGGGCGCCGATTACGCTGACGTGCTCGCCGACGCCCAGGCAAAGGGCTATGCCGAGGCCGACCCGTCCGCCGACGTCGACGGCTTCGACGCCGCCAGCAAGACGGCAATCCTCGCTTCCATCGGCTTTGGCACCCGCGTGACCACCGACGATGTCTACCAGCAGGGTATCCGTACCATCGGCGCCGAGGACATTGCCCAGGCCCGCGAGCTCGGCTACACCATCAAGCTGCTGGGCATCGCACGCAACACCGAAGCCGGCGTCGACGTCCGCGTGCATCCCACGCTGATCCCCGCCGACCACATGCTTGCCCAGGTCAACGGCGCCATGAACGCTGTCTACGTGGTAGGCGACGCCGTGGGCGAGACCATGTTCTACGGTGCCGGCGCAGGCTCCTTCCCCACCGCGAGCGCCGTCGTGGGCGACATCCTGTCGCTCTCCGAGCAGATCAGCCGCGGCGTGGCTCCGCTGCCCGAGATTGAGCCCTATGGCCACAACCTCGCCTTTAAGCCCATGGACGAGCTCCAGACCAAGTACTATGTACGCCTGAAGGTCGCCGACCGCGTGGGTGCCCTGTCCGAGACGGTCGATATCTTTGCCAAGCACAACATCTCGATCTCGCTCATCAACCAGGTCGAGGACGGCAAGTCGGGCGTCAGCGATGCCTGCTCGGTCATCTTCCTAACGCACCGCGCGCTCGAGAAGGACGTCCAGGCTGCCGCCGCCGAGCTTGCCAGCGTCGACTGCGTGGCCGAGGTCGCCAACGTCCTGCGCATCGAGGACGTCGAGGCCTGGACAGAAGGCGTCATGGCGAACTAGCCCAACGCTCGCCTAGCAATACGCGCCTTGAGGGCTCCCGTCCGATGTGGGACGGGAGCCCTTTTGTCACCTGCCCTAAGCACAACGGCAGAGCATATTTGCGCGAGCCGCTCATCGGTAACGCGGACTACCGTTCACCGATATGCAAACGCGGCCGATTCCGGCTACCGCTACGCTGTGCTGCGAATGTCCGCCCGCGAAGAGAGGAAGCACCATGTTGCTCGAGGGCAAGAAAGCAATCGTCACCGGAGGCACGCGCGGCATCGGCTATGCCATCGCCTGCCGTTTTATCGAGGAAGGCGCTGCCGTCACCGTCTTTGGCTCGCGCCAGGAGACTGCCGACGCGGCCGTTGAGAAGCTGACAGCCGCCTATCCCGACGCAAAGGTCTGGGGCCGCTCCTGCGACCTCACCTCGCTCGAAGCCGTGACCGAGGCCTTTACCCAGGCCGCAGCCGACATGGGCGGCTTGGATACAGTCGTCAACAATGCCGGCATCTCCCAGCGCTCGCCCCTTTTGGACTACACGGCCGAGGAGTTCGCCAACGTTATGGACCTCAACGTCGTCGCCGTCTTTAATGGTCACCAGGCAGCCGCCAAGATCATGACCGAGGCAGGTCATGGCGGCACCATCACCACCACGAGTTCGATGGTCGCCAAGTACGGTCAGCCCTCCGGCGTTGGCTATCCCACGTCCAAGTTTGCCGTCAACGGTATGGTCCAGTCGCTCTCGCGCGAGCTCGCCCCCATGGGCATTCGCGTCAATGCCGTCGCACCCGGCGTGACCAAGACCGATATGGTCGCCAACCTGCCCGAAGAGGTCATCAAGCCCATCATCGCCACCATTCCGCTGGGTCGCATGGGCGAGCCCGAGGACGTCGCCAACGCCTTCGTTTTCCTAGCGAGCGACATGTCCTCCTATGTCACGGGCGCCGTGCTCCCCGTCGACGGAGCCGCCCGCTCCTAAAGGTCGCAAGCCACGACTTCGAACCTCAACGAGGCCCAACGCAAAAGGCGCGCTGTCTGCGTCAACCGCAGGCAGCGCGCCTTGTTCTGCTTGCAGGGGAAGCTGCGTCCCGGTATTTCAGCTCAGAACGGGGCGCAGCTTCCCTCAGGGCTTTCTTTCGGAAACTATGTCCCACTCTGGACGCGGATTCTGGGATGCATTTTCCGCGACGGCGTTGGCTACCTGCCGTCGTCGTCCTGGGCTTCATCGCGCGCATAGAGCTCCAGCATGCGGCGGCGGTATTCGCGCACGGCGAGCTTGGCACGCTCCAGGCGGCGACGCTCGCGCGGGGTCAGCTCGGACGGGTCGACCTCATCACCATAGGTCTTATCGGCAAGAAGATGCGCCGCGTCCACGATGCGGGCATCGATGTGGCCGCTCGCCGCCTCGGCGGAAAGACGCTCGGCAATCGTATCGAGCGTAGGCAAGCCCTCGAATACGCGACCATGACCATGCGAAGTCAGCAGCTCGTGCTCACGTGCGAGCAGGCTCGCCAAATCGTGATGGGCGCGCAGGATGTCGAGCGCATCGGATGGATGCTCGGCAACTTCTGCCACGGCGGCGACCGGCGCGGCGTCGACCACGCGGTAGAAGAGCTGCGCGAGCAACGGCATCAAGAACACCGTGATGGCACCGGCGGCAACCATGACCGACGCGATATCTTGCGACAGCGCGCCCGCGTTGACGGCAACGCTTGTCACGGCAACGATGATCGGCAGGGCCGTGGTGCAGTACAGGGCCACGGTAATGCGACCATACGCCGACACATCGCGCGTCGCAGGACAAATGCTCATAGAAATAAGAATGGGCACGGCACGAATAATCAACAACGCCATGATAAAGCCCACGAGCAGACCCGGGCGCGACGCCACGGCCGTCAGATCGATCTTTGCGCCCGATACGGTAAAGAATACCGGAATCAAAAAGCCGTAGGCCAGGCCATCGAGCTTGGTCTCGAGCGTATGGTTGCCCTCGGGGATGATATAGCGCAAGACAAAGCCGGCGGCAAAAGAACCCAACACGATGTCGAGATCAAAGACGGCCGAGAACGCCACGAGTGTGACCAGGATGAGCACCGTCAGGCGCACGAAGGTCTGCGACGTGGTATCGGCGCGTTCCTCGACAAACGCAAAGAAGCGGCTGCCGACACGCTTGGAGCGGCTTGGGACCACAGCCAGCAACACGCAAACCACCGCAAACAAGCCAAGGATTACGAGCGTTTGGATGCCAGTGCGGGCAGACAGCAGCACCGACATGGCGAGCACAGGGCCGAGCTCACCCCAGGTGCCATACGCGAGAATCGAGTCGCCCACACGCGTGCCAGTGAGCGAGCGCTCACGCATGATGGGCACGAGCGTGCCGAGCGCCGTCGAAGTGAGGGCAAGCGTCACGGCGATACCGTCGAAATGACTGACCGAGAACCACGGGGTAAAGCGCACGGCAAGCCAGGCGATACCAAACGTGACGGCCCACGTCGCCAAGCCGTAGCGCCCCTCGACGCCCGTGATGCTCTTGGGGTCGATCTCAAAGCCGGCAAGCAGGAACAAAAAGGCCAGGCCCAGCTCGGACACAAGCGAGACCTCAGCATCTACATGGATGACGCCGAGCATATGGGGTCCCAGCACCGCGCCGAGCACGAGCAAAAAGACCGTCTCGGGAACAGGTTTTCCGGGAATCGCCGAGGCGATAAAAGGACTCGCAAAGGCCACGAGTGCGATGATGGCGAGCGAAACGAATGCCATGTGATGCCTTTCTCTTGTTTGCGCTTCACTGTAGCACCCTCGCCGTCCTCAACGCGCCGCGAGCTGTCGTATCATAGTGAGGTTTACAAACATGTGGCTCAAGGCGACCGCGAGGCTTGCCCCGTAAACCGACCGCTGCCGCATACCGTACCGTACGCCCAACCGATCAGGAAGGCAGGAACCAATGGTCTCTCGTATCTACGTGGAGAAGAAACCCGGGTTCGACGTCGAGGCTCAGCAGCTCAAGGGCGAGCTGACCGAAATTCTCGGCATCAAGGGCATCGAGGCCCTGAGGATCATCAACCGCTACGACGTCGAGGGCATCGACGAGGAGCTTTTCCGCTCCTGCGTGCCGACCGTCTTTAGCGAGCCCCAGGTCGATGTGACCTACGACGAGCTCCCCGCAAGCGATGGCGCCGTCTTTGCCGTCGAATTCCTGCCTGGCCAGTTTGACCAGCGCGCCGACTCCGCCAGCGAGTGCGTGCAGCTCATCAGCCAGGGCGAGCGCCCCGCCGTGCGCTCCGCCAAGGTCTATATGATCTCGGGCGCTCTGAACGAAGCCGCCATCGATGCCATCAAGCACTACGTGGTGAACCCCGTCGAGGCGCGCATCGCCTCGCTCGACCTGCCCGAGACGCTGTACATGGAGACCCCCGAGCCCCAGCCCGTCGAGGTGCTCGACGGCTTCCGCGAGCTCGACGAGGCCGGCCTTGCCGCCTTTATTTCCGAGCGCGGCCTTGCCATGGACGAGGCGGACATCGCCTTCTGCCAGCAGTACTTCCGCGATGAGGACCGCGACCCCACCATCACCGAGATCCGCGTGATCGACACCTACTGGTCCGATCACTGCCGCCACACCACCTTCGGCACCGTCCTGGACGACGTGACGATCGACGACGCCGTGGTGCAGCAAGCCTTCGACCGCTACATGGAGATGCGCCACGAACTCGGCCGCGACGCCAAGCCCGTCTGCCTCATGGACATGGGCACCATCGGCGCCAAGTATCTTAAGAAGACCGGCATCATGACCGATGTCGATGAGTCCGAGGAGATCAACGCCTGCACCGTCAAGGTGAAGGTCGATGTCGACGGCGAGGACCAGGACTGGCTGTTCCTGTTTAAGAACGAGACCCACAACCACCCGACCGAGATCGAGCCCTTCGGCGGTGCCGCCACCTGCGTGGGCGGCGCTATCCGCGACCCGCTCTCGGGCCGCAGCTATGTGTACCAGGCCATGCGCGTCACCGGCGCCGGCGACCCCACCGTCCCGGTTTCCGAGACGCTCGAGGGCAAGCTGCCGCAGCGCAAGCTCGTGACCACCGCTGCCGCCGGCTACTCCAGCTACGGCAACCAGATCGGCCTTGCCACCGGTCAGGTCAACGAACTCTATCACCCCGGTTACGTGGCCAAGCGCATGGAAGTTGGCGCCGTCGTGGGCGCCACCCCGGCAAACCACGTTCGTCGCGAGTGCCCCGCCCCCACCGACAAGATCATCCTGCTGGGCGGCTGCACCGGCCGTGACGGCATCGGTGGCGCTACCGGCTCCTCAAAGACCCAGAACACCGAGTCCATCGAGACCTCGGGTGCCGAGGTCCAGAAGGGCAACGCCCCGGTCGAGCGCAAGCTGCAGCGTCTGTTCCGCCGCGGCGACGCCTGCCGTCTGATCAAGCGCTGCAACGACTTTGGCGCCGGCGGCGTCTCGGTCGCCGTGGGTGAGCTTGCCGACGGCCTGTATGTCGACCTTGACACCGTGACCAAGAAGTACGACGGCCTGGATGGCACCGAGCTCGCCATTTCCGAGTCCCAGGAGCGCATGGCTTGCGCCGTCGCCGACGGTGACGTCGAGGAGTTCATGGGCTACGCCGCCGAGGAGAACCTGGAGGCAACCGTTATCGCCGAGGTTACCGCCGAGCCGCGCATGCGCATGGCCTGGAACGGCGTCGCCATCGTCGACCTGTCCCGCGAGTTCCTCAACTCCAACGGCGCACCCAAGCACCAGGTCGCCCACGTGTGCGCCCGTAGCGTGTGGCAGCCCAGCTGGGCCGGCACCACGCTCGCCGAGCGCATGACCTCGCTCGTCACCGACCTCAACGTCGCTTCCAACAAGGGTCTTTCCGAGCGCTTCGACTCCACCATCGGCGCCGCGACCGTGCTCATGCCCTTTGGCGGCAAGACGCAGCTCACCCCCAGCTCGGCCATGGTCGCCAAGTTCCCCGTGGACGGCGAGACCACCACGTCGAGTGCCATGGCATGGGGCTTCAACCCCTATCTGATGGAGGCCGACCAGTTTGCGGGCGCCTACCTGTCCGTGGTCGAGTCCATTGCCAAGCTCGTTGCCGCCGGCTTTGAGCACAAGCGCGCCTATCTCTCCTTCCAGGAGTACTTCGAGCGTCTGCGCACCGAGGCCGAGCGCTGGGGCAAGCCCACGGCAGCCGTCTTGGGCGCCCTCATGGCCCAAGTCGACCTGGGTGCCGGCGCCATCGGTGGCAAGGATTCCATGAGCGGCTCGTTTGAGGACGAGACCGGCGAGCTCAACGTTCCGCCGACCCTGATCAGCTTCGCTGTCGCCGTGGGCAAGGCCGCCCGCGCCGTCTCGCCCGAGTTCAAGGGCCTCACGCACCGCGTCGTCCGCATCGCCCCCGCCACCTATGGCGAGGACTACCGCCCCGACGCTCAGCAGCTGCTCGCGGCGTTTGACGCCGTCGAGGCGCTCACTGCTACCGGCAACGCCCTGGCCATCTCCACGCCCGGCTACGGCTGCGGCGCCGAGAGCCTCTTTAAGATGTGCGTCGGTAACCAGATCGGTATCGAGCTTGCCGAGGATGTAGACGTAGAGAGCCTCTTCACCCCGCTCTACGGCAGCTTTATCGTCGAGCTCGCCGAGGACGCCGAGCTGCCCGAGGTCGCCGACGGCGTTGTCGTCGAGCCCCTGGGTACCACCGTCGAGGGCTATGTCATCGACACCGGCTCCGAGGTCATCGAGCTCGCCAAGCTCCAGGAGGCCTGGGAGAGCGGCATCGAGGGCGTCTTCGCCTACCGCAGCGCCGGCGAGACCCCCGAGGTCGAGACCATCGACTTCCGCGCCAAGAATATCCACGTGTACGGCGGCGCCATGATCGCCCGCCCGCGCGTGATCATCCCCGTGTTCCCCGGCAACAACTGTGAGTACGACAGCGCACGTGCCTTCCGCGCAGCCGGTGCCGAAGCCGACACCTTCGTGATCAACAACCTCACGCCCGAGGCCGTCGCCGAGAGCACCCACGAGCTTGCCCGCCGCATCCGTGCAAGCCAGATCGTCATGATCCCCGGCGGCTTCTCGGGCGGCGACGAGCCCGACGGCTCTGCCAAGTTCATCACGGCGTTCTTCCGCGCTCCCGAGGTCACCGAGGCAGTTCGCGACCTGCTCAAGGCCCGCGACGGCCTGATGCTAGGCATCTGCAACGGCTTCCAGGCCCTGGTCAAGCTCGGTCTGGTGCCCTATGGCGACATCGTCGACGCCACGCCCGATGCGCCCACGTTGACGTTCAACACCATCGGTCGTCATCAGAGCCGTCTGGTGCGCACCCGCATCTCGTCCAACCTGTCCCCGTGGCTGTCGCAGTGCAGCCTGGACGACCCCTACACCGTCGCCATCAGCCACGGCGAGGGCCGCTTTGTCGCCAATGACGAAGTGCTCACCCAGCTGATCGCCAACGGCCAGGTCGCCACGCAGTACGTGGGCGAGAACGGCAAGCCCAGCATGGATCTCTCCGTCAACCCCAACGGCTCCGCACTCGCCATCGAGGGCATCACGAGCCCCGACGGCCGCGTCCTGGGCAAGATGGGCCATGCCGAGCGTCGCGGCGACAACCTGTACCGCAACGTGCCCGAGCATGTCCCCGGCGATAAGTTCATGCCGATCTTTGAGAGCGGCGTGGCCTACTTCGCTTAAACCTTTTCCATCAGGTACAATCCCTTCGGGTAACAACACCCGCCACCGACGCATCCGGTGGCGGGTTCTTTTTTGCTTCGCGCATACAGGAAGGACATCATGGAAAGCCGCAAGCCGTATCTCGCCACCCTGCCCGGACTCATCCTGGGCTGCCTCGTTTGCTGTGCACTCTGGGGATCGGCTTTCCCCTGCATCAAGATCGGCTATGCGCTCTTTGGCATTCCCTCGCACGACAGTGCCTCGCAGTTGCTCTTCGCGGGCTTGCGCTTCACCCTTGCCGGCACGCTGGTCATTGTTGGCATGAGCGCAGCCCAGCGCCGCCCGCTCGTTCCGCAGGCTCGCGATATTAAGCCCATCTTCATCCTGTCGCTCTTCCAGACGATCGGCCAGTACTTCTTTTTCTACCTGGGCCTCTCGCGCGCCAGCGCCATGTCGAGCTCTATCATCGAGGCCAGCGCCAACTTCCTGGCCATTCTCTTTGCCGCTCTGGCGTTTCGCACCGAAAAGCTCGATGCGGCCAAGGTGCTCGGCTGCGTATTGGGCTTTGCCGGTGTCGCGCTCGTCAACCTTTCGGGCGCGGACGGTACCTTTGGCTTCACGCTCGACGGTGAGGGCTTTATCCTGGCTTCCACCGTCGCAGGCGCTCTTTCGACCTGCCTGATCGGCATCTTCTCGCGCGAGCACGACGGCGTTTTGCTTGCCGGCTGGCAGTTCTTGGTCGGCGGCATCGTTCTCACCGCTATCGGTTTTTTGATGGGCGGCGCGCTGTCGCCCACCGCGATCGCCCCCGCCATCGCGCTCATCGTCTACATGGCGCTTATCTCCGCGGTCGCCTACTCGCTGTGGTCGCGCCTGCTTGCCGTCAATCCCGTCAGCCGCGTCTCGGTCTTTGGGTTTATGAACCCTGTCTTTGGCGTGCTGCTGAGCGCGCTGCTGCTCGGCGAGGGCGCCGGCACGAGCCCCGTTACCGTTATCGTTGCCCTGCTGTTGGTCTGCGGCGGCATCATCATCGTCAACAAACCCAAAAAAGCCTAGCGAACTGCCCCGTTCCAAGAAAAAGACGAGGCGCATCTTCGACAGCCGCTACTAATTCCCTGTCAACGCAAAAGGGGCGCACGACCATCGCATTGGTCGTGCGCCCCTTTTTCTAGCGAATCTGGACGCCGGCTTTCTTTTTCTCGGCCTTAACACGGTAGAGCTCCGCATCGGCAGCGCGAAGTAAGTCTTGCCACGTATCGACACCATCACCGACCCGCGCGTAACCGATGGACATCCGCAATGCATACGGCACCTCGGCGCGCGCGAGCTCGTCGTTGATCGCCACGCACAGGTCTATGATGTCCTGTTCCACTGCTGCCTTCTGGAGCACTACGAACTCATCGCCGCCATAACGCGCGATAAAGCCGCCGGACATCGAGCAGACGTCCTTGAGCGCCTTCGAAACGACCTGAAGGGCATGGTCGCCCTCGACATGTCCATAGTGGTCGTTAATCTGCTTAAAGCCGTCAGCGTCCATCATAAGCAGATATACATCTTCGGCCTGATCCACATTTGAAAAGAGTGACAGCATATAGGTCTCAAAACGGTTGCGATTGTTGAGGCCAGTCAACGGGTCGGTCGAGATCAGCTGCTCCTGACAAACAATGTAGAGCTGCAACATACTTAACATGATGCCGACACTAAGGCAGGGACCCGAATAAAAGACCTGAAAGACACCGGCCACCAAGGCCGGAATGGCGAAAAATGCCAAGGTTTGATAGATGGCCTTCTTTTGTAGGCTCTCGACCTTGCAAGATTGTATAAACGCATGCAGGGACGTATATATAACGTAGCAGTAGCTGACGATGGGCTGGATCATATAGACAAAACCGCGACGATACGCGCCCTGCGCATCGATATAGAACAGGGCATGCGTCCAGTAGCTAGTAAACGCCAGTACGACTACCAGCACCGCAGGCAGCGTTACAAACGCCATCCTATAGCGCGCGGTCAAAAGGCGAGAACCCTGCACCGTCTCGGAATAGATAAACCAAATGAGGCACGCGGCGGCAAAGAGCGAAAACGAAACCGCGTTGGAAATCCAGTTGGCAGCAATGCCCAGCGTGCCGCCCACACCGTCCGAAAGCGTCCAGATTATATCGAATAACATGTACGCGGCAGAGGTGTAGCCGAGCGTACTAAACAATAACTGCTGGGTACTCGAGAACAAGGAGTGGCGACTTCGCGCGGCAAGCCCGATAAGAACAATCATGCATAGCAGGAATATCTCGATCTTGAGTGCCTTAACCACTAGACGCCATCCCCTCAATATCCAAGTGGTCAGAATCGCCCGATTCGTGTCTGGGCAATAAACGCCCCTTACTCCGCAGGGGTAAGGGGAATAATAGCAGAGCGCCCGAACGTTGCTGCAGAACAGTCATCGTTCGGGCGCTCATACGGCGCGAATTGCACACGCCGGCTTGATTGACTCGCGTCGACGATTACTCGCCGTCGATGTCGGTCGCGACGGCCTCCTCAATAGCCTCGACGCCTTCGACCGACAGATCCTCTTTGCCGTGGCAGAACTTCTTATCGACCCAGCCGGTCAGAATCGGGGCCATGATTGCCGTGATGATGACGGCGGTGGCGATCTGCGCATACGCGGTGGGCGCGAGCTCGGCATAGCGCGGAGCGACCTCGGCGAGGGCGACCGGCGTGGTCATAGCCGTGCCGGCGATAGTGGAGCAGGCAACGGCCGCCTTGCCGTTACCACCGCACAGGCGCTCGAACGCAAAGGTGATAGGGCCGACGATAAAGAGCGTGATGAGGCCCAGCAGGATGCCCGAAATGCCGCCGGTGATAAAGCTCGAAAGGCTCATGGACGCACCGAGCTGAAAACCGATGACAGCGATCGCGGGATTGGCGCCGGGGACCAGCAGGTTCTTGATAAACGGAGACAAGTTGCCCAGGACCATGCCGATGACAAGCGGCAGGATGGAGCCGACGATGGTGCCGACGGGGATGTTGGCGAGACCCGAGACGCCGAGGATGATCATCGTGACGGCGGGGCCGGCCGTAAAAAACAAGATGCCCACGGCGCCCTGCTCGGACTCGTCGCCGAACTCGCCCATGATGCCCGTGTAGAGCGCCATGTTGCAAAACGTGATGCCGCCGATGATAGACACGGAGCTCAGACCCAGGAAGTTGTCGTTAAAGAAATATGCCACGCCTAGGCCGAGAGCCGCTGCGACGACCAGCTTGGGAATCAGCACGACGATGCCGGTCTTGATGGCGCCCGGCGTGGACTTAAAGCTGATGCCGGCGCCCACGAACAGCAAGATCGCGGCAACGATGGTGTTGGAGCCGCCGCGGCAGGCAGCCGTAAAGAAGCCGCCGACCTCAAAGACCTGCGGGCAGAAGGTATTGAGCAAAAGGCCGACGATCATCGGATAGATCATGATGTCGCCCGGGATACGCGGGACCTTGAATTTCTTTTGCTCGTTGGCGGTCGCTTCCTGTGCCATGAAACCCCCATTTCCGCTGACGGGGTACAAAAGCCCACGTCACGCTTTGCTACAGTAAAGTTTGACCATGGTACCAGAAGAAATAGACCAGCTCGGTGAAAAATCCGACAAGTTGGGATGGAACGAGATTCGGAGCCCGCGACGCCACCCCTATATAAGGCTCAAGACAATATAGAGTACGATGCCCGAGACGCAGCACCACAGCATCGATTTTGTCTTGACCGCCACGACCACGACGCCGACGGCCGCAATCCAGGGAACCAAGGCAGGCCAGAGTCCCGCGTCGAACGCGCCGGGGCTCACCAAGTCGTTGGCGACCAGCGCGGCAAAGGCAGCGGGCGGGATATAGCCCAGGGCCTCGGTAATGCGGGGCGACAGGGTCCGCCCACGCAAGGCGAACGCCGGCGCGATGCGAAAGAACGCGATAGCAGCCCACGACGACAGCCACAGAACCAAGAACTCGTTAACGGGCATCGCGGGCACCTCTTCCGTCAAATACTGCATCGCACGCCAACGCAATGGCAATGCCGGCCACGACGCTTGCCGGCACGGCAATATTCACGAGGCCCAAGAACTTGCATACGGCGACGGACACCGCGCCCGAAACCGCCGCGACAACGTTGCCGCGCGACAGCCGCTGCGAAAAGAGCAGGCAGATAAAGAGCGAGGTGCAGACAAAGGCTGCAATGGCGGTGGGAACATCGACAACGGCGCCGACGATGGCGCCCATCGTACACGAAACGCCCCATGTTGCGATGAGGATCACGTTGAGCACAAAGGACTCGCGCGGGCCCCAATCCTCCCCTTCAACCAACTTGGCAAGCGAGATGCCATATGCCTCCTCGGTAAGTGTCGCGGCAACAGCCAGCGTCTGACGCTTCGAGGCACCCGTCAGATGCGGCGCGATCGATGCCGAGTAAAGCGCAAAACGCGAGGAGATGGCGGCAACGCTCGCGATAATCGAAGGTGCCGGTACGCCCGCCAGCCAAAGATTGCAGATCATAAACTGGCCGCTGCCCGTCACAAACGTGCTGCTCAGGGCAAAGACCATCCAGGGCTCCATTCCCGTCTGCCCCATGATCATTCCGCACGGCGCGCCTATTGCAACATAGGTAAGCATCACCGGCCAGACGGTTCTAACGATTTTGAGCACCATACGCTTCTCATCCTGACAAGGTCTCCGAGCCGCATGTAGCGATACGGCAGAATCATCATCCGACAGCAACCGAGTTCACCTACAATTGCCACCGGATCGAAAGACACAACTTTTTAGGAAGTCATTATGACAGCTATCGATCGAGACCGGGCGCGCGCGGCCTTCAAAAGCTACACCGATGCCTACGACGCCACCAAACCACGCATCGCGCTCAAAATCGAGCATACGTACCACGTGGCCGAGGCATGCGATGCCGTAGCGCGCGAGCAGGGCTGGTCGTCAGAAGATATTGACCTGGCATGGCTTTGCGGCCTGCTACACGATATGGGCCGCTTTGAGCAGCTGCGACGCTGGGACACCTTTAAGGACGCCGAGAGCATGAGCCATGCGGCGCTGGGCATCGAGGTCCTCTTTGGCGAGAATCCCGCCGATGCACCCGCCACGACAGACATCCGTGACTTTATCGAAACCGGTGCGCATGACGAGCTCATCCGAGCGAGCATCGCCTATCACAGCGACTTTCGCCTGCCGGCACAACTCGACGAGCGTACACGGTGCTTCTGCGATATCGTGCGCGATGGTGACAAGATCGACATTATGCGCACCATCGCCGACAGCACCGTCGACACTATCCTCAAGGTGGACGAGAAGACGTTTCTCGGCAGCCGTTTCTCGTCGCCGACACTTGCCGCCTTTGACGAGCACCGCTGCGTCGCACGCGATGAGCGCGATGAGCCCGCCGACTTCTTGGTGGGGCTTATCTGCTTTATGTTTGAGCTCGTCTATCCAGCAAGCCGCGCGCTGGCGCGCGAACAGGGCGATATCCACCGCCTGCTCGACGCGCCCTTTGGCATTACGCGGCCCTTTACCGACCCCGCCACGCAGGCAACCTGGAGCCGCCTAAAGGACGAGATGCGCGACTGGCTGGCGCGCGCCTAGCGCTCAAGCTGGGCCAGCAGCTCCTCGACGACCTCGACGGCGTCCCCAACAACCTTGTACTGGGCAGCACCGAAAATGGGGGCATCCGGGTCCTCGTTAATGGCGATAATGCACTCCGCCCCACCGATGCCGGCAAGATGCTGAATGGCGCCCGAAACACCGATACTCACGAGAAGCTTGGGCGAAACCGATACGCCCGTCTGGCCAATCTGATGGCGATACTCCAACCAGCCGGCCTCCACGACAGGTCGCGTGCAGCCAAGCTCGGCTCCCAGAGCCTCGGCGAGCCTTCGCATCAACGGCAGGTTTTTCTTGGAACCAATGCCGCGACCCACCACGACCAGGCACTCGGCATTGGCGATCGAGGGCTGCTGTCCCCACTCCTCGGCGGGAATCGAGATCTCGACACGAGCCTTAGCATCATCCGCAAGCGATATCTGGGTGATCGTGCCAGAGCGGCCGTAGTCGAAGTCGGGAGCCTTAAAGATACCGGGGCGCACCGTTGCCATCTGCGGACGGTGGTTGGGGCAAATGATGGTGGCCATCAGGTTGCCGCCAAACGCCGGACGCGTCTGTTGCAGCAGTCCCGTCTCTGCATCCATCGAAAGTACGGTGCAGTCAGCCGTAAGGCCCGTCTGCAAACGCACGGCAACGCCGGGTGCCAGTTCGCGACCAAAAGCGGTCGCACCGTATAGGATGGCCTCGGGTTTGCGTTCGGCTACCAAATCGCAGATCAAGCGGGCGTAGACCTCCGCATCGTTTTGGCGCAGGCGCTCGTCGCGACAGGTCAGGACTTCGTCGGCGCCCGCGCAAACCAGATGCTCCAGGTCCCCGAGCGAGCCCTCGGGGCTCATGCCGACCAGTGCCACCAGACGGCAGCCGCGAGCATCGGCAAGCTCGCGCCCCTTGCCCATAAGCTCATAGGCAACGGGAGTCACCGTATCGCGCTCGTCGGTCTGCGCGAATACCCAAATGTCTCGATATGCATCAAGGTCCACCGCACCAGCAGCCTCGTCACGCTCGATCGAGATAGCGTTGACAGGGCAGGCGTCGACACACCCACCGCATAGGATGCAGCCGTCGGTTACATGGGCGCATCGGTTGGGTCGCTCGCCTTCCACTACGATGCCGCCCGAGGCACAGGCACGAACGCAGCGACCGCAGCCGATACAGGCTTCGCTATCGATAATCAGTCCGCTCATCTATGCCATCCCCTCGATAATCTTGGCAAGTTTTACCGCCTGCTCGGACGCCGTTCCCTCAACGGCCTCGCACGTTTGGTCACGGTCGGGCACAAACGAGCGCACGACCTGTGTCGGCGACCCGGCAAGACCGCAACGCGCGGGGTCGGCGTTCACGTCGGCGGCACTGACCACGCGCACGTCCGCCTCCTCCGCCGCGCGAATACCGGCAATACTCGGCATACGCAACTGGCCAATCTCCTTGGCAGTCGTCATCGCGCACGGCATCTCAAGATACACCGTCTCCTCGCCGGCATCGCATCCGTGAATGAGCGCCAGCGAGCCACAGGTCGTAAAGCCCGCGCTCTGCACGCAACTCACGTCGGTCACGCAGGGAATCTCAAAGGCACCGGCAAGCTCGGGACCAATCTGGGCCGTATCGCCATCCACCGCCATCTTGCCGCAGATGAGCAGGTCGAAGTCCTCGTCGAGCGCCTCGATGCCGCATTTGAGAGCATAGGTGGTTGCCAGGGTATCGGCACCTGCAAAGGCGCGATCGGTCAGCAGCAGCGCGTCGTCGGCGCCTCGGGCGATGCAGTCGCGCAGCAGCGACTCGGTCGCGGGGATGCCCATCGACACCACCGTCACGCGCACATCCATGCCAAAGCCGATAAAGTCGTCCTTCAGCGCCAGCGCGCATTCCAAAGCGCTCGCATCAAAGGGATTAATGACCGCCTGCTTGCCATCGCGCACGATGGTATTGGTCTTGGGGTCCATCTTGACCTCGGTGCTGCCCGGCACGGCCTTGACGCACACCACCATATGGAAATCGCTCATCTTCACGCGCCCCCTTTCTGGACGAGCTCATCCAAGAGCTTCTCCGAAAACAGGTTGCCGCGACCCAGCTGCCCGTCGGGATCGAGCTGGAGCTTGAGCCGCGCCGACTCGACCATGGCCTCGTGACCGTACATCGTCTCTAAGAAGCCCGCCTTGATCTTGCCGACGCCGTGCTCGGCAGAAACGGCACCGCCCATAGCCGTTACCTCCGCAGCCCACTGGGCAAACAGCTCGCCACCGCGACGGTAGTCCTGCGCATCGCGCGGCAGGATGTTCACATGCAGATGGTTGTTACCGATGTGCCCCCAGGCAGCAGATTCAAGCCCGCTTTCGGCCAGTGTGCGGCGATAGAGGGCCACGACATCGGCAAGGCGTGCATTGGGCACCGACATGTCCGAACCCAGTTTGGTGATGGTGGGATCCGTGCGGCGACGCTCGTCGATAAGCATGTTGACGCTCTCGGGGACCGCATGGCGGAAGAACCGCTGGCACTCGCGATCAACCTCGGTGCGCGCGACCCATGTCGCATCGTCGCGGCCACCCGCAAACTCGAGCACCCATCCCAGGTGGTACAGTTCCTCGGTCGCCTGGGCCTCGTCATCGCAGTCGAGCTCCACGTAGACACAGACCTTGGCCTCTTTGTCGAGCGCCGGCAGCGAGGCAAACGCCGTCGACTGCTCGCGCTGGCGACGTAGAATATCCAGGGCGCCAGCGTCGAAGTACTCGATGGCAGCCGCATGGGACAGGACGGGACGCATGGAATCGGTAAAGGACACGGCCTTGTCTTCGCTATTGAAAAAGCAGTTCACACCCCAAACGACCGCAGGCGCCGCCTGCAGGGCAATCTCGAGCTCGGTGATAACGCCGAGCGTGCCACAAGCACCGATAAAGAGGTCGATGGCGTCCATTTCGTCCGCAACGAAATAGCCTGAGGCATTTTTTGTCTTGGGCATGGTATAGCCGGGAAGATCGAGCTCGAGCGTACGACCCACTGCCGTCACGAGCGACAGGTGGCGGCCCTGGGCAAAAGCCTCGCCGCGCTGAAGCTCAAGCAAATCGCCATCAGCCAGCGCGACGTGGAGTCCCGTGATATGTGGGCGCATGGGACCGTAGGCGTAGCTGCGGGCACCAGAGGCGTTACATGCCGCCATGCCGCCCAGACAGGCAGATGCCTCGGTGGGATCGGTGGGAAAGAACTGCTCGGGGGCCTCTTGGAACTCCTCGTAGGCCTCAAGCGATGCCTGGTCCCAACCAGCAGTCGGCAGCACCTTCTTGCTCAGCTGCTTGCGCAGCTCCGAGAGCACAACGCCCGGCTCCACGCGCAGCAGAAATTGGCCTTGTTCATCGCGGCGAAGGCCCAAGTAGCGATTCATACGGGAAGTATTGAGGATATGCCCGCCGTGGGGCACGGCACCGGCGGCAAGGCCGGTTCGGGCGCCCTGAACCGTTACCGGGACACGCTCGGCATGGAGCTTTTCCAAAATGGCACGGACCTCGTCTTCCGTTGTCGGAAACGAGATGCTCGAGGCCTCGCCCGATGCGCGAGACTCATCGCGACCATACTCTTCGAACTCGTCGGTGAAGGGTTTGATGGTTGCAGACACGCGAACTCCCCCTTTAGCTAACTACAGTGTTTGCAGGGAGATGTTACCGCATCGTTTCGTCGACGTGTTCGAGACCGTCTCCATAATTGGCGATTTTTACGTTCGTACAATTCGGCGAGCGGCTTGATTTCCTCGGTAGACGATGCTTTTGACACATATGGCCCCGCCGTCGCCGACCGCGCGATTGTCGCTTGAAAAAAGTTGGAGTATTTTTTGCCGCCTTTTACCTGCGGAGACACCAATCCGTCAAGCATTTGGTCAGCAATTGGTCAAGTGGTGGCTGATACCGTCGGCATCGACAGCCAAAACCGACAGAAGTTTTGGCCCCAGAAGCAGGGAGGTTCCCATGGCATATTACTGGCCCCAGTACGGCATCGCCATCGAAGTCGACGACGATCCCCATCTCCTGCCTTTCGACGAAGAGGCATTCCCCGATACGACGGTCTACCACGTTACCACCGATGTGATCTGCGACCCCGAGTCGTTCTCGGCGCTCGCCCACCGCATCGCGCATATCCACGACATCGAGCTCCCTCCCGACTTCGACGAGCTTGTCTACTCACGCCGCCTGATGCTTCACATGCTCTTTGGAGCGAACCCGTCCACCTTTGCGCGCATCTATACCGCCAAGGATGCCGCATGAGCGCGAAGAAGCCACCCCACTTTGCAGGCCTGGGTCGTCGCAAGAAGCTCATCCTTGCCTGTTTGGCCATCGTCTGTGCCCTTGTCGCCGTAGGACTATACGCTTGGCAGTCGCAGCCCGTACCCGAGGCGGGCGCTTCGGTTACGACGGCCGAGGGCAAAACGCGTCAGGAAATCCAAGATGAGCTCGACGCCATCGTCCGCGACAACATGATGACGATTTCGGTCGCACCGGTCGCTCAGCTGCAGGAGGACGGCAAGCTGCGCGTCAACGTGCAAAACGTCCAAGACAATAAATATCCCCAGCGATTCCGCGTCATCCAAAACGACGAGACCATGTACGAATCCGGTGTGGTCGAGACCGGCAAGACAATCGAAACGTGCCCCGCCGGCGACACCAAAGAAGGCGAGGCGTACATCGAGATCCAGGCACTCGATGCCAAGACCCTCGACAGCCACGGCAATCCGACACGTGTCAAGGTGCGGGTTGAGCAAGCCGAGAACTAGCTTTTCCGGCCGACGCGGCACCGCACGCAATTCACCAGCATTCGTCCAATCATCGCGGGGACGGCCCGCGGCGAATAGAAAGGAACGACCATGGACATCACCAGGAACATGAACGGAGCCAGAGCGCTCGTCGTGGGCGCAGGGCTCGCGCTCGCGCTCGCAATGGGCGCCGCCCCGACGCCAGCTATGGCAGCCGGGCGCGTTGGAACCACGAAAGTAATGGTCAGGACCGAGATCGACAACGTTGAGTTCAAAGTTCCGACGGTTATTCCCTTCGTCGCCAAGGCCGACGGCACGCTTCAGGGCCCCTCAGAAGACGCGACCACCATCGACAATCATTCGGCCTACGGCATCCATGTCACCAACATGAAGATCGACGCCATGAACACCTGGACCATTGCTGCCGACGCCAAAGCCGGAACCGCACAGAACTCCATCGACTTTAAGGTCGGCCCCGACGGCGCACTCCAGAACGCCAGCGCCGCAACGCAGGGGACGGGCCTCGATCTTTCCAAGAATGCAGCCTTCGACATGGGCTACCAGGGCATTGCCGGCGGCAAGGACAAAATTAAGCTCAAGACAAGCGGAAACGTCGCCCGCGTCACGCGCGACATCTTCCGCGTAACCGGCGAAGGCGATCAGGTTGCAACGATCACCTGGACGGTCGAGCCCGGTGCGCACACGGCATAAGGCTGTCGCCCTGGCCGCCGCCGTCAGCATCCTAGCGTTTGGGCCAGCCATGGCCTTTGCCCAGCAAGAACAGGCGCAGGCCGCCACGCAAGTGACGGTCGACCTCTCGGAGCTCGACCGCGGCGACCGCGAGGAACCGTTGGCGCAGACAGGCGACAGACGATGGCTCTTGGCAGCAGGCGCCGCAGCAGCAGGCGCGGGGACCGCCGGCCTCGGTCTGCACATCAAACGCAGCCAGAAACAAAACACGGACAGGCCGCACTAAATTAGCTAAGGAGACCCCATGGCATCAAAGAACCTTTTGCCCGTCGTCGCACTCTGCGGCGCGCTCGCAACCGGAACGCCCGTCGCCGCCTGGGCGACTCCCGTCATGGCAGACTCCTTACCAGCAGCCCTAAGCTCCGCACCAAATCCGTCGAGTGCCATTGCGTGTAAGCGTTTTTCGATCGCACAAGCCGCAATCTCAACCTCGGGATGCCTTCGTCGTAATACGGACGGCTCGATAGTCGTGGATATCAATCGTTCGAACAAGGCAAACGGCTCCCAGGCGGGGTGCGCCGTCTGCATGTGGCGCTCGGTTGTGCTCGATGCGGATGGCGATCCATGCAATTTAGAGCTGCGCATCGACATCGCTTCGGTCGATGACTCGGCGAACGGAGCGAAGGTCGCCTTCGACGGTACGTTTTTCGAGAAAGGAGGCGGTATATGTCTGGGCTGCGCCGCCGCGAATGCAGACGATGCGCAGCCCACCCTCTCATTCACGGCATCGTTGCGACTGACCAAAGCCGGCACCGATGCCATCGCGGCGGGAGAAGCGTCCCTGCTGTTCTACGCCGTCAGCGCCAAAGACACAAACGCTCATTTCGAGAAGCCAGCCGGATCACTCAGTCTTACACGAGGGATAGAGGCAGGCCCTATTGAAATCGATGCCCACGCGCAAAGCAGGCAACGCATTCTTGCCGACCCGGCGCTTCTCGAAATGGAGTGGAACGGATCCGGAGCCATCGGAATTCTCCCCTCCGCGCTTGACGCCAAGACGCTCCCCTCAAACGACGAACCCATCAACGCAACCATACAAGAAGAGAGCGCGGATAAAGAAGCAGGTGCGGGCGACACGCCGTCGCCGACAAACAGCGCCCCAGCTTCTTTCGAAGCACCGAATGAGCCCGCTGCCGATCCAAACGATCCCGAGCTCGCGGACAGTCTGGGGCTTGCTGATCCTCAAGAGATCGATGAAGGTAACTGTTGCGTGCTTGCCGCACTCGACCACACAGAGGTCATCGACGCTGCGAACATCGAAGTTGCCGCCGCCAATCAGCCCGTCCGCAAGTCGGCTATCATCGCATTTCCCGAATCCATCGAAGTCGTCTTTTTGCCATCGGGCGAGGTCGTGGCCCCAACACTGCTCACCTTGTTGGGCGCCAAGAATACTCGAAACGAAATTAAAAAGGTCACGGTTGTCGACCCTGCAACCACCGCCAAGCTGCGTCTATACGCCGTTGCTCCAGACGGAGGCAAGACCTTGGAATTCGATGGTGACACACTCCTAGCCTGGCGACGTCTGGACATTATGCAAGACGTCTCGTATCAGATCGAACTCGAAGGGTTTGATCGTGCCCGCGATGCCAATATCATCGCCGCGGCTATTGAATCCCCGCAGCGGCTTATGACACTGCGCTTTGAATACTATCCCTATGTCCCGACAACCACCTGAGGCTTAAATGCTGCACATCATTCCTAACACCACTTATATAACGTATTAGATGAGTCGCGATGTGCCTCGCATTTCGTTCTGCTACGATTGCCACGTTGGCATCAATACAGGAGGGCTCATGCCGGGCTTGGGAACAATCATCAACGTTGTGCTTTTAGTTGCGGGCGGTCTTTTGGGATTAGCGGGCGGCCGCTTCATCACACCGCGCATCCAAGACACACTCATGAAAGCATCGGGGCTGTGCGTCCTGTTTATCGGCCTTGGCGGCACCATGCAAAAGATGCTCCTTATCGATGGGAAGGCGCTAGCGACCACCGGCACCACCATGCTCATCGTCTCATTTGCGCTCGGTTCGCTCATCGGCGAGGCCGTCAACTTGGAAGCCGCCATCGAGAACCTTGGCGAATGGCTCAAGCGCAAGACCGGCAGTGAGGGCGATAACGAGTTCACCAACGCTTTTGTCTCGACTTCACTCACCGTGTGTATCGGCGCCATGGCAATTGTGGGATCGATCCAGGACGGCCTGCTCGGCGACTGGTCAACGCTTGCCCTCAAGGGCGCACTGGACTGCATCATCGTCTGCACCATGACGGCGTCGCTCGGACGCGGCTGCATCTTCTCGGCCCTGCCCGTAGCCGTGTTCCAGGGGACGATCACGTTGTTTGCCGGCGCGCTCTCCCCCATCATGACCACAGCAGCCCTCAACAGCCTTTCGCTCGTAGGCTCCATGCTCATCTTCTGCGTCGGCGTCAACCTCATCCGTCCTCAGACCTTCCGCACGGCCAATATGCTCCCCTCCGTCGTCATCGCCGTCATCTACGCCCTCCTGTTCTAAATCTATCAACGCAGCGGTATCTCGAACACCTGTTTGATGCTGTGCTATGATATGAGGTCACCGTAGCTGCGTTCGAGAGGAGGAGCGGTGGCCGACCAGGACATCAAGATGCTCATCGAGCGCATTATGGCCGAGGCCCGGACCCATCAGTCTGCCCGCTTCTCACATGAAGTCTACGCAGACGAGCCGATTCTCAAAACCGGCCGACAGATGCAGAATTTCCTCCCCGACCAGTACCGTAAAATGCGCGAGATATCGCGCTGGCAGGATGACCCCAAGGGCGGTGCGGGCCGCTGGCTTTCGGAAGCCGAGCTTTTTTACCGCCAGGGCCTGCTGATGGCCGACTTTGAGGACGACTGTCCCTACAACGGCACCTTTAAGTCGTACTTTCCCACCTACAACGCCATGAGCGACCGGCAGCTGCGCGGCTACTTTACCTGGCGTGCCCAAGTGCGCCGCGGAACCGTCGAGGAAACGTCTACGTCCTTTGCCTTTCTGTATCTCTATGAGCTGATTTGCGGCATTGGCGTAGATGACCCGCTCGACGGTTTTAACAAGATCAAGGCCTTTTGGGATGTCTATCGCGCCTTCGAGCCCGGCATTGATCGGTTTGCACGCGTGTGGTTGCAGGATTACGCCGTATTCCATGGGCTCGACCCCAAGCTGCTCCGCGACTCTAAAACCGTCATGTTCGATAACGCCCTTATCGAGCTGCGGCGCGCGGCACGAGACCTTGTACCGGCACCGGCACCGTCCGACCAGACCCCCAAACGTCGCAAAACCTCCGAGCCCACGCTCCCCCTTCCGCCCGATGAGGTGCGCGAGGAGCGACTCATGGCCGCCATCAACGCCCTCTCCACGTACAACCTAAGTAACTCGCGGCTCGACCGCAGCCACCACCGCGATCTGCGCCACGTGGCATGCGCCGTGTATGTCCGCATGGCGCGCTACTATGACACGCACCGAAAGACCGGCATCGTAGCGAGCTTGTTTGGGGAGGAGACGGCCATGCCCTACACCATGTTTGCCTCGGCCGTATTCTTTGCGCCCGAGCGCCACGAGGACTGCGAATACCGCCTGGATCCCATCCACATCTACCGTTGCCAAAACGGCTTTTGGGAATGTATGCGTATCCATGGTAGTAGGCAAAAGAGCAGCAAGCTCGGTGAAATGATGCGCGCCTGCGACCAACGCCTGCGCCTGGCGCTGGACCCCGCCCATCCCCTTAAGGAAGAAAAGGTCCCCAAATATCTGGCCAAGATTATCGATGACGAGATCATGGCATGGCTTTCGTGGGACGCCGCACACCAGCCCGTCAAGATCGATATCGATCTGAGTCAGCTGGGGCACATTCGGAGCGCCGCTGCGCAAACGCGCGAAGCACTTTTAATCGACGAAGAGCGCGAGGACGGCGCACCTGTGGAAGCCGAGGCAGCGGACTCAGGGCAACCGGAAGCCGAGCCCGTAGCCGACGCGATTGTCGAGGCGGTCGCGGCACCCATTCGGCAGGACGAGACCGACGAGCCAACCATATCCACCGAACAGTTTGGTGTCGTGGCACCGCTTCTCGCGCCGACGCCCGCGTTCGCAGCTGTTGCGCCCGCTGACGCCACGAACGAACTCACGCCTGCCGCAGACGCCTATCTCCGCGCGCTGCTCGAGCACAACGCAGTACAGGCGGAATCGGCGGTAGTGCAATCGGGGCAGAGCGAGGACATGCTCGTCGACAGCATCAACGAGGCGCTCTTTGACCTGGTGGGCGACACCGTAATTGAATTTAGCGCGGCAGGGCCGCAGATTATCGAGGACTACGAAGCAGACGTGAGAGGATACCTAGACCATGAGTGATACCGCATCCGCAGCGCCCCGTGTACCCAAACGCGTCGCCGCCGTTATCCTTAACTCGCTCAAGGGCGGCGTGGTCCCGCGCATCGGCCTTCCCTATATCACCGTGGGTCGCGAGGTCGAGATTCGCGCCCTGCTCACCGATTTGAGTCTCATCGCCGATGGCGGCGCGAGCTTCCGCTTCTTAGTCGGTCGTTACGGCGCCGGCAAGAGCTTTTTGCTCCAGACCATCCGCACGCACGCCATGGGCGAGGGATTCGTCGTCGCTGATGCCGACCTGTCGCCCGAGCGCCGCCTGCAGGGCGGTCAGGGACAGGGCCTTGCCACCTACCGCGAGCTCATCCGCAATATATCGACCAAGACGCGCCCCGAGGGTGGTGCGCTCAACCTTATTTTGGATCGCTGGGTCGCCTCGTGTGCCGACGTCGACGAGTCGGTCGTCAATGCCCAACTGGCCCCGCTCGAGGAGATGGTCCACGGCTTCGACTTCACCCGCATGCTCCGCCGCTATCGCATGGCCGTATCCGAGGGCGATGAAGAGGCTATGAGCCGCGTGACCAAATGGATTCGCGGCGAGTACCGCACCAAGAGCGAGGCACGCGCTGAGCTGGGCTCCTCGACCATCATCAGCGATGACGACTGGTACGACTACGTTAAGCTCATTGCACGCTTTTTGGTCTGCAGCGGATACAAGGGCATGCTGGTGCTCATCGACGAACTCGTGAATCTGTACAAGATTCCCAACGCGATCACGCGCCAATACAACTACGAGAAGATCCTGACTATGTACAACGACACGCTCCAGGGCAAGGCGCAGTACCTGGGCATGATCATGGGCGGCACGCCAACCTCCATCGAAGACCGCCGCCGCGGCGTGTTCTCCTACGAAGCTCTGCGCAGCCGACTCGCTCAGGGTCGCTTTGCGCGAGATGATCTCAAAGACATGCTCGCGCCCATCATCCGCCTGCAGCCGCTCACCTACGAGGAGCTGCTGGTGCTCATCGAAAAGCTCATGCAGATCCATGCCGGCTACTTTGGCTGGACGCCCACGCTTACCGAGAACGACTTGGTGAACTTTCTCAAGATTGAGTTTGGCCGCGTGGGAGCCGATACGCACCTGACGCCCCGTGAGGTCATTCGTGACTTTATCGAGCTGCTCGATATCCTGTGTCAGAACCCCGATGCAAATGTGGCCGAGTTGCTGCAAAGCGTCGGCGGCGACGCGCTGGCGCCGGCAGCCGCAACAGGCGACGCCGGCACCGCAGGCGGCGACCGCAACTTCGCCGAATTCACCATCTAACCTGCCAAAAAGGGACAGGTTTATTTTGGCAGGTTTTATCTGGGCAAACGTCGAGGCAGTAATGCAGCAAGCCACTGCCCACCGCATTGAGAGATTCGTTTTTGAAAGGAGGCCCCGTGAACGCCTTTGACCGCTACGCCCCGTTTATCCAAGACTTCATCTACTCCCACGATTGGGAGAGTCTACGCTCCATCCAGGTTGCAGCAGCTGATGCCATCTTTAACACTCAGGACAATGTGCTCCTGACGGCATCCACGGCTTCCGGCAAAACCGAGGCAGCCTTCTTTCCCATCCTGACCGAGTTTTGGGAGAACCCGCCCGCGAGCGTTGGCGCCCTCTACATCGGCCCCCTCAAGGTACTCATCAATGATCAGTTCGTCCGCCTCAACGACCTGTGCGAAGAGGCCGATATCCCCGTCTGGCACTGGCATGGCGATGTTTCGCAGTCGCACAAGGCTAAGCTCATCAAAAAACCGAGCGGTATCTTGCAGATTACGCCTGAGTCGCTCGAGGCGCTCCTGATCCATAAGCACATGGCAATCCCTCGTATGTTCTGCGACCTGCGCTATGTGGTTATCGACGAGGTTCATTCGCTCATGCGCGGCGACCGCGGCGGTCAGACGCTCTGCCTTATCGAGCGCCTCTCGCGCATGGCGGGCGTGCAGCCCCGCCGCATCGGCCTTTCTGCCACCATCGGCGACCCCGAGCGCACGGGCGCCTTTCTCTCACAGGGAACAGGACGCGATTGCATCATCCCCCGCTTTGAGGAACCGCGCCGCGTGTGGCGCATCTCCATGGAGCACTTCTACAACTCGGGTCCCCAGGCACAGCAGTGGGGATTCGAGAGCACGGGTCCACAAGAAGCCGAGATGCTTGCTTGCGAGCGTATTGAGCCGGCGGCGCCCGCGGCGCTGCCGGCTGGCGCCCAAGACGTGCGCCACAGCGGACAGCTTACACAGGAGGAACGCCGTCAACGTCGTGAGCGGGCACGGGGCAAGGCCGCTCCCAAAGACCGTCGCACTTCCTCGGCCCCCGAGGGCGAAGTCGACATCCCACGAGCGACCAAGCAGGCGCTTCTCAACCCCACCGACACGGCGCCCGACAACGCCGACCCCGGTATGGGCTATATCTTTGAGCATACGCGCGGCCGCAAGTGCCTGGTCTTTGCCAACTCGCGTGAGGAGGCAGAGGCCGTGTGTTCCATGCTGCGCAGCTACTGCGAAAGTCGACACGAGCCCGACCGCTTTCTAATCCATCACGGCAACCTTTCGGCATCGCTGCGCGAGACGGCCGAGGAGCTCATGCGCGACGAGGAGCAGGCGCAGACAACCGTCACCACCTCTACGCTGGAGCTCGGTATCGATATCGGCCGCCTGGAGCGCGCGTTCCAGATCGATGCGCCGTTTACCGTCAGCTCCTTTTTGCAGCGAATGGGCCGCACGGGACGCCGCGACCTTCCGCCCGAGATGTGGTTTGTCATGCGCGAGGAAGAGCCCGAACCGCGCACGATGATGCCCGAAACCATTCCATGGAAGCTCCTGCAGGGTATCGCGCTCGTACAACTCTATCGCGAGGAAAAGTGGGTCGAGCCGCCCGAGCTCGATCGACTCCCCTACAGCCTGCTCTATCACCAGACTATGTCGACCCTCGCCAGCACCGGCGAGCTCACGCCGGCCGAACTTGCCCAGCGCGTGCTCACGCTCAGCTATTTCCATCGCATCTCGGCCGATGACTATCGCGTATTGCTTCGTCACCTCATTAAGATCGACCATATCCAGGTCACCGAGGGCGGCGGACTCATCGTGGGTCTCGCGGGAGAGCGCATCATTAACAACTTTAAGTTCTACGCCGTATTCCAGGAAAACGAGGAGTTCACCGTTCGTAGCGAGTCGGCCGAATTGGGCACGATCGTCAACCCGCCACCGCCCGGTGAGCGCATCGCCATCGCCGGACACTGCTGGATTGTCGAGGAAGTGGACTGGAAGCGCCATACCGTCTTTGCCACGCAGGTCAAGGGCCGTGTGCCGGCCTACTTTGGCGACTGCCCCGGTGATATCAACACACATGTACTCGAGCGCATGCGCAAGGCGCTCAACGAGCACGCGGCATATCCGTACCTTATGGGTAACGCGCGGGCCCGCTTGGCGCAGGCTCGCCATACGGCCGAGATTTCGGGCGCAGGGACCAAGCCACTCATCAACCTGGGCGGCGATACCTGGGTGCTCTTCCCCTGGTTGGGCAGCTACGCCTTTCTGGCGCTCGAACGTATGCTCAAGATTAAATGTGCCGCGGAGCTGGGCCTTCGCGGACTCGACCCATCGCGCCCGTACTTTATGCAGTTTAAGATGAAGGCTGACGAGGAGACGTTCTTTGAGGTGCTCGCCGCCGAGGCCGAGAAGGACTTCAATCCCATCGAGCTCGTCTATCCCGGCGAGGTGCCTTATTTTGATCGCTACGACGAGTACGTTCCCGAGGAGCTCGTGCGCAAAGGCTTTGCCGAAGGCGTGCTCGACATCGAAGGCATGAAGCAGCGCGTTCTCGGCTGGCGCGACCACGCCTAAGACCAGTCTTTTTGGGACGGGGAGACCTATTTGTCGTGAAGAACGGTGCCGATGAAGTCGGTGTCGAAGGGCACGGCTTCGGCAAAGGCGTAGTTGCCGTCGCTGGCGATGAGCAGGTAGTTCTCCTCGCCGCCGAACTCCGCATCGCCGCACGGGACCACCCAGGCATGGGCGAATACCTCGAGTGCCGTGGCAGCGCAGTCGCGCAGGAACGTCACGTCGCTCCCCTCGTTTGCGCTCACGATATTGGCGACGTAGACGCCCCCAACATTTAGGCTGCCCCGCACTAAACGCAACGCTTCAACGGTCGCCAGCTCGCGCACGGGCTCGGCACCGCCAAAGCAATCGCTCACGACCACGTCGTAGCGACGATGGCCCACGCTCGTCACACCCAGATACGAGCGAGCCTCAGCGGTTATCACCCGCAGGCGATCGCCCGCCGCGCGCTCCAGCTCGTCTAGGTAGAACCAGCGGCGCGCCAGGCGCGTAATCTCTCCGTCATACTCGATGACGTCCATGCGCAAGCCCTCGTGCGACATCAGGGCGAATTTAGGATAGGCAAACCCGCCGCCGCCCAGCATAAGCATACGGTCGATGCCGTGACCATAAGCGTCGCGCATCGCATCCTCGGACTCAAACACGTCGTCAAACGCACGATAGTACGCAAAGACGGGCTCGGCCCAACGCTCACCGACATAGCTCGCGCTTTGGTAGACGCCGCCTTGCACCAACACGCGAATCTCATCGCCGCACTCATCGTGCACGCGCTTCACACGCGCCAACCCATTGCGGGTTCGCGCAACTTGCAGACAGGCAGCACGAACAGCGACAGCGGCCGCACCAAGCGCCGCGGCCCCCAGAGCAACGCCGGCAACGACGCCGGCAGAAACACTTGGCTTGTTCATCTAGAGCTCCTTTTGCAGATAAAGGCCATGGTCATAAAATCCAAGATGGCGATAGTACTCGCGCGTACCAATCGCGCTGATCACGTTGATGCGCGCATAGCCGGCATCCCGGGCAATCTCGCACGCACGCTCTACGAGCAAACGCCCCAACCCGTGATGCTGCGCCGCCTGGCCCTGGTCACCCACGCGTGCCGCCATGCCATACACGTGCACCTCGCGAATCATCGCCTCGTCCGGCGTCGTCGGCAACTCGTCCGCATGCGCGGCAACAAACGAATGGTCGGGCAGCGACAACCGCAAAAAGCCCGCGATCTTGCCCTGCTGCGTCACCCACTGCAAAAAGCGCTCGTAAGTCACCGGTGTCTCGTACGTCACTTCCTCATCAAGAGATAGCTCGTCCAAGTCGGCACCCGCGGTACTGATCTCACGATAGCGAATCTCGCGCACCGTCGCGCCTTCCCCACGAGCCGCCAAGCGGTTCTCAACGAGCTGGCGCAGGTTGGGTTTCTTGTTGCCCACCATGATGTCGTCGGAGCTAAAGTCGCGGATCATGCGACTGATGCGGCAGAACGCCGGCGTCACCACGATGTCGTCGGCCAATACATCGAGCAGCTCTTCCTCGGTATAGGGACGCCACTCGCCGCGCTCATAGCAGCCCACCAGACGCGAGCCCTCGATGAGCGCGCACGGGTAGACCTTGACCTCGTCGGGCATAAAGGCCCCCTCGGTCATAAAGCACTCGTAGTCGCGCTTGTCCCCCTCGGGCGTGGCGCCCAGCAAGTTAAGCATAAAATGCGCGTGGATCTTAAAGCCAAACAGGCGCGCAAGCGAAAACGCCCGCTCGATCTGCGCCACCGAAATGCGACGCTCGTTGATATCGAGCAGGTGCTGGTCAAGGCTTTGGATGCCCATCTGAATCTTGGTGCAGCCCAGGCGACGAATGAGCGTGAGCGCCTGTGGCGTCACGGCATCGGGGCGCGTCTCGATAACGAGCCCCACCACGCGATGCTTCGCCGTCTCGTTGATGCGCTGCTGACGTTCAAGCTCCTCCATCGTGGTCGTCTGCCACTCGGCGACCTCGCCCCACGGCGTACCAGGGCCGTACAGACGACTCACCGCGCGGTTATAGCCGCCCACGGCAACATCCACACGCCCCTGCTCGTCGGCAACACCGCTCGCAAGCTCGGCCTCGTCGGTCGCAATACCGGCAGCCCGATAGCGCTCACGGCGCTCTGTTACCACCGGCGGCAGGGCATCGGCGGGAGCGTCATCGAGTAGACGCCCCGCCTCGGCACGGCTGATGCCCGGACGCGCCAACATGGGGTTGGCAGCCACGCCGGCGACGGCATCGTCATTGAGCGCACGGAAAAGCTCTGACATAAACCATGTCTGATACCCTTGCGGATAGTCGCTCCAGGTGCCACCGAGCACAATGAGCTCTATCTTGTCGGTCGCATGCCCCATCTGCGAAAGCGCCGTCAAACGGGCACTCACCTGCAGATACGGGTCAAAGCAATTTTGCTCCGCACGGGCGCATGCCGGCTCGGCGTGCAGATAGCTCTTGGGCATGCGCAGGTCGTTGGGGCAAAACAGGCAATCGCCCGAGCACGGCCAGGGCTTGGTGATGACGGTAATGGTCGCCACGCCCGAAGCCGTGCGGCGCGGCTTCATACGCAGCACCTGCAGCAGTTGACGTTCCAGATCGGAATCGACATTCCACGCAGCCCACCGAGCCGGCTCCTCACGTTTAACCCGCTGGTAAAACGGCAGCAGGCGGCGCTTGGCCAAATCGCGTTTGTCGGCACCCTCGCGGCGCGCCTCGGCATGTATCAATTTGACGAGCGCTTTGTCGTCCACGATCTCGCCGCGACGCAGAGCCTCAAGTATGTTCAAGATAATCTGTTCCATGCCCCCATTGTAAAGGCAAAGGCGCCGAAGCCCGTCACGGCTCCGGCGCCTCCATCAAACAGCGCGTCTATGGTTTATAAGTCTTCAATAACCACCCGTCACTCTGAATCAAACGACATGTCGCCCGAACCGACCTCAAAACGATACGTAGCAGACTTATCGCCGTTATCGAATTCAAGATTCAAAATGGTCTCGCCGTCGTAGCCAAGCGGAAGGAAATCGCTCTCGAAGTCGCCGCTGCCCAAGGTGAGGCTCGCCTTAAAGCCCGTCGAGTTCGGAACCGTCATCTCCACATCGCCCGAGCCCACACTCACGTCCATCGACTTCGCGGGGGCCTGGTAGAGCTCGAACGTCACATCGCCCGAACCGACCTCGGCATTCAGGGTATCGGTCACGGTGCCCGTAAACTCAACGTCTCCAGAGTCCAACGTCAAATCAAAGTCGTGGCACGCAATGTCCGCAACCGTCAGGTCTCCCAACCCCACGTTTGCCGTAATGCCCATCATGTTATCGGCAAGCTCACGCGGCAGTTCAATGGTGACCTTACGGTCATGGGCGCGCTCGTCATCGCAGTCGAACTGGCTAATCTTGAGTGTAGAGCCCTCGATCTTAACCAGATTCTGAGTGGCAGCATCGGTAGCAGACGCCCCCTTTGCAACGCGCCCGCTTTCGATGACACGTACCGGTCCGCCAGAGACACGTTTAACCTCGACCGTCCCCGACGTCACATCCAAGTCGAGCGATTGGAACGCGTCTTCGTCAAAAGTCGTGCTCGAAAGCTGCTGAGGCCGAGCGGAATAGTTACCGCCATCCAAAAGATCGTCCTCGTCAACCGCATCGTCCATACCAGAGAAGCCGGATACAACATCGTCGAGATCCCACGGACCATCAAAATGAATCAATGTCCGCGAAATGCCAAAGACAAGCCCGATGATGAGCACGAACGCTCCGATGCCAACGCCCAAGCGCACCTTGGATTCATGCGAAAGCTTCATCATTCATCACTCTCTTTGGCAATCGGCTCAGCGGTAGTCGCGGTAGCCACGTCAGCATCAGATTCCGCAGAAGTATCCTTCCCCTGGGCCTTGACCGCCACCGACGCCGAACCAACCTGAATATCCCCGCGCGCCCAATCGCCATCGAGCGCACGCGCCACCCAGTGATAGATGGGAATCGTAAAGAAGATCAGTGCGGCAAAGGGGCCGGCACCAAACAGGAACATCAGCAAAAAGAACAGCAGCCAGCACACGGCCCAATACGGGAACGACTGGAACGGGCCCTTCACCGGAGTCGAGCCAACTGCGCTGCCACTCGTCGCCTGCGCCGTAGCGGCATTGGCGGCCTGCGCACTCCAGCTTGCCGCTTGCGCCGCCTTGGCGGCGGCGTCACTCGCCTGTGTTGCCGCCTCGGTAGCGCGCGCCGCCGCCTCATGGGTGCGAGCACGCTCTGCTGCCTCGGCCTCGCGCTGACGAGCGCGGTCCTCGTTCTCAAACTCGATATCGTCCTCGATCTCATCGCTCGGATTGAGCAGCTCGTCCAAGCTCACGCCATAGAGCTTGGCGAGCGAGATCAGGTTCTCGGTATCGGGCGAGCTCTCCGCGCGCTCCCATTTACTGACTGCTTGGCGCGACAGTCCCAGCTTTCGTGCCAGCCCTTCTTGGCTAAAGCCTTTGCTTCGGCGAAGGTCGGCGAGCCGCTGCGCAGTTTCTACATTCATGGTTCCTCCTATGTGATGCCAGCCGTGCCGCCGGACCGTTTTTGTTCTTAAGGCGCCTTGCACAGTTAAAAATCTATCCGCCACCGCCAAAAGCATGCCACCTATTCTAGTGAGATTTTTGACAACCGGCGGTTGCGGGTGCATATGAGCTGCGGAAATGTGTCCAAACAAAGCAATGACCCGTAGCTTGGTTGTCCCCGTTGCGGCGTTAACGGTAGTATGGTCGTATTGTTAATTCCGCACCGCCAACGGAGGGAGTTCCGCGCCGTGAACCGCGATTTCGCCTCATCGCTCATCCAGCTCAACAACACGTTCTATCGCGAGCACTCCGCCTCCTTCTCCGATACGCGCCAGGCCCCGTGGCCCGGCTGGGTGCGCACCATGGACATCGCGCTCGGGCAGCTCGACGTCGCCACGATCGAGCATCCCGTCCGCGTCTTTGATCTTGCCTGCGGCAATATGCGATTCGAGAATTTTGCCGCCGGCGGCGCACTTGCCGCCAAGGGCGTCGACGGCGCAAACCCCTCGGCAGATGCCAGCTGCCCGTTTGAGTTCTATGGTGTTGACTCGTGTCAGGATTTGGCTATCGATGCGCACGGTCACGCCCTGCGCATTCCCAACCTGCACTTCCAGGAACTCGACGTGCTCGATGCCCTTATGAAGCTCAACCCCGCCGAGACACCCGACGTGCTTTTCGACGCCCCGCTCGCCGACATCTCAGTCTGCTTTGGCTTTATGCACCACGTGCCGTCGTGCGAGTACCGCGTACGCGTGCTCGACGCCCTGGTGCGCCAGACGCGCCCAGGCGGCATCATCGCCATCAGCTTTTGGGAGTTTATGAACGACGAGCGCATGGCGCGCAAGGCCGTTCGCGCCGAGGCCCGCGCCGAGCTCACCCCGCCGTTTGAGGGTTACGATTCCGCGCAGTTTGAAGCCGGCGACCACCTCATTGGCTGGCAAAACGACCGCCACGCCTACCGCTATTGTCATCACTTTGACGATCAGCAGATCACCGACCTGGTGCGCGGCGTCCGTACGTTCTACAAGAGCGGCGAGGTCCCCGTGCGCGAGCTTGAGCGCTTCCATGCCGACGGTCGCAGCGGCGAGCTCAATCGCTATGTGATTCTCAAGCGCCTGTAGGCACCGACGACTCGCCGTCGAGCCGCACAGCGTCTTTCGGGCAAACTATGCCTACCCTTTTTTCAACCCATTGACGGAACGCGCAGCTATGCGTTCCATACTTATGACCAAGGAGCCTCATGGGAGCCGTCCACGTTCGCACGCCTAAGAACTTTGTGCTCGAGGAGCGCCTGGAGCGCTACGCCGATGCGATTGAGACGAACCCCGAGGCCTATGTCGGAGATTGGCGCAAGGCCTGTGCGCCCGCAGGCAGCAAGCCCTTCGAACACCTTCATCTGGATCTGGGCTGTGGCAAGGGAACCTATCTGGTCGAGCGCGCCCACCGCGAGCCCGACACCCTCTTTATCGGCATGGACCAGGAGCCCATCTGCATCGCCTATGCCGCGCAGAAAACCTGCGAACAGGGGCTATCCAACGCACTCGTCCTGCCCCGAGGCGCCGCATCGCTGCCACAGCTGTTTGCCGCAGGCGAGCTCGATGCCATCACCATTAACTTTCCCACGCCGCAGCCCAAGGCCAAGTACGCTAAAAAACGACTCGTCCATGTCGACCATCTGATGCTCTACCGCCCGCTCTTTTCAGCCGGCGCTACCGTCACACTGCGCACCGATAGCAAGCCGTTGCGCGATTACGCCCTGGGACAGTTTGCCGCGGCCGGCTACGATACGCTTTGGGTAAGCGACGACGTCCGCCGCGACCATCCCGAGCATCCCGAGACCGAGTACGAGCGCCGCACGCGCGAGATGGGTGCCGCCGTCTATGGCATTTGCGCCACACCTGGAGCGCAGCCCAGCGATGAACAGCTCGCGGCGGGCCGCGCGCAGGAGCAAAGCCTAGCCTGCTACCTGCCCGATAACCTCGATGAGCTCGCCTATGTGCCTCTGGGCATGGAAGAGGCCGTCGAGAACTTTAGAAACCGTGCCCGCAAGGGCAAGAAGCGTCTACCGCAAGAGTCCTAGGGGCTTCTGATGGTCGCGGCGTTGGCAAACAAGCGCAAATAGGCGCCAGCGAACGGCCCTCAAACCTAAGTGAGTAGACTATTTTGCAATAGCCAAGCACAGCCCGCATAGCGAAACATAAAACCAGGTAGAACCCTTGCGCAAAAGCCATGTGCTCGCAATATCGCAAAAAGTCTACTCACTTAGCTAGCGACTACACTAAACGGCTGGGCAGAACGCCCATTTCCTGCATTTTCTCGCGCGCTGGCACCCCGCGCCGCCGCTACGCCATAATAGTTGGCGGACAATCGCGAGAGAAAGCAACCATATGGCACAGACCACGACAGATACCGCCGCCAGCACCGTCTCCGGCGCCGGCGCTGCCAGCTCATTCTCGGGCGGCACGGGAACCGAAGCCGAGTTTGGCTCGCTCGGCGCGCTCTCCCCCACCTGGTGGGAGCCCGAGGACGGCAGCGAGCCCGAGCCATGGCTCACGCCCGATCAAGCCTTCGAACGCTTCTTTGAATGGACGAGCGATCGCGGCATTGAGCTGTGGGACCACCAAGAAGAGGCCCTCATGGACCTGGCCGCCGGCGATCACATCATTTTAGGCACACCGACCGGATCGGGTAAATCGCTCGTCGCGCTGGGCATGCTCTTTATGGGCATGGCGCAGGGCAAGCGCTGCTATTACACGGCCCCCATCAAGGCCCTGGTCAGCGAAAAGTTCTTCGACCTGGTACAAGTACTCGGCCGCGATAACGTCGGCATGATCACCGGCGATACGCATATCAATACCAAGGCACCCGTCATCTGCTGCACGGCCGAAATCCTTGCCAACGATGCGCTACGCGAGGGCGAGGACGCCGATGTGGGCTGCGTAGCCATGGATGAGTTCCACTACTTTGCCGACCCCGACCGCGGTTGGGCCTGGCAGGTGCCGCTGCTCACCCTGCCCCACACGCAATTCATGCTCATGAGCGCCACGCTCGGCGATGTCACTGCCATCGCCGCCTCACTCGAGGAACACACCGGTGCTACCTGCGACTTGGTCGTCGATGCCCCGCGCCCCGTGCCGCTGAGCTACGACTACGTGACGACCTCGCTCGAGGGCACGGTCGAGCTCGCCATGCGCCGTGGAGAGGCCCCGCTCTATATCGTGCACTTTAGCCAGGACGCCGCCCTTGCGACGGCGCAGTCGCTTGCCAATTTCGGCATCGCCAGCAAAGAGCAGCGCGAAGCCATCAAGGAAGCCGCCAAAGGCATGAGCTTCTCCACGGCCTTTGGCAAGATCCTCAAGCGCTTGCTCGGCTGTGGCGTCGGCGTGCACCATGCTGGCATGTTGCCGCGCTATCGCCTGCTGGTCGAGCGCTTGGCGCAGCAGGGTCTGCTGCCCGTCATCTGCGGCACCGATACGCTCGGCGTCGGCATCAACGTACCCATCCACACCGTGGTGCTCACCGCGCTCACCAAGTTCGATGGCTACAAGATGCGTCGTCTGCGCGCCCGCGAGTTCCACCAGATTGCCGGTCGCGCCGGCCGCTCGGGCTTTGATACCGAGGGCATGGTGATTGCCGAGGCACCCGAGCACGAGATCGAGAATGCCAAGCTTATGGCCAAAGCGGGCGACGACCCCAAAAAGCTCCGTAAGATTAAAAAGAAAAAGGCCCCCGAGGGCTTTGTCACCTGGAACAAGCAAACCTTTGAGCGCCTGATCGAGACGCAGCCCGAGACGCTCAAGCCGCGCCTGCGCATCACACACTCCATGGTAATTAGCGTGGTCGAGCAGGGCGGCGATGCCCGAGCCCGCGTACACGACCTCATCGAGACGAGCCTGCAGACCCCCGAGGAAAAGGCCAAGCTCGAGGTTCGCGCCGACGAAATCTTCGCCACGCTCATCGATTCCGGCGTCGTCGTTCGCACCGAGGTGCCGCCCGCGCCCGACGCCCCGACTGACGCCGCGCCAGACATCGACTATGCACTGACGGTCGATCTGCCCGAGGACTTTGCGCTCGACCAGCCGCTCTCGCCGTTTTTGCTTGCCGCGCTGGAGCTGCTCGACCCCGAGAGTGAGACCTATACCATGGATCTGATCTCGATGGTCGAGGCAACGCTCGAGGACCCCAAGCAGGTATTGCGCGCACAGGAACGCGCCGCGCGCGACCGCGCGATGGCCGAGATGAAGGCCGACGGCGTCGACTATGAGGAACGCCTGGAACGCATTCAGGATGTCACCTACGAAAAGCCGCTCGAGGACTTACTCGATGCCGCCTTCGATAAGTACTGTCAGGAAGTACCCTGGGCCAACGACTACCAGCTCTCACCCAAGAGTGTCCTGCGCGACATGTTGGAGAGCGCGAGCGACTTTAAGGGCTATATCCAAAAGCTCGGCATCGCCCGCTCCGAGGGCATTTTGCTTCGCTACCTGGCAGAGGCCTACCGTTCGCTCGACCGTACCGTGCCCATCGAGAAACGCGACGAGCGCCTGCGCGACATTATCTCGTGGCTGGGCTTTGTGGTGCGCTCGGTGGACTCGAGCCTGGTGGACGAGTGGGAGAACGCCGGCAACCCGGCAGCCCTCGATGCTGCGCCGCCGCAGGGCATCGACGAGGTCGTGGCGGACCGTCGCGGCTGCACGCTGTTGGTGCGCAATGCGCTCTTCCGCCGCGTGGCGCTCGCCGCACGCGGACATGTGCGCGACCTGGGCGAGCTCGACGAAAACTGGGGCATGAGTGAGGTTCGCTGGCAAAAGGCGCTCGACGCCTACCACGAGCAGCATGAGGACATTCTCATCGACGGCGATGCCCGCAGCTCCGCGATGTTCACGATCGACGAGAGCGACGAGAAGACCGAGCACGTGTGGCACGTGCACCAGATCTTTGCCGACGAGGATGGCGACCACGACTTTGGCATCATGGGCGACGTCGATCTGGATGCCACCCAAGACGGCGGCGAGGTCATCTTTAAGAATTACCGCGTCGGCTTTATCGAGGATTTGCTCGAGGATTAAGGCCTGCAAAGCGAAAAAAGCGGGGCCGCTGGCAACATCGCTAGCGGCCCCGCTTTCTCATAAACGCTCTATCCCGTTACTCGGCATCCTCGACCTCGTAGGCATCGGCCTCCGCCGGCTCATCGCCTGCATCCGGAGCGGCCTCACGCGCCTCGTCAAACGCCGTCTTCATGGTCTTGTTGCCCCAGGCGAGCTTGCGAATCGTGAGCTCATCGGCCTTGTTGTGGGCCAGACGCAGATTCTCGGTACTGCGACGCAGGTCGTCCTTGGTTTTCTCGAGCTGCTTAATGGCGGCATCGATCTCCTTGATCGCCGACTCGAACTGCTTGCTCGCCAGGTTGTAGTTGCGCGAGAAGCCGTCCTTGAACTTCTCCATCTTGGCTTCGAAGTTCGTGACGTCAATATTCTGCTGCTTGTACTCCGCCAGCTCCTGCTTATAGCGCAGTGAACCCATGGCGGCGTTGCGCAGCAGCGTAATCATGGGAATGAAGAATTGTGGGCGGATCACGTACATCTTCTCGTAGCGGTAGCTCACATCCACGATTCCCGCGTTGTAAAGCTCGCTCTCGGGCTCGAGCAGCGTGCAGAGTACCGCGTACTCACAGCCTTTCTGGCGGCGATCGTGGTCGAGCTTCTTAAAGAAATCCTCGTTCTTGTGCTTGGTCGCGGTCTCGTCGTTCTCGTTTTTCATCTCGAACATAATCGAAATGACCTCGTTGCCGCTCGCGTCGCACTCGCGGAAGATAAAGTCGCCCTTGGTACCCTCGGACGCATCGTTATCCTTCTCGAAGTACGCGTTGGGAAATGCCGTCATGCGCAAACGGTTAAACTCGGTCTCGCAGTGCTGCTCGAGCGACTCGCCCACCATCTTGGTGGACAGGCGGACCTTCATGTCCTTAAGACGCTCGATCTCTTCATCCTTGTAGCGAATCAGGTCATCGCTCGCGCGCTTGGCCTGCGCAAGCTCGAGCTCATGTGCCGCCTTGGCCTGCTCTTCGCGCGAATCGCGCACCGCCAGCTCGCTCGTCAGTTTGGCACGCGCCTCATCGCGCTCTCGCTCCGCCGCGGCAACCGCCTCAGACAGGCTCATTTTTGCCATCAGCTCCTGCTCGCGCAGCTGCGCACGCAGACCCTCGGCCTCCTGCTCAGACTGAGCCTTTGCGGCAGAAAACTTCTCCTGCACCTTCGCTTGATAGTCAGCAAGCGTGCGCTCGGCCTCGTTGTGAGCGGCATCGAGCTCACGCTGCGACTCGGCCGCGGCAGCGGCAAGCGCCATCTCCCGTGCCTTGTCCGCCGCGGCAAGCCTGGCCTGCAGCTCGGCAATCTGGGCATCACGTGCGGCTAAATCGTTTTGAGCAGCATTGCGCGCCGAAGCCTCGGCAAGCTTGGCTTCATCATCCTTGCGCCCCAGCTGCGCACGCAAGTTGTCGATTTCGCGCTGGAGCTCGGCGTTCTCTTTCTGAGCGTCGGCACGGGCCTCAACCGCCGCGCGCTGGCTTGCACTCTCGCGCTCTGCGGCAGCGCCCTCGAGCTTGGCACGCAATTCGGCAAGCTCGGCATCACGCTTGGCAACCTCTTGTGCCAGCTCCTGAGCCGCGGCGTTTTTCTGCTCGGCAAGTTGAGCGCTACGCTGAGACTCCACCTCCTGCAGGGCGACCGTCGAACGAGAGCGCTCAAGCTCCAACGCCTGCTCCCCCTCACGCTGGACGGCCTTTACACGCTCATCAAGATCGCGCGAGAACTCGGCATCGCGCACCTGCTTGACGATATCCGCATAACCGGACGCATCGACCTTAAAAACTTCGCCGCAATGCGGGCACTTGATCTCGTTCATAGCAGCTCCTCGATGGACGCAAATTTCAACCTTCTACACTCTACCGCGCCACGCGGACAAATAAGGCGCCGCAGCCATAATGGCAACGGCGCCAGATCCACCGCGAGGGTGCCTATCCCCTTTGTGGTGGCTTGGGTCCTTACAGGTCGCGGTAGTCGATCAGGCGAAGATCAGGTTGAGACTCAAGCCAAGCGCGAAGCTCGGGGTCGATCAGCGCATCGACTTCCTTGGTGCGATCGGTCGTAAGCGAGCTGTTCTCCAAGATAAAACGATCGAGATAGCCCGGATGGCACACAAAGACGACCGTCTCGCCGTCCGCCATCTCGCGAACCGTCTGCATAATCGAATCCTTGGGTTCGTAGCCCGGCTCCATCGAGTGCATCACCATGCGCAGGTCGGTGGCACCGCATCGCACAACCGCCGTGGGGTCGAAGCTCGCCTTCTGTTCCTTAAGGCCCAGTTCCTGAGCAACCGCCGAGATCGCTCGGTTAAGGTTTTTGCTCATGACGGCATGGGCCTCAAAGTAATCGGGTTCGCGGCCCACAATCTCTACAAAGCGATCATGCTGCGCGCGGATCTCGATGCAGGCCTCATCAAAGTCGATCAGTTCTTCGCCGCGCTTAAAATGCTCGCGGAAGGTACGGCTGCTATGGAACTCACCGCTCTCGTTGAGCATACTCGGAATGAGCTCCGGGTCGGCACACGGCTTGCCCAGGCACACGTTGGTATGCTGGCCCACCGCAATGCCGGCGTCCACCACGAGCGACCAGCCACGCTCGGCCTCGGGCATATTGGGCATCAAGCCCGCCGAGCGCACCAGACCCTCATTGATGCTGCGGGCAATCCCCAGGTTAACGGCATACGAATAACCGATATCGTCGGCACGAATGAGCAATTGCTTCATAGCGACTCCAATCTATGCAAGGACCACCACAAAAGGTGCCTGTCCCCTTTGTGATGGTTTGAGGGCTATAGTCCAAAGAAGCCGAGAATCTGGTCGCGGCTTACGGGCTTGTAGTTGTTGGCATCGAGGCCAACGTCGTAGCGAAAGATAGGGCGCTCGCGATCGCGGTTGCGCGCATTGGTGCGGTCTCCCCTGCTGTGGATGTGCCCATGAAGCATAATGGCGCCGCGCGCCTTGCCATTCCAGCTGAGCATGGGGTAATGGCTCATTACCAGGCGATGGCCCTTAGCGTAACCGGGGGCGACCTCCAGATAATCGCACACCTCATCCCAAATGTGCGGCGCGTCCGGATCTCCCCAATCGCCATCATGGTTACCACGGATGAGCGTCACGTTCTGGCATTCGATGCGCTCGCGCAGGCGCACTGCCTCCGCCATGGGCAAACGATACGTAAAGTCTCCCAGGATATAGAGGCGGTCGTCCACAGCCACGCACTCATTGATGGCATCGATGACCTTGCGGTTCATCTCCTCGACCGAATCAAACGGTCGATCCATGTCGTGCAAGATATTCGTATCGCCCAGGTGCAGGTCGGCGGTAAACCACATCATCGTCTCTGCCCTCATTTCGCAACGCGTATAAGACCTGTTTAGTATACAGACGCGGCGATGAGACAGTCACCCAAAGAGCCCGCCGAACAGACCTCGGCGACGCTTGTCCTGCTTTTTCGAAGCGTCATCCCGCGCCTTCTTGCCCTGCCGCTTCTTACGGTCCTGCTCCAACTCATCGTCATCGAGTAGCATATCCCACTCAAACGGATCGTCTGTCAGATCGAACAGGTCATCGTCATCAAACATGACTGCCTCTCTTACCGATTAGCGAGCATCCACCACATAGAGGCCAACGCGCACCTGATGCCACGGGCTGCGCTCGGGGGCAACCTGTTGCACACGGGCCTCAAATACGTCCTCGTGCCCGTAATACATCATCAAGGACAGCGGGCCGACCTCATTTCCCGGAACATAGCCAAGCTTGGTCTTGCCATAATAGACCGCTACCGCCTCGGGATCGTGAGGATTATCACGTTCGGCACACAGCGTCAGCTTATCGCCCGCTTTAAGATCGCCCAGGACCAAGACACCGTCGGCATACTGAAATCCTGCGATATGAAATGACAAAAGAAGACGTGAAGGCTCGTACATAGCAGCTCCTCTACCGGCCGGGATACCCGGCGTTTGACCTTATTGAGAAGTCTACGGGCCCGTGCGGACACAAATTCGCCCCACCCGCGCCTTTTCGACCGTTTGTCGCTACGCCATCTGATTCTAATGCACAAACATGCGCACGAACTTGTGCTTCCAGCTTGCGTAAGGAGCATAGCGGAATGGCACGTCCAGCCACGTTGCCTTGTTCACGATGCTCTTCTTGTGGCTAAACGTATCGAAGCTCTCGCGTCCATGGTACTGCCCCATACCGCTCGCGCCCATGCCGCCAAAGCCCATATGGCTCGTAGCCAAGTGCATGATCGTGTCGTTGACACAGCCACCGCCAAAGGGCACGTAACGCACGAAGCGCTGCTGAACTGCGCGATCCTGACTAAAGATATACAGGGCCAGCGGCGTCGGACGATCCGTAATAAACGCTTCGGCCTCGTCTAGGCTCTCAAACGTCAGCACCGGCAAGATGGGACCGAAGATCTCCTCCTGCATCACGGCGTCATCGGGGGTCACGCCGTCCAAAATCGTCGGCTCAATCTTGAGCGATGACTCGCGCGCCGTGCCTCCCAGCACGACCTTATCGGGATCGATCAGCCCGCGCACGCGCGCAAAATGCTTAGCATTGACGATATGCCCGCAATCCTCGTTATCGAGCGGATGCTCGCCAAACATACGGCGGACCTCTTCCTTGATGAGGCCCAGCAGCTCGTCGTGCACGCGCGTATCGACCAGCAGGTAGTCGTGCGCCACGCAGGTCTGCCCCACGTTGAGCCATTTGCCAAAGGCGATACGCCGTGCCGCGACCTTCAAATTTGCCGTCGCATCCACGATGCAGGGGCTCTTGCCGCCCAGCTCAAGCGTCACGGGCGTGAGGTTTTTGCTCGCGCGCTCCATAACGAGCTTGCCGACCGAAACGCTACCGGTAAAGAAGATCTTGTCCCAGCACTCATCGAGCAGCGCTTCGTTTTCGGCGCGCCCGCCCTCGACAACCGTCACCAGGCACGGATCAAATGCCTCTTCACAGATTTGCTTGAGCACCGCGCTCGATGCCGGAGCATAGGCACTCGGCTTGATGACCACGGTATTGCCCGCGGCAAGGGCGCCGGCGAGCGGCTCGAGTGTTAGCAAAAACGGGTAGTTCCACGGAGCCATGATGAGTGTGACGCCATAGGGCACGGCTTGCGTTTTGCACACGCTCACGGCGTTAGCGAGATCGCACGGACGCAGGCGCGGACGACTCCATCGGGCCACATGCGCAATCTGATGTCGAATCTCGGAAAGCGATGTGCCAATCTCGCACATATAGGCCTCGTCATGCGACTTTCCCAAATCGGTCTTGAGCGCATGAGCGATATCGGCCTCGTGGGCCCGCACCGCATCGCGTAAACTCACGAGCGCGCGACGTCGAGCATCGACATCAAACGTGGCGTGCGTCTTAAAGTAGGCGCGCTGATCGCCGACGATGCGCGCAATTTCCTCGGTGTTCATGGCACCCTCCTAGTTCTCGTCCTCAAACATACCACCCGCGACGACCTCGTACATATGCTCGAGCTCCGAGCGGTCCATCAAAAGTGGAACGGGGTACAGGGGATTGGCCTCGGCATCGGCATGGGCCGCCATTTGCGGAATATCGGAGCGGCGAATACCCGAGACATATTTGGGGATTCCCAGGGCCTCGTTCATGCGGTCGACCCAATCGATAAAGGCCTCGGCCGCAAGACTGTCCTGCACGGTAGCCGGCGCAATGCCCGCCATGCGAGCAAGATCGGCAAGCTTGGGGGCGGCGGCGTCACCATAAGCGCGAAGCATGTGCGGCAGGATGATCGCGTTGGCCAAACCGTGCGGAATTCCGTATCGGCCGCCTAGACTGTGCGCGATGGCATGAACGTATCCAACATAGGAGCGCGTAAAGGCAACTCCCGCCTTATACGCCGCCGAAAGCATATTGCGACGCGCACGCATGTCGTCGCCATGCTCATAGGCCTCGAGCAAATTGTCGTGGATGAGCTGCACCGCCTGTCGTGCCATCTTGCGCGTATAGGGCGTGGTGCTTCGCCCGATAAAGGCCTCGACGGCATGCGTCAGGGCGTCCATGCCCGTCTGCCCCGTAATGGAGGCGGGCAGACCGCGCGTAAACTCGGGGTCGTGCACCGCAAAGCGCGGAATAAGCACAAAGTCGTTAATGGGGTACTTGTAGTGCGTCTCGTCATCGGTAACTACCGCCGCAAGTGTGACCTCGCTTCCCGTGCCTGCCGTGGTGGGGACGGCGATGAGCAGCGGCAGGCAACGATGAATCCGCAGCAGGCCGCGCATCTTGTTGATGGGCTTGTTTGGCTGCGCAATGCGTGCGCCTACGCCCTTGGCGCAGTCCATGGCTGATCCTCCGCCAAAGCCGATAATGGCCTGGCAGGCGCTCTCTCGATACAGGGACGCCGCCTCCTCCACATTCGAGACCGTGGGATTCGCACGCGTTTCGGCATAGACCGTAACGCCAATCCCCTGAGCCGTAAGCGCACGCTCGAGTGATGCCGTGAGTCCCAAACGTGCAATGCCGGGATCCGTCACGATAAGGACCTTCTGGATCGAGCGCTTTTGAAGCACCGCGGGCACATCCTCGGCATGCTCTAAAATGTGCGGCTCGGTATAGGGCAGGATCGGCAATGCAATGCGAAAAACCGTCTGATATGTTCGGCACCAGGCACGACGGGCTAGATGCATAAAGGAAACTCCCTCATTTGTTGATTGGTCAACATTTGCTCGACCGATTGTACTCAGCGACGGTCAAAGACGGCCTGCCAATCGTTAATCAATCAACATCTTCACATCTCAAAATTGTTTTATTAAAAATCATTCCTAATAGGCTTCACATTTGGTTGCATTTATGGATAATAGAACTCGTCAAGACGCACGTCCGGAGAGGGTCCTTACGGGACCGGACGAGCGCACAATCGCCATCGATCGAAAGGATCGAATCATGAAGTTTGTTTGCCCCGTTTGCGGTTATGTGGAAGAGTTCGACGGCGACCAGCTGCCCGAGGACTTCAAGTGCCCCCAGTGCGGCGTTCCCGGTTCTCGTTTCCTGAAGCAGGAGGAGGGCCAGCTCGAGTGGGCTGCCGAGCACGTCGTGGGCATCGCCAAGATGGAGGGCGTCTCCGAGGACATCGTTGCCGACCTGCGCGCCAACTTTGAGGGCGAGTGCTCCGAGGTCGGTATGTACCTGGCCATGGCTCGCGTCGCCCATCGCGAGGGTTATCCCGAGATCGGCCTGTACTGGGAGAAGGCTGCCCACGAGGAGGCCGAGCACGCCGCCAAGTTCGCTGAGCTCCTGGGCGAGGTCGTAACCGACTCCACCAAGAAGAACCTCGAGATGCGCGTTGAGGCCGAGAACGGCGCCACCGCCGGCAAGACCGATCTTGCTAAGCGCGCCAAGGCCGCTGGCCTCGATGCCATCCACGACACCGTGCACGAGATGGCTCGCGACGAGGCTCGCCACGGCAAGGCTTTCGCCGGCCTGCTCAAGCGCTACTTCGGCTAAGCCAGCAACCTGAGACATAACCTCTAGCTCGATGAGGCCCGGACCGCATGGTTCGGGCCTTTTTCGTGCCTCACAAACTTGTTAACTACCTGAAATAGGACCGCCTTCGGCATCGGCTTCTCGTCAAAAACTAAGTGAGTAGACTTTTTGGAACTTGCCGAGCAGACCATCCATATCACTTTATAAAGCCGCAGGTAAATGCCTTGTTGCAAAACGACCTAGTCGCCAAAGTGCCAAAAGTCTACTCACTTAGATTCGCAGCCGTCCACGATCGAGCCATTTTGTGTCTAACGGGCATCTTTCCGTCGATTACTCCCAATTTTGTCCAGTCAACGAATAGTTCAGACCTGAGTAATGTCTCAGCCCTTTGCTCATCTGAGCTTTTATCACGATATTCAGCATCGAGCATCCTGCATACGGCCTTAACGATCGCGCGGAATCTATCCTCATCCGATATCTGTCTGTGTGTCAGGAGAAGCACATCGTAGCCCATGGCCTGAAGGGCCGTCATGCGGTCAGCGTCACGCAAGCCATCCCCTGCGCGTCCGTGCGAGGCCTTTCCCTGACATTCAATGGCCACCTGTCGCCTGCCGTCCGGCGAAGACAGAAGTATGTCGATATATACACGGGACTTTCCCACAATCGCTCGAGCACTTGTGCTTAGCATCACTTCAACATTAAGCTCTATGTCGCAAAAACCTTCGCCTCCCAGGGATCGCGGCAGTGCAAGTAGCAAATACGCCTCGACCTCAAAAGGCGACGCGGCACCCAATGGAACGAGTTGCGACACCGTCCTAAATCTATTGCCGTAACGTATCCCGCAAACATCTGAACAAAAACGGTCAAGGTCTCCGCCCAAAACCAAAGCGTCTCGACGCCATAAATTTGAGGCGGTGCCGTCCTCGGACGGGCAGCGCGCCCAACCGAACGTTGTCGAAATCGCACCCGAATCAATTGCACGCGAAAGCTCCGTCTCAAGTAACGCCGGCAGGGCACACACCGCAAACAAGCCGCACATCTCCGCCAATACCAAAAGAAGCTGAAGATCCGTCAGATGCCGTGACATGATGAATGCCGTCAGTAGAGGAGACGTAATCAAAAATCCATGCTCCGTTTCCAGCACGGATTCCCTGGGGAGCTCACCAAGAAACAGCCGCTGCCTAATGCTGGCAGGACAAGTCCGTTTGTTTCTCGTCCGAACCAATGTATGCAACGGAAAACCGAGCGCGACCGCAGCCGTCGGGTTGCGGGCGAGATCATATCGCTGCCGGTCTTCTTCCGGTCGTGGAAGCGGCGGACACAAAGCGCGGACTTGAGGAGGCAAACGCCAGTACCTAAAAGCCGATATGTCACAAAGTAGATCCTTCATAGGCACAGGAGAACACGAATTTCAACCCAGTCAGTCACGCATTGGCGCGAACGCACCAAAAATGGCGCCGAACGGACTGCCAAGTTTTCAACAGCCCTCCCCAACTGGCCAAAAGCTTGTCGAGAGCTGGACGAAGCCCTGTTGAAAACCCCATTTTTTTCTCATGCAGAAGCTTTACGCGGCAAGTGAGTAGACTTTTTTGAACATTCCGAGCAGCCCGGTCATCCTGCTTTTCAAAACCGCAGGTAGATAGCTTGTTACAAAACTGCCTGGTCGCCAAAGTTCCAAATGCCTACTCACTTAGATTGCAGAGCGCTCCCATTAGCTGCGATTCCAAGGTATTTAGCGCTTTTGGACTCAAATCGTCATACTGAACAAGAATTTGACTTGAGTTTTCAGGGGCAGATGCGCCATCGGCACACCAAAAACAGTCACCGATATCGATAAAAGGGATGCTCGAGCGCGTGAGGGCCCGTGCAATAGTGCTTCCGCCCGTTCCACGCTCCGCAACCACGGTGCAGTAAAGGCCCGCGTCTGCGTGTTCGATCGAGACTTCCCCTGCCGGAAATGCCTTCCGTACAAGCGCCGCCAGGCCATCACGCGCCTCGCGAGCACGAACGCGCACGCGGTTCACATGTCGCTCGTAATCACCCGATTCCAGCAAACGAGCCAAAGCGACCTGGTCAACAGAACTCACCGACGAGGCGTAAAAACCAAGGTTGCGCCTAAACCGCTCCATTAGCTCATCGGGCAGCACCATGTACGCTAGACGCAACGCCGATGACAGGCTCTTCGAAAACGTGTTGGTGTAGATAACCGACTGGGAGGCATCGATCGACGCGAGCGCGGGAATTGGCTTGCCGGCAAGGCGAAACTCACAATCAAAGTCATCTTCGATGAGGTACCGACCTGGTCGCTCGGCGGCCCAGCTCAGCAGAGCATAGCGACGCGCAATGCTCGTCACAAGACCGGTGGGATACTGATGGGACGGCATAAGGTGAAGGACATCGGTCCCAGTTTTCTGCAGAGCGCTCAGGTCCACGCCGTCGTCATCCAACGGGATATGTCGTACTTGGCAGCCCATAGCCTGATAGATGCGCGTCAGACGCAAATAGCCCGGGTCCTCAACAGCATACACCTTGTCAGCGCCAAGCAACTGAACCAACATGGTATCGAGCAGCTGGGCGCCTGCACCGATAACAATGTTGTTGGGGTCGACATTCATGCCCCTTGTCCCACGCAGATGGTGAGCAATTGCGCGTCGCAGCCGAGCGGTGCCCTGCGCCGGTGCGGGCGAAAAGATTTCGCGCTCATCTTCGGATGCCAGCGTCGCCCGTAGTGCGCTTTGCCAAAGCCGCGCCGCCTCCAAAGCGGAAGGAGAAAGTGCATCGAACAGCTCGACCTGTCCGTTGACATCATGCGCGCTGAGGCCCACAGAGACGGTATCTCGGTCGATGCCCTGCGAAGCCAAAGGCAAAACCGGTGCATCCGGAAGCTTGCAAGCGTAGTAGCCACGACGCGGCATTGAGCAAATATAGCCCTCGGCAAGTAACTGGCTATATGCATTCTCGATGGTAATGACACTGATTCCCAGATGACTGGCAAAGGCGCGCTTAGACGGAAGATGCTCCCCCGCCACAATACGTCCAGCAACAATATCATCTCGAATTTGCTGGTAAACATACTCATAAAGCGATGCTTCGCCGCGTTTTTCCAAATTGTAGTCAAGCATGAGTTTGCCACCTGACCTTATCGAGCTGTTCAATCTGGTATTAGGCTGACATTATTATTATCTCGAAAACTGAGTATTTTGCCATACCCAGCTCCCCGATAGGATGTTCCGTCAAGCAATGCACATGCCAACCAAGGGAGCAACCATGGCAGAACAGACCAGCAAGGCCGATCGCGTCAAACTCAATCGCGAACTCGCGCAGATGCTCAAGGGCGGCGTCATCATGGACGTCACCACGCCCGAGCAGGCACGCATCGCCGAGGAGGCAGGCGCCTGCGCCGTCATGGCACTCGAGCGCATCCCAGCCGACATCCGTGCCGCAGGCGGCGTCTCGCGCATGAGCGACCCCAAGATGATCAAGGGCATCCAAGAGGCCGTCTCCATCCCTGTTATGGCCAAGTGCCGCATCGGTCACATTGTCGAGGCGCAGGTCCTGCAGGCTATCGAGATCGATTACATCGACGAGTCCGAGGTTCTCTCCCCTGCCGATGACGTCTATCACATCGACAAGACCCAGTTTGACGTCCCGTTTGTCTGCGGCGCCCGCGATCTGGGCGAGGCGCTGCGCCGTGTTGCCGAGGGCGCCACGATGATTCGCACCAAGGGCGAGCCGGGCACGGGCGACGTGGTCCAGGCCGTGCGCCACATGCGCAAGATCCAAAAGCAAATCCGCGACGTTGTTGCCCTGCGCGATGATGAGCTCTTTGAGGCAGCCAAGCAACTGCAGGTTCCGGTCGAGCTGGTGCGCGAGGTCCATGCCACGGGCAAGCTTCCCGTTGTGAACTTTGCCGCCGGCGGCGTAGCGACCCCTGCCGACGCCGCGCTGATGATGCAACTGGGCGCCGAGGGCGTCTTTGTCGGCTCGGGCATCTTTAAGAGCGGCGACCCCGCCAAGCGCGCCGCCGCCATCGTCAAGGCCGTGGCAAACTTCACCGATGCCAAGCTCATCGCCGAGCTTTCGGAGGACCTGGGCGAGGCCATGGTGGGCATCAACGCCGACGAGATCGAAATCATCATGGAGGAGCGCGGACGCTAGTCCGGCAGAAAGGATCGCACATGAGCGATTATGCAGACCAAACGGTCGCCGTGCTGGCGGTCCAAGGCGCATTTGCCGAGCACGAGGCAAGACTATTCGAGCTTGGCGCACACTGTATTGAGCTGAGGCAGGCGGCTGATTTGAAGCAGGACTTTGACCGTCTGGTACTTCCCGGCGGCGAGTCTACCGTTCAAGGGAAGCTGCTTGATGAGTTGGGCATGCTCGAGGAGCTTCGTGCCCGTATCGCTGAAGGTATGCCCGTCCTGGGCACCTGCGCCGGCCTGATTCTACTGGCTCACGACCTTGCCGCCCATGACGATAAGGGCACGCCGCGTCTGGAAACCATGGATGTACTTGTCGAGCGCAATGCCTACGGCAGGCAGCTCGGCAGCTTTCGAACCAAGGGGCAAATAGCCGGCATCGACGGTGAAGTGCCGCTGACGTTTATCCGCGCGCCCCGCATCGTCGAGGTCCACGGCGACGCCAAGGCCTTAGCGAAAGTCGACGGTCGTATTGTCGCCGCCCGTCAGGGCAACCAGCTCGGCGTAACCTTCCACCCCGAGCTCGACGACGATACCCGCCTCCACGAACTGTTCCTACAAATGTAGGCATCGAAATCAACAAACGAAACGAGAGTGGATGATCTCCCACTTTGAGCTTGAATGCAGGCTCAAACCGGGAGATCATCCACTCTTGTTCTATGTAGTCGTTTAAGAACGTCCCCAATGACTACAAGGAGTGTCCCAAGCTGCCGGCAGAAAAGGAACGTCCCTAACTGCCGCATCCGGAGCAAGACAACGCCGCAGGCAGAGGACGGACAGCGAGCGGGTCGCATTTGAGGCAAGGTGACGTGAAACGAAAGGGCGCTGACCTTCTGGTCGCGCCCTTGAAGTTGAACGTCAGATTGTCCAAATGCGGCCCGCGCAGCGTCGGCCCGTTACGGCGTTTGGTAAAACGCCGTAACTAAAAACGGTTACCGCGGAAGCCGCCGCCGTTGCGGCCGCCACGGTCGCCGCCGCGACCGCCGCGGTCGTTACCACGGTTGCCGCCGAAGCCGCCACGGTTGCCACCGCGATCGCCATAGCCACCACGGTTGCCGCCAAAGCCGCCGCGACCGCCACGGTCGCCGCCACGGTCACCAAAGCCGCCGCGGCCACCGCGATCGCCACCGCGACCGCCACGGTCGCCGCCACGGCCACCGCGATCACCAAAGCCGCCGCGACCGCCACGGTCGCCGCCACGGCCACCGCGATCGTCACGGCCGCCGCGAGGACCGCGGTCCTCGTCCAGGCCCATGGCGACGAGCGGAGCGATAACCTTATCGAGAGCGGCCATCAGCTCGGTGGCCTCCTCGTAAGAAAGCTCGGGCAGGAGCTTCTCCTTCTTGTTGGCAAGCTCGACCAGGCCCTCAGCGGCATCCTCGGCAGCGAAGACGACGATCTTGCGCATATCGCCCTCGGCGTCGTCGATGCGGCCGACCAGATCGGCAGCCTCGGCCTCGGCCATCAGGCCATCGAGCTCACGGAGGCGCATGCCCAGCAGGTCGGACATTTCCTTCTGCTCCATCTTGGGCTTGAGGTCAAGAAGCTTGATGGCGCGCTCGATGTTCGCCATGCGCTCGGCCTTGGCCTCCTCCTCCTTAGAAATAGCAAAGCGACGGCTACGCAGCAGGCGGGCGGCCTTCTGCATCTTGTCCATCAGCTCTTCGTCATCGTAATCAACGGCGGCCTCGACAACCTCGGCCTCCTCCTCGGCGGAAACCTCGTCAGCAGCCTCAACCTCGGAAGCTTCGGTCTCCACGGTCTCGACTGCCTCAACCTCGGCAGCCATGGTCTCGTTCTCGGTCTCGTTCATGATCTCTTCGTTCTCGGACATGAGACTCCTTCTTGGCCCTCTCGGGCATCATCGCCCCATTCGCGGGGCCCGTCGCGCACTCTTTGCGCTTTAAACATTCATGCCTCTCGGCAAAACGTCCATTAGTTTATGGTGTCGCCATCCAATCTAGCTGCAGAATCTATGTGCACACATTAATGCGACATGTGTGACTCGCGACGAGCGTACACCAGCGACGTCGCGAACCCGACCACGGCAATTACAGCCGCCACACGCACGGCAGCTGCAAATCCAATCGCCTGGGCAACGTCGGTCGCAGCGCCAGCGGCGCCGGCAGTCGCCGCAGAACTCGAAAGCAGGCCGATAAACAGCGAGGGACCAAACGATGCGGCAATCATGTTCCACGTGTTGAGAAATGCCGTTCCGTGAGGATGCTCAGCGGCAGGCAGCGTCTCCAAGCCGGCCGTCTGCGAGGGGCTCAGCACCAAACCGACTCCGGCATACACCACAACGGTCAGCGCCACGACAACGCCGATGTTCATGTTTGCCGCCGTCATCGAGATGGCAGTCTGCCCCACGGCAATCAGGGCAAAGCCGACCGGCAGCAGCGGCCATGCGCCACGGGCGTCCATCACGCGTCCGCCCACAATCGAGGTCACGGCGTTGCAGGCAATCGCCGGCAAAATGAGCAAGCCCGCAACAAGTGCGGTCATGCCGTATGCGCCCTCAAAATAGAGCGGCAACAAAACGCTCATCGAGAACGTCGTCATCATCGACACCACCACAAGCAGGCACGCAGGCCAAAAGCGAACGCTCGCCATGGGACGCACGTTAAGCACCGGATGCTCGAGCTTGAGCTGGCGGGCCGCAAATAGGCCGAGCAGCACAATGGCGGCGAAGAACGTCACGATACCGGCAATCAGATTGGTCGAGAACTCGCCTACGGAATACACAAAAGCCGTAATACCGGCGGCGAGCAAAACTACCGACAGAATATCGAGCGTGGTATTCGAGCGCTCTCCGACATTCTGAACAAGCTTTACGCCCGCCGCAGCGACCACAATGCCGCCCACCAGCGGCACTACGAACACCGCCCTCCAGCCAAACAACGTGCACATTAGACCACTGATCACGGGTCCAAACGCCGGCCCCAGCGTAATGCAGGCGCCGCCCAGGCTTAGGTACAGACCGAGCTTCTCACGCGGGGCGCAAGACAGCACCACGTTCATCATGAGCGGGAACAAGATGCCCGATCCCGCAGCCTGCAAAATACGACTTGGCAGCAAAACGCCAAACGACGGAGCGACCAGGCACAGAACTTCGCCGGCGACCATGCATCCGCATGCGAAAAACAGCAGCTTGCGCGTCGAGAAACGACCGGACAGGAAGGCCATGATGGCCGTAAAGATCGATGTCACGATCATGTAGCCCGAAACAAGCCACTGCGCCGTGGTGGCATTCACCGAAAAGGCCGCCATGATGTCGTGCAACGCCACGTTAATGATGTTCTCGTTAAACGCGGCAACAAAGGCCGCGATATACATTACGGCGAGAAACGCCGAAGTGGCCGATGGCGCTACTTGAACTTGTTGCTGAGATTTGCTCCCCATGCATTTCCTTCCTCTTGGAACGACAGTCGTATCGCCCCAGAGGAACAGTCCAGGGCGAGGATGAGCCCTAGACTTACGCCAGACGCCGCACGCGACGAGTCTGGCAACATGGTCCAACGTTGAAAGATTGTAACGCTGACGCGCAGCTTTCCTTCCGCGCTATTATTAAAAGTCCACGAAAGCACGAGACATGAGGAGCCCGCCATGATTAAGCCCATCATGAAATCCGAGTTCTTTTTGCGCCTGCCTTCCGAAGACGCGGGACCCGACGATGCCGCGACCGGGCAGGACCTCCTGGATACGCTCCATGAGCATGAGCACGAGTGCGTGGGCCTTGCCGCCAACATGATTGGCGTGCGCAAACGCATCATCTGCGTAAAGGACGGCAGCAGGACACTCCTGATGTACAACCCTCAAATTCTTGAGCAGGTCAATGCCTATCAGACGAGCGAAGGATGTCTCTCGCTGATCGGCGAGCGTCCCTGTACCCGCTATCGCCGCATTAAGGTTGAGTATTTGGACGAGAACTTCGTCCACCGCATCAAAAACTTCTCGGGCTACACCGCCGAGATCATCCAGCACGAAATCGACCACTGCAATGGCGTCGTGGTTTAGGCCACCTGCCAAAATGAGGGTACCGGAGGCCTCCCTATGGATATCAGCCGCTTTGGCGAATTCGCCATCTTAGCGCAGTCACGCACGTTTCTTGATGCGGCGGAACTGCTTTTCATGTCGCAATCAACCCTCTCCAAGCACATCATGGCAATGGAGCACGAACTCGGCTGCAAGCTCATCGATCGAAGCCAGCGCCACGTAACACTCACCGCGCAAGGTGAAGCGCTCCTCCCCTATGCGCAAAAAATTGCGACGCTTCAGCACCGCTATCTTGCCGCCATTCAAATAGGCGCAGGTGAGCCGCTCGAGCACCTCACCGTCGGTTCTATCCCCATTATGGCCCCTTATGGGATCACGGACGCCGTCATCGATTTTCAGCAGGCGAACCCCTCATATTCTGTCGAGCTCATCGAGGGCGAGGGCGACACACTCAAGCGCATGCTCCTGCACGAGGACATTGACCTGGCCTTCATCCGTGACGGCGGCGCCATCGAGCCGGAGTTCAAAAAGATTCCCTTTACGACCGACCGGCTCGTGGCCGTCCTTCCGCTCGACCATCCGCTCGCCGAACGTGACGCCGTTGAGATAGACGACCTTATCGACGAGAATTTCCTCATGCTTCCCCAAGGCTCGTTCGTAAGCGAGCTCGTCCTTTCCCTTTGTCGCGAAGCTGAATTTGGCCCACGTGTTACGTTCACCGGCAAACGAGCCGAGAACATCATCTCCCTTGTCGCGCGCGGCGCCGGCGTCTCATTCCTCATGCGCAAGCCGGCGGAATCGCTTGCCAGCGGAAAGGTAGCCCTGGTGCCGCTTGAGCCCGCGACGACCTCCGAGGTCAGGCTCTACCTCAAGCGGAACGCCGCGCACTCGCAGGCGGTCGTCTCGTTCATCGGCTTCCTCCCCTACCGTCAGCTCCTGCAGGGCGACCGTACATCTTCCACCGCGGCACGACCGTCATAATCCCCGCTGCTCCACAACCGCAGACCTGTGTCCGCAAACACGCTGACAACGGCACATAATACAAATATGCCTCGGGCGGCACGTCGCCGTCCGAGGCATATTTAGTTAAAGTGCGCAGAAAGACTAGTCCACCGAGATGTTGAGTGCCTTACCGCCCTCGTCCTTCTTGGTACCGATCACCATAGCGGCGACAAGAGCCAGAACGAAAGCGACCACACCGGAGATGACAAGGCCGATAAAGCCCGTGTCGATGCCGGCAGGGTTAATAAAGCTCGGGAAACCGAGCGGGCCGGAGGCGCCGAAGGCATAGAGCTTGGCACCCATGAGGCCGGCGATGGCGCCGCCTACACCAGCGGAAATAAAGGTTGCCCACATAAGGCGCTTACGCGGCAGCAAGATGGCGTAAAGCGCAGGCTCGTTGACACCGAAAATCGAAGAGACAAGGGCGGGAATGTTGACGGCAGCATTTTCCTCGGAATCCTTGGTTCGGATGACCATGCCAAGCACAGCACCGGCGATGGCACAACCGCCTGCATACACGAGCGGGTTAATGAGGTCATAGCCGTAGGTTGCGACATCGAGAAACCACAGCGGGATGATACCCCAGTGCAGGCCGAACATGACGAGCAGGCTCCAGAACGTGCCGATGACGAAGCCGGCGATGGCGGGCTGGAAGTTGATGAGCATCAGAATGATCTGGGCAACGATGTTGGAGAGGACCGTCATGACCGGACCGACCACAAGCAGGCCAAGGATGCCGCAAATGAGGAGCGTCAGGATGTTGGAGAAGAACGAGCTCACAAGCGCGGGCAGCGCGTTAGAAAGGGCCTTGTGCACCTTGGAGGCAATCCAGACGATAAAGATCGCAGGCAGAATCGTCGATGAGTAATTCTGCATGATCAGCGGGATGCCAAAAATATCACCGTAGACATTGGACTCGAAGACCGTACCGGCGCCGAGCGTGTAGAGCGGATCTCCGCCCATAAGGGCAACGAGCATCGGGTAGACGAGGATACCGCCGAGCGCCATTCCCATAACGGGCTTAAGTCCGAACTTCTTGGCCGACGTCCAGCCAATGATTAGCGGAAAGTAATAGAAGACCGAATCTCCGATTGCCGAGAGCGTCACATACGTATTGCTGTCCTTGGCAAGCCAACCGGCAACCGTGCAGAGCGCGAGCATCGACTTGATAAAGCCACCGGCCATAAGCACGCCAAGAACCGGTTGCAGAATCTCGGAGATGATGGCAAGCAGACGCGAGAATGGATCGCCCTTTTTGACGTCGTCGCCTTCATCGATATCGAGTGCGGGTTTGGAGTCGAACCCGCCAATCTGAACAAGGTCGTTGTAGACGGCCTCGACAGTGGCACCAATCACGACCTGATACTGTCCGCCGGCTTGGATGACGTCAACGACGCCCTTCGTCGCCTTAAGCTCATTGGTCTGGGCGAGCGATTCATCCTTGAGGTGGAAGCGGAGACGCGTAATGCAGTGGCTCACGTCTAACACATTGTCTCGACCACCGACCTTTGTGATGATTTCATCGCAAAGCTTCTGGTATTTCATGGAATTCTCCTTTTTCTGAGCGGGGTATAGCGTAGATTTCAGGCCTCCGTAGTCGACGTGGGAGGGCAAGGAACCCGCTTCCCCCTTTGAAATCCGCGGACGCACGTACGCCCGGGATGGGAAACGGCAGAGAAGATGGAAGATACCGATCACATGGCAGGGAGCCTCATTGGCCCATGCCACGCAATCAGGTCTACAGACGCGAAGCTGCTGCGCCGAGAAGTCTCGTCGTCTGGCAGAACTTGTCACACAGACGTTCCGGTTCACCCTGGGGAATCTGAGTACGCTCGGTCTCAAAGGAGAGGCCGTACTCGCGCGCCGGAAGGAAATACTCGAAATAGCCGTTGGTGTAACCGCAGACTATTCCCTCGACCGGGCATTCGCGCTTCATGCGAATACCCAAGTCGCTGCCGAGCTCACTCGGGAACACAAAGAGATGCAGGCCGCCCAGACTGATGACGGCACACTTAAGCGTGAGCGAAAAGTCGTCATGGGCAACGGTGTGATAGAACGTCTGAGGCTCGATGCGGTCAAGAACGACCTCGCGATCGAGCTTGATCTGGGAAATCGCCTCGGCAAGACCGGTCGAAACGCGCTCGACCTCGGGAATGCCGCGTCCCTGGCGAAAATTGCGGTCGCTACAGTCGCCAGCAGCACCGACGACCATGGCCGGATAGTAACCAAGACTCTGAGCGAGCTTTTTGCCGGTAAGACCGGCGAGTTCGCTCGTGAGCTCCGTGCAGTCGGGTCCGACACAGGCAGAATGCACCGCCCAGTTCACAAAGCCCGCAAATGGCTTGCCTTCGGTATCGAAGAACGATACGACAATGACCTCATTGTCGGCGAGTTCACCTGGGATGATGCGGTTGTCGTAGAAACCGGTGATGACTTTTTTGCCCATGCGGCAGGTCGCAGGTCGCGCGTTGGCGCGGCACTCTTCGAAGCATTGACAGATGGTATCGAGGAACCAGCGATAGTAGTCCTCGTTGAATTTTCCCGTCCACCAGCTGCGATGGTAGGCGACGATCGAAGTGTGGTCGTGCGTCGCGGAGAGCAGAACGCAATCACGGTCGATTCCGTAGCGCTCGGCGAGCATCGTCTTAACCTCCTCGGCCATGCTTTCCTCAAACTCGAGAACATCGGCGTTGAAGAGAAAAACTTCGCGGTCGTCCTGTTGGAAAAGAATCGCGTTGGCGAAGACGTCGTCATGGACGCCTGTCGCAGGCTCCAGACGGTTGGGGAGGTTACGGTATCCGATTAGATAGATGTCGCCTTGCGGGGTGATCTTGCGGCGTGCATGTCCGATATTCATGCAAGTTCTCCTTTTTGTCGCGCCGCGTTCAAAGCGGCAAGGATGGTTTGGAGGAGGCGCTCATGGGAGCCGGCGGCAAAACCGGAGTTCATGGCCTCATAGGTGATTTTCTCGTACGCATCGGGGGCTGGCAGATACTTCTGCCCTCCGTTGACAAGCGTGGCAAAGAGCACGGGGCAGAATCGGGCGGCGCGCACGGCGGCGCCAAACGAGCTCGAAACCTCGGGCTGGATACCAACGAACTCGGCATTTCCCAGCCGAAGTAAATAGACCCTCGTACGCTGTTCGCCTGCCGCATGAAACTCATAAGTTCGATGCGGGGCCAATGAGCAGAAGTCGGCGCGCGTCTGGGCGGGCAAAAGGACGTCGACCGTGCGAGCATCGACGCCGATGGCATCGTCCTCACGCGCCGCACGGACGGCCTCAATCAACGCATCGCTCATAGCGCGACCCTGTCGATGCAGCATGCGATATCCACTCTCGTGAGCATCTAACGTTTGCTTCGCCCCGGTCGAATCGAACGCAACGGTCACGGCGCGCTCCGCCGGACTCTGATCCCCCGCGGCACCGGGTAGCAGCAACACGACTCCGCCCAATTCGCGCTCGAGAGCCATGGCGGCAAAGCCAAAGAGGTCCCCGCTCACCAAGCGCTTCCCCTGAGAATCGTGCGATCCGTCGAGCACGGAAGACTGGACATCAGCCGTCGCAAGCATGGCAACGAACCCGCCCTCGGCATCCCTCGCGACAAGTACGGGCATCGCGTGGTCGGCAAACCCCTTGGGGTCTACTCCCAGCCACCAGCCGGCCGGTGTCTCAATGTCGCGGTTAACGTTCACAGGACAGTAGCCCTCCGCCGAGGCGAGCGTGACAGAGCGAATGCCCGCAACCGCCTGCTCAACGGCCGCGCGTGTCGCGGCGATGAGCGCGGCACGATAGCGCTCATTTCGATCGCGGGCATCGGTGTCGGCCAGATGCCCAGGGGTGCGCACGTGAGGCGCAGAAAACGTGTGGGTCGGGACCACCCAAGAAAAGGCGCCGTCGCAATTGGAGACATCCTTGACAACCTCACGCAGATCGACGAGTAGGGCCGGAGCGATCGAGGTAACCTCAAGTGAAAGGATGCAAGCGCGCCGCCCCATCCCTTCGACCACGAAGGCACGGGCAAAGATTTCATGACGGAGTGCGTCGAAACCGTCGAACGGCAATACGTCCTCTAAGTTAATGGCCACCCGGGCGGCTCCGGCCTTCATCTCTCCCTTATCCATGGCGAACGCCCTCCTTTATCTGTCGCTCACTCGATGCCGTACAAGCGCTGTGCCGTGCCGCCAAGCATAAGGTCCTTGTCCGTATCACTTAAATCTGTAGCGCGGACGCAGGCGACACCCTCTGTTAGCCACTCGCGTTTAACGGGATAACTCGTACCAAAGACAATATGGTCTGCACCAAGGACTTCAACCGCACAGGCAAGAAGCGTCTCGCCCCAAGGCTGAGCATGGGACATGTCGAAATAGATGTTGTTCTCAAGACGCTTGGAGACCGTCTCGGTATCGGTCTGGAAGCGACCCGAGGCATCTGAACGCTTGGGACCGTGCGGCAGCAGCATCTCCTTAAACGCAAAATAAGCGCCACCGAGCATGGAGTGGACCATCTTGACGTTGGGATAACGCTCGAAGAAGTCGCTGAAGATTTCACGACCGATTGCCGTGGTCTGGTCGACGCAACGGCCGTAGGAGCGACGCAGGTTGTCGTATGCGAGCAGCGACGTATGCTCGACCGGTACGGGCACATGGTGCACGTAAACGGTGACGCTGCGTTCGTTCAGTCGCTCAAAAAAGTTCGAAAAGATCGGATCGTCAAGATAACGCTTGCCGTAGTGGGCGCAGAGCTGCACGCCCGCGAAACCCTCGTCGAGCCTGCGATCGAGCTCCTCGAGGTTCGCCTCGGTGCCAAAGGGAGGCACGGCGACAAGCGGTATCAAGCGACCGTTCGACGCTTTTGCGTCAGCGGCCATACCGTCGTTGAAGCGCCGGCACATCTCGAGTGACATCCACTCATGGCAGCCGGGGAGTTTGAGAATCGCTTTATCGACCCCCGCCTCGTCCATGTCTGCCAGACGCTTCTCAAGGGTGTAGTCTCCCTCGATATAGTTGAGGCCTGGGAAGCCAGCGGGCTTTTCGATCACAATCTGTCGCTTGCCCGTGGGGCTTACGGTCAGGTAGCCCTCGGTGTCGTAAGCGCGGGGCACCTCGGCCAAAAACTGTTCACAGAGTGTCTCGTCATGGAAGATGCGCTCGTCAAACCAGTAGGAATTTGCATCGATAATCATTGGTGGGGACCGCCTTTCATCTTGTCGAGAACATTCTAAAAAAGCGGACACACGGACATCAATTCCAGTTGAAGCACACTATATTCCATTTTGGAATACAGTTTTCCGTTCACACGCGATTCCCACTCGCCCAAACGATCGAGACGCCGACAACGCGAGCTTTAACAGAAAACGGTCGGCCCGCATCCGTTGCGGGCCGACCGTTTCATTACAGGCTACCTTTGCCGTTACGCCTGACGGTAATGGTCAAAGAAGTCGGCGAGGTCTTCGAGGGACTCTTTGAGTACTTCCATGCGCGGCAGGTACACGATGCGGAAGTGATCGGGCTCGGCCCAGTTAAAGCCGCCGCCGCGCGTGATCAGAATCTTCTTCTCGTGCAGCAGGTCAAGGGCGAACTGCTCGTCATCGGTGATGTTGAACTTCTTCACATCCATCTTGGGGAAGATGTAGAACGCTGCACGCGGCTTAACCACCGAGATGCCGTCAATCTTGTTGAGCGCCTCATACACAAAGTTGCGCTGCTCGTAGACACGGCCGCCGGGACGGATGTAGTCGTTAACGGACTGATGGCCACCGAGTGCCGTCTGAACGATCGACTGAGCCGGCACGTTGGAGCACAGGCGCATGTTAGAGAGCATGTTGATGCCCATGATGAAGTCGCTCATGCAGCGCTGGTTGCCCGAAAGCACCATCCAGCCAATGCGATAGCCCGCGATCATGTGCGACTTGGACAGACCGCTAAAGGTGACACAGGGCAGATCGGGGGCGAGCGAGGCAATCGAGACGTGCTCGTAGCCGTCCATGCACAGGCGGTCGTAGATCTCATCGGCAAAGATCATCAGCTGATGCCTGCGTGCAATCTCGACGATGTCCTCGAGCACCTCGCGCGGATAGACAGAGCCCGTGGGGTTGTTGGGGTTGATGATGACGAGGGCTTTGGTCGCGCTCGTAATCTTGGACTCCATATCCTCCAGGTCGGGATACCAATCCGCCTGCTCATCGCACAGATAATGTACGGGATGACCGCCGGCAAGGGTTGCGCACGCCGTCCAGAGCGGATAGTCGGGGCTGGGGATCAGAATCTCGTCGCCATTGTCGAGCAGCGCGTTCATCGAAAGCTGAATGAGCTCGGACACGCCGTTGCCCGTGTAGATATGCTCCATCTGAACGTTGGGCAGGCCCTTGATCTGCGAATACTGCATGATCGCCTTGCGCGCGGAGAACAGGCCGCGCGAGTTGGAATAGCCTTCGCAGTCGGGCAGCTGCTGGCGCATGTCCTTGATGACCTCATCGGGCGTGCGGAAACCGAAGGGCGCCGGGTTACCGATATTGAGCTTGAGGATGCGCTCGCCCTCGTCCTCCATACGGGCGGCCTCGTCGACGACGGGGCCGCGCACGTCATACAGGACGTTATCGAGCTTGGTGGATTTAGAAAAAGTGCGCATGGTGGTGCTCCTTGCAATTTGAGCTGAGGGATGGGGTTCGGGCTTGGAATCGTTGCGGGGTGATGATGCCTCGCCTTGATCGGCGTCGCCGGCAAGCAGCCAGGTAACATCGACCTCCAAAATACGGGCGAGCAGCTCAGCCACATCGCGCCGCGGGATCGTCTTGCCGCTCACATATTGGCTCATCTGACTCTTGCCGAGTTTTTTGCCGAGCATCTCCGATGCGCGGATCACGTCCGACTGGCGAACGTCGCGATCGGACATAGCCTGTCGCAGGCGATCGCTAAACGTCTCTTGGGCCACTAGAACCTCCTTGCTGGCAAAGTTCAATTTATAGAACACGAATTGAACCAGGGTTCAATTTAGCAAGGAGTATAGCGCCGTACCTCATTCGAAAGTTCAATTTCATAAGAAAATGTATCGGACTCCGAGATTTGCCCAAAGCGAACAATGGTGTGTACACGTTTAGAGGTATTCGAGGAAACGGGCGGCGGCAAGCGAAACATCGGCCGTTCGATATATGGCGTTGATCTGCCGATGGGGATGTCCCTCGAGCGAACGCACGGCAACATCGAACTGACAACGGCGCAAGATGAGCGCGGGAAGAATGCTCACACCCAGGCCGTCCTCAACCATGGCCATAATCGCATAGTCATCCCAGGTCGACAGCTTGGAGCACACCGTCAGTCCCGCCCGACGGAACAGCGGCGTAATCTCGTCATCGGTGCCGCGTTCTAGCAGAATAAACTGCTCGTTGGCTAAATCGGCAAGAGAAACGACCTCCGCCGTGGCAAGCAAAGAGTCTGCCGGTACTACCGCCATCAACTCGTCGCGCACCAAAGACCGCGATGCCATGCCGTTTTCTCGGGGCTCACGCGGGATAAAGCCCAGGTCACAACGACCCTCAGCCACCCATTGTTCAATCTCTGAGTAATCGCCCATCAGCAGCTCGTAATCGACATCCGGATGATCGGCGCGAAAGCGCGCGATCACCGGCGGCAGTACATGAGTCGCCACACTCGAAAACGTACCGATACAGATCTTGCCGCGCATGAGCCCTCGCATCTCGTCCACGCGTCGCTGCAGGCGGCCAAACTCTTCGCATAACGCCTCGACTGCCGGCATGACCTGCCGCCCGTCGGCAGAAAGCACCACGCCCTCGCGGCTGCGATCAAGCACCTTAAAACCCCAGTCTGCCTCAAGGTCGCCCACCATGCGGCTCACGCCCGACTGCGAATAGCTCAGCCGCTCTGCAGCACGCGTAAAGCTGCCGGCACGCACCGTCTCGAGCAGCACTTGCATCTTTTGGATATTGGTCTCCATGGCACGTCCCCACCCTTGTATGAGTTTTTGTCATGTTTTCCATGCATTATATTCGCTTTTCTTCTAAAGCCAGTTCACCCATAGTGAACATGCTCGGATATAGAGGGGATGGAAGCGCATGAACAACGGACTGTTTACGTACTTAGCAGCATTGCTATTGTTTGGCTCCAACGGCATCATCGCCGCTGCCATCGCGCTGCCGAGCTCCGATATCGTGCTGCTACGCACGTTTTTGGGCGCTCTCTCGCTTGTCACTATCCTCGCCATCACCCAACACCATAAGTTGCAGGCGCCATCTCGTCCCCGCGAAGCCGCGGCCCTCCTCCTCTCGGGAGCTGCGCTGGGCGCCAGCTGGATTTTTCTGTTCCGCGCCTACCAGACGATCGGCGTCGGCGTATCCTCGCTGCTGTACTACTGCGGCCCCATCATTGTCATGGCGCTCTCCCCGCTCATCTTTGGCGAAAAGCTGACCGGCGGCAAAATCGCCGGCTTTGTCGCCGTTGCTTGCGGTGCTTTTCTCATTGCAGCGCAAGGTCTAGGCGGCAATATGCCCATTGCGGGCATCGTCTGTGGAATCGCCTCGGCCTTCTGCTATGCATTGATGGTCATCGCCAGCAAGGGTGCGCCGCACATCGAGGGCCTCGAGAACTCCGCGCTCCAGGTGAGCGCCGCCTTTGTGACCGCACTGGTCCTCACGCTCATCACGCAGGGCGCTCCCTCGTTCCTGTCCGCCGGCGTCGCCGCCAGTATTGATTGGCACGCCGTCGCTATGCTCGGCGTCGTCAACACCGGCATTGGTTGCCTGCTCTACTTTAGCGCCGTCGCCAAGCTGCCCGTCCAGACCGTCGCCGTCGTCGGCTACCTCGAGCCGCTTTCGGCGGTCGTGTTCTCGGCCGCCCTTTTGGGTGAAGCCATAACACCGGTCCGCCTGCTGGGCGCCGCGCTTATCATCGGCGGCGCGATTTTTTGCGAACTCGCCGGCAAACGCGCAAACGCCAAGGCTGGCATCGCCCAGACAGTACGTGCTTAAAAAGCCCCTGCTTTGAAATGCTACCTGCGTAGATAAATAATCCCCAGCTGAGGATTATTGTCTAAAATAACCCGATGTGCCAAACTGCTCTTGTATGTATAAAGACGGCATAAAGATTATCTGTCCTAGACAGATAACCGGATGTCAAAGGGAGTCCACGTGGCACACAACAAACTGGAGGCAAGCCCCCAAGACCAGCGTGGTCAAGGCGGGCACGGAGCCATCCCCCTCTCCGCTGGCATGCTGCTCGTAACGCTCGGCGTCGTCTATGGCGACATCGGCACGAGCCCCATGTACACCATGAAATCAATCGTCGCCAACAACGGCGGCATCGGTACCGTCAGCGAAGACATGATCTTGGGCGCGCTTTCGCTTGTCATCTGGACCATGACGCTCGTGACCACGGTCAAGTACGTGGTTATCGCCATGAAGGCCGATAACCACAACGAGGGCGGCATCTTCGCCCTGTTTAGCCTGGTGCGCAAAGTGGCGCCGTGGCTGATCCTTCCCGCCATGATCGGCGGCGCGGCGCTGCTCGCCGACGGCATCCTCACCCCCGCCGTCACGGTTACCACGGCCATCGAGGGCTTGCGCACTATCGAGTGGGGCCACGCGCTTTTGGGTGACGGCCAGACCAACGTAATCATCATCACCATCATCATTATCTGCGGCCTGTTTGCCATGCAGCGCGCCGGTACCTCGTCGATCGGCAAGCTGTTCGGCCCGCTCATGACGCTGTGGTTCCTGTTCCTGGCAGGCGCCGGCCTGTTCAACATGCTCGGCAACCTGTCCATCTTGCGTGCGCTCAACCCCATCCGCGGCATCATGTTCCTGTTCTCGCCCATCAACCACTCGGGCATTATGGTGCTCGGCTTTGTCTTTCTGTCGACGACCGGCGCCGAGGCCCTCTACTCGGACATGGGCCACGTTGGCAAGGCAAACATCTATGCATCCTGGCCGTTTGTTAAGGCGGCCCTTATCCTCAACTACCTGGGTCAGGGCGCTTGGCTGCTCGCCAATAACTCCAACCCCCAGATGCTCGCGATGGATATCGTCAACCCGTTCTACATGATGCTTCCCGAGCCCCTGCGCCCCTTTGCCATCGTGCTTTCGGCCGTAGCGGCCATCATCGCCTCGCAGGCGCTCATCACCGGCTCGTTCTCGCTGGTATCCGAGGCCACGCGCCTCAACCTTATGCCGCACCTGCGCATCCACTACCCCAGCGACACCAAGGGCCAGCTCTATATTCCGCTCGTCAACAACATCATGTGGGTCGGCTGCATCTTCATCGTGCTGCTGTTCCAGAACTCCGAGCGCATGGAGAGCGCCTACGGCCTCGCCATCACCGTGACCATGCTCATGACCACGACGCTTTTGACGAGCTATATCGCCGGCATCCTCAAGCACAAACTGGGTGCCTGCGTCTTCGCACTGCTCTTTGGCGCCATTGAGCTGTGCTTCTTTGCCTCGTGCCTCACCATGTTCTTTGACGGCGGCTATGTCATGATCTTCTTGGCCGCGCTGCTGTTTGGCCTTATGTACGTGTGGCGCCGCGGCACCGCCATCGAGCGCACGCAGACCATCCTGCTGCCCGTCTCCAAGTACATTGACCAGCTCGACCGCCTGCGCAACGACGAGACCTATCCCATGCTTGCCGACAACCTGGTGTTCCTCACCAACAGCCCCGACCCGCTCACGCTCGACCGCGATGTGCTCTATTCCATCTTGGATAAGCATCCCAAGCGCGCCAAGGCATACTGGTTCATCAACGTGTACGTTACCGATGAGCCCTATACGCACGAGTATTCCGTCGAGACCTTTGGCACGGACTTCCTGTTCCGCGTGCGCCTGGACCTGGGCTTTAAGGTCAACCAGCGCATCAATGCCTACCTGCGCCAGATCGTTGGCGACCTGATGGCATCGGGTGAGCTGCCGCCGCAGCATCACACCTACTCCATCTACGAGACACGCGGCAACGTGGGCGACTTCCGTTTTTGCATGCTGCGCAAGATGCTCGCCCCCGAAACGGACATCAACCGCAACGACCACCGCGTGATGGCCATCAAGTACGCCGTCCGCCGCGCCTGCGGAAGCCCGGCACGCTGGTACGGTCTAGAGAACTCGGCCATCATCATCGAGTACGTGCCCCTCTTTGCCCGCATGCGCCCGGCAGTCAAACTCGTGCGCACCCAGGTGCCGCTCGAAGTTCAGATCGAGGAAGCCGAGGAAATGGAAGTCGACATCTTCTCGGACGACTTGGTCAACGGCAACGAAGCCGGTAAGGACATGAACGTCGATCCCACCGAGTTGCTCGAGAGCGTGGCCGGGACGCCCGAACAGCAACAGCTCGACGGCCTCGAGAACGAACAACTCAACGACGCCAACTTCTAGCGACGTCACAAATCAACGACAGCGGCCCTGCACCTCACGGGAGATGCAGGGCCGCTTTGCATTGCGGTAAAGCTATCGGCTACGAACGACGCGGCTCGGGAACCACGAGTCTATCGGGGCTCGCGCCCTCGGCATCCATCAGGCTCACGTAGCGAATCGACGGATCCCCATACATCGCGTAGTAATAATTGCCCGTGCGCGCGCTAAAGCATCCGGTGTAGATAGTCTTCTCGAACTTGCCATCGCCCATCCTGGACGCTCCCTCGATCATCACCACGCCCTCGAGCGAGCGGAACATGCGAACGACGTTTTCGGTCTCGCTCTCCTTTTGCGGGTAATTGGCATTGAGGTACGCCGCCTTTACAAAACGGCTCGGCGAATAGCAATCGCCCGGAATGCCGCGCATGCCGGCACCGGCTCCATAGGGCTTGAGCTCGGCGCCACGCCATGTCGCCGTCTGCGGAAAATCGCTTGTGGCGGTGATATAGGTGCGGAGGTTTTCCATGTGCCACGGGAAGGTGGGCTGATTGGCGAGGGTGTCGACCGGATCGCCGTATACATGCAGGCCGTCAGCCATCATCTCGACCACGATGCTACGCTGGCTGTCGCCGATAATCCAATGGAGCAGCGACACGCCCAGCCCCTCTCCGGCAGATTTGGCGACAATCACCGTATCGCGCAGCGCAGCCTCGACCTCATCGACCGTCGAGAACGTCGCTGCCACCCACAGGGGAAACTCATAGGCCGCGATATTGGTCTTGCCGTCGACAGGGTCCTCGGCATACTCGGCATAACCCGGGAAATTGAGACCCGCCACGGCAAGGCCTGCATCGTTGCCGCAATCGAAGAACATAGGGTAGTTCTTGTAATCGATGCACATACCGATCACCGCGTGTGCCGCTGTCGCGTCGTCGATAAACGAATACGGAATGTGAAACCCGCGCGGCATCACGCGAACCTGTTGGCCGTAGTCAAAGCTCCAGTCGAGATTGCGGCCCAGATACATGTGGCCAGAATTATCGGTAAATCGAATACTCGTACACATAGCGCCTCCTAGCTTTACGTTCTTGCTAATTTCATTGTCTCCAAACAAAAAGGCGCTAAACACAAAAGCCCGGACATGACAACAATGTCATGCCCGGGCCAAAAGAGACGAAGTGCGGTGCTTTGGTCCCCTTAGACCAACTTTCCAAGACAGTGGTCAATCATGTGTTGAATCATCTGCGCCTCGAAGCCCACAAAGTCCTGCTTGCGCTCGCGCATCTTGCCGTCGACGATCACGTCATAAGCGACCTTGCACTTGATATAGCGCGTGGACTTGGTGACCTCCTCGTGCGTCAGGCAGCTCTCCTCCATCTTGCTGGCACCCAGGCCAAACACCAGACGGGGGTTGTAGAGCACGTGGGGCTCGCCGGCGTCGTCCAGGTAGACGCAGACCTTCTTGGTAACGCCAATCTGGTTAGCGGCAAGGCAGCCGGCATCGTCGAGCGACTTGATGGTATCGATCAGGTCCTGAGCAACCGACTCGTCCTCGACGGTCGCAACCTCGCAACGCTGGGACAGGATAGCCTCGTCGTGGCAAAGCTCTTTAATCATACGTTCCTCCATAGGGGTCGTTGTAACCGCTTAAGTATACGGTACCCACACATTTTCATGCGAAAAATACCGTCCGTCTGCTACAAAGCGCCGAACATCAACATGCGAGGAACAACAGCGTCGTAAAGGGGCTATAGTGGGTGAGTTCGTGTCAATCGGCCTAAACTCGGGGCCGAACAAGGAAAGGGTATGCATGGACGAACTATTTCACGTCAGTGAGCGCAAGTCCACAATCGGGACCGAACTTCGCGCCGGACTGACAACATTCCTGGCGATGGCCTACATCATCGCCGTCAACCCCGCAGTGCTCTCGGGCGCTGGCATCGATGCGGGAGCGCTCGCCTGCGCCACCTGTCTGGGCGCTGGCATCATGACCATCTGCATGGGCATCTTCGCTAACCGCCCGCTCGCCTGCGCGTCGGGCTTAGGCGTCAACGCGATGATCGCTGGAATCACCACCACCGTCTGCGGCGGTGACTGGCACGTGGCCATGAGCGTCATCTTCCTCGAGGGTATCGTCATCTTGCTGCTCGTGCTTTGTGGCCTGCGCGAGGCCATCATGGACGCCATCCCGGTTGTCCTGCGTCACGCCATCTCGGTGGGTCTGGGCCTGTTCATCGCCATGATTGGCCTGTGCGATGCCGGCATTATCACCGCTGGCGCCGGTACACTCGTCGGTCTGGGCGACATCACCTCCCCCACCTTCATCGTCGGCATCATCTCCATCCTGGTGACAGTCGCCCTCGCCTGCCGCAACGTCCCCGGCTCGCTGCTCATCGGCATCGTCGTCGCCGTCATCGCCGGTATCCCCCTAGGTGTGACCCATGCTCCGACCGGTATCATCGCCCCGCTCGACTTCTCGAGCATCGGTGGCCCCATCGCCGACGCCGGCGGCGTGCCCGCCATCGTCAAGGTCCTTACCGACCCCACGCTCCTCGTCATCTCGTTCTCGCTGCTCATGAGTGACTTCTTCGACACCATGGGCACCGCGATGGCCGTGGCCAAGCAGGGCGAGTTCCTCACCGACGACGGCAACGTCGAGAATATCAAGGAGATCCTGATCGTCGACTCCGCCGCCGCTGCTGTGGGCGGTTTCATGGGCGTCTCCTCCATCACCACCTTCGTCGAGTCCACTTCCGGCGCCGCCGACGGTGGCCGCACGGGCCTCACCTCCGTCACCACCGGCGTGCTGTTCATTCTCGCCGCGTTCTTCTCCCCCATCGTCACCATCGTTTCCAGCGCCGCCACCTGCGGTGCTCTGGTCTACGTCGGCTACCTCATGATGAGCGAAGCCTCCGAGATCGACTGGTCCGACGTGTCGCAGGGTTTCCCGGCGTTCATGATCGTCGCCGGCGTGCCCTTCACCTACTCCATCTCTGCCGGCATTGGCCTGGGCTTTATCGCCTACGTGATCGTCGCGCTCTTTAAGGGCGAGGCCTCCAAGATCAAGCCGCTCATGTGGATCGCAGCCCTTGCCTTCCTCGTCTACTTCTTCGTGGCGTAACGGCATAGTCTGCTAAAGCAGAACATCAAGGCGCGGAGTCGCATCGAGCGGCTCCGCGCCTTTCTTTTAGCGTCTGCCCCCGCGCCAGCGTGCGACAATTGAGGCTGTCAATATCACAACACCGAGAGAAGCCTGCCTTGGAAGCGCATCATAAGCAGATAACCGTTTATTCAGAGTGTGTGGAAGGCGCGCCCGTCATCTACCTTCCCGTGGTTATGGGCGACGGTAGTGAAGTCTACGAGCGCTGCCGAGAGCTCGACTGCCCGCCCTTCACCCTTGCCGCCATTGGAGGACTCGATTGGAATCGCGAGCTGAGCCCCTGGGAATGCGACGGAACTATACGAGATGCCGAGCCCTTTGGCGGACAGGCGTCTGAGTTTCTCGATGAGCTACTGAATCAGATAATCCCAGAGGCCGAATCATCACTTCCCTGCCCGCCCACCTGGCGCGGCATTGCCGGCTACTCGTTGGCGGGTCTTTTTTCACTGTGGGCACTTTGGCAAACAGATGTCTTTGAGCGCGCGGCAAGTGCATCGGGGTCGCTGTGGTTCCCCGGCTTTATCGACTACGCGCGCGAGCGCACGATGACAGCCACGCCCGACGCCGCCTATCTGTCGCTCGGTAAAAAGGAAACCAAGACGCCCAACCGCATGATGCGGCACGTACTCGACGATACGCGTGCGATGGAAGAGCTGTTTATCGAGCGTGACATTCCAACAACGCTGGAGCTCAACCCCGGCAATCACTTTGCCCAAACTGACCTGCGCATGGCGCGCGGCATCCACTGGATACTGACGCATTAAAAATGGCGTCCACGCGTACATACGCATGGACGCCATTTTTAATTTGGCTGAACGCAGCTGCTATTCAGCAGTCTCCTCAAGCTCGGAAGTATCGAACTCAAAGTCATTACCGGGCAGGATAGCGTTGAGCACAATTCCCACCAGCGAGCCCACGGCAAGGCCCGAAAGCGAAATCGTCACGCCGCCCAGCTCCAGCACGATGGCACCGGCGGTACTGTAGGCAATGCCGAGCGAAAGCACGAGCACCAGAGCCGCCACCAGCACGTTGCGGTTGTTCTGGAAATCAACCTGATTCTCGATGAGGTTACGCACGCCAACGGCACTGATCATGCCGTAGAGCACGAGTGACACACCGCCGATAACGCACGCCGGCATAGCAGCGATCACAGCAGCAAACTTGGGGCAGAACGAAAGCACGATGGCACAGCACGCGGCAATGCGAATCACGCGCGGGTCGAACACGCGCGTCAGGGCAAGCACGCCGGTGTTCTCGCCATACGTCGTATTGGCCGGAGCGCCAAAGAGCGACGCCAAGATGGTCGCCAGGCCATCGCCGAGCAGGGTACGGTGCAGACCGGGATCGGCAATGTAATTGCGTTCGCAGGTAGAGCCAATGGCGGAGATATCGCCAATGTGCTCAATCATGGTCGCAAAGGCCAGCGGCATGATGGTGATGATAGCCGTCGTGGCAAGACCGCTATCGAACTGCGGGCCAAAGAGCGCAAACACGGTGTTGTCCCACACGATGGGCAGACCGACCCACGGAGCGGCGGCAACGCCCGAAAAATCAACCTCGCCCAGCACCGCCGCGACGGCATAGCTCACCACAACGCCCAGCAAAATCGGCACGATCTTGACCATGCCGCGGCCCCAGATGTTGCAGATGACGATCACGGCCACAGCGATAACGGCGACAAGCCAGTTGGTCTGGCAGTTGGCAATGGCAGAGCTCGCCAGGATCAGGCCGATGGAAATGACGATGGGACCGGTCACCACCGGCGGAAAGAAGCGCATGACACGCTTGGCGCCAAATGCGCGGAACAGCGCCGCCAGCACCGGATAGAGCAGGCCGGCGCAGGCAACGCCCAGGCAAGCGTAAGGCAAAAGCTCGGCCTCGCCGTTGGGTGCAATGGCGGCATAACCCGCGATAAAGGCAAACGACGAGCCCAGAAACGCGGGCACCTTACCGCGCGATAGAAAATGAAACAGCAGCGTGCCGATGCCGGCGAACAGAAGCGTCGCCGAAACGGAAAGGCCGGTGAGCACAGGCACGAGCACCGTGGCTCCGAACATCGCAAACATGTGTTGCAAACCCAACACAAACATGCGCGGGCGGCCGAGCGACGATGCATCGTAGACGGCATCGGTGACGGCGGGCGTCGAGGATTGGGACATGGAAGTCCTTTCATGATGGAAGGGCGATCAGGCATATCGGATAACCTGCCCGAACGATACGATCCGAACCATTGTACGTGATACGCCATGTCTCGCACGCGCCGTCACCTGCAAACGGTAGCGTTACTTCCAAACGCGCTCGGCAATGCGCTTGACCAGCGCGATCTTTGCCCACTGTTCGTCCTCGGTCAGTTTGTTGCCAATCTCACAGCTGGCAAAGCCGCACTGGGGCGACAGGTACAGGTTCTCGAGCGGCACATACTTTGCGGCCTCGTGGATACGTTCGACGATGGCATCCTCGTCCTCGAGCTCAGCGGCCTTGGTGGTCACCAGGCCCAGCACGACCTTCTTGCCGGGAGCAGCATACTTGAGCGGCTCAAAGCCACCGGCGCGCGGCGTATCGAACTCAAGGTAGAACGCGTCGACGTTCTCATGTGCGAACAGGTACGGCGCAATGGGATCGTAACCACCCTCGAAGGCATACGTGGAGTGATAGTTGCCGCGGCACACATGCGTGTTGATAACCAGATCGTCGGGCTTGCCCGCGATGGCAGCATTGTTGAGCGCCACGCCCAGCTCGCTTACCTTTTGCAGGTCGACCGGGCTCATGCCGGTTTTGGCAACAAAATCGGTATCGCAGTAGATGCCCCAGGTACAGTCGTCAAACTGGATGTTGCGGCAGCCTGCTGCGTACAGGTCGGCGATCACTGTGCGATAAGCGGCTGCAATGGCGTCGGCAAGTTCCTCATCGGTCTTATAGACAGCGCGCAGGCTCTCCTGCTGGCCGTCGCAGCGATCGAGCGTGACCTCAGAGAACGTCTGGATCGGCGCCGGAATGGTCTGGCGTGCGACCTGGCCCTCCCCCTCAAGCGCCTTGACGAACTTAAAATGCTCGACGAACGGGTGGTTCTCGCCGCTAATGGGACCAGTAACCACGGCGGTGTCGGCCGTCGTCTCCTCATCATGGAACATATAACCCGTGCGTGAGGTGCGGCGCTCAATGCCGTTAAGGCCCCACATAAAATCGAGGTGCCAGTAGCTGCGGCGGAACTCGCCATCGGTGATCACCTGCAGGCCGGCGGCCTTCTGCTTGACCACCAAATCGCGAATGGCATCGTCCTCGACGGCCTTAAGGCCGGAAGCGTCGAGTTTACCCGCGACATAGGCGGCACGGGCGTCCTTTACAGCCTGCGGACGAAGAAAGCTGCCGACGATATCGGCGCGAAACGGCGCATTCGGTTGAATCGAAGTGCTCATAGATATCTCCCTTTGCATTGGTTGCTTTACTGGGACAGAGTATGAGCGCTCATATGACCATCGTAAAATATACGTTTATAACAGTTTGATATAGATGTTTCCTATATCAGTCTGGACTGCCATAAAGAGATTTGACCCGCGCGGAGCACAGCAGCCTAAATGTGCTGGCGAATCGCGTCGATATAGGCCCGACCGTAGCGCGTAAGCGTCGTGTTCTTGCGCGTGATGATGCCAATCTCCATGTACTCGTCCACGTCGAGCGGAATCGAGATAATGCCGGGGCCGTTGAGCTCGTGGCTGATCACGCCCGAGCATACCGTGTAGCCGTTGAGGCCCATGGCCAAATTGAACAACGTCGCACGGTCGCGCACGCGGATATTTTTGCGACGCTCGAACGTCGAGGTCAGCTCCTCGGAATAGTAAAACGAGTTGTAGCTGCCCTGCTCGTAGGACAGGAACGGGTAGTCTTCCAGATCCTCGAGCGTCACGCTGGAGCGGTCCGCCAGCGGATGGTCGGCGCAGACGAAGACATGCGGCGTGGCGCAGAAGAGCCCTTCGAACACGAGCTCGTTGGCCACCAGCATGCGCTCGATGACCTCGCGGTTGTGCTCGGACAGATATAGGATGCCCAGCTCGCTTTTCATGTGCGCGACATCCTCGATAATCTCGTGGGTCTGTTCCTCGCGCAGGGTAAAGTCGTAGCGCGCGGCATCGAACTCGCGGATCACGTCGACAAACGCGTTGACGGCAAAGGAATAATGCTGGCAGCTCACACTAAAGTGCGGCACCTGCTCGGATGCGCCCTTGTACTTGCCCTCGAGCAGGTCGGCCTGGTCGAGTACCTGGCGCGCATAGCCCAAGAAGGTCTCGCCCTCCTCGGACACAATGACGCCCTTGTTGGTGCGCTCAAAGATGTGCACACCCATCTCGTTTTCGAGATCGCGGATCGACGCGGTAATCGAAGGCTGCGACACAAAGAGCCGGCGCGAGGCCTCGGTGATGCTGCCGCATTCGGCAACCTTAACAACATACCTAAGCTGCTGAAGCTTCATGACGTTCTCCCTAGACGTTCGTGGCGCCAAGACCCGCCGCGTCCACCTGGCGCATAAACGACGGCATCTCCCCCGTCGCGGCGCAGGCGGCAATCTGATGCAGAGCCCCGGCGACCGCATCATCTGCCGCAGCGCCGATATGCCAGCGCGCCGCCGCCGTGACGACCTCGTTGGCATTGGCGACTGCAACGGAGTTAGGAACGGCATCGATCATGGGCAAATCGTTATCGGAATCGCCGAATACGGCCACCTCGTCGGGCGTCAGGCCCAAAGCGCGCGCCAGCTCCAGCGCAGCGCAGCCCTTGTCCCAACCAGCCGGAAGGATGTCGAACAGGCGCACTCGGTTGTTGGGAAACACAAGCGAGAGTTCCGGCACCTCAGCGGCAACGCGCTCACGTAGCTCCGCGAGCTCCTCGCGCGAACGGGCACTCCAGATATTCGCCTTGTATACCGGGGCATCGTCAACGACAGGACGACAGGGAGCCTCTTCGCCCTTGAGCCACGCGTTGCCGCCTGACTTCATGGCGCGACGCACACGCTCGGGATCGCTTGTCACGCAATAGGCATCGTTATTCCAAAAGTCATCACCCAAACGGTAGACCTTCAAATACGTATCGTCGGTCTCCTGTTCAAAATAATCGGCTAAGCGCATAAGGACATCGTTATCGATTGCGCGCGAAGCGACTACTTCGCCATCGACAAACATCACCTGGCCGTTGCAAAACGCACCGGTCGAGAAGCACTCGGAGCGATTGCGGAACATCCAGCCCATCGCGGACGGCTGACGACCCGAAACCGGACCAAAGTGCAGACCCGCCGCCTGCATGGCATGAATACCCTCAATGGCGTAGTCGCTGGCGCCATCATGCCCGGCTGGAATCAGCGTATCGTCCATATCGGTTAGCACAAGTTTGATCATAGAGTCCCCCGTCATTTTCACCGTATCCATTGTAACGGTGCGCTAGTATAGGGAACAACAGATTCGATGCGGGAGTGCCGGCGGTGCAAACCACAAGGCTGAGAGGGCATGGGGCCCAATCCTTTGAACCTGTCAGTTAATGCTGGCGTAGGGAGCATGCCGCCTTTACAGGGGCGCTGTCTATGCACAGCGCCCCTTTTCTATGCCAAGGAGGCATGTGCAGTGATTGATTCGGAACAGCTTAAGCAACATATGGTCAAGGCCGTGGATGAGATTCGCGCTACCAATCCGATGGCCGGCTCCATCACCAACACGGTGACGATCGACTTTGTCGCCAACGCACAGCTCGCCGTGGGCGGATCGGCCGCCATGGTCTATCTGCCCGACGAGGGCGAGGCACTCGTTGCCGGCGGCGGCGCCATCTATCTCAACATGGGCACGCTCTTCCCCATTTACGAGCAAACGATTCCCCGCGCGGCCAAGGCGGCACACGACGCCGGTAAGCCCTGGGTGCTCGATCCGGTGGGTCTGGGTATCGGTAGCCTGCGCACCCAGCTGGTAAACGAACTCAAGCAGTACAAGCCCGCCATCGTGCGTGGCAACGCCTCCGAGATCATCGCACTCGCCGGCCTGTGGGGTCTTGAGGGCGAGGCGGCCGATCTGAGCCGCGTGCGCGGTGTCGATACCACCGACACGGTCGACGCCGCCCGCGCTGCCGCCGTGGCGCTCGCCCGCTACACCGGCGGCGCCGTAGTGGTCTCGGGCGAAGTCGACCTGATCACCGACGGCACGACCGTGGCCAAGTCCCACGGCGGCAGCCCGCTCATGTCCAAGATCACCGGCTGCGGTTGCTCGCAGGGCGGCGTGCTGGCCGTGTACGCCTGCGCTGCCGATCCGTTTACGGCAGCCGTCTGCGGTACCGCCGTCTACAACGTTGCCGGCACGCGTGCCGCCGCTGTCGCCGATGCCCCGGCAAGCTTTAAGGTCGCCTTTATCGACGAGCTCTACCACGCGACCGCCCAGGACATCGCCGATAACCGACTCGAGCTCGAGGAGGCATAAGCCATGTCCGAGCCCGCAACCAATGCCGGCATGAACACGCTCGTCGCTGTGGCCATCGCCCCATGCGGCACCGGCGATGAGCTATCCGCCGAGGTCGCCGAGGTCGTGCACGTCATTCGCGAGAGCGGTCTTCCCAACCGCACCACCTCGATGTTCACCGAGATCGAGGGCGACTGGGACGAAGTCATGCAGGTCGTGCGTGACGCAACCTTTGTGTTGGCGAGCAAGGGCATCCGCACCGAAGTCGTACTCAAAGCCGATATTCGACCCGGATTTACCGACACCATGACCGGCAAGCTCGAGCGCATGGAAGCACAGATCAAGAAACAGGAGGAAGCACGATGAGCATCCGCGACAACCTTGATATCTCGGCCTATCTGGTGCTCGGCCCCGAAAACACGCTCGGGCGCCCCGTGGGCGATGTGGTGGCCCAGGCACTCGACGCCGGCTTTACCTGCATCCAGGTGCGCTCCAAGGTGGCAAGCGCCCGCGAGATCATTGCGCTGACCGGCGACGCCGCGCAGGCAATCGCACAGGCCGGCAAGACCGGTCAGGTCGCCCTGTTAATCGACGACCGTCTGGACTGTGTACTCGCCGCGCGCGAGCAGGGCATTGCCGTCGACGGCGTGCACGTAGGCCAGAGCGACATTCCCGTCGAGGTCTGTCGCAAGCTGCTGGGCCCCGACGCCATCGTGGGCCTTTCGGCCCGCTGCGAGGAGATGCTCGAATACGTCAAGACCGCCGACATGAGCCTGGTCGACTACCTGGGCATCGGCCCGCTCCACGAGACCGAGACCAAGCGCGACTGCGGACGCGCGGCCGATGGCTCTATCATCACCAAGAGCTTTGAGGACCTGGCCGCACTCCACGCGGCAAGCCCCGTGCCCATCGTGGTGGGCGGCGGCGTCAAGACGGCCGACTTGCCGCAGCTTAAGGCAACCGGCGTCGACGGCTTCTTTGTGGTGAGCGCCGTCTGCAGCGCCGATGACCCCTACGCCGCGGCCAAGGAGCTCGTCGACACCTGGCAGCAGGCATAGGCATAGGCCGAGCAGCTGGTTCGCAGCCTCATATCTTCAGCAATGGAAAGCGCATCCCAGTTTGGACCTCCATTCCGGGATGCGCTTTCCGTATGCGACCCTTACCCCGCCAGATACGCTTTCAGCGCAGGCAAGGTCGCCTCCGCATCGTGGCGGCCGATCTGATAGATGCGCTCGAGCTCATCGGGCTCGCGGCACAGCGACGGCACCTTCACCGATTCGCTCGGCCGCACCACAAAGACCTCGCCGGCAGCCTCACGACGTGCCAAGTCATCGAGCGTGGCATTGTAGACCTCATGCCGATGCTCAAGCGCTGCAACAAACTCCGGGTAGTGACGGAACACGCGCCGCAGCATGGGCATCACGCTGTTGGGCTGCTTCACAAAGCCCGCCGGCTGCGTGAGTACCACGATATTGCGGTCATACCCCTGCGCAAACAGCCAAGCGCTGGGAATGGAATCGGCCACGCCGCCATCCAGGTACTTGCGGCCCTCAATGGCGACAGGACGCGTCGCCACGGGAATTGCCGACGACGCCCGGATCCACTCGATATCGCGCTCATCGCCATAGGGCAGGTCGTGATAGACGGCCTTGCCCGTCTCGATATCGGTACACACGCACGTAAATCGCATGGGGCAGGCGCGATATGCTTCCAGGTCGATGGGATCGCGCTCGATAGGCACCTCGTGATAGGCAAAGTCGGCATTGAACATATCGCCGGTTCGCAGCCAGCTGGTCACGCTCGCATAGCGCTTGTCGGTGCAATAGGCCTTGTTATAGCGAATGGCGCGGCCGATCTGGCGCGATTTAAAGTTGTAGCCAAATGCCGCGCCCGCCGAGACGCCCACCATATGGTCGCAGGTCAAACCGTGCTCCATCCAAACGTCAAGCACGCCCGCCGTATACATACCGCGGTAGCCGCCTCCCTCGAGCGCCAGCCCCACCGTGCGCGTCATATTTGACTGTGCCATGCGACCATCTCCGTTCCTGCGTTTTAAAACGGGACAAGTATACCCGTCAACATATATCGTCCCAGTCGCATTTTTATCGAACATCGCATCGTCGCGCTACCGCTTGTCGAATAATAGCCACCCACAGCATGTGCACCCCTATATAATTTTGCACTGTTGTTTATACTACTCAGCAGTTATCAACAGCGAACATTAGCCGGCAAAGTAACCCAACAACGCGGCAAGGCGGGGGCCTGGATACACGCAAAACGCTGAGCAACGATGCGTGTACACAACGAGCTCGCCCGACGCAATCCGCTCCGACTTCAGAAAGCCGCTTAGAACATGGATACTGTCAGCAATTACACCGAAACGCTCGAAAAGACCGTCCGTGACCTTCTCGAGCGTCAGGAGGATCTGATCAGGACCGCCTTTACCGACCAGCTTACCGGGCTTGGCAACCGTGGCGGCTTTGCCCGCTCCCTCGAGGAGCTCTGGGAGCAGGACACCCCCGTTACCATGGCGTTCATCGATATCGACAATCTCAAGCACTGCAACGACGTCTTTGGGCATGACGAGGGCAACCGCTATATCTTGCAGGTAAGCCTCTATCTCAAACTGTATATGAAAGTGGACGAGGCGGCGTTTCGCATAGGCGGCGACGAGTTTGCTATCCTATCTACGATTGCGACCGAGGACGACCTCGCCGAACGTCTGGAACACTGCCGAACGATCCTGCTCAAAAACAACGATTCCGAGATGCCCCACTCGTTTAGCTACGGAGTGGCACACGCCGACCCCGCCCTGGGCGAAGCCTCCAATCGCATGACACTCGACGCCGACCATCGCATGTACGACTACAAGCTACGTCATGCCATGCATCTCGATCGGCGCAATATCACGCAAGTCCACGCCGACGACTTCGAAATAAGCGATCGTATTTTTGACGCCTTTTCGATGCTCAACGAGGGCCGTTATTTCTTTATCGAGAACTTGGACAAGGACCGCACCCTTTGGTCGCAAGGTGCCTTGCGCGATCTCGGTCTTCCTTCGGAGCACATAGACAGCTGCCGCGATTTCTGGAAGACGCGCGTCCATCCCGATGACCTCGAGGCCTACGCCAACGACATCAACCAGATCTTTAACGGCTCCAAACACCGCCGCGTCATGCAGTACCGCATGCGCAATGCCGCGGGTGACTACGTTCTCTGCCGTGCTCGCGGGTTTCGCATCGACGGCGACGGAAATGTCCCCTCGCTCTATGTCGGCGAACTCGTCAACCACTCGCTTGCCGAAACCGTCGACGCCGCCACAGGCCTCGGAACGCAGCGCATGCTGGTCAACGCTATCGATGCCTGCCGTCGCGACCGCTGCGAGACGGGGCTTATAGCGGTGCGCATTCGTGGCACGGCGAATCTCAACGAGCTCTACGGGGCCGAGGCTGTCGACAACATGCTTGCCGAATACGCAGGCCGCATGCTGTCGATCACCCGCGGCAGAAGCCGGGTCTTCCGTTCACGAAGCGTCCAGTTCGTCGTGCTCAGCAACGATTTGGACCATGAGGCATTCGAGCAACTGACCCGCCACCTTAAAGAGGCTGTTTTCGCTCCTGTTCAAATCGCGGGCGACACCATTACTCCCGTCTGCCTTGTCGTCCCGGCCTTTTACGAGCAGTTAACCCATCAAGCGACCGCCGTTTTAGGCGAACTCGACCGTCGCCTTCGCACGGCCGGCGGGCTTGTTCCCAACGACAGCCTCCCCATACCCGAGGCGGAGCGCAAAAGCGCCATCGCCGAACGTATCGACTCGCTCACGGGCCTCTATCGACCCAGCGAGTTTATGCGGCGCGCCAACGCATTTCTCGAGGCAAGGCGCGACGACACCTGGTGCATCGCCACCGTCGACATGGGTCACATGCGCCTGTTTAATGAATGGCACGGCCAGGCCGAGGGCGACCGCGTACTCGCCGATGTGGGCACGGTCCTCAAGGACATCGAGAATGCCGATATGGGCGTCGCAGGGTACTGGGGCCAAGATGACTTTTGCGTACTCATCCCCTTTAAGCACATCACCGTCCATCAAATCTACAACCGCGTTCGCGAGGCAGTAGCCAGGCATGATGACGGCGTAGGTTTTTGGCCGTCCATGGGCATTTACCCCATCGACTCCAATGAGGAAATCACCATCGATGCGCAGGCAAAGGCCATGTTAACCAATCGACGCGCAAAAAACGACTTTAAGGAGCGCATTGCTATTTTCCGCCCCGCGGAGTACGAGCGCGAAGTCGCGTTCCACCGCACGCTGACCGAGTTCCAATACGCGCTCTCAAACGGCCGTATCACGTACTACCTGCAGCCCCAGGTCGATATGGAAACCGGCGAGATTATTGGCGCCGAGGCACTCACCCGCTGGATTGACAAGGACGGCTCTCTCATTTCGCCCGCAACGTTTATCCCCGCACTCGAGGATAGCGGCTTTGTGGTGACGCTCGACAAGTACATTTGGCAGGGTGTCGCCTCATGGCTGCGCGAGCGCATCGATCGAGGACTTCGTGTGGTTCCGGTTTCGCTTAATGTGTCGCGCGTGGATATCCTTGCCTGCGACGTTGCCGAACATATGGGGGCGCTTGCCGCCCAATACAACCTACCGCCCGAGCTCATGCGTATCGAGATCACCGAGACGGCTTATACGGGAGAGTCCGAGGCCGTGGACAAACTGACGGCCGACCTGCACACCCGCGGCTTCTCGACCTATATGGACGATTTTGGCACCGGTCAGTCCACGCTCGCGATGCTCAAGAACGTCAACGTCGACGTCATCAAGCTCGACCGCGCCTTTGTACCCACCGACCGCGATCAAGGCCGCAGCACGCAAATCATTTCATCGATGCTCGAAATGGCGCAGTCGCTCCATCTGCCCGTCGAGGTCGAAGGCGTCGAGACAAATGAGCAGGCGAACATGCTACGACAAATGGGCGCCCGCTACGCTCAGGGCTTCCTCTACTACCGCCCCATGCCGGCGAAGGATTTTGAGGCATTGCTCGATGGTGGCAATAACAACTGATACGCTCGCGCGCAAAACGCCACCGCCGAAGGGGGAATTTGCCTCCATTAGCTAACTTATATCCCCAATTCAAACCGAATTGGGGATATGATACAAACCATTGTTCCGCCCAAGGAGGTTATCCATCATGAACGAGTCATATCGCCTGGGTGAGCAATTGATTATTGCCTATCTTCAGCGACTTGCGAATGGCATCTCGACCGCCGAACTCGATGTTGCCGCGCTGCCTGCTGAGCTACGCGCCGTTGGTGAGCAACTGCAAAAGACGCATGCCATCCTGCAACAAGAGCGCCAGCTGCTTGAGCGCAACGCCTATATCGATCCGCTCACCAACTTGGGCAACCGCAGCGGACTCGACCGTCACGTCGAGCAACTCTGGCGCAAAGGCGACCCCTTCACCTGCGCCTATATTGACATCGACCATCTCAAGCATTGCAATGATAGGTTTGGCCACGCCGAAGGCAATCGCTATATTCTGAGCATCTGCCGCACGCTCTCCGAAACCATGGAGCACGATGAGATGCTGTTCCGTATCGGTGGAGACGAGTTTGTGCTTATCTCGCTCTCCGCAAACGAGACTGAACTCGAGCAGCGCTTGGAGCAGGTACGTGCCGGGCTGATCGAGGCGAGCTCAGATGGCAAGGCGCCCATGATCGCCAGCTTTAGCTTTGGCTGCTCGCGCGTCGATCCACTTGCCGGCGACACGCGTCGCCAGATGACGATGGATGCCGATCGCAAGATGTATCGCTATAAGCTAATGCATCGTGTACAGCAACCGGAAAACAATGACGCGCCGCAACGCCCAATCGTCGATCAGCTTCCCTGCAACGACCGGGTGTTCCAAGCGATCTCCATGAGCTCCGAGACGCGCTATCCGTTCATCCTTAACCTCGATACTGGAGAATCGCAATGGTCGGTTAACGCCGTGCGCGATTTTGACCTGCCTTCCCAGCACCCTTTTAACTCACTCGACATGTGGCTCGCCCGCGTTCATCCCGAGGACCGCGACAACGTACGCGCCGAGCTCGACATGGTGATAAACGGCACGTGGCACTTCCACTACATGCAGTATCGCGTAATGGATGCCACCGGAAAATACGCGCTTTGCGACTGCACGGGCTACCGCTTGGACGGCACCGATACCGAGCCCAGCTTGTATGTGGGCATTATCGTCAACCGAAGCCTAGCGGATACGACCGACTCGGTAACGGGCCTGGGCGATGTCCACGCGCTGGTCAACGCTATTGGAGAGATGCGCCGCATGCCGCACGAGGCAGGCTTTATCGCCATTAAGGTCGACGATATCGCCGAGGTCAATGCCCGCTTTGGATTCGATGCAGGCGACCGTGTGCTCGCCGAAAGCGCCGCCTGCCTCATGGATTGTTCGCGCGGCAAGGGCCGCCTGTTCCGCTCGACGGGGCCAACGTTCGTGGCACTCTTCGATGAGCTCGGCCCCGAGGCAATCGATGAGATCGCAGGCGACATCGAACGGTTCCTGGGTTCTCCCGTGCTCATCGGCTCGCTTGAATATCAGCCGCCCATTCGCGTGGCCACGCTCCATCTGGACGGCGTCGACCGTCAGCCCGTTTCCATTTTGAACGAGCTTAAAGCGTTGCTCAAAGAGGCACCGCAAGTACCGGGCACCAAACTGAACTAGCGTCGTGGGGTGCATGATAGTTAATTTCCGATCTCAGGCGAACACATTGGGCAAATAGGTCGTACCCGCAGTTAGCCGAACACCCCCCGCAGTCTCTCCAGAGCCCGGGGGCACCGTTTTCCCAGTTGAAAGAGTGGCGGAGATGCGGTTCGATGAGTCCGGTGGCCATACTCCGCCCACCGCCCGACATCTTTTCCCAGGCAAAGTCGAACGGTCGGTCCGTCTATTCCGTTTCCCCTAGGCCAGGACAGCGGGGGTTCCGGAGCCGCCCATTACATTCATTCGGGAGGCGCTAAATTCATATGGAACGAGAAAGAGTTGATCACCCGATTATTATGCCCGCCTTAAAAAGCAACCAAATATACGTCCCAATATCATTCCAGCACAACCAGGAATCCATTATTTGGCTAATTCAATAGCCCCCTCACCGCTCATTACCAAAATATGATCGGCGACATCGAGCAGTCTAGAATCATGCGAAACGATCAAAAAGGCCTGACCTCGCTTATTTTGTTTAATGTACTCTATCAGGCAGCCACATGCCGATCCGTCAAGATCATTGGTCGGCTCATCGAGAATCACAAAATCCGCTTTTCGGCATAACGCCATAGCCAAGCGCAACCTTTGCAGCTCTCCTCCAGATAGATTAGAACATTTTTCCCATCTTATTTTATCAATTGGTTCGAAACCGCATTCCTTGAGAAACGACGCCATTAACTCATAGCTGATGCCGTATTCATGCAAATAGTCTTCAACTGTGTCACCGGGGACGAAAGCCGTTTGCTGCATAGCAGAGAAACACTCCGACCGAACTCGGTCAAGATTGATAGCGGTCAACTTTGTGCAATCGTACTCGATATTGTCATTTGCGTGCTCGTAAAAACCCAGGAGCAGCTTTAATAGTGTGCTTTTTCCAACACCATTAGGGCCTGTAATTACATACGTTCTGCCCACGTCAAATTGAAGATTCACCCCGCAAGTTATATCAACCAGCTCTTCGTCGCGAATTAAACTGAAGTCTAAATCTAGGACCTGTATGCAGCCCACATTATTAACCGCAAGGCAATTTCGGTAATCCCGTTTTCGCGCCTTTATTTCATTCAGCCTAGCTATTGATGCCCTCGTTTCCTGCAAAGACTGAAAGACGCCGATATAGTATTTGCCACAGCTCATCAATAGAGAATAATCAGAACCACCCTTAAAAAGGGTGGTTTGCTCTTAGGGTATAACCCACGGGCCCCGGGCTCGCGTCTAAAGGCGCGGGCCCGGACTTCGTCCAGGCCTAGTGCATCTTGACCCGTGGCGCGCCGGTCGAACCGGCAGCATCACCCCCTCTTGAAGGGGTCCTCGTACTCCTTCACGCTCAGCTTGTCCAGCGCGATGTCGTGGGACTCCTGCTCCCTGATGTACTTGGCGATCGTCGCCTCGTTCAGGCCGACGGTGGACACGTAGTAGCCCTCCGCCCAGAACTTCCTGTTGCCGAATATCATCAGCGAGCTCTTCCCCTTCAGGTAGCCCATGACGCTCGCGACGCTGTACTTCGGCGGGATCGCCAGCAGCACGTGCACGTGGTCGGGCATCAGGTGCCCCTCGATTATCTCGATCCCCTTGTACTCGCACAGCTTCCTGAGGATCTCCCCTATGTCGCTCCTGATTTGGTTGTAGATCACTTTGCGCCTATACTTCGGCGTGAACACGATGTGGTACTTGCACATCCACTTCGTGTGGGAAAGGCTGTAGGCCTTCTGGGCCATGGCGACCACCCCTTCGACTCGAATTCTTGACGGCCTGAACAATCGTCAATATCGGTCGGAGGGGTGGCTTTGTAAAGCCGTTTGTCTCCACCCGCGTAGCGGGTGGTTTAAAGCTGGCCGCTGCGCGGCCAGCGGACTAAAGTCTTGAATTAGAATTTATCATGGTAAATTCCCCAATTGTCATAGCTCCTGTGGCTATTCTTGCTCCCGAAACCAGCAACAAAACGGCTTGAAATCCTGCCGCCGCCATACGATCGCTAGAGCTTACTATACTTTGTACTTTCGCGAGTGCAAGAACTGAAGGATAGTACGCAACATCAAACTGTTTTTCTACATGTTCGAAGCTGCTGTCATAACCGGCTAGCAGCTTAATCTCGAACGTCCGTGCGATACGTGATGCTATGGAGCTGAACAGGAACCCATCTTCCTCTTTCTTTTGAAATGAAGCGGCAAGCAGTGAGGGTTGAAGCATAAGCACCATAATGCAATACGCCCCAAGAAGCGTTATGCCAACGGTGCATATCGATAAATCGAGAGAAGCGATTAGCAAAAAAACCGCAATCATTGTAATCGCATTCATGAACAATGGAATCATGTTTATGACAACAAACGATGTTATTGAAGAGGTGTCCGAGTTTATTTTCTGAGCAGAGTACAACGGGGAAGTCGACTCTATGTCCGTAAGTGGCAAATGTTGAAAGTCTGACACGATTTCTTTTAAAAAACTGAAATACGAGAGGTTCAGGACTGACGTCTGGAGCATCTTTGCAAAGTAAGAGAAGACCGCCGAAATAATCCCCAATAATGCTATAGCAAAGGCTAAAATATAAATCGAATGCATGTCCTGACCGTAAACGAGCATATCAACAAACTGTCCGTTCAAATACGGTGACAGCGATGTCAGAGCATAGCTCACCAGAACCATAACCATCAGCATCTTTGCACCGTGGCATGACATCGTTGTTTTGACCACATGCCAGAACAACGCGCACTCGTCTCTCCGCCATTTGAAATGCATCATTATATCAACCACGCCTCTGAACAGGGCCTTTTATTTGAGTTGTCAATTATATTCAACCCTCTATCCAAAGAACTGTCCTTTCGCAGCCGTAACACATAGTAATAAACGCCTGCAGTGTGGTCATTTCGATAGAGTTCGTAAACATCATCAATTGCCTCATCTACTGATGTCCACCTTGTTGGATTAGCCAAATACGCACTCCATGCAACACCCTCAACAAACGAAGAGCATGGATAGACCTCGTCATATCCCAGCAAAGACATCGTTCCCGACAACTCGCTGCTCATTATGTCTTGCACTATTGAGACTGCATCCAGGCTGTCCTTATCAGCACAAGCCATCATTCCCACCATCAACGCGGTACCATCATCGCTTAAATAATCTGGGAGCTTTTTGATAATCTCGTTGCTAACTCGGCATCCATCAAATCCCCCATCTCCGACAAAAGGATATTCAAGTCCATTGGGAATGGGGACCAGCGGAGGATTTGCAACAATATAGTCGTATTTACTATCAGGTTCGAGCTTCTCATACAAATTCCCTTGAACCGTTTTTATCGCACCGTCCAGCCCATTCAACTTGGAATTAAGCATGTTAGTTGCACAAGTTTCGGCGTTTATCTCCACCGATGTAACCGTCATGCCACCCGCTGCCATGATCAGCGACTGAATCCCAGAGCCCGCACACAAATCAAGCCCCTTCTTCCCGAGCTGAGGAGACAGCCGCCTGGCAAGTCCTAATGAATCTGGGCCGAAATATCTTTTAGGGTTTGGCCGTGGAGCATCCGCGACAATCCAGACACCTCTATATCGATTTAAAACCAGACCCGTTGAGTGGACAATCCCGTCCTCTAAAACAACGATGCCAGCGTCCACTAATAGTTTAATCAGCTCAATAAATGGCTTCATTTCAGCTTGCGCCACAGACTCTCCAAGATACAGAAGCCTCACTAGTCCTCGATATTCTTGGTTTACTTTACCCGATGCAAATAAGTGCTCAACAACATAAAACCTATCCCCCGCCACGGATATGCCCTCGAGTAAATCTGTTAAGCCAACCCTATCAAATTCTTTTGACAATTGACTGTATTGGTCCATTTTGTCGTCCATCCCGCTTCCGCTGGCTATCGTCTCATAAACACAAACCTAATTAGCCGCACGAACGACAAAGAAGCCAAGCTGAACAGAAGTAGAACCAAAACTTCAAAAACACTGGTATTCCAATCGCGTACCCAGCCCTCTACCGCCAACAAAAAAAACAGCAGCCCCATCCATAACGTCACAGAAGAAATCAACTTTGCGTAAGGGCGTATATCAATCCCGCTCTCCCTTTTTGTGACATCATATCCAGCAATTGAGCAGAGCCATCTTCCTCTTCTGTATTGGATTGAAAGGATAATCAGGGCAATCGAAGTCATCAAGCAGACAGCATCCCCTGTTTCCATAGAACTTCCTTTGCTTTCCGTCCTAGTTGCGCATTCACAATCTAATCAAACCAAGTGTGAATTACTCGATAGCAACCGCCTTCGTATAAACCATAGCCGCTGCAGCAGCATTAACGACTGCGCCGTAGTTAACACCAACTACGATGTCATAGACTGCAACTGCCCAAACTGCAGCCGGGAATATAGCAACTCCCACCGCTGGCTCCGGATCTTGACTGCCACCATTTAAGTTAACTGGACCAACCCGCGGATCAAAATCCATTTTTTACCTTCTTTCTAACTTGGCAATAGTCTCCAAAACTACAGATCAATCTGCAATTCTCTAATCTCCATATCACCTTCCATTAACTCATTAGGTATCACTCCCTTCAAGAGAGTGGGCGGCAAAAGACACCGATCTGTTTCGCTCACCGAATAGATCAGGTAATTCAGATCTCGCATTCCATCACTTTTCAAATCCTCTTGAGTCGTTTCGCTCTTAAAAACAAGCTCAAAGACCGACATGTAGTCACGAATTCCCTGCCATTGCTGCAAGTTTGGAATTACGCCAAATATTGAATATAGGAAGTAGGCATCTTCAACAATCGTTCTTACAAAAGCAATTTGCGTCATACACTCTTGCTGGTTGTCCTGAAGCTCCAATACGACTGATGATGAGCCGAAGTTATCCGAGATGGCATTGACCGTTTGAACTATAGACCCATCAACAATCGGAGACAGATACGAACATCTCAGTGAAGCGGCTTTCGCGTAGTAGGGAATATACATGATATTGTTACGCTGATACAGAAATCTAGGTGCAAGATCGTCTAAATCGCCCTCGAGAAATAAGCCTGTTTTCCATATTTTCAAAATTGTATTTAGAACTTTATCGGTAACGATTGACCTATCGCTGCCGGACAACTTCTTATTGGCGCAAATTTCGTTAGCGATATCTTTAATGCACCGCCCTCCATCTATCAAATTAACGATAGCGAGCGCATCTTCATTGAGACGAATATAGTAGCTGTTCGCGGTCAAAACGCTACCGGTCTGAGTGTGCCTTACGCGTACGGCATACCGCATTCTCGGAACAGCACCCAGCATCTCTCTTTTCTTCATATTTCCTTACCCTACCTCTAGGAAATAGTAATTCATGCTTCCGTTCGCAAGTTCTACCGCCACCGACCATTTAAACCCAAACTGCTCGAGCCCAGATTCGCAGCCATCCTTAGTGATAGCGGCTACTCGACATGGCGTTTCCGAACCTTCCCAGCGCAACTCCGCAATTTGAATCCCCTTTTCCAATATAAATAAAACCAAACTGCTAGACCTGCCTCTTAGTGCAGCGCCCTTAGCCGTAATCAGCATTCCGCAAGGTTCGATGGAATCAGCCCTGATCAGGCAAACCTGATAACGCCCATCAAATAGAGTCTGCCTAATTAGACGTCCTCTCATCTTTCCATTTTGTATAGTTGAGAATGGGTCAAGCACGACATATTGATCCATGCTTTCATTGGCTCTATAAACAAAAGACAAAACCTCTTTGCAGTCGCTCTCTTTAGCCCTAACTGCTTTTACGCAACTTACCCCCGTGCACACGTGCAGCATCCTCCAATTCTTGAGATATATCTATGTTCCTTTCTTTGAAAAGAACAGGAAGCCCCTGTTGGATACTTGTGAAGTCCGAAAGCTCCTCTATACGAGCTAGGCACTTCTCGACAATTGGGTGCCGTAACGCATATCTATCTATTTCGAGATCAATATAGTCCCGCAGAGTATTTCGATTTAGATTCCAAATGGTAATCGGCAGGTAAGGAGACACCGAGAGCTCCCCATACGCATTGACGCATATTTGCGGAATTCTCCCTGTCTCCCTATACATATACAAATGATCTACGGGGTCACCCCAGGTAATCTGCATTTGAGAAACAGCATTGCGCGCGCTCAAATATGCAGCAAGCGCATCATTTTGCTCGGGCGTTAGGCACAGATCCTTATAATTCAGCTCACCTCGTCCGAGCGGCATCAAAGGCTGTGCTCTAAAATCACTTACACCTTCTTTTTCACAAAAACTTATTATTGAAGGGTATTCCCTTATATTCTTAGCATGGGGGAGAGAAGCAACTGCGACCCTTATTCCGTGTCTTCGTGCGATCTTAATCGCATCCAGTACTCGATGGAGCTTACCGTTACTCAACCTCACATGGTCATAAGACGCATCTGAAAGCCCATCGAGGCTAAACTGCACTAAATCCAGTCCATCTCTTTTTAGGGCGTCAGCAATTTCTTCTGTCCAAAGAATGCCATTGCTGACCATTGACACGAGAGTGCCTTGATTAAGCTCCTTAACTAACCTCACGGCGCGACGAATCAAATCAAACCTAAGAATGGGCTCTCCGCCACAAATGCAAATCGACGAAAGATCAATCAAGGCAAGCTGTCGAAAAACGCTGATCAGTTCGTCATCATTCATTTCCTCATAGGCACATTCCCCGCCGAAATCAAAACAATGCCGACATCGCAAATTGCATCGATAGGTCACATCAACTGAGGCCGAGCTAAGATAATTCATATACAATCCGCTCTCTTTCGTGCTTACGAAATACTTAATTGCAATTATGGACCTAGCAATTCTCGTTTATTTCTAATTATCTGTAATGAGTATGTAATGGATTCAAAAGCTGTAAGTTTGAGTCCTACATATTAAAGACATTGGCGGCTTCCTCGGACCTAAAGTGGATGGCAGATTCCCCAATCATGAAAACCGTTATATAAGCCCACACTAAAACTCAATTTGATGTTTTTATTATAGGACAATCTTTCGCCTCATCTTTGTCTGTTTAAAGAAAAAGGACGATATGAAAGAAATAGGAGAATTTGTACCCTTTGGCTTGCTCTTTTGCAAACGTATTCCCAATACGTTTTTAACATGCGGCACTCGCCTTAAGGTCGAAATATAAACGGGGCGAGGCCGGACTACGTCACATACCGCAGGACGGGGGCACAGATCAGATTCACCTATCATGAATTCATCTGCGCGATAAAACTGCGCATGCAAATTTATCGCGCAGATGAACTACATCGTGCGGGACATGAAGGTGTCGACGACCCGCTAGCTTCACCCGCTTGAAAACACCCGCAAGCGACGGCAGCGTGAAAAGCAATTGGCCTCCGGCGAAACCTCTGCGGAGTTTTCGATCTCCGTATTTGTCGAACTGCCAGTTCTGCCACGCCGCCACTTCCTGCCCGCCGAGATCGTTCCTCAAGCCGCACAGCAGCCCGCCTTCTAAGACCTCAGAGTTCGCCATCGAAGGCGACCTGCCCAGACTCCTCACAATCGGCTTGCATGAGGCCCCGCGCTCCAACATCCTCTGGACCGTGTCCCTCTCGTACCTGGTGAGCGAGCCCGCCGGTGGCCCTCGGATGAAGCTACCGATCGAAACGGGGCGTATGATGGGCGGTCGCTAGAATCGCACCCCACGCCATCTGTCCTCTCGTGCGATAATCCTCCGCAGAAGTCACCGACAGCAGAGGGAGTTTGTGATGAAGGTTCTTTTGGTCAATGGCAGCCCCAAGGCAAACGGCAACACCGCCCGCGCACTCGCCGAGGTCGCCGAGCAGCTCAATGCCGAAGGCATTGATACCGAGGTGTTTCAGCTGGGCGCCAAGCCCATTCGCGATTGCATCGGTTGCGGCCAGTGCGGCAAGCTTGGCGGTCGCTGCACCTTTGACGATGACGTAGTGAACGAGCTCATCGCTGCCGCCGAGCAGGCAGATGGCTTTGTTTTTGGCTCACCTGTCTACTATGCGCACCCCAGCGGCCGCATCCTTTCGGCCCTCGATCGCGCCTTCTATGCCGGCAGCAAGGCCTTTGCGCACAAGCCGGGCGCTGCCATCGCCGTCGCCCGTCGCGGCGGTACGTCGACGACCTTCGACGTACTCAACAAGTACTTCACCATCAACCAGATGCCCGTGGTTGCCTCCACGTACTGGAACAACGTGTTTGGTCGCGTGCCCGGCGACGCCAATGGGGACGCCGAGGGCCTTGCCACTATGCGAAACATCGGCAAAAACATGGCCTGGCTCCTGCGCTGCATCGAGGCGGGACAGGCCGCCGGTATCGAAGCCCCCGAAGCCGATCGCGAGCGCACCAACTTCATCAGGTAGAACGGCGGAACAAATACATGAACGTGCAAATTTTTGGCACCAAAAAGTCTTTCGATACCAAGAAAGCACAGCGCTTCTTCAAAGAGCGCCGCATTAAGGTGCAGTTTATTGACCTTAAGGAAAAGGAGATGAGCAAGGGCGAGCTCACGAGCGTGATGCAGGCGGTCGGCGGTATCGACAAGCTGCTCAACCCCAAGGCCAAGGACGAGGAGACGCTCGCGCTCATCCAGCACCTCACCCCCAGCCAGCGCTTCGACAAGTTGCTCGAGAACCAGCAGGTTCTAGCCGAGCCCATCGTGCGTAACGGCAAAAAGGCCACCGTCGGTTATTGCCCCGATGTATGGGGAGCCTGGGAGTAGCCTGTGTTATTTGCCAGCGCGTGGGTATAAGAGCAGGCGTTTGGCATATGATTCAACTGTAAGCCATGTCTAACAAAGGAGGGCACATGCCCAACAAACCCGTGAAAATCATCATGCTTACCGGATACCTCGGTGCCGGCAAGACCACGCTGCTCAACCACATCCTCGCTAACGATGGCGGTATCCGCGCCGCCGTAATCGTCAACGATATCGGCGAGATCAATGTGGACGCCAGCCTCATCGCCGACGGCGGCCTTTCCGAGACCGACGACCTCATCCCGCTCACCAACGGCTGCATCTGCTGCACGCTTTCGGATGACCTGGCCAACCAGCTGCAGGGCATCGCCGATTCGGGCAACTTCGATTACATCATCATCGAGGCCTCGGGCATTTGCGAGCCCATCCCCATCGCCTACACCATCTCGAGCTTCTGCGACGAGGCCAAGGTGGGCGGCGAGCCTAAGCTCGCGCTCGACAACATCGTGGCCGTGGTCGACTGTGCCCGCATGTACGACGAGTTCAACGGCGGTCGCGACCTGCTGGCTGAGGATATCGACGAGGACGACATCGAGAGCCTGCTCATCCAGCAGATCGAGTTCTGCTCCACGCTAATCCTCAACAAGACCGATACCGTGAGCCCTGAGCAGATCGCCGAGCTCAAGGCCATCGTGCGCAGCCTGCAGAAGGACGCCGTGATCGTCGAGGCCCAAAACGGAGAGGTTCCTATGGAGGAGCTGCTCGACACCGACCGCTTTGACTTTATGCGCGCCTACAACTCCGCCGCCTGGATCGAGGCCATGGAGCATCCCGAGGAGCACGACGACCCCGAGGTGCTCGAGTACGACATCGAGACCTTTGTGTACTCGCGCCGCAAGCCGTTTGACCTGCAGAAGTTCACCGATTTTGTTGAGCAGGAGTGGCCCGACGAGGTCATCCGCGTCAAGGGCCCGCTGTGGCAGACCGGCGATCCGGACATGTGCTACATGTTTGAGCAGGCCGGTCACCAAATGCGCCTGATGGAGAACGGTCTGTTTGTCGACTCGGCGCCCGAGGGCGAGAAGCAGAAGATCATCGACGAGAACCCCGAAATCATGCAGATTTGGGACGACGAGACGGGCGACCGCATGACGAGCCTGTGCATCATCGGCCGTCACATGGACAAGGATGCGCTCATCGCCTCCCTCGATGCCTGCCTGACCGACTGGCACCGCGCCTAGGTTTATCGAAGCGGGTATTTTTTCCGCCTACGTAACCGCCAAACCACCACGAAGGTGCCCTTCGTGGTGGTTTTTCGTTCTGAGCCAAGGAGATTCATGTTCAACATTGTGCTGTATGCGCCCGAGATTCCGGCCAATACGGGCAATATAGGCCGTACCTGCGTGGTCACCGGTGCCCATCTGCATCTGGTGGAGCCACTGGGCTTTTCGCTCGACGACAAGACGGTGCGTCGTGCCGGACTGGGCTACTGGCAAAACTTGGACGTGACGACCTATGCCAGCTGGGAGGATTTCCTTGCGCGCAACGGCCTCTCCCCTGCCGACGAGCGCCTGCATCTGCTGACCAAAAAGGCGCGCAGAACCTATGCGCAGAGTACCTACCGCGATGGCGACTACTTGGTCTTTGGCAGCGAGAGCTCGGGCATTCCCGAGCCACTGCTTGCCGCGGCGCCCGAGCGCTGCGAGCGCATCCCGATGCTGCGCGATTGCGACTCGCTCGATAACGCCGAGGCATGGGAAGCTCACGAGGAATCGCTGGGGCATACCGAGGACAGCCACGAGGCCATCCTTCGGCAGGATATCTGCGGCAACTTCGTCAATCCCGACGACTACCGCATCAGCGCCCTCAACCTTTCCAACAGCGCCGCCATCGTCCTCTACGAGGCCCTGCGCCAGGCAGGCTTTCCGGGAATGTGACAAAGGGGCTGTCCCTTTGTCACATTCAAGCGCCACGCCGATGGCACACACGCCTAATTGATGCTCTAGATAAAGAGCCCTCACTTTTAATCAGAATTAACTAAAGTAAAATGAAGTTAAACGGCGGTGTGAAAGGAGAGCCTTGTGAAATATCTCGAGAACCCGTTTACCCCCAGTTTTGGTGAGGTTCCTGCCCATCTCGCTGGCAGACAACAGATTATTCGGGATTTGGACCGTGCCTTCTTGAGCCAGCGTAGGCGCCCAGAATTGACCTCGATCTTCTCAGGCGCGCGTGGAACCGGTAAAACCGCTCTCATGTCGTCGCTCGCGACAAGGGCGGAATCCCACGGCTGGATAGCCGTAAAGACGACCGCGCTCCCGAGAATGCTTGAGGAAATCGAGTTCGGGGCGAAACGTGCTGCCGGCCATCTTATCGACCCGTCTAAGAACTTCGAAGTCACCGGCCTCGGAATTGCACCGCTCGGCAGCATCGAGGTCAATCGCGTTCACGATGCCTCAACCTGGCGTTATCGCATGAGCGACATCATCGACCAGCTCAACGAGGCGGGCACCGGTCTGCTCGTCACGGTTGACGAGGTGGACCCGACACTCGATGAGATGATTCAGCTCGCAGCGACGTATCAGCACTTTGTGACCGATGGAAAACGCGTCGCCCTGCTCATGGCGGGACTTCCCAACAACGTATCGACGCTACTGAACCACAAGACGGTCTCGTTCCTTCGCCGCGCCCAACAATATCATCTGGGTCGCATTGCCGACTATGACGTACGCGAGGCCTTGATTCGCACAATCCAGGAAAACGATCGCCTGGCAGATGCTGAGGGAATCGATAGAGCCGTCCGCTCGATCTCTGGTTTTCCCTTCCTATTGCAACTCGTAGGCTACCGTGCCTGGGATCTCACAAGCGATTCGAAGGAAATCTCGTCACGCGACTTTGACCTGGGAATCAAAATCGCGCGCGACGAGATGGACGACCGAATCCTCGCGGCAACCTATCGGGAACTCACTGCAGAGGACAAGCGATTCCTCATCGCCATGCTCGATGACGAGGAAGAGTCCACCACCGCCGACCTTGTCGAGCGCCTTAAGCGTTCGCCGCAGCAGGTCTCCCGCTACCGACGCCGCATGATAGATGCCGGCATCATCGGGGAACGAGGACGAGGGCTCGTCGCATTTGAATTGCCATTCTTCCGCGACTATCTCGCGGCTCAATGCGTGAAATAGGCATCAATGAGGCAAAGAGGCTGTCCCTTTGTCACATTCGGTTATAGGTAGCGGCCGGTGATGCTTGTGGAGCAGGCGGCGATGTCGCCCGGCGTGCCGGCGCAGACGATTTGCCCGCCCGCGTCGCCACCGCCCGGGCCCATGTCGATCACGTAATCGGCATTGCGGATAAGGTCGAGATCGTGTTCAATCACGATAACCGTGGCGCCCTTGGCAACGAGGCCGTCGAACACACTCAGCAACACTTGGACATCGAGCGGATGTAGTCCGATTGTGGGCTCGTCGAACACGAATACGGCGTCGTCCTGCACGCGGCCCATCTCGCTCGCGAGCTTAAGGCGCTGTGCCTCACCGCCCGAAAGCGCCGGCGTGGGCTCACCGAGCGTGAGATAACCCAGGCCCAGGTCGTGCAAGGTCTGTAAGCGCGTCTGAACCTTCTTGAGTCCCACCGTGGCGTCGAGGGCCTCGTCCACACTCATGTCCATGAGCTGCGGCAACGTAAGCAAGCTCCCGTCCTTGCCCTCGCGATGGATATGCGAGGCGGCCTCGGCGTAGCGCGAACCACGGCATGCCGGGCAGACAATCTCGACATCGGGCAAAAACTGCACGTCGAGCGATATCGAGCCCGTGCCATCACACGTAGGGCAGCGCAAGGCGCCAGTGTTGTAGCTGAAGGCGCCCGCCTTGTAGCCGGCCGCTTTGGCTTCGGGCGTACGGGCGAAGGCGCGGCGCAGCTCGTCATGGATGTCGGCATAGGTTGCCACCGTCGAGCGAACATTGGCGCCGATGGGCGTAGCGTCAATCAGGTTGGCGCGGGCAATGCCTTCGGCATCGATCCAGCGCACATGGCGTGGCAAGCGCTCGCCAGCTGCCTGCGCCTTAAGCGCCGGGATGAGCGTCTCGAGCACGAGCGTCGTCTTGCCCGAACCCGAAACGCCCGTCACCGCGACGAGACGGCCGCGTGGGATATCGACTTCAAGCGGCTTGACGGTATGGATAGCATTGGTCGCCATGCAGATATGGCCCTGGTCGAACATTTCCTCGTCAGTCACCTGTGGGCGCAAACGCTTGGGCTCGGCGCGCAAAAACGGCGCGATGCGACTGCCCTGCGATTGTTCGACCTCGTCTACCGTACCAGCGGCGATCACGTTGCCACCGCCCGCTCCGGCAACGGGGCCCATCTCGACCAGGTAGTCGGCTTCCGCCAGTACGCGCGTATCGTGGTCGACAACGACCACGGTGTTGCCGTCATCCACCAGATCGCGCATCACGCCTACCAGGCCGTCGACATTGGCAGGATGCAAGCCAATCGAAGGCTCGTCCAGCACATAAAGCACACCCGTCGATCGATTGCGCACCACGCGGGCGAGTTGCACGCGCTGGCGCTCACCCGTGGAGAGCGTGGCACCGGCGCGGTCGAGTGAAAGGTAATCAAGGCCCAGGTCGACCAGACGACGGGCCGCACCCAAAAACGAATCGCAGATATCCGTCGCCATGGGCCGCATCTCGACCGGCAAGGATGCGGGCACGCCACGCACCCACTCAATCGCCTCGCCCAGCGTCATGGCCGCCGCCTGCGCCAGATTGATACCGCGCACTTGGGGCTGGCACGCAGCCTCGGAAAGACGCGTGCCACCACAGTCACGGCATGCTCCCTCGCGCAAAAAGCGCGCAACGCGTTTTAAGCCCTTATCGTCCTTAACCTTGGCGAGCGCATTCTCGACGGTATAGACGGCGTTGTAATAGGTAAAGTCGAGCGGCGTAGCACCCTCGCCGTTTTTGGGAACGTAGAGAATGTGCTTCTTAACCGCTGGACCATGGAACACGATGTCGCGCTCTTGAGGCGTGAGCTGGTTAAACGGCACGTCGGTGCGCACGCCCATCTCACCTGCCACCTGCTTCATCAGATCCCACATGAGCGTACCCCAGGGAAGCACCGCGCCTTCGTTGATGGTCTTTGACTCGTCGGGCACCAGACTCGCCTCGTCCACCTCGCGCATGACACCAGTGCCGCCGCAGGTAGAGCACGCGCCGCCGCTGTTAAAGGCAAGGTCCTCGGCGCTCGGCGCGTAGAACTCGCGGCCGCATGCGGGGCACGTGAGCGATAGGCCAGCAGCAACGTTAAGGCTCGGCTCCACGCGCGCCCCGCAGTGCGGGCATACGTGATGGGCACAACGGCTAAAGAGCAGACGCAGGCTATTGTTGAGCTCGGTCATGGTGCCAAAGGTCGAGCGCACGCCCGGTACGCTCGGACGCTGGTGCAGCGCGAGCGCCGCCGGCACGTGCAAGACCTCATCCACCTGGGCATGTTCGGCCTGCGTCAGACGACGGCGAGTATAGGTGCTGAGCGCCTCCAGGTAACGGCGCGAGCCCTCGGCATAAAGAACCCCCAGCGCCAGCGAACTCTTGCCCGAACCCGACACGCCGGCAATGCCCACAAGCTTTCCCAGCGGAATATCGATATCGATGTCTTTAAGGTTATGAACGCGCGCGCCACGCACCTCGATAGCCTGCGGGCTCATCTTCTGTTCCGTCACCTTTATCACCCTACTCATGCCATAAAACTCGATCGCGAACGTACGCGCCCAGCATGGGCACGGTAAACCGGACGAGGCCGTATCCGGCAGCCTCGATGACGCGCTCGCGAATCAGGCTTGCGCGATATTTACTCGCCCAGCTCTGGGTACGATCACAACGCTCAATGATATCCGCCATGCGCGTCGGTTCGCCCTCGTCAACCGCCATAGCCTCGATAAAAAGGCGCTGTGGACTGCGCAGCCCGTAATACAGGGGCGCGTCAACCGCTTCGTAGAACTCGGAGACGGCATCCGCATGGCCATCCTCGACATCGCGCCTTTCGATGACCTGCGAGCCGCGTCGAACAGCAGACCGCCACATGTAATAGCCCACCAGCTGAACCATGTAGGGATGCCCCATGCTCTTGTGTGCCGCAAGGTCCGCCGTCTCCGCGTCAACGTGAAGACCAGCGTCTTTGACCGTCTGGATATATGAATCGCGCACCTTGGGCAAAGAGATCGCCCCCAACGTACGCTGCTGGGCACGCCGCAAAAACGTCACGCTCGGCTCTTCGAGCAGATCGTCAACCATACTGGGTAAGCCGGCGAACACCAGCGCAAGACCGCGCTGGTCGCTATCGGACAAGCCCGTGGCATCCTGGTCTCCGAGCACCTGCTGATAGAGAACGGCAAGAGCCGCCAGTTCCTCGATAGACGCAGATTGCGCCTCGTCAATCGCAAACAGTATGCCCTTGCCTGGACCGAGCTTCTTGAGGCGCTCGTTGACCAGCCCTCGTAACGTCTCGCCCTTTGCTCGCGCCGCCTCGACCGACATCCGGCCAAACGACGGCCCGAACTCCATTGACGTCACAACGGGTTTATTCGAGCGAAGCGCGTCGGCTAAGCGGTCGCATAAGCCAAGCGAAGCGGAATCAGAGATAACCGACCATCCGCGCTCGCTGGCTAGACGTTGCAGCTCCCGCAGGAGAACCGTCTTGCCGCAGCCGCGGTTTCCCGTAATGAGCATGAGCCTACCCGGCGCTCCGGCGCCGTTGTCGAGTCCTTCCTCGAAATCTTCGATGACCGACTCTCGACCGATGAGCATCGGAGGCCGCTTGCCAGCCGTGGGCTTAAAGGGATTTGGATTCATGTCGGCCTCCTCGGATTGGCAAACCCTGGTAATAGTTATACCAACTTATACCGAGTTATACCAATAGCATATGACAAAGGAGCTGTCCCTTTGTCACATGTGGCCGAAAAAGGCGGCGTCTGCTGCTCGCCAGGGGCGGAAGGTGGCGGGATCGACCTTTACGTGGGCTGCCTCGGGGACGTCGTACCATTTGACGGTGTAGCCGGCGCCGTGAGAGCAAAAGACCGAATCGGGCGTGTTGGGCAGATCGGCCTCGGGCTCATAGGCGGCCGTCTCGATGACGTGCTCGGCATCATGGCAAGCCGCATAGCCGGCGAATTCCAAGTACAGATGCCCGCGACCGCTCGTGTAGGCAGCCACCTCTAGCGCGTAATTCTGCACTTCGGATGCCGGCACACGACCCACAAGCTTCGCCCGGTCTCCCACCATCGTCGGCGGCTCGTACTCGGCACCCATGCGCGTGGAATCCGAGAGCGCCCGGCCCACGCACTCCCCCGGCACCTCGAGCTCAAAGCGATACCACGGCTCCAACAGTACCGCCGCGCCGGCCTCACGCGCCTGCATGAGCCCCTGGCGAATCGCACGATAGGTGGCCTGGCGAAAATCGCCGCCCTCGGTGTGTTTAGCATGCGCGCGGCCGCCCGTGAGCATAATGCGCACATCGGTGATGGGCGAGCCGGTCAGCGCGCCCAGGTGATCGCGCTCCATGGCGTTGGTGAGTGCCAAACGCTGCCAGTTAAGATCGAGTTCGTCGGTCGAGGTCACGGTGCCAAACTGCACGCCCGAACCCGCTGGCAACGGCTCCAGGCGCAGATGTACCTCGGCATAGTGGCGCAGCGGCTCAAAATGGCCCACGCCCTCGACCGGCTGCGAAATAGTCTCCTTATAGAGAATGCCGCCAGACTCAAACGCAACCGAAAGGCCAAAGCGATCGGCCAACACCCGCTGCACGACCTCGAGTTGCACGGCGCCCATCAGCTGTAAATGAATCTGCTCAAGATGAGTGTTCCAGCTTACGCCGAGCATGGGATCTTCGTCCGCCAACTCTGTCAGTGCTTTGAACACCGCGTGGACATCGTGTTCGCCCGGAAGCACCGTATAGGTGAGGACCGGAGCGATGACAGGCGCATCGCCCACGGGCTCCGCCCCCAAGGCATCCCCTGGGCGAACGTGCGCAAGGCCCGTCACGGCACAAATACCGCCAGCAGCAACTTCTTGGGCAAGCTCATACTTCTCGCCGTTATAGATGCGCACCTGGTCGATCTTTTGCTCCCAAGTGGAGGCGCCAGAGCATCCCTCGACAACTTGCTTTGCACGCAGTACACCGCCCGTCACCTTGACCCAGGCAAGACGCTCGCCACGGTCTCCACGACTCACGCGGTAGACTCGCGCGGCGAACTCCTGGGGCCATGTTCGCTCGCGCATCAAAGCGCATATGCCGTCGAGTAGCTCTGCCACACCCTGGTCCTTGAGCGCCGATCCCGCAAAGCAGGGAAACAACTTTCGCTCTGCGACCAGCCGCGAAAGCGTGGCAGTCGAAAGCTCCCCTGCGTCGAGAAACTCCTCGAGCGCCGCCTCGTCCAACGCAGCAGCGTCCTCCTGAACGGCACCACCCACCAACAGTTCGCTGGCATCCAGGCAGCCCTCGGAAAGACGTTGCCCAAGCTGTGCCAGCAAAACATCGCGGCCGGGATTCTCCAAATCGATTTTGTTGATAAAGATGAACGTCGGAATGTCATAGCGCGCAAGCAGGCGCCACAGGGTTTCGGTGTGCCCCTGCACGCCGTCGTTGGCACCCACAACCAAAATCGCATAGTCGAGCGCGCGCAGCGTGCGCTCCGCCTCGGCCGAAAAATCGACGTGGCCGGGCGCATCCACAAGCATGACGTGGGTATCGCCGTGGTCGAGCACGGCCTGCGACGAGAAGATCGTAATGCCGCGCTCGCGCTCGATCGCGTTAGTGTCCAGATGCGAATCGCCATCGTCCACGCGGCCGCGCTTGCGAATGCGACCCACGTTGAACAACATGGCCTCGGCCAACGTGGTCTTGCCGGCATCGACATGCGCCAAGATTCCAACGACTGCCTGCTTCGACATGGCTCTCCTCTTATTACAAGCTACAAGCCCATCGCACGCGGCAACGGGCGTCCTCGTTCCACACTGGATGATACAATTTACGAGCCGGCGGGCGAAGCGGGCCCTATCCCCCGACCAAGCTCATCGCCCTGCGTTGCCGCGCGGCGATTTTCGTAGGTTCGCGCCTTGCGAAAGCCGGCTTGCAAATCAGCGCAGCGAACGAAAATGGCCCCACCCGGGACCATTTTCGTTCGTGCGAATTGTTGACACGTGCCCCTACTCTTACGCCTCACGCAGCCAGTCGAACGCAACACGCGGCGTGCCGTCCGACACATACACGACGCCGGCACGCTCGAACCCCGCCTTAATACTCGCGCCCTGCATGGGCAGGTTGTCCTGATGCGTGTCGATGCGCAGGTGATCGGCACGCTCCTTGGCAAAGGCAAACATCGCAGCCGCGATACCGTGCACGGTGCCATCGGACGCCACACGGTGCAGCACGGCGTACGGAGTGTCGCTGCGCCATTGACCATCCTCAATTACGTCATAGCACCCGTCCGGGCCCGGCAAAAAGGCAAACGTCGCCACCACGCGGCCATCGACTTCGCACACATAGCTGCCACCGGCGGCGATATCGGCAGCCAGTTGCTCGGCAGAAGGCGTGCCCTCGGGCCACTGTGTGGCGTTGCCATGCGCGCGCATAAAGGCGCGGGCCGCGTCATAGATAGCCATGACAGCGGGAATGTCGGTATCGAGGGTTTTTCTGATCATCACGCGGCGACCTCACGTTTATTGGTATCACTTTGATTGAGCAATGATACCAACGTTTGGAGAGGGGCGCGATGCAGATGGGGAGCAAAAAGCGAGCCGCCTGGTCAAAAGCAAAAAGCGAGTTTTTGAGCACTGCCACCGGCGGCGATATGAGCGACCTGTTTGCACGCGAGGACGAGCGCCGCGACGCCCTGGACGCCGAGCGCGATGAGGCCTGGCGCTACAAGTCGTGCGAGCGCAAAAACCGTTACGACACGCGCGCCGAGGCCGAGGCCGTTATGGCCGACTGCGAAAACCGCGGGCGGCGCGGTTTGGCCTGCTACAAATGCGAATACTGCGGTGGATGGCACCTGACGTCGCACCCTTGGAAATAGGCGCCGCATCGGCACGGCATTGACGGAGCGCCAGCCATCGCACGCAAGCTACGGGCGCGGCGGCACCAAAACATCGTAACGAACGGCCTTGCCCGCAAGCTGATAGCTCGGCTTAACGCCGGCAAGCAGTGGCCCCTTCACCGGTCGCTTGATAACGACCTTGCGCGGGTGCACCGCAAGCGCAGCTTCGACCAACGTCTCCTCATCGGCGCACGGCTGTTCCAGATGATGCAAGAGTTGGAACTTCTTTTTCACCGCCGCGCTCTTGGTGCGTCCGGGAAACATGGGGTCCAGATACACCACGTCAGGAGCAGTGAGCTCGCCCTGCCCGATCAGCTCAGCTGTATGGCGAAGGCCGGCAATGCTATCCTCGCCCGCATGTAAGCGCATGCGCGACACGGCAGCCACAAGCGCCGGATTATCTGCCGCGCGATCCAGGGCATCCTTGAGGAGCGCCGCGATCACGCAATCCTGCTCATACAGATCGACGGTAAAGCCCGCGGCCGCCAGCAGCAGCGAATCCTCGCCAAAGCCTGCCGTGGCGTCAATCGCCCATGGGCTCTCGATGCCTTTTGCGCGCGCAGCCTTTACCAGCAGTTCTTGCTGCAGACGGCCCTGCTTGAGCCGTGGAAGCATGCGGCCAAAATCGGCACGCAGCTCCATCGTGCCGTCGGTGAGCGTGAGGCCCTCGGGCTTCCCGGTCAGCTCAAGCCCCGCGGCCCGAGCAACAGAAAAGGGATCGACGACGCCCATGGGTACTCCTTAACAAGCAAAACGAATACGTGAGCGCCGTTTGTGTCGGCACCCAACCGTCCGCTATTGTCCCACATGCGACATGGCCCACAGCATCGCAATACAAAGCACCGCCATCAATCCCGTGCACACAGTAGCGATCACGGAATCACTCATGCGCCTTCCCAACGACCGCGCCTCACGTACCTGCTCTGCTCCGTACATCATGGTTCCTCCTTCGGTCTAGCTCTTACCATGGCCCCATCATCGCAGCGCCGCGCATACGCTGCCATCGATTTGGCTTACGCCCAGCTTTCCTTTTTGAAAGGTTGGACCGCACAGGCAAGAGACGCTTTCAAACGCATGCATCGCCCCGTTGAACTACAATGTGCTTCACCATATGTGCAGTACATTGGGTGCGCCAAGTTGGCGTACTCGTATCGAAAGGACCAGCCATGAGCTTCACTCGCAAGACTCTCAAAATCCTTGCTCTCATCTACTTTGTTTTGGGTATCGCCAGCCTCGTCACCGCCGGCGTCGGTATCGCCACGGGCGGTCTCGATTCCACGTACGGTTCGTACGCCACGCTCGCAGCGGTCGTGCTTATCGCCAAGGGTCTCGTCGACCTTGCCGCAGGCGTCGCCGGTATCAAGGGCGCCAACAAGCCTTCGCAGGTGGACGGCGCGTTTAAGCTCGGTATTGTTGCCGCGGTCGCCACGCTTGCCCAAGCGGTGCTCACGCTTCCCGCGTTTGGCGGCGACGCCATCAACTTTGGCGCCTTTGTCATCGTGGTGTACGACCTGTTCTTTGTTCAGCAGGCACACGCCGTTAAGGCCGAGAACAAGGACCGCCTATAAGCGCTCGCTTCTCATAACCTCTGCAGCCAAGCAACTAAAAAGGGCCGATCGCGCATCTCCGCGGTCGGCCCTTTACGTTTGCCCAGATAAAACCTACCAAAATAAACCTGTCCCTTTTTGGCAGGTTGTTAGCTGTGGCGGTACTCGGCGATGATGAAGTCGATGTCAGTCTGAAGGGTATCGAGGTTTGCCAGGCGCTCTTTGTCGGCGGGGCGCGTGCGGTAGTAGTACGGCGTCATCTGGAACACCGCCTCGATGTCCGCTTGGGTCTGAAGCGTAATATTCGCAGACACCCGCTGCGTTCCGACCAACTCGAGCTCGGTGGTCTGCGGCAGCTTCTCGTCATTAAGATATGGCGTGTCGTAGAGCACCTCCTTGAGCCCAAACAAATGACGGGCACCCGGCACCACGGTATAGAGTGAGCCCTCTGGCGCCAGCACGCGGGCAAACTCACGCTCGTTAAAGGGAGCGAAGAGCTCGGTCACCATATCGAAGGCGCCGTCCGCCACGGGGATGTCCTTCATGTTGGCCACGAAATAGGTCGCATCGCCGCGCTTGGCGGCCAGGCGCACCATCTCTTTGCCCAAGTCGAACCCGTAAGCGCCCACGCCCGGCACCGCGCCCATGGCACTCGTGTAATAGCCCTCGCCACAGCAAATATCGAGCAACGTCATGGGGCCGTTCGTAGGCGCAGCGCGCCCAGACACCTGCTTGCGCACCAGCTCGACCATCGCATCGCGCAACGGCGCGTAGTATCCACGGTTCAAAAAGTCACGACGGCTGCGCGCCTGCGACTTGGGATCGTCCATGGAGTCGCCGCTCTTGGACGAGCGCAATAGATATAGATAGCCCTCGCGCGCACGGTCAAACCGGTGCCCACCCGCGCATGCAGCACCGCGTTCGTCATCCACCAGCGGCTCATGGCAAACGGGACACAACAACATGGCAACTCCTTAGCGCGAACAACACAACGCCCACCATTGTCGCACGCCTTCCCCACCTAGTCATTGGAGACGTTCTTGAATGACTAATCGTTTTAGAACGTCCCCAATGACTAGTCGATTAGGAGTATCATCATCTGCGCAAATGAGCACGAAAGAGCATATTAGAGATTGAGAGCGCATGGCTGATACCGTATCTAAGCACATTGACATGACCACCGGCTCGCTGTGGCGAAATATTCCCCTGTTCGCCTTCCCCGTGGCCGCCACGAGCATCTTGGAGCAGCTATCGAACCTCATCGCCACGGTCATCATCGGTAACTTCTCGGGCGACCAGGGAACCCTCGCCATGGCGGCGGTCGGCTCCAATGTTCCGCTTACCAGTCTTATGCTCAACCTGTTTATTGGCATGTCGCTTGGCTCCAACGTGGTCATTGCCAACGCTATCGGCCGCAACGATCAGAACATGGTCAAACGTGCCGTCCATACCTCGATTTTAATGGCGCTCGTGGGCTTTGTCGTCATCGCACTGGGCGAGATCTTTGCCGAGCCCATGCTCGCCGCGCTCAACGTTCCCGCCGAAACCATGCCGCTCGCTTCGCTCTACCTGCGCGTCTTTTTGCTCAGCATGCCCTCGATCTTGCTCTACAACTTTGAGGCCGCGATCTTCCGCTCCGTCGGCATCACCCGCATGCCGCTGCAGGCGCTTGCCGTGTCCACCGTCCTCAACATTGGTCTGGACCTCATCTTTGTCCCCGTGCTCCACTGGGGCGTCGCGGGCGTCGCCATCGCCACCGCCATCGCCTACACCGCCAGCGCCACCACGCTCTTTATCCGCCTGCTCAAGACTGAATCCGTCGTCCGCGTCACCCCGCGCGATCTGGCTATCGACCCCGTCGCCCTCAAGCGCATCGTCAAGATTGGCCTGCCCGCCGGCATCCAAAGCGCCGTCTTTGCCGTCGCCAACATCATCATCCAGTCTGCCATCAACAGCCTGGGCACCGAGGTCATGGCGGCATCGAGCGCCGCCATGAGCCTGGAGTACGTGTGCTACAACCTGCTCAACAGCTTTAGCCAGGCGTGTACCACCTTTGTGGGACAAAACCACGGTGCCCGCCAGATCGACCGCTGCACCAAGACGCTCAAGGTCTGCCTGGTCGAAGGCGGCATCGTTGCACTCACCACGATTATCGTTATTGTCGGTCTGGGGCGCGAGATCTTGTCGCTGTTCAACAGCGATCCCAACATCGTCTCGATCGGCTATATCCGCGTGTGCTCGATCTTCCCGGCGTACGCCTTTAGCATGTTCTACGAAAACATGTCAGGCTACCTGCGCGGCTTTGGTATCTCACTCACGCCCGCCCTCATCACCATGATCTGCGTCTGCGGCATCCGCTTCTATTGGGTGTTCTGCGTGTTCCCGCACTTCCGCACCTTTGCGAACATCATGATGGTCTACCCCATCAGCCTGGGCACCACGGCGTTCTTTATGGTCGTGGCGGTGCTACTCTGCCACCCGGCACGCACCTATCGCGCCACCCAAGCCAAAGCGACAGCCCGCTAAACACCGCACCCAGCGCTACGCCAGTCATTAATTGACAATATGCGAGCTCATATAGTCGATAAAGCGCCTCGTGGCGATGGGCATGGTGTCCCAGCTGCGCCAGGCGGCCACCACGTCGCGCGAGGGAGCATGCACGATGGGACGCACACAAATATCGGCTCGCATGCCCTCCACAGTACGACGGTAGAGCATGCTCACGCCTAGGCCCTCCTCCACCATCGCCATGATGGTGTAGTCGTCGGTGACCTCACTCGTCACGTGCGGTGACAGGCCATGCGTTGCGAATGCATCGAGCACCAGACTCTGTTCACCCTCATCCAGCAGCACAAACGGCTCGGACGCTAGGTCGGCGAGCGTCACCTTTTCCTTTGCCGTCAGCGGATGCGCGACAGGCAACAGCGCCACCAACTCGTCGTGATAGACCACGCGCTTCTCGAGCCCCGCGGTAAACCCACGTGCCGTAAAGCAAAAATCCACTACGCCGTCGTGCACCCACTGGGCGTTGCGCGTGTAGTCGCCCTGCTTGAGGGTAAAGCGTACGCCAGGGTGCAGCGCCCCAAAGTCGCGGATCACACGCGGCAACACGGTTCGACTCACGTTGGTAAACGTCGCGATGCGAATATCGGTCGACGAAAGGCCCAGCAGCTCTTGGCGCTTGCCCTCAAGCTCGGCCTCGGCAGTCACGATCTGGCGCAGGTACGGCAGATATTGCTTACCGTCGCGCGTAAGCGAAACGCCCTGCTTTCCGCGCTCGATAAGCGTGGTACCCAGCTCGCGCTCGAGCGCCTTGACGGCCTGGCTCACCGCACTTTGCGTATAGCCCAGCTCGTCGGCAGCGCTCTTAAGGCTGCCGCGATCGACCACCATACAAACAATCTGGTACCGCGATGTCATCGTGTCTCCACATCAATGCAGCCGTAAAACGTTTTGCCAGCGCTTTTTCTGTCAACATTAGTTTTACTTAATCATACTGAAGATACATTCGCTTTACTACATCCACATCTGGGAGCAGAATCCTTTTTGCGAAACCGTTCTGTAACAAAAGGAGTCCCATGGATCGCAAAAAAGCAATCGCGCTCTCATTTTCCGTTCCCGTCGCATGGGGCTTTTCGTATCCCCTCATGAAGATCGGCATGGACAGCATGAACGCCACGAGCATCGTCGCGCTACGCTGCATCATCGCCTTTGTGGTCTGCCTGCTGCTCTTCCACAAGCACGCGTTGCGCATCAACCGCGACCTTATGGTCCGTGCCGCCATCATCGGCGCCATTATGGCAACCGAGCTCACCTGCATGTGCCTGGGCTCCAGCCTCACCTCCGCCTCCACCGCCGGCTTTTTGCAGAGCCTGACGGTCGTGATCGTGCCGTTTGCCAACGCCGCCCTGCTGCGTCGCGCCCCCGAGCGCAAAGTGCTCGTCGGCACCGCCATCGTCACCTGCGGTATGTTGCTGCTCTCGGGCGCAGACTTTACCAGCCTGAATCCCGGCGCGATCATCATGCTGCTCTCGGCCTTTATCTATGCCAGCCACATTATCGTGGCCAAGCGCTTTGTCGAAGAAGTCGATCCGCTTGCTCTGGGCGTTTGGCAGCTGGGCTTCGGCGGCTTGTTCTCGGGCATCGCCGCATGCGTCTTTGGCGGTTTCACACTTCCCAGTACGCCCAGCGAGATCGTGGTCGTCGTCGCGCTCGCACTCATCTGCTCTGCCTACGGCTTTATCACCCAGACGCACGTGCAGCCCCACGTACCCGCCGAGACCACCGGCTTCGCCTTCTCGCTTGAGCCGGTCTGCTCCGCTGTCTTCTCGTTCTTCCTAGTCGGCGAGGTCCTGAGCCCCATCGCCTTCTTTGGCGCTGCCCTCATCCTCACCGGCGTCATGGCGGCAACCGTCGAGCTTCCGCGCCTCCGCGCACATGGACGCGCTCGTATGGCAGGAGCGCCCGAGCGCGCCTCGTAGACCCCGCTCTTCATGCAGCCGCGGCATAAAGGCAACCGGTGCGCCTTTACAATAGATGCCAACAGAGCATCTGCCATAAAGGAGCCCCATGGACACCGCAACCCGCGACCGCAACATAGCAACTTGGTTGGGCAATGCGCCGCAGCCGGTACGTGACACTACGAACCAGCTGCTCGAGCGCATCGCCCTTTTGCGTGCCGAGCAGACTATCTACCCGGCACAAGACGACATCCTCAATGCCCTCGCCTACACCCCGGCCGACCAGGTCAAAGTTGTCATCTTGGGTCAAGACCCCTATCACGGACCCAACCAGGCCATGGGACTGTCGTTCTCGGTCCCCGCGACGCAAACCAAGTTGCCGCCGAGCCTGCGCAACATCTATAAAGAACTCAAAGCCGATCTGGGTTGCCCCATTCCCGCCACAGGAGACCTAACCCCATGGGCACAGCAGGGCGTCCTGCTTCTCAACACCACGCTCACCGTGCGCGAGCATGCCGCGAACTCGCACGCCAAACTGGGCTGGAGCACGCTCACCGACTACGTTATCGAACGCTGCTGTCAGCTGCCCCAGCCGGTAGTCTTTTTGGCATGGGGCCGCTTTGCTCAGCAGATGGTCGAAGGCAAGCTCGTCGCAACTGGTGCGGGCAAGACAACCGGCAAGTTCTGCCTGGCCTCTACGCACCCCTCGCCGCTTTCGGCCAACCGTGCCACGGCAGAACTCCCCGCCTTTATGGGATCGCGTCCCTTCTCGGCAGCCAATCGGCTACTCGAACAGCACGGCTTGACCCCCGTCAACTGGACTTGCCTCGGCTAAAAATCGATACATCAAAAACGCGCCCGACGGCTTTCCATCGGGCGCGTTTCCTATTCGGGCCAAATAAATTGTGTGCGGCCGGCCTCGCCGCCATCGATTAGCAGGCTCTGCCCGGTCATAAACCGGTTGGTCACGCCCACAAAGTAGATCCACTCGGCAATCTCTTGGGCGGTGGCCCAGCGCTTAAGCGGCGTGAGCTCCATAATCTGGTTCCACAGGTGTTCGTCTTCCATCACGCAACGGTTGAGCGGCGTGATAACGCCACCCGGGTCCACACTGTTGGCGATAGCCTGCGGCGCCAGACGGTTTGCAAGGTTCTTGGTGTAGGCGATAACGCCGCCCTTGCTGGCGGCATAGGCGGGAAACTCCGATCCCGTATGCCCGCTCGCCGACCCCACATTGACCACGGATTTGATAGCCGGCGCCGGCTTGGCGGCAAGCCCCTCCCCCGCAAAGGCGTAGCGCTCGGTCACGTTGATGGTGCCATACAGGTTGGCGGCGATGTCGTCAGCCGAATCCTGCGTACCGGCAACGTTCACGATCACCTGGGGTTCAAGATCGTCTGGAAACGCGTCCGGCTTGCGAACATCAACGATCAGATGGCGGTAGCGCTCGTGTTTGATCGCCGCCGGTAGCAAATCAAAGCCCACGACCTCGTGGCCCTCGTCCAAAAATCGTTGCACGCATGCGGCTCCGATACCGCCCGAAGCACCCGTGATCAAAACCCGCATACTTGCTCCTTAGGCGGTTGCGTGGCGCTCGAGGTACTCGGAGCCCACATTCTCGCGCTCCCAGCCGCGCACGACCTTGTAGCCCACGGGGCTCAGGAAAACCTCGCACAGCAGCTCGGCAACAGCGCCCGTCAGGGAGCACATGAGGACCTGCACCCAGGTCCAGCCGAAGAACGTGTGGCTCACCACAATGGCAAAGACCAGATTGTCGATAAACTGGCCAACACCCGTGGACACATAGGAGCGGAAGGCGAAGCTTGCAAAGTTATTCTTTTTGAGCATGCGGCCGAGCGACTGGTTGAGCGTGGAGTTAACCACGGCAGAAACGAGCATTGCCAGCGAAGAGCCCAGCACCACGTACCAGGTGCCGCCGATGGTGGCGTTAAGGGCGGTGTTGACCTCGATCATGCCGGTGTCGTAGTAGGCGCCCCACATACCGGGCGTAAGCGAGCATGCCCAAAAGCACAGGCTCACGGCCAGGTTGACCAGCAGCGCGAGGATAGAGATTTTGATGGATGCCTTGGCGCCAAAGCGCTTGCAGATCATGTCCTGGCACAAAAACGAAACCCAGCTCACCACAAAGCCGCAATCGAGTGCCAGATACGGCAGGCTGATAAGCTCTTTGTTGGCCAGCAGGTTCATCATGATGACGCTCACGAAAAACAGCGAAACCGTTGCCGCGGGAATGCTCCGCAACAGGACCTTGTAGTCCTCCATGACCTTCTTGATCATTATGTACTCCTTTGGTTTTAGGTTTAACGAGCAGGATATCGGACCCGAACTGCTCGGACGCCCCGGTCTTGAGACGACGGTGGGTATGATAGCCGCTCACACGGCATCAGGCAAGCGAACGACGCGGCAGCCCCGCAGGGCCACCGCGCCGATGCGTTAAAAGGCTACGTTGCCAAACTCCGACAGGATAAGGTCGGGGTTGTGGTCGGTTGCCCAATCCACGTTCCACGGGCTCGTGAACAGCAGCAGCTTACCGCCGCGCATGTCCTCGACGCGCAGCGTGTCGCGCGTGAGCGAAAGAGCCGGGATATCGATGGTATCGGGGTCGTTCTGGATCCAGCGGATGTCCGTATAGGGCAGCGGCTGGCGACGAACCTCAACACGGTATTCGGCCTTAAGGCGGCGCTCGAGCACCTCAAACTGCAGCACGCCGACCACGCCCACGATGACGCTCTCCATGCCGGCACCCAGCTCGCGGAAGATCTGGATGGCGCCCTCCTGGGCAAGCTCCTCCATGCCCTTGACGAACTGCTTGCGCTTGAGCGTGTCGACCTGCGTAATGCGAGCGAACATCTCGGGGGCAAACGTCGGGATCTGCGGATACTGCACGTGGCGCTTGCCGGAGCACACAGTGTCGCCGATGCTAAAGATACCCGGATCGAACAGGCCCACGATATCGCCCGCGTACGCCTCGTCCACGATGGCGCGGTCATCGGCCATCATCGACGTGCCCGTGGCAAGCTTAAGCTTGCGGTTGCCCTGCACGTGGAAGGCGTCCATGCCGCGCTCGAACTTGCCCGAGCAAATGCGCACAAAGGCGATGCGATCGCGGTGGTTCTTATCCATGTTAGCCTGGATCTTAAACACAAAGCCGCTAAAGTCGTCGCGGCAGGGATCGACCGGTTCGCTGGTGAGCGTATCGGTATAGGCGCGCGGCGTCGGGGCCAGACGCAGGAACTCCTTGAGGAAGGGCTCCACGCCAAAGTTGGTGAGCGCCGAGCCAAAGAACGCCGGGCTCAGCTTGCCGCAGGCCACGGCATCCAAGTCGAGCTCGTCGCCGGCGCCATCGAGCAGCTCGATGTCGTCCATCAGGTTCTTATGGTTTTCCTCGCCGATGAGCTCGTCCATGGAAGGATCGCCCAGCTCAGCCTCGACCTCGGCGACCTTCTTGGTGGCGTTGGCGTGGCCGTCGCCCTCAAAGGCGATAACGCGACGGGTCTGACGGTCGAACACGCCACGGAAATTGCGGCCGCTGCCGATCGGCCAGTTCATGGGATACGTATTGATACCCAGGACGTTCTCGATCTCTTCCATGAGCTCAAACGGATCGCGAGCCTCGTGGTCGAGCTTGTTCACAAAGGTGAAGATGGGAATGTGGCGCAGCGTACAGACCTTAAAGAGCTTTTTGGTCTGGGCCTCGACGCCCTTGGCGCCGTCGATGACCATAACAGCAGCGTCGGCGGCCATAAGGGTACGGTAGGTATCCTCCGAGAAGTCCTGGTGGCCGGGGGTATCGAGGATGTTGACGCAGGCGCCGTTGTAGGTAAACTGCAGCACCGAGGAGGTAACGGAAATACCGCGCTCCTTCTCGATGTCCATCCAGTCCGAGACGGCATGCTTGGCCGAGCTCTTGCCCTTGACCGAGCCGGCAGTCTGGATGCTGCCGGTATAGAGCAGCAGCTTCTCGGTAAGTGTGGTCTTACCGGCGTCCGGGTGGCTGATGATCGCGAATGTGCGGCGCGACGAGATTTCATCCGACAGGCTTGCCATGCGGATCCTTTCTTGCATTGAGTGCATTACGTCGTTGTAACCGCACTATTGTAGCCGCGAAATCCTGTTTTAGAGCGCCTATCAGGACAAATTCATCAGTTGGGGCCTAGGGTAGCAGTCGATGGCGGCACTCCGCAGCAGTTTGTCTCGATCTGTAACATCTAGACGGTTTTTGAACCTCTACCTGTTACAGATTTAGACAAACAGGTGGGCGTCCCAGAAAGATCTCAATCTGTAACATCTGGCCACTCAAAACGGGTCCATCTGTTACAGATTGAGATATAAGGATAGACGGGTGGCCAATGTCTCGATCTGTAACATCTAGCAGCCAAAATCTTCTCCAGTTGTTACAGATTGAGACAACCAGGTGGGGTCCGCCAGCAAAATCTCAATCTGTAACAGGTAGCCGTCCAAATCGGTTCCAGATGTTACAGATTGAGATGAATGAACGAGCGGGCAATCCGTATTTACCTCTTGCATAACTGTGTATAGTGTATATATACTGTGCTTACCGGTTATATACACGTGTAGCCCAACAGCTAAGGAGCCGCTGTGGACATCATCCTATCCAATTCGAGCGATAAGCCCATCCACGAACAGATATCCTCGCAGGTCAAAGCTCAAATCCTTTCGGGCGCACTCACTGCGGGAGCCAAACTCCCCAGCATCCGTGCGCTCGCGAGCGATCTTGGCGTGAGCGTCATCACCACCAAGCGCGCCTACGCCGACCTGGAGCAGCTCGGGTTTATCTGCACCGTGCAGGGCAAGGGCTGTTTTGTCGCCGAGGGCAACCAGGAACTCTTGCGTGAAAACCAGCTCTGCCATATCGAAGAGCTGCTTGCGAAAGCGGCAAGCCAAGCCGAAGCCTTGGGCGTCACGCGCGACAAGCTGCACGAAATGCTCGACCTGGTAGCCCCCGAAACCATGCAGTAGCCATCTGCAAGAAAGGCTATACCATGCAAAACTTGCTTGAACTCAAAGGCATCTCACGCACTGTAAGCGACCGCTTTTCGCTGCGCGACGTCACGCTTGCCGTGGAGCCTGGCCAGATCGTCGGCTTTGTTGGTGCCAACGGTGCCGGCAAAACAACGACGATTCGAGCTGCTCTCGGGCTTATAAAGCTCGATGCAGGCGAAGTGCACCTGTTTGGGCAGCGCTGTGGCGCCGACGCGCCCGATGAGACGCAACGCCATCTACGCTCCCGCGTCGGTCTTGTCCTGGACACGTGCCCCTTCCCCTCCACGCTCAAGGTGGGCCAGATCGAGTCGCTCGTAGGCCCGGCGTACCCCACGTGGGACTGCGAAACGTTCGCCGGATTCATCAACCGATTTGGCCTCGATCCCAAGACAAAGGTCAAGGACCTCTCCCGCGGCATGGGTATGAAGCTGCAGCTCGCCTGCGCGCTCAGCCACAATGCCAAGCTGCTCGTTTTGGACGAAGCCACCGCGGGCCTCGATCCCATGGCACGCGAGGAACTGCTCGATGAGCTGCTCGCCTTTGTCGCCGACGGCCAGCGCAGCGTGCTGCTCTCGAGCCACATTACGTCTGATCTCGATCGTGCTGCCGACCGCGTCATCTGCATCGATAACGGCTCGATTGTGTTTGACCTGCCACGCGAGGACATTACCGACCGCGCCGGCATCGCCCACTGCACCCAGGCACAGGCCGCCGAGCTCATGGCTTGCGTCGAAGGCACCCGCGCCGCCCGCCACGCCTACAGCGTGGACGTGCTCGTGCCCAACCACCGCGAAGTGCTCGAGGCCTTCCCCGAGATTCCCTGCGATCGGGCAACCATTGATGACTATCTTCGCTTCATGCTGAAAGGGGCTTTGAAATGAAACGCGCCATTATGTCCGAGCTTGCCATCGTTCGCACGCTCGTCCCGAGCATCGCAGGTGTCGGCCTGTTCATCTTCGTCGTGCTGACCGCCGTCAGGGCATCGAATGGTGATTCCGATATGAGCGCCGCCGGCGCCTTCGCGATCAGTGCCATGTCGCCCATCATGGCCATGACGTCGCTGGCCGGGCTCGACAACCAAAACGGATGGGAGCGCTATCGGGCAACGCTGCCCATCTCACGCAAAGACATCGTCAGCGCACGCTACCTGTGCATCACTATTTTCTCGGTCATCATGACGTGCGCGGCCGTGCTGTTGAGTATCGTCGCCATCCCGATCTTAAACAGCGTGGGTATCCCCTCCACGGGAGAGACCGTCTTTGAGACCGCAATCGCCTCGGCAATATCGATGCTTTTCTCCCTCATGGCGGTGTTTTTGGTACTGCCTCTGTTCTTTCGATTTGAACACATGAAGGCGCAACGCCTATCCGTTGGTCTATACGCCCTATACATGTGCCTTATCATGGTCACGCTAAACTCATTCAACCCCATCAGCAACCAGCTCATGTCGATGATTGCCGGGGCGAATCCCGATCCTTCCGTTCTTGGCTTCCTGTGCGCAGGAATTGCCGCGCTGGCAACGGTCGTCCTTGGCGCTGTCAGCTGCGCCATCAGCACCAAGGTCTACCGGGCACGCAACCTATAGGCAAGCGCGGTATCATTGGACATGCGCCATAGATCTGGCGTGGTCTTTTTTGAGGAGGCGCTCAACCCGTGTCGTGGGTCGTCGCAGCATTTGCGTCAGCATTCTTTGCCGGCATCACATCCATCTTGGCCAAATGCGGCATCAAGCAGACCGACTCCGATGTCGCGACGGCCATTCGCACCTGCGTGGTGCTCGTTTTCGCCTGGGCAATGGCGGGCATTTCTGGATCCATTGGAACCATTGGCAGCATCGAACCCAGATCCTGGCTCTTTCTCGTCCTCTCGGGACTCGCTACCGGCGCTTCGTGGATCTGTTACTTTAAGGCGTTGAGCATCGGAGACGTCAATAAGGTCGTACCGGTCGACAAGATGAGCACCGTGCTCGCCGCGCTGATCGCCATCGTGCTTTTTGGCGAGACGAGCAACCTTGCGGTTAAGCTCGTGGGAACCGCCGTCATTACCCTCGGCACGTTTTTAATGACCGAGAAGCAGCAATCCGCCGGACCCGAGCAGCAGCAAGACCGGACCTGGCTCGCTTACGCCCTCGGCGCCGCCATGTTCGCAGCACTCACCTCCGTCCTCGCTAAGATCGGCATCGAAGGCGTCGAGTCAAACCTGGCCACGGCAATCCGCACCTGCGTGGTACTGGTTATGGCATGGGCAATCGTGGCAGCTAAAGGCAAGATGGGCCAAGCCGTGCACGTAGACCGCTACGAGCTCGTATTTCTCGCGGCATCGGGCATCGCGACCGGAGCATCGTGGCTGCTCTATTACTATGCCATCGCCGCAGGCCAGGTGAGCGTCGTGGTGCAGATCGACAAACTATCGATTGTCGTATCGGTACTATTTGCGCGCTTGGCATTCAGCGAAAAGGTCTCGCGGCGCAGCGCCATCGGTCTCGCCCTCATCGTACTGGGCACTGCGGCGCTCGCGGTTTGGAAGTAGCGCGGCCAGCAGCCGCTACATCCTCACACCTGGCTTGGGATGCCTGTACTGACCGTGGGATGCCGTGCGCTTACCGTGCGAGATGGCAAATTTGGGACAACGGTGCAGGCAACGAAGGCAGGCTGCGCACTCCGGCTTTGTCCAGACGGGAAGGCCGTCGCGCATCTCAATCGCCGCCATGGGGCAGCGCTTGGCACACAGGCCGCAGCCGATGCAGCGATCGGCATCGACGGCAAACTTGCTCGTCTGTTGCATGCGCGGCAGCCCAATTGCGTGATACGCGCACGATGCAAACAGAGGCACGCGATGGCGCATCATGTTGCCCGTGCGGCGTGCCTGCACCGCCTCGATCACGGCATCAATCTGCGCCTCGGCAGCTCTATTGATACCCTCAACCTTTTGAGGGTCAGACAGGTCGAAAACAGGCGTCCAGGTATCGGGCATCTTGACGCTCATCGCCGCATCTAACTCGAGCCCACGCTCGTGCAGCAGGTCGCGGGCAAACTTGGCAGATTGGCCGGTCGTCGAACCGTACGTCGAAACATAGAACGTATAGGGGCGCTCGCCGCCCTTTGCACCGGCAGCAATCGACAGGTCGGCAGTCTTCAAAAACTCGATCATCGGTGTCGGCAGACCCCAGGCATACACCGGAGCAACAAATCCCAGCTGGCAGGGGCCTTCCGTCGCAACAAGGCGAAGGGCTTCGACATCAAAACGCTCAATCGACACAACCTTGTCGTCTGTCGCTGCCGCAATGCGACGCGCCACATGTTCGCTGTTCCCCGTCGCGCTAAAGTACAGGATCATCTCGTACCCCTCTGGAGTTGACTCGCGATTAACCGCGCTATTTGCGCAGCGGCTTGGGCAGCGGAATGCCGGCGGCGATGGCGGCGGCGATGATCATACAGACGATGCCTTTGAGCGGGAAGCACATGAGCAGCAGGCCCACGACCATGATGGGCTGGCGCATGACGGCGCCCATCGTCGATGCCGTGCAGACAGCGACGCAAAAGACCGGATCGGCGCCGGTGAGGATGGCAAGGCCATAGCCCAGGCTCACACCCGAGAAGATAACCGGGAAGAAGTGGCCGCCACGCCAACCAAGGTTGATGAGGGCGGGCGTCAGCATGGCCTTAACGAGACCGGTCACAATAAGCACGCCGGCGGGAATGGTCAGATAGGTTTCCATGAGCACGTCGGCCTGCGTCTCGCCGGCAAACATGGTGAAGGGCAGAGCCGTACCGCAGGCGGCAAGTACCAGACCGGCCAGCATGGCCTTAGCGATGGGGTGCTCCCCTATTGCGTGGGCAAGCACTTCGCTCGCGTGCTCAGAGACAAAGTACAGCCAGCCGCAGATTGTTCCGATCAGCGACAGAGGAATGAGCCAGGTAAGCTCCAGGTTGCCCACCTCGGCGGACTCGAACCTCGGCATACCCATGCCGCCGCCCACAAGCTGGCCAAGCAGCAGGTAGGTGCCCAGACCGCCGGCAATCGCAATGCCGTAGACCACGGTCTTTTGCGCCTTGGGCAGCTTGATGGTGACCTCGTCGGACACGGACTCATCGTCGGCGTCTTCGCCTTGGCCGTCGGCGCTACCAGCGAGCGGTGCCACAAAACCAAAGACGGGCGCGGTAAAGAGCGCCGTCAGGGCAGCCTGGGTGCCCAGCAGCGTAAGCTCCCTAAACTCGGCGCCAAAGCGGCGCATGCGGTCGCCGACCCAGCTGCACAGACCAGCGATAACGCCGGTCAGGCCGGCCTCCGGTCCAATGCTTCCGCCAAACAGCAGCGGCAGCAATGCCGCGAGCGAAAGCTTGCCCAGGTTGTCGTACGGATAGCGCCCGTCTTGCTTAACCTTCGCCATCACCTGGTTGAGGTCATCGGTCTTGGTGCCTGTCATCTTTTCGTACAGACCGATTAACAGGCCGCCCAGCAGGCAGATAAAAAACGGGTACGGCAGAAAGCCAAACGGGCCGCTGGCAAGCTCGGGCGAAGCGACGCCCAGCGCGTGCGGAATCTCGGTCCATAGATAGTCGATACCGTGCTCCATCGCAAAAAAGAACAGCCAGACCGCAGCACCTGCGAGTGCACCGGTCACGGCAACGCTGACCAAAAACAGCGCGCGGTTTGTGGGTTTGGCAAGGTTATCCATCGGGTCCTCCCGCGGTAAAAGTCGACATAGATACGTTTTATTGTAGAGCGAGCGTTGCTCGAACGAGCCAACCATCTGCGCCGCAAACGGCACCATTGGGAGTCATGGTGGGGCAGGCTCAAGACTTATCCGTTGATAATCGAGGCAATCTCGCGCAAATCGTCGGCAAAGTAGATGCCGTGCTGGCGCCTCGGGCTCGAAAGCCCTTTATCAATCATGTGCCCGAGCAGCGCCTTGAGGTCGTTGTAGTAACCGTCCAGGTTATACAGGATGCACGGAGCACTCAGGTGTCCCAACGACACCGCGGACATGACCTCGGCAATCTCCTCGAGCGTGCCCGTACCGCCCGGAAATGCGATGAACGCATCGCCGAGCTCAATCATCTTGGCCTTGCGCTCCGCCATATCGCTCGTCACGATAAGGTCGTCGATACCGTCATGTTGAAACTCGGCCTCGATAAAAAAGCTCGGCTCAACACCCGTCACGTGTCCACCCGCCTCGAGCACGCTATCGGCGAGCGCACCCATCAGCCCCGATTTGGACCCGCCGTATACCAGCGCGTGCCCGTTGGCGCCAATCCAGTTGCCCAGCTCCTGCACCGCGGGCAGAAACGCCGGATCATTGCCGGCACTGGCACCCAGATACACGGTGATATTCATATTTGGTCCCCCTTGTTGTGGCGCACGACGTTCGTCTTAGCGCTGGCGTCGACGATACTCGCGCACGCGACGCGAAAGATCGGCAAGCTCGTCGCGATCGAGCTCTTCCAAATGCTCCAGATCATCCATAAAGCGCGCCATGGTGTCCTTTTGACGCAGCTTGATAAGCGTATTGCAGTAGTTCACCGCCACGCCCGTGAGCATGGCGATGTAGAAGATGCTGATGACGCTCAGAATGACGGTAATGGCGCGGGCAACCGGTGTCTCGGCAGGAATGTCACCAAAGCCGATGGTCGAGACCGTCTCAAAGCTAAACCAGAGACCGTCGCCAAACGTAAGGGACGTGGGTTCGGACAGCCAGACGGCAGTCGAGCACAGCAGGTAAAAGATTAGAAACAGGCCCGTGATGCGCGCAAAGCCAGCCTGTCGCAGCACATCGGCAAGCGTCCTCAACTTGTTCATCGCGACCCCTTTTCCCAGACGCCCAATCTCGTTCGCTCGGTATTGTCCCACAACCGGCAGTTAGGGACGTTCCTTTTAATATGAGCAGGACATTGTCAAGAGGCAAAATCGGGCCTGG
>UQIE01000002.1 GCA_900541065.1 uncultured Collinsella sp. | reverse complement strand
GCAGCGCGCCCGCAAGAGCCCGCGGATATTAGCTTGCCAGGCAAGCGTCGACTAAGCCATGCAGCGTGCGCGGGCTCTCCCGACGGGAAACGAAAAAGCCCGGTTTCAAACCGGGCTCGAACGAACATGCCTATTGACAATGGCTTTCTCATATTAAATTTAGGCCCGGTGACTTGAATCAGCGGTCATCCCGGGCCCATCAGAGCTCGTAGAGCTCTTGGTTGCTTTGGTCTCGCTCTTCACGACGCTTATCGAACTTTCCGAGGCACTCAAGCAGCATTCGAAGCATAACAAGTCGCTGCCATTAAGGCACTGACCTCTTGACCAAGCAACGGCGCTGCCCAGCTATCACCCTTGGGCTGCCGTCAACTTTATTCTATCCGCGAGCATCTGGTTTACCAAATGGATTTTCGGTAAAGGAAGCACGGCACGCCCGCAAAACCACTACGCCCCAAGTGCCGCCATGGGAATCACCGCCACGCCGTCGTCGCGTGTGTAGGCAATGCTCCCCTTTCCAACCACGACCGCCAAAAACGCCGGCGCGGCATTCTGGGCGGCAGGATTGGAGAGCACTTTCCTCTCCAGCGCCTTGAGATTTCTCGCTCCATCGTCTGCTTTCGCATCACTCAGCTTGACCTCGATGGCTCCCCAGCGCCCGTCGTGCTCAACGATCAGATCGACCTCAAGGCCCTTCTCATCTCGGAAATAATGGACACTGTTGTCGACACCGCCGTAGGTGGAAAGGAACACGCGCACGTCGCGCAGGACGAGATTCTCAAAGAGCATCCCCAGCGTTTGCATATCGCCAAGCAGCCGCTCAGGGGTAGCCCCCAGCAACGCCGCCGCAAGTGACGGGTCACAGAAGTAGCGCTTGGGGCGCACGCGAACGCGGGCCTTCGAGCGCATGGGCGGCTCCCATCCGCACAGGTCCTCGGTCAGCTTGAGCCTGTTGAAGAGGTCCAAGTACGCAGCGATGGTCCTCTCGTCGGGGCCCGCCTCACCGTACGAGGCGTCCTTTACGAGCGTCTTGTACGTGACAGCCTGGCTCTCGTTCATGGCAAGAGCTCGCAAAAGGCCGTGTGCAAGCTCGGGCGACATGCCCTCGTCCAGCACGTTGACGTCGAGCACCGAGTGCACGTACTGGCTTGCCGTCTCTCGCGCAAGATCTTCCGAAAGCCCAAGATTTGCAGGCCAACCGCCCCTGCAGCACCAGCGGGCGACGTCATCCACCGTGCTCTCGCGACGCTGAGGGGCAAAATCCTCGCCCTTAAAGAGGCTTGCCAGTGACACGAGCGGCTCGCCGTCGCCCGACTCACACAGGGCCATGGGGCGCATTGACAGACGGGCGATCCTACCCGTGCCGGAATGACGAACATGGCTGCGCTCCTCGCTTTTGAGCGCGGTCGAGCCCGTGAGCAAAAGTGTCCCCCGTTCGTTGCCGCTCGCGTCCACGAAACGCCGGGCGGCATCCCAAACCTCGGGCACCTCCTGCCATTCATCGACCAGGTGTGGCGCATCGCCGATGAGCGCCAGGCTTGGGTCGACCTCTGCCGCCGCACGCTGCGCAGGCTCATCGAGCCTGGAGACGCTCGCCGAGCGAGAGAGCGCCGTCCAGGTCTTGCCGCACCATTTGGGGCCGTTGATCTCCACACAGCCAAACGCCCGCATAAGGGTGTCGAGGCGCTCCTCTATGAGCCGGGGCCTATATCCCTTTTGGGTCAATCTCTTTGGTGCATCCATAGACGGCCGTCCCTCTCTATCACGCGATATGCGAAATTACGCCATTCTCAATGCTGATTTTACGCTACTTTCAATGTAGTTTTTACGCCATGACAGATGTAGTTTTTACGCCATTTTCATTGAAGGTTTTACGCTTGGCATCCTTAGCGCGACCCATTCCGAGCATCACATCAGAGCGTGCTTGGTTATCTCCGCTCGCACATCTCGGCAAACGAAATCAGCTTGGCATCTCCCCTGCTCGCCGCAGCTTCCTGACATCCTTGCGTAAAGCCTCGCTTCGAGAAGATCGCATAGCTTTTGTGCTGCCGCCTAAAGAGCTCGCTTCGATGCACGAGCTTTTGCAGCACGTCTTCGCCCACCGGTTCATTGCGCCATTTGCACTCCGCAAACAGAGCAGTGCTCTCGCCATCGTCAACAATCAAGTCGATTTCTTCCTGCGTATGCGTGCGATTATCCGTCCCCCACCAGCGCCCGACGCTCGCCGGAACCACATCGAGCTGGCCCGCGCGCGCGAGTTCGTACACGTATTGTCTGCATATAAGCTCAAAGACCGTACCCATGTAATCCGATACGTGTGGCTCAATGCGCTTATACGCCATCTCGGCCATATCGTTTTGAATCAGCCCGATGTTCTGCGGAACAAACTTGTACCAGAACCTAAACATCTGATCGCTCAGCAGATACACGGCTCGCTTATTACTCGTCTCGTTTAGGGGCAGCTCGCGCTCGACAATCCCAAGCGACGCCAGCTTATCCACATAGCTCTTTACGTTGCTCGCAGGGATTCCCGTAGAGCTCGCAATCTCCGAGATCTTCGAGCGCCCCTGAGCAATTGCTTGCACGATCGCATCATATTGCTCGGGATTGCGGCACTCCTGCAATAGCAGGTTACTCGGCTCCTCAAAGAGATAGCCCGTAGGAGTAAGAAAAAGACGTTTGATGTTGTCCTTGAGCGGTGCGGCAGGATCGACTTTCTCGATATATGCAGGAATGCCACCCGTCATGCCATAGCAAACTGCAGCGTCTTCGCGACCCATGCTCTGCCACAGGCCGAGGGTCGTCATAAAATCGAGCGGCATGATCTTAAACTGGGCCGTACGCCTACCGTATAGCGGACTCTCGTAGCCCAACACCTGCTCTTCCATAAACGAAAGCGACGACCCGCACAGGATAAGCATAAGCTTGGTCTCTTTGTACAAGTGATCGATCTTGTCTTGCAGCAACGAGCTGATCTCGGGATTCGATTGGGCGAGATAAGGATACTCGTCGATCACGACAATCAAACGTTCCGTGCGAGCCATGGTAGCCAACGCATCGAACGCCTCGTCAAAACTACGAAACGACACGCCAGCAACACCAACGGAGCCCGCAAGTATCGCCTGGCTAAAGCCATGCAGGTTTGCCTCTGCATTGGTACGACGAGCTTGAAAGTAAATAGCCTTCTTGCCTTGGATAAACTCTGTGATAAGACGCGTTTTGCCCACGCGACGGCGGCCGTAAATCACAGGCATCTCAAAGGAGCCCGTGCCATACAGTCGATTGAGCTCGGACATTTCCACTGTTCTTCCGATAAACATAGGGCCATCCTTCCTTTACGTTATAGCTAGCTATATTATACCTTCCTATAATATAGCTAGCTATAACGTAATTCGACAAGCGGCGCACGAAAAGGGGCGATACACCGCCGCACGTGGACCGTTCCGGAAAATGTATCCCGTTCTGGAGCCAAAAACTGGGCCGTAGTTTCCGCCAAACATGCCATCCGGAAAGTGCGTCCCACCCCGAGGCTGATTCCGGGACACAGTTTCCGCTTGAGGGCTGATCCGGAAAGCACGTCCCATTCCGAGTGGCAATTCCGGGACACAGTTTCCGCAGATACAATGCAACGATCCGCCGCCCTTATCACATGCCTTCAAATATGCGGTCCAGAAACACAAAACAGCAGATAGATTGCTCTTTTTCGGAAAAGTACACGTCCCGATACTTACCAAGACTTCATATCCAGCTACCGTTCACGGTCGCCGATTACCGCCCACCGATTCAAACAAGAAATATGTCGCCAAAAGCAGGTCATCTACCTGCATGGTTAGATTTTGGTCAGCTGAGCGGCAAGTTCCAGCTGGTACGTTTTTGCTACCCAAAAGAAGGCGGTAGCTCATGACCCATTGCAATGACCAACTCATCGACCAGCTGTTGAACCAAGCCGAACAAGAGGAGCGCTGTCTGATTCCCCCGAGCGCGGCGATCCGAAAAGCGCTCCTTCGGCGCATCGGCAGCGCGGTCGTCTCCCCCATGCCGGGTTTGTTCGCGCGCAAAATGCGCTGGGATTAGCTCAACCGGGCGCAGCGTCATTGCGAGATTATTCGCGCCCTTGCGATCATCCACCCCGATTGGACGTTCTGCTCGTTTTCGGCAGCTTGCCTGCTGGGGCTCGAGGTCTCGTGGCGACATCTGAATGTCGTGCATGTTTGCAGCTCGACAAAGCCGTCGGCTCGTCCGGGCGCACATATTCAGCGACACCAGATTGAGCCGGCCGGAGCAATACGCAGAGCCGGCATATCGGTAACGCCGCCCATCCAAACGGCCACAGATTGCCTGCTGCAAACTGGTTTTGCCGACGGCATGCCCATTGCCGATTCGGCGATCTCAAAGCTCGGCCTTGCGCCGGAACAGCTGATGGAGGCCGTTGAGCAACGAGCGACTGCCCGCAATGGTCGCGCGATTCGCACCGCCCTCACAACGCTTCGATATGCCGACGCCCGCGCCGAGAGCGGCGGGGAATCGGTCGCCCGAGCCGTCATGATCGAGACGGGCTTTGCGCCCGACTGGCTTCAATACGAGTTGACGGACCCCTTCGATTCGGCCAAGCCCATACGAACGGACTTTGCCTGGGAGCGCCAGGCGCGGGAACTCACGCTGGGCGAGCTCGACGGGCTCATCAAATATACCGACCAGACCATGCTGGCCGGACGCACCACCGCCGAGGCGCTCGTTGCCGAACGACAGCGCGAGGCGCACCTATCGCTCTACGGCCACCCTCTGCTGCGCTTTAACATGAACGAGGTCCGCTCGGCAGGAATGCTCGCCAAAAAGCTGCAGACGGCAGGCATCAGGCAGACCGTGCTGCCGACATGGCTCAACGAGGTGGAGCTGTAGGAACTGCTAGGCCAAGCATCGCCGAATCGCATCCCCCCTATCTGGGCCGCGTTTTCCCAACGGCCACGCCAACGGAAAGCGCGTCCCAGCCTGGACGCTCAAACGGGACGCACTTTCCGGATGGCGGGCCTAGCGGAAAGCGTGTCCCGGAATCTAGCCTCGGAACGGGATGCGCTTTCCGGTTGAGTCCTTCAGCGGAAACCGCATCCCGGAATAAACGCTCAAACTGGGATGCACTTTCCAAACGGCCGGCCAGCGGAAAACGCGTCCCATTCTGAGGCACGATTCCGGGACACAGCTTCCGGTTGAGGGCCGATCCGGAAAGCGCATCCCACTCCGGGACGGGACTGGATTCCGGGACGTAGTTTCCGCCGAGGGCCCAAAAAGGAAAGCACATCCCGTTCTGAGTGCCAATTCTGGGATGTAATTTCTGCCGAGGGGTCCAAAGGGAAAACGCATCCCATTCTGAGCGCCAAATCCGGGACACAGTTTCCGCATGCGGAGGCGCTCCAAACAAAAGGCCCCGGCTCGCGATGGAGCCGGGGGCCAAAGGCGCAGCGTATGTAGTTGATGTTGAGCGCGAACGGCCCGTCAACAATGGCCGTCCACGCTCTACCCTACCCGCGGCGACGGGCGCGGCTGTAGGGCGTATCCACCATGGGCAGATCCGGACGCAGCTTGCCGTCGAATGCGCGATAGGCGTTCTGCACGGCGGGCGCCGTGGGGATCGTTGCGATCTCGCCGATGCCCTTGCCGCCGTATGCCACGGGCAGCAGTTCGTCCTTCTCCACGTAGATGGCGTGGATATCCGGAATCTCGGGCGCGCGGAACAACCCGAGCGTGCCGTACCTTGCCTGGGGCACGCAGTCCTTGAGCGGCCAGTCCTCGGTAAGCGCATAGCCCATACCCATGAGCACGCCGCCTTCGATCTGACCCTGGATGGAGATGGGGTTGACCACCTTGCCGGAATCGTGCGCAGCATAGACCTCGCTCACGCGGCCGTCATCGTCCAAAATGACCACATGCGTGGCAAAGCCGTAGCAGATGTGGCTCTTGGGGTTGGGAACATCCGCACCCAGCTTGTCGGTCGGCTCCAAGTACACGTAGCCAAACTCGCATCCCTCGAGTGCCTTGATGGCGGCCGCGGGATCCTGAGGATGCATACCCTGACCAGCGACGAGCTCCTGCGTGTGCAGCTGATAGGCGCGACCGTCGTCGTACTCGATCTTGACGCCGTCGCCATGTGCATTCACGGGAGCGGCGGGCGCAGACTTGCCGGCCTCGATGTCAAGCATGGCATCACGCAGCAGGAAGGCGGCACCGCGCACGGCCTCGCCGGTCACGACCGTCTGACGCGAGCCAGACGTGGTGCCGGAGTCGGGAGCGTTCTCGGTGGAGCACTCGCCGTTGGCAATGCAGCGAAGCGGCAGACCGCAGGCCTCGGCAACGTCCTGCAAAAAGACGGTGTTGCAGCCCTGGCCGATGTCGGACGTGGCGGCATAGACCACGGCCACGCCGTTCTCGACGCGAATCTTGCAGCGGCCGGCGTCGGGCAGGCCAACGCCCACGCCAGCGTTCTTCATAGCGCAGGCAATGCCGGCGTGGCCGGGATGCGCGTAGTAGGCATCCTTGACCTCGAGCAGTGTCTCCTTAAGCGCCGTGGAGCAGTCGGCAATCTGGCCGTTGGGCAAAACCTCGCCCGGCTCGATGGCGTTACGGTAGCGGATCTCCCACGGATCCAGGCCGACCTTCTCTGCCAGCAAGTCGATCAGACTCTCGAGCGCAAACTCGGACTGGCAAACGCCAAAGCCGCGGTACGCGCCGGCGGGCGGGTTGTTGGTGTAGTAGCCAAAACCGCGAATGTCGGTGTTCTGGTACTTGTAGGGGCCGACGGCATGCGTGCAGGCGCGCTCGAGCACCGGGCCGCACAGCGACGCGTAGGCGCCGGTATCAAAGTTGATCTCGCAATCCAGACCGGTAAAGTTGCCCTCGGCGTCGCAACCCAGTGTAAAGGTACCGTCCATGGCATGGCGCTTGGGATGGAACGCGAGTGACTCGGCACGCGTGAGCTTGCACTTCACAGGACGCTGGAACTTATAGGCGGCGAGCGCGGCCAGATGCTGAATGGACACGTCCTCCTTGCCGCCAAAGCCGCCACCCACGAGCATGGTCTCTACAACCACACGCTCGGGCTCGTTGTCCCAGCCAAACATGTGGGCGCACTCTTTGCGCGTATCGTAGGCACCCTGGTCGGTCGACTGCACCTTGACGCCGTTCTTGTACGGGAAGGCGACGGCGCACTCGGGCTCCAAGAAGGCATGCTCGGTAAAGGGCGTGGTAAAGCGCTGCGTCACGGTGAATGCGCTTTCGGCCAGCGCCTTGGCGGCGTCGCCGCGCGTCACATGACGGCTCTGGCACACGTTGTCCTTGAGCTCCACCGTGTTGCCAAAGGCAAAGAAGCTGTCGTGCAGACGCGGGGCGTCGGCGGCCCTGGCCTCGACAATGTTGCGCACGGGCTCCAGCGGCTCGCAGTCAATCTTTACGAGCTTCTTGGCCTTCTCGAGCGTCGCCTCGTCCTCGGCGACCACCAGCACGATGGCATCGCCCACGCAACGGGTGATATCGCCCTGAGCGATCATGACGTCCCAGTCCTGGATAAGGTGGCCGACCTGGTTGACCGGCACGTCCTCGGCGCGCAGGATGCCCACCACACCGGGCAGGGCCTCGGCCTTGGAGGTGTCGATGGAGAGCACGCGGGCGCGCGGATACTTGGAGCGCACGGCGCTGGCGTAGGTCAGGCCCGGCTGATCGAGCTCGTCGATGTCGTCGGGATACTTGCCCTCACCGAGCACCTTCTTGCGCACGTCGACACGGAAGGCGCGCTTGCCCACGCCGTAGTCATCGCCGCGCTCCAGGTCCTCGTCGATCTGCTTTTCGCCGCGGAGCACCGCAGCGGCCAGCGAGATGCCCTCGATAATCTTTTTGTAGCCGGTGCAGCGGCAGACGTTACCGCGAATGGCGTACTTGATCTGTTCCTCGGTGGGCTCGGGGTCCTCGGCGATGAGCGCTGCGCCCGCCATGACCATGCCGGGGATGCAAAAGCCGCACTGCACGGCGCCCACGGCGCCAAAGGCGTACACAAAGGCCTCGCGCACGTCCTGGGGCAGGCCCTCGACGGTCACGATGTTGCGGCCGGCGGCAAGCGCGGTGGTCAGTACGCACGCCTTGACGGCCGCACCGTCCACGTGGATGGTGCAGGTACCGCACGCGCCCTCGGAGCAGCCGTCCTTGGCGGAGTGAATGTGCAGGTCGTCGCGTAGGTAGCGCAGCAACGGCTTGTTCTGCGTCGTCGTGCGCTCCACGCCGTTAACGGTAAAAGTGAATTCCTGTGCCATGGTGATTCCCTTCTACACGCCGGCGGCGATGCCGGTGCGGTCGTGGATGGCGCCATGCGGGCAGACGACGGCGCACATGCCGCACGACAGGCAGTCCGCGCCGTCGATATGGGCGCAGTTGTCCTCGATGCGGATAGCGCCGGCAGGGCACTTTTTAGCGCACATGCCGCAACCGATGCAGCTCGTGTCGCAGATCTTGCGAGCAATGGCGCCCTTATCGGTGTTGTTGCAGCGCACTAGGATGTTCTGGTAGCCGGGAACGAAGGCAATCACGCGCTGCGGGCACGCCATGCCGCACAGGCCACAGCCCGTGCACTTTGAGCGGTCCACGCGGGCGATGCCATCGACCAGCGCAATGGCGCCGTGGGGGCAGGCCGTGACGCAGGCGCCACAGCCAATGCAGCCTTCGCTGCAGTGGGCGTCGCCGCCTGCGGAGGCGCAACCGCTTCCGCAGGCAACGTAGGCCACGTTATGTTGAATGGATTTGGCCATAAGAGACTCGCCTATTTCTTAAGAAGGTACGAATAGTTGTCGCGCACAGCCCTGATGGTCAGGCGGACGGCCTCGGGAAGACCGGTGTTGACGGCATCGACCGAGACGGTGCGGACCGTGCCGGCGACGCGGACCTTAAAGTGGTCCTCGCCCACGGCCAGGAAGCCCTCGTTCTCGGAGTTCTCCATGTCCTCCTCGCTCCAGAACAGGGTGAGCTTGTCCTTGTAGGGACGACCCTCCTGATAGGGGCAGAACACGGCACAGTTACCGCACTCGTTGCACATGCCGTCGACATGGACGACCTGATGCTTGGCCAGGCCCGGCACCTTAATTGCCACGTTGGCGCGGTTGGGGCACACGTCGCAGCAGACCTCGCACACCGAGCCGCAGCCCAGGCAGCGGGTCTTGGTGCAGTTGCGCTTGTCGCGGCACAGCGACCCCTTGCGCTCGTAGCAGGTGTCCTCGCGGCCGGCCTGCTCGTTGCAGTCGGCGTACTTGTTAAAGTCCACGCCGGCGATGGCACGGGCGACCTCGGCGGCGTCGGCGATGGCCTCGACCACGGTGGCAGGACCGCGGCGGCAGTCGCCCGCAGCCCAGACGCCCTCGACGCCGGTGGAGGTGGCGGCAAGGCGGCCGCGACGGTCGTGCTCAACGCCCGCGGCATCGTACAGGCTGGCATCGATGCCCTCGCCCACGGCGCAGATCACCGTGGTGGCGGGAAGCTCGACGGTCTCGCCCGTAGCGACGGGGCTACGACGGCCGCTTGCATCCGGCTCGCCAAGCTCCATAACATCGCAGGTCAGCACAGCGCCGTTGAGCGCCTTAGGCGCCAGCAACTCGCAGAACTCAACGCCGTCGGCAAGAGCAAGATCGAGCTCCTCCTCGTCGGCGGGCATCTGCTTCTTGGTGCGGCGATACACCAGGCGCACGTTCTTCACACCAGCCAGGCGCTTAGCCACGCGGGCCGCGTCCATGGCGGTGTTGCCGGCGCCAATGACTACGACGTCCTCGCCCAGCTCGAGCTTCTCGCCCTTCTTGGCGGCCTCGAGGAACTCCAGCACGTCAAGCTCGGCACCCTCGCCCAGGCCTGCAGAGCCAGGCATCCAGGCACCGGTGGCCACGACCACGTCGGTAAAGCCCTGGGCCTTGAGATCGTCGATGGACTCCACGCGGGCGTTGAGCTGCACCTTGGCGCCAAAGGCCAGGCAGAGCTCGGCATCGTGGGAGATATCGTCGCTCGCAATGCGGAACTCAGGAATGACGTGACGGACCACGCCGCCGAGCGAATCGCGGGCCTCAAAGATGGTGACGGGCACGCCGGCACGAGTCAGGAAGAACGCCGTCGCCAGACCGGCCGGACCGCCGCCGATAACGGCAACGTTGCGCTCGCCGTCGTTGGCGATGGCCTGGGCGCGCAGCTTGGGCAGCACGGCGGTCATGGCCTCGCGGGCGGCCTTGAGCTTGCTGGCGCGAATCTGGGCGCCCTCGGGCTCGTAGAACGCACGCTCGCAGGCACGGCCGCAGGGATGCGGGCAGATGGTGCCGGTAATGAACGGCAGGGCGTTGCGCTCGATGATGATGTTGAGTGCGTCCTCGTAGCGGCCCTCGTCAACGGCCGCCAGGTAGGCGGGAATATCCTGCTGGATGGGGCAGCTCGTGCGGCACGGCGTGGTAAAGCAGTCGGAAAGCGGGCTCTTGCCGGCGACCTTGCGGTCGGGCAGCGGGCGCAGCGGCTTCTTGTAGAGCGGGTTGGTGAGTGAGTCGGTCTGGATCGCAGTCACAGCCTCGAGAGAGACGCCCGCGAACGGCTTGCCATCCAGGTCGGTAAACTCGCCGGCCATCTGGCTAAAGCGCTCGTAGCCACCAGGCTTGAGCACGTCGGTCGCCAGGGTGACGGGCCAAATGCCGGCATCGTACAGGGCGCGGATGTTGTAGACCGTGGCACCGCCGGAGTAGCTGATGCGCAGCTTGCCATCGAACTGCTCGGTAATGCGACGGGCGGCCTCGATGGTCAGCGAGAACAGCGAACGGCCCGACATGTACATCTCGGTGGAGGGCAGCTCGTTCCTCGTCACGTCGACGGGGAACGTGTTGGTCAGCTTGACGCCAAACTCCAGGCCGCGCTCAGCGCACAGGGCAATCAGGCGCTCGAACATAGGCACGGCGTCGGCCCATTGCAGGTCCTCGCGGAAGTGCGTATCGTCGAAGACGATGTAGTCAAAGCCCAGCTCGTTGAGGCGCTGGCGGGCAAACTCATAGCCCAGCAGCGTGGGGTTGCACTTGATGTAGGTGTTGAGGCCCTTCTCGGTGATCAGATAGGTCGCGATGCGCTCGATCTCGGCGGGCGGGCAGCCGTGCAGGGTAGACTCGGTGATGGAGTTGGAGACGCGTGCCGGGATGGACTCGACAAACGCGGCATCGACATGCTCAAACTTGTCCAGGTTAGCGAGCGCCCATGCGCGGCACTCGTTCCAAACCTCGGAGCCGCTGGCGTCTTTCATGCCCTCGATGTAGGCGTCGACCTTGGGGCTCTTGATGCCTTCCAGGTCATAACCCACGGACATGTTGAAGACAAAGCCGTCCGGGCTGCCCAGACCGTACTCGCGGGCAATCAGGTGGCAGGCGAACCATGCCTTCACGTACTCGGCAAAGGCCTGCGGAACCTCGAGCTCGGTCGACCACTCGCAGTTGTAGCACTCGTCCTGCGCCACAATGCAGGGTTTGTTCACACACTTGGAGAGCTCCTCGCCATCCATAACCTGAACGGTCTTGAGCTCAAAGAAGCGGGAGCCGGCCACGTAGGATGCCACGATGTTCTGGGCCAGCTGCGTATTGGGACCGGCGGCCGGGCCAAACGGAGTCTCGATGCGCTCGTCAAAAATGGGAAGCGCGCCCTTCTGGTTGGTCGTGACCATCTTGCGCACGCCAAAGACGGCGCCCTGGGTCTTGTGCTCCTCGATGATCCAGTTCATCAGCTGCGAAAACGGGATCGGCCTCATGATGTCGCTCATAATGAGCTCCTCTCTGTAACGCCCGGCGAGACCGCGCGGCGGGCGCAAATACGGTGTAGCGCTAGCACAGCGCCGGCGACCCCGCGGAGGTCGCCTATACGCGCGTCGGATGCGGCGAAACATTCGGCGCGCGTGAATCTACTTGTAATTAGTAGGCGCGATCGTTGAGCGTGCTCCAGAGCTTCTTGGACTCAGCCATGGTCCACGCGTTGATCTTGTCCTCATCGATACCGACAAACTCGCGATCCTTGTACAGGACGCGGCCGTTGATGATGGTGGTGCGGCAGTTTTTGCCCATCATGCCAAAGAGCATGTGGCCGTCGACGTTCTCCTCGCTCAGCGGCGTAAAGGGCTTGTAGTCCATTACGATGACGTCGGCGGCAGCGCCGGGCTCAAGCACACCGAGCTTGCGATCGAAGTACTTGCTCGCCATCTTGGCGTTGTTCTCGAACAGCATCGTCATGGCCTCGCACCAGCCCACGTTGGGCATAGCGGCGTTGTGGCGCTGAATGATCAGGAAAACCTTGAGACTCTCGAGCATATCGTGGGTGTAGGCGTCGGTGCCCATGCACACGGGGATGCCGCGGCGGAAGAACTCGAGCACGGGGGCGCAGCCCACGGCGTTTCCCATATTGGATTCGGGGTTGTTGACCAGCCAGGTGCCGGACTCCTTGACGATATCCATCTCGGCGGGCGTCACATGGATGCAGTGGCCGAGCATGGTGTCGGGACCGAGCAGGTTGTGCTGCAGCAGGCGCTCGACGGGGCTGATGCCGCCGCGGTTGAGGCGGGAGTCCCACACATCGTTCATGCCCTCGCACACGTGGATGTGGAAGCCGGTCAGGCCGTTGTTGGCCTCGGCCATCTTGTCCATGGTCTCGTCCGACAGCGTAAAGGTGGCATGTCCGCCAAACATGGCGGCGATCATGTGGTTATCGTTATCGCGACGCTCCTTGGCGGCCCACTGGGCAAACTCGGCGTTCTCGGCAATAGCCTGGTCGCACTTTTCCTGACCACGGCGGTCGGAAACCTCGTAGCACAGGCACGAACGCATGCCCAGCTCCTGAGCGGCGTCCTTAATGGTAAAGAGGCTGCCCGGAATCTCGCAGAAGCTCGCATGGTGATCGAAGATCGTGGTGACGCCGTCGCGGATGGAATCCAGAATCGTGGCATAGGCGCTGGCCTTGGTGCCGTCGAGCGTCAGGTTGTCGTCGATCTTCCACCACTGCTGCTCAAGATTCTCCAGGAAGTTGGTGGGGTTGCAGCCCTTAATGGCAAGGCCGCGGGCCAGACCCGAGTAGATGTGGGTGTGGCAGTTGATAAGTCCGGGCATGATGAGGTTGCCCTGGGCGTCGACGTACTCGGCATCCGGGTACTTGGCCTTGAGCTCGCGCTCGGGGCCCACTTCGACGATCGTATCTCCGTCAATGGCGACCGCACCGTTGGGAATGAACGGAGTCTGAGCGTTGCGGGTAAAGACGGAACCGTTAGCGACCAGAAGCATAAATGCTCCCTTCAACATCAGAGGCGGGGTTTGACACCTCTGACATGGCGGAAGTGCGAAGCGCCGGCCTACACCGGAAACGGGCCCTCTCCCGTCAACGCTTCACCAAAGGGACAAGCCCTTTGAAGTGCGGCTTGGCGCCGCATGGCGCCGGCGGACGAGGCGATGCGTCCGCCGGCGAATAGCACCGAATTGGTTACTTCTTGCTCTCGGGCAAGACCAGATCCACGGCGGCATCCTTGGCGGCATCGATGTGCTGAGCCACGACCGGCGTCTGCGGAAGGATCAGGTTAAGGACAATGGCCATGATGGCGGTGGGGGTCACGGCATTGGAGCCGATGACGGTGGACACCCAGACAGGCATACCCTCGCCGGCAAGGCAACCGCTGGCCATCCAGATACCCAGGCCAAAGACGACGGAGGTGCCGACGATGGTGGTAGTGCGCTGCGTGAGGCCCTCGCGGGTGAACATGCGCACGCCGTTCATGGTGATGGTGCCAAAGACGCCGACGGTCGCGCCGCCGATGACGGGCTGCGGGATAGCGGAAAGGACGGCAGAGAGCTGCGGGAACAGACCGGCGATGGCAAAGACGGCCGCGATGATCACAAAGACCCACTTGTTGACGACCTTGTTAGAGCAGATGATACCCACGTTCTGGCCAAGGGCGCTGGTGGGAAGACCGCCCAGCAGGCCGCCGACCATAGAAGTGAGGCCCTGGGACACGATAGCGCCGGAGAGCTCACGCTCGGTGGGCATACGGTCGATGGAGCCCAGGCAGGCGGCGGAGACGTCACCGATAACCTGGATGGCAACCATGGGGAACACGACGGCGAGGGTAATGCAGACCTCGGGATCAAACTCGAGCGCGTAGGGCATGAGCTTGGGAAGGGCGAAGACCTGAGCGGTGGCGACGCTGGAGAAGTCGATCATGCCAAAGGGGATGGAGACGATCATGCCAACGATCATGCCAAAGAACACGGATCCCAACTTGAGCGTGCCCTTGCCAAAGTTAGCGAGCGCAAAGACCACGGCGAAGGTGATAAGAGCGACGCACCAGGCCTGCGGAGTGCCCCACAGCGGCGTACCCATACCGCCGGCCATGTACTTGACGGCCGTGGGATAGAGAGAGACGCCAATGGAGAAGATGACTGTACCGGTCACGACGGGCGGGAACAGCCACTTGATCTTGCTGTAGGCCAGACCAAAGAGGACCGCGACGGCGCCGCCGACGATCTCGCCGCCCAGCAGTGCACCAAAGCTAAAGCCCGAGGCACCCATGGCCTGCAGAGCCGGCAGGAACGCGAACGAAACGCCCATGACGATGGGCAGGCCGCCGCCGATGCGACGGAAGGGAGCGAAGGCCTGAAGGGCCGTGTCGATTGCCGAAAGAATGAGCGCGACCTGGATGATGTCGGTGCTCTGCTGGCTATTAAAGCCGTAGACGCCGGCCATGATGACAGCCGGGGTGATGATACCGGCAAACGAAGCCAGTACGTGCTGAAGGGCACACGGGATCATTTCCTTAACGGGCGGCATGCCTTCACGAGTGAACAGGGCTTCAGTGCCGTTCTTAACCGTCTCCTGGGTCATTTGACCACCAATCCTCGAAATAGTTGTTTTCGCATCTAACGCTCTATTGTGACGCAGTGCGGGGTTGAGGTTGTGCCTTCGTTGCATATCGTATTAAAGATGATTCTCATTCTCAATAATAATTTTTTGTTATCAGACTATTCTTGAGCTGAGACAATGCATTTCCGCAGGTCAAGAAAGTGTCTGGTCAAAATAACATCTAACTTTTCTTTTGGTCGACCGCTTACCGCCGAATTCCTACCGCTCGTCTGTATTACGCAATGTACCTGCGAATATACGAGATGAGGAATGGCATGTTACCATGAGAAAAAATTGTTATGAACATTTCCGATTTCACCCCAAGGAGTTGCCCGTGAACGAGACCGTACGTCGCTTTTTGCCGATGGTCGATTTCCTGGAGCAGATACTCGGCAAAAACAGCGAAATCGTGCTGCACGATTTCTCGGATCCCGACCACGCCATCGTCGATATTCGCAACGGCATCGTGAGCGGTCGCAAGGTCGGCGGTCCCGCCACCGACCTGGCGCTCAAGATCATGCACGACGCCAAGTATCGCGACCTGCCGTTTATTACGGGCTACGAGGGCCGCGGTGCCGGTGGCAAGACATTGGAGTCAGCGACGTACTTTATCCGCGAGAATGACGAGATCGTCGGCATGCTCTGCGTCAACACCGACCTCTCGACCGTGCGCTCCATCAACGCCATGGCACAGCAGCTCATGGCGTGCTTCGACGCGGCGCCGACGCGCACGGAGCCCGCCTCTATCGAGGTCGAAAGCCTTTCGGAGTCCACACAGGAGCTCATCGACCGCAGCATTGCCGAGCTGCTGAGCGCTCGCGGGCTGGATGTGGCGTCGCTTGGTCAAAGCGACCGCGTGGACGTCATTCGCCACCTCAACGGCAACGGAGTGTTCATGCTCAAGGGCGCCGTAGCCTGCGCCGCCACCGCGCTGGGCATCTCGGAGCCCAGCGTCTACCGCTACCTGCAAAAAGTCCGCAAGGAAGGCTAACGAGCAAAATGGAGCGCGGCTCCACAAGCGATCCGTCACTTAACAAAAGACCCTGCAGCTCGCACTGCGCTGCAGGGTCTTTTTGCATGTCATGTTTAGTTGTTGCCAACGCCTTAGAGAGCGGCGACGACCTCGATCTCGACCAGACCGCCAGCCGGAAGGGCGGCAACCTGGAAAGCGCTGCGCGCGGGGAACGGAGCCTCGAACTTGGAGGCGTAGATCTCGTTCACGGCAGCGAAGTCGGCAATGTCGGCCAGGTAGACCGTGGTCTTGACGACATCGGCAAAGGTGGCGCCGGCAGCGGTCAGCAGGGCCTCGACGTTAGCAAGGGACTGCTTGGCCTGGGCCTCGACGCCCTCGGGCATCTTGCCAGTTGTGGGGTCGATGCCCAGCTGGCCGGACAGGAACACCATGTTGCCGGTCTGGATACCGGGGGAATACGGTCCGATGGCTGCGGGTGCGTTATCGGAAGACACGACGGTCTTGCTCATGTTTATCTCCTTACGGTTAACTAGAAAGCGTGAGCGCGGTGTTCACACCGGGAGGCACAGTTCGGTCTGAACACCGCGCTTGATTGGGATAGTACTCAAGGTTTCCGTGCGATGCAAGAATATTATCAGTTTGCGAGAATATTTTATCGCCCAACGGTTTCCCCGAACCGCTGAACGGTTCTCCACGGGGTCAGCCAGCCCAAGCTGCTGAAGACTTTATCCCGCTTGGAGCACGGGCATCGCCTGCCGCAACGGCACCACTATACTTTTGAATATCTGAGCATTTTGAAAGGCAGGATATGACCGCAACCGCCAGTCGAACCACCAACCGCAGACCCGAGCTTTTGGCGCCCGCCGGAGGGCCCGAGCCCTTTGCCGCCGCACTCGCCGCGGGGGCAGACGCCATCTACTGCGGCATGGGCAGCTTCAACGCTCGCCGCAAGGCCACCAACTTTACCGATGAGGCCTTTGAGCAGGCCTGCCGCGCCGCGCATCTAGCCGGGTCACGCGTCTACGTCACGGTCAACATCGTCATCAAGCAGTCCGAGATGGGCGATGCGCTGCAACTCATCCATCGCTGCTCCACGCTGGGCGCCGATGCCTTCATTATCCAGGACTGGGGTCTGTTCTTTGAGGTCAAGCGCACCATGCCCGGCATCGAGACACATATCTCGACCCAGGCGAACATCCACGACGACCGCGGAACCCTTTGGTGCCGTGAGCAGGGCGCCGACCGCGTGACTCTCTCGCGCGAGCTCTCCATCGACGAGATCGCCGCCATCCACGACGCCGCGCCCGATGTGGACCTTGAGGTCTTTAGCCATGGCGCCATCTGCTTTTGCTACTCGGGCCTGTGCCTGCTTTCGAGCTTTGCCATGGCGGGACGATCGGCCAACCGCGGCATGTGCGCCCAGCCCTGTCGCCTGCCTTACGAGCTGATCGACGAGAGCGGCCGCTCGCTCTCCCCTGCCGGTCGCGAGCGCGCGCTGTGCCCGCGCGACACCAACACGTCGCAGCTTGTTCGTCGTCTGTATGACGCCGGCGCCGCATCGCTCAAGCTCGAGGGCCGCATGAAGGCTCCCGATTACGTGTACTCCATCGTCGATGTGTACCGTCACCAGATTGACGATATGCTGGCCGATGTTTCGACCTCCAAGGATGAGGATGCAACCCGCCAGCGCCAGCTCAAGCGCTGCTTTAATCGCGACTTCACGCACGCCTACCAGAATGGCACCTCGGGCGACGAGATGATGAGCTACGAGCGCTCCAACAACCGCGGCCAGATTGTGGGCACGGTGCTGGGCAGCCGTCTGGCCAACCGCGATGTGCGCGGGCTCAAGTCCGACGATCGCCGTCGCCGCGCCGCCATCGCCCGCATTGAGCTGTTTGAGCCCGTGGGCAAGGGCGACCTGCTGGAGCTTCGCCACGATGACGAATTTGACCAGTTCCTGACCACCATTGCCGCCGATGATGCCGCCGCGGGCGACATCATCGAATGCCGCGTGCCCCGCAGCATGCCCGAGGGTTGCCGCGTCCGCGTGATTCGCAGTCAGCGTGCCATCGACGCCGCCGGCGCCGCGCTCAAGCGCGATGTGCTGCGCCGCCGAGCTGTTGACGTGTCCGTCGTGGCGCGCCTAGGCGAGCCATTTACTGTCGCACTCACCTGCTGTGACAACCCCGCGCTCACCGCCACCGCCACGGGCTTCACCGTCGAGGCCGCCAAGACCCGTGCCGTCGAGGCATCCGATCTGGTTGAGCACGTCGGGCGCATGGGCTCCTCTCCCTTTGAGGCCGCGAGCTTTGACGTTTCGCTCGACGCCGGCTGCGGTATGGGCTTCTCCGCCGTGCACAAGGTGCGCGCCGCCGCCTGTAAAGCATTGGAGGAGGCCATTCTGGCGCCGTACGAGGAGCGCGCGAAAACGCTCGAGCTGCCGGCGATTGTAACCAGTGATTCCCGCCCCGCGCCCGAGCACTACCGCGATGAGCCGCAAATCTGCGCCACCGCCACCTCGCTCGAGGCCGCCGAGGCCGCTCGCGCCGAGGGTGTAACGCGCATCTATATGACCACCGATGCGCTCGAGGCTGTCGGACTCTCCCCTGCCGATGCATTTGACCAGGGTATCGTGCCCGTACTCGACGAGGTCTGCCGCGCCGTCGACCACGTACGCGTCGACCCGTGGGTTGTTGCCGGCGCTACGGTCGCTATTGGCAACATCTCTGAGCTTGCCCTGGCCGCCCAGGTTGGCGCCACGGCCGAGATTCGCTCTTGCCTGCCGGTGCACAACACGCCCTGCATGGAGGCGCTTGCCGGGCGCGGAGCCGGTGCATTTTGGCTCTCGCCCGAGATCACGCTCGACGAGATTGTCTCGCTCGGCGCCGCCGCGCCCGCGACTCTGGGCATCACCGTCTTTGGCCGCCCGCGCGTCATGACAAGCGAGCATTGCATTCTGCAAGTTGCCAACGGCTGCATCCACGATTGCGCCAACTGCCGCCTGCGTGCCCGCAAGCTCTCGCTCAAGAATATCGACGGCAAGGTCATGCCCGTACGCACCGACATCCACGGCCGCTCTCGCTTGTACGACGCCTACCCCATCGACCTCACGCCTCAGGTTCCACAGTTACTCGATGCCGGCGTGCGCCGTCTTATGGTCGACGGAACCCTGCTCGAGGCCGATGAGATCGCCCGTGCCGTCGCTCGCGTCCGTCGCGCCGTCGAGGCGGCTCAAGCCGGCCGCAAGCCCGCCGCCCGCCTGCGCGGCGCCACCTCGGGCTGCATGTTTGTGGGAATCAGCTAACCGAAAGGCTTACACGTGAACGAAGAACCTCAAGTCCTTTACTGCGACGCCTGGCTCATGGCCATCGACAAGCCCGCCGGCATGATCGTCCACGGCGACGGCACCGGCGAGCGCACGCTCACCGACTACGCCAGCGACCTGCTGCTGGCGATGGGTGACGGCTTTGCCGCGACCGACATGCAGCCGCTCAACCGCCTGGACCGCAACACCACCGGCGTGGTGTTGTTTTCGCTCGACAAACAGACGCAGCCCGCCTTTGACCAGATGATTATCGACCACGCATTCGAAAAGCACTACCTGGCGCTCGCCGAGGGCAAAATCGACTGGAACGAGAAGCTCATCGACAAGCCGATCGCCCGCGACCGCCACGATAGCCGCAAGATGCGTGTCGGCGCCAGCGGCAAGCCGTCGCAGACGCGCGTGAAGGTGCTCAAGCGCCTTAAGAGCCGCCGTGGCCTGCCCACGCGCTCGTATATCGATGTCGAGTTGCTCACCGGCCGCAAACACCAAATCCGTGTGCATCTGGCGAGCGAGCGTCATCCCCTGGTTGGCGACGACCTGTACGGCACGCCGCGTCCTTGTGGCCTCATGCTTCACGCCCACAGCGTGTCCTTCACGCATCCCGTAACCGGCGAGCACATCCACATCGAAGCCCCCTGCCCCTGGGAGCCCTAAACCACCACAATGGGGACAGGCGCCTTCGCGGTGGTTTTGGCCTTAGCCCGTCCCCTGCTGCTAGACCGTGATGACGTTGTCCATTGCCCGGTACTTGGCGGGGACCTCGCCTGCGGTAATAATCGTTGCGTCGCGGAAGTCCGCGAACTTGACGGGCGCCACCATGCCAAATTTACTGGCGTCCGAGATTACGAAGCGTTTGGCGGTATGGCGCATCGAGATACGCTTGACCTGTGCTTCCTCGATATCCGGTGTGGTGAGACCTTGCTCGGCGGCGATGCCGTTGGATCCCCAAAAGCCGCAGTTGAAGTTATAGCGGTCCAGGGTTGCCAAGGCATCGGGGCCAACGAGCGCCTCGGTCTCGGGTTTGAGCTCGCCGCCCAGCACCACGGTACGCATGCCGCGCAAAGCAAGGTGCTGAGCATGGAGCACGGAATCGGTCACATAGGTGACGCCGTCGAGACGCGGAAGATGCTCGATGAGCTTGAGGGTCGTTGAGCCCGAATCGATATACACAAAGCTATCGGGCTCCACCAGGGCCGCGGCACGAGCACAGATGCGCTCCTTGTCATCGTTATGGAGATCGCTGCGCTCGCTGATCGTCAAGTCGCGCGTCACGTGCGCGCGCTCCAGACTCGTCGCACCTCCGTGCACCTTGGCGATACGGTGCGCGCGGTCGAGCGTTTGCAAGTCACGGCGAATGGTGGACGGTGTCACGCCCAGGGCCTCGGCAAGTTCCGGCACGGTAACCGAGCCGGCCTGCTGCACCATCGACACGATCGCATTGAGCCTATCTTCCGCAAGCATCGCTTACTCCTCCTCGGGGTACACGACTCCCCAATCGGCGCGGAGCTTGGTCATAAGCCCCATAACATCAGAAGCATAATCCAGCAGCTCGCGCTTGGAGTCGTCGCCGGCAACGGCCTTCTCAAGATCGGCCATCTCATAGCAAAGGGCGTAAGCTTCGGTGCCGGCGTGGACCTCCTCGCGGTGGCCGTCCACAGTCCACACGATGGTCGCGTGATCGGCGCGCGGATACTCGTTGACCTCGATATAGCACTTGTCGAAGCTGATAACCGAACGCTTGGGCTGCTTGGAGTGGAGCGTAAGGCTCACCACGCCCAGCTGCTGCTCGGCGTTACGGCAGACAATGCCACTCGCGACGTCAACGCCGGTCTCACAGGTGTTGCCCAGAGAGACGATCTCAGCGGGCTGGCTTGCCATAAAGAGACGCATGACGGACAGGGCATACACGCCAATATCGAGCATGGCACCGCCGGCGAGACTACGGTTGTAGAACCGGTTGGTCAGGTCCCCGTACTCCTTATAGCTGCCAAAGTTGAGCTGAGCGAGGTTCATACGGCCAAAGTCGCCCGCATCCATGCGACGGCGCAGCTCCTGATACAGCGGCATGTGGAGCACCGTGGTGGCATCCATAAGAACCACGTTGTGCTCGTCAGCGATGGCACGGGCCTCGTCGAGCTCGGCAGAGTTGAGGGTAATGGCCTTCTCGCAGAGCACGTGCTTGCCGGCGGCCAGCGCAGCACGCAGATAGGTGATATGCGTGTTGTGCGGCGTGGTGATATAGACAGCGTCGATGTCCGGATCGGCGTAGAGGTCCTCGACCGTCTCGTACACCTTCTCGACGCCATACTGCTCGGCAAAAGCCTGGGCTTTGGAAAGCGTACGGTTGGCGACACCCGCGAGCTTGCGGCCGGCCAGCGCGAGGGACTGGGCCATTTGGTTGGCGATAACACCGCACCCGATCACTGCCCAGCGAAGCTCGGGAGCCGTAAAAATGTCGTTTGGGAACGGCTTATCCTGGACCGAAGCGAACGCTGCTTTTGCGGCTGCCGCGGAGTCGAGTGGAGCCTGCTTGGAATCTGCCATATGTGCCTCCTGAGTCATCGGAAGTTCTTCATTTCCAACAGCCTTATATTCGCACAAATGCGCGCGCATTTGCTTGTATTTGCGTGTTTATTTGTTTATCGGTCATTATTTAGCCATATTTTGCACATTTTTACGCGGTCATACGCATTAACACGCAATGCTATGCGCGATAATGCGCATGCGAGGATCCTTGTAAAGGATAAAGAAGCGGAACACCAAAGCCCAAAAAGGCAGAGCAGGCTGTCTTACTCTTCCCCTCTAGGGGCATCAGGCATCAATGGACCGTCCCAAACTGCCGACACATGGGGACTGTCCCCAACTGCCGGGACTACTCATTTAAGTCTGTCCCCAATGAGTAGGGATAGAAAAAGGCCCGGGTGCCGTGGCATCCGGGCCTTTGCTGGCAACTTGATGTTGCGGGCAGCTTAGAACTTGTGGCCGCACTTCTTGCAGACGCGCAGCTTGTTCTTGCCGTCCTTCTCGTGACCGACGCGGGTAACCTTACCGCACTCGGGGCAAACGAGATTGACGTTGGAGGCGTCGATAGGAGCCTCCTGCGAAACGATGCCGCCCTGCTGGTTGGCAGCGTTGGGCTTGACGGCCTTCTTGACGACCGAAACGCCCTCGACAACGACCTTGTTCTCGGCGGGGAGAGCACGCAGGATAACGCCCTGCTTGCCGCGATCCTTGCCAGAGAGAACCTGGACCTTATCGCCCTTCTTGATATACATATATCTCCCCTAACTACAGGGTCTCGGGAGCGAGCGAGACGATCTTCATGTACTTCTTGTCACGAAGCTCGCGAGCGACGGGCCCGAAGATACGGGTGCCGACGGGCGAACCATCGTTGTTGATGACAACGCAGGCGTTCTCATCAAAGCGAATGTAGGAGCCATCCTTGCGGCGGATCTCCTTAACGGTGCGAACGACGACGCAACGGACAACGTCCTTCTTTTTGACGTTAGCGCCAGGGGTAGCCTCCTGGACAGCACCGATGAACACATCGCCGATGCCTGCATAACGACGCTTGGAACCGCCAAGCACCTTGATGCAGCGAATCTTGCGAGCGCCGGAGTTGTCGGCGACGTTCAGCATGGTTTGCATCTGAATCATGGTAGATGTTCCTCCGAACTAAGAACCGAAGAGAGGTGCGCAGCCTTTATACGGCCCGTGGTATGCAAGCCAGGCATACGCACATCTTCGGAAACGTACAAGTCGTAAGAGCGACTGCTTATTTAGCGCGCTCGACGACCTCGATGAGGCGCCAACGCTTCATCTTGGACATAGGACGGGTCTCCATAACGCGGACGGTGTCGCCCACGCCAGCCGTGCACTCCTCGTCGTGAGCGTGCAGCTTCTTGGAGCTGGTCATCATCTTGCCGTACTTGGGGTGACGCTTGCGCTCGGTGATGGTGACAACGATGGTCTTGGCACCGGAGACGGAGGTAACGACACCCGTACGGACCTTACGCGAGTTACGCGAATCAGTCATGTTCTCTCCTTAGGTCCTACTCGGCGACAGCGGACTTCTCCGCTGCGATCTCGCGGGCGCGCTGCTCCGTGAGGACGCGAGCGATGTCCTTCTTCACGGTGTTGACGCGAGCGGTGTTGTCCAGCTGGCTGGTGGCCATCTGGAAACGAAGGTTAAAGAGCTCGGCGCGCATTTCCTTCAGCTTCTCAACGAGCTGAGCGTCCGAGAGCTCACGAATCTCTGCGGGCTTCATTAGTTCTCCTCCTTGGCGGCGGCGGCGTCCTCAGCAGCCCACTTGGCCTCGAGAGCGGCCTCCTCAGCCATCTCCTTCTCGATGCGCTGCTCAGCGTTCTTGGCAGCAACAATCTTGGTCTTGATGGGGAGCTTGTGCTGCGCAAGACGCAGAGCCTCGCGAGCGACCTCCTCGGGAACACCCTTGACCTCGAACATGATGCGGCCGGGCTTGACGACGGCCACCCACTCCTCGGGGTTGCCCTTACCAGAACCCATGCGAGTCTCGGCAGGCTTCTTGGTGATGGGCTTATCGGGGAAGATCGTGATGTAGACACGACCGCCACGCTTCATGTAGCGGGTCATGGCAATACGAGCGGCCTCGATCTGACGGTTGGTGATCCAATGGGCCTCGAGAGCCTGGATACCAAACTCACCGAAATGCAGCTCGGTATTACCCTTGGCCTGGCCCTTCATGGAGCCACGCTGCACCTTGCGGTGAAGAATACGCTTAGGGGCAAGCACTACTGACCCCTCCTCTCGGAGTTACGACGACGAGGACGGGAAGAGCCCTCGAGTGCAGGGTTGGGAACAGGCTGGCCCGGGAGCTTCTCGCCCAGGTAGATCCAGACCTTCACGCCGCAAGCGCCCATGGTGGTGCTGGCGACGGCCGTGCCGTAGTCGATCTTGGCACGGAGGGTGTGCAGAGGCACACGACCCTCACGGTACCACTCACGACGGCCCATCTCGGCACCGCCGAGACGACCGGAGCACTGGATACGGATGCCCTTAGCGCCGGCCTTGCGGGCGGACTGGACAGCCTTGCGCATAGCGCGACGGAAGGCAACGCGGCCCTCGAGCTGCTCGGCGATAGACTGAGCAACGAGGTTGGCGTCGAGCTCGGGGCGCTTGATCTCGACAACGTCGACGGAGAGCTGGCCCTTGGAGACGCCAGCGACCTTCTCGAGCTCGGTGCGGAGGGTATCGATCTCGGCACCCTTCTTACCGATGACAACGCCGGGGCGAGCGGTGAGGATGATGACCTTCACCTTGTCGCCAGCGCGCTCGATCTCGACGCGGGAGACAGCTGCGCGGGAAAGACGCTTCTCGAGGTACTTGCGGATCTCGAGATCGTTACCGAGGGTCTTAGCGTAATCCTTCTCTGCAAACCAGCGGGAGCGCCAGTTCTCGGTGATGCCAAGACGGAAGCCGGTGGGGTAGACTTTCTGACCCATACAGCTTTACGCCTCCTTTCGAGGAGCAACGACGACGGTGATGTGGGAAGTACGCTTCAGAATACGAGAAGCGGAACCCTTGGCGCGGGGACGGATGCGCTTAAGCGTCGGACCCTCGTCAACATAGGCAGCGGCGACAACCAGGTTGTCGGCACGCAGACCGTTGTTGTTCTCGGCGTTCGCAACGGCGGAACGGAGAACCTTCTCGACATCCACGGCGACGGCGCGGTCGCAGAAGTGGAGGATGTCGAAGGCCTGAGCGACAGGCTTGCGGCGGATCAGATCGACCACCAGGCGGGCCTTGCTGGGGGAAACACGCACGTACTTAGCGACGGCGCGAACCTCGGTGGCCTCAGTTTCAATAGACTTAGTTGCCATTTACGGTTAACCCCCTATTTGGCCTTGTGGCCACGGAACGTACGAGTCGGCGCGAACTCGCCGAGCTTGTGACCAACCATGGACTCGGTAACATACACGGGCACATGCTTGCGGCCGTCGTGGACGGCGATGGTGTGACCAACCATCTCGGGGAAGATGGTGGACGCGCGGGACCAGGTCTTCACGACGTCCTTCTTGCCAGCCTCGTTCATCGCGGTGATACGCGAGAGAAGGCGAGTCTCCACGAACGGGCCCTTTTTGAGACTTCTGCTCATAAGTGCTTTCTCCTAAAACTCGGTATCCGAAATTACTTCTTACGGCGACGAATGATGTGCTGGTTCGAGACCTTCTTCTTCTTGCGCGTACGAAGGCCCTTCGTCGGCTTACCCCAGGGGGTAACGGAGGGACGACCAGAGGTGTGGTTCTTGCCCTCGCCACCGCCGTGCGGGTGGTCGACAGGGTTCATGACGGTACCGCGGACGGTCGGGCGCACGTTCATGTGACGCTTACGGCCGGCCTTGCCGATGACGATGTTGGAGTGATCGGCGTTGCCGACCTCACCGACGGTGGCGCGGCAGGTAACGAGGATGCGACGCATCTCGGAGGAAGGCATACGGACGATAGCGTACTTGCCCTCCTTACCCATCAGCTGGCAGGAGTTACCGGCGGAACGGGCGATAGCAGCGCCCTTGCCCGGCTGGAACTCGACGGCGTGGATGAGCGTACCGACGGGAATGTCGGCGAGGGGCAGAGCGTTGCCCGGCTTGATGTCGGCGTCAGAACCGGACATGATGGTCTGACCGACCTCGAGGCCCTTGGGGGCCAGGATGTAGCGCTTCTCACCGTCAGCGTAGTGCAGCAGAGCGATGCGAGCGGAACGGTTCGGATCGTACTCGATCGTGGCAACCTTGGCGGGCACGCCGTCCTTGTTGCGCTTGAAGTCGATCACGCGGTAACGACGCTTCACGCCGCCGCCCTGGTGGCGGGTGGTGATGCGGCCGTTGTTGTTACGACCGGCCTTCTTGGGCAGGGGCTCGAGAAGAGACTTCTCGGGCTTGGTGCAGGTGATCTCGGAGAAATCGGAGATCGTCTGCCAACGCCTACCAGCGGAGGTCGGCTTAAGGTGCTTTACAGCCATTACAATCCCTTTCAATAGGAATCCGTTAGCCATCGCAGACAGGGATTCGAGGTTCTGCCTCGGGTGCGATGACACCGGACGTATACACGGTTCCGGGCGTGTCCATTTTATACGCCCAAAACCTTGAGCTCTCGCCTCCCCTATTTGGGAGGCATGAGCTCACTCAACAACAGCGAGTCTTAGGCCTGGTTGCCAAAGACCTCGATGGTGTCGCCCTCGGCCAGCGTGACGATGGCCTTCTTCCAAGAACGGGTCTTGCCGGCGACATAGCGCACGCGCTTGGTCTTGGGCTTGACCGTCAGGGTGTTCACGCGAACGACCTTGACGCCGAAGATCTCCTCGACAGCGTCCTTGATCTGATACTTGTTAGCATCCTTGGCGACCTCGAACGTGTACTTGTTCAGCTCCATGCCGGAGAAGGAACGCTCGGACACGATCGGACGGATGATGATCTCGTGGGCGGTCATTTATGCAAGCACCTCCCCGAAGTGAGCGGCGATGTCGGCGGGCATCAGCACAGCGTTGTTGTTGACGAGATCGTAGGTGTTGGCCTCGTCAGCGGTGATGATGAACGTCTTGGGAATGTTGCGGAACGACAGGTAGGCGTTGACGTCCTCATCGCGAACGATGATGGTCAGACGCTTGCCCTCAAGACCGAGAGCCTTGAGCATGGCGACGGCAGCCTTGGTGGAAGGCTTCTCGAAGCCGTAGTCGTCGACGAGCACGAGCTCGCCATCGGCCAGCTTGGCGGACAGCGCGGAGCGCATAGCCAGCTTGACCTCCTTGTTGTTCATACGCTTAGCGTAGGAACGGGGCTTGGGGGCGAAGACAACGCCACCGTGACGCCACTGGGCAGCACGGATGGAACCCTGGCGGGCACGGCCGGTGCCCTTCTGACGCCAAGGCTTCTTGCCGCCACCGGAAACCTCAGAGCGACCCTTAGCAGACTGGGTGCCCTGACGCCAAGAGGCCATCTGGCACTTGACGATGTGGTGCATAACGTGGATGTTCGGCTCGATGCCGTACACCTCAGCGGCGAGCTCGGCCTCGGCGACCTTCTTGCCCTCGCTGTTCTTTACTTCAAACTTTGCCATTTAAGTGTTCTCCTTGGTATGACGCTGGGCTAAATGGGCTGGGCCCTTAGGCCATACGGATGGCGACGAGACCATTCTTGGCACCCGGGACAGCGCCCTTGACCAAGATGAGGTTCTGCTCGGCATCGATGCGGACAACGGAAAGGTTCTTGACGGTAACGCGCTCGTTACCCATGTGACCGGCCATCTTGACGCCCTTGAGGACGCGCGCAGGATAGGCGCACTGACCGATAGAACCGGGGTGACGCTGGAAGTGAGAACCATGCGTCATAGGACCGCGGCGCTGACCCCAGCGCTTGATGCGACCCTGGAAGCCCTTACCCTTGGAGGTACCGATGACGTCGACCTTCTCGACATCAGCGAAATCAGCGACGGTGACGACCTCGCCGACCTTGTGCTCCTCGCCGTTCTCGACGCGGACCTCACGAAGGAAGCGGACAGGCTCGACGCCAGCCTTGGCGAAGTGACCAGCCATGGGCTTGTTCACGTTCTTGGCCTTGATGTCGCCGAAACCGATCTGGACGGCGTCATAGCCGTCGGTTGCCTGAGTTTTAACCTGCGAGACAGCGCAGGGGCCAGCCTGGATGACCGTGACGGGAACGACGTTGTCGTCCTCGTCCCAAACCTGGGTCATGCCAATCTTGCGGCCGAGAATCATGCTGATCAAGATATGATCCCAACTCTCGCGTGGTCTTGGGACAATGCGTACACCACCGAGCGTACGCCCCTAGAGGACCACTACTTACACGACGTGCTCCCCAGCCTTGTATTTCGCCCGGACTACCTGACAACCCTATTAAGCAGGCATTTTGTCCAGCCAGAATACTCCCCTGGTTACACACAGCTGTTTAGTATACACGGCTGCGGGCGTATCCATCGAGATTCATATTTCACTCACATTGTTTACGCAGGTAAAGCGCGTGGAGTCGCCTGGGCTTGGCAGAGGGGCGGCGAAATATATTAAGTTTGCTGCTCTACAGTCCTGCGCAAGACGGAAAGCACATTAAGTGCTTTCCTTTGCGTGCGGAACTCGCGACAAACTTAATATATTTCGCCGCCCCTCTGCCAAGCTCGGGAGACGACACGTTGATGTCTGCTTAACTCTGCTCGCTCAGACTAATGACTTTGTGGGGGGGTCCACTATTTGCTGGAGGGTGAACTTGCATTGGGACGGTTCGCCTTCTGCTTGTGGCTTTGCCTCATCGAAATTGAAGATCATGATGGCGCAGTTGGGGAGTTTTGTTGGGAGCTCGAAGCCCTCTGGGGCTGCAGCCTTGATAAATTGGCGGCTGGCGCTGCCGTGGCTTACTGCTAGGAGGGTTTCGATGCCCTCGGAGCCCATGAGATTGGTGAGGGCGCCTACCATGCGTTCTTGCAGTGCGCGGCTTCCTTCTCCTCCGAAGGGGACCAGATCCTCGCCCGGATCCCAGACGTCGGTGGGTAGCGCGTCGTGTGGGCCCTCTTCGAAGGTGCCGTAGCAGCGCTCGATGATGCCTTCGCAGGGCTCGACTGCTGCGTCCGGGCCGAGGAGTTCGGTAGCGACGAGCTGAGCAGTGTCCATGGCTCGGCCTAAGGGCGAAGAGGCCACTTTGTCGGGGACAACGTCGTGGCCCTTGAGCCATGCGGCTGCCATTCCCGCTTGTTTGCGGCCCAGGTCGGTCAGCGGTGAATCGCAGCGGCCCTGGACCAGCTTTTTGACGTTGAACTCCGTCTGACCGTGGCGGAGTAGATACAGCTTCTTCATGCTCTCCCCTTCTGCATAACCTGCTTTGCCGGCACAGCCTTACTCGTGGGTATGTCCTACGTAGTCTTCGTCGATCGTAATCTTGGCAATCGACTTGGGGTATTCCGATTCGACCCGTTGTGCCAGCGCGTGCTTTAAGTCTTCGGCACTCATCTGCAGATCCGAGGGACGCACGCAGTCAAAGATCACGTTGGTGTGCGTGGGGCCCGGCACACAGCGCAAATCATGAATCGAGAGGCGGTTATCGATCTCCTGAGCCATGGCGTGAATGCGCAAGCGCATGCTCGCCACCTTGGGGTCATCGGTCACGATGGGATCGTAATGGAGCGTGACAATCATGCCGTCTTCGTTCCTAAACGCCTGCTCAATATTGTCGAGCGTGTCATGGCTTTCCAGAGGGCTGGCCTCGGCTGCCATCTCGGCGTGAGCGCTTGCGAACTTCCTGCCCGGGCCGTAATCGTGAACCATCAGATCGTGAACGCCCAAAACGCCGGGATAGCTCATGATCTTGTCTCGAATGTGCTTGACCAGCTTAGGATCGGGCGTCTGGCCCAAAAGCGGGCTCACCGTATCCTGGATGAGTTCAAAACCGCTCCAGCCAATATAGGCACCAACGGCAAGGCCGACCCAAGCGTCAAGGTTGATGCCCGTCACCTGCGAAACAATTGCGCACGCCAGTACGGCGCCCGTGGCAAGAACATCGTTCTTGGAATCCTGCGCGGTCGCATGCAGCGTCTCGGACTCAATGCGATCGCCGAGCTTTTGGTTGAGGGCCGCCATCCAGAGCTTTACGACCATCGAAAGCACGAGAACTGCCACCAGGGCAAGCGAGAACTCGACAGGTTCGGGGTGGATGACGCGCTCAACCGAGGACTTCACCAGTTCAACGCCAATCAGCAGCACGAGCGCCGCCACGACAAGACCCGAGAGGTACTCGTAGCGACCATGGCCGTATGGATGCTCGGGGTCGGCGGGCTTGCTCGCCAGCTTAAAGCCCAGCACGCTCACGATATTCGAGCTGGCATCGGACAGGTTGTTCATGGCATCCGCCACGATCGAAACCGATCCCGAAACCACACCGATTGCGCCCTTCGCAGCACAAAGCGCCACATTGGCGACAATACACACCATGCCCGCTAACGTGCCCACACGCGCACGATCGCCCTGCGCGCGCTTAACTATCCACTCGACCATCTGCATCCGCCCCCACGGTACTACCTATATATCTATTGCTCAAACGGATTGTAGTGTAGCCACTTTGTCTCCCAGATACAAAGAGGCCGCAGCCCGCACGGGCCACGGCCTTGGAGCATGACAAAAGAATCGTCCTTTTGTCGCACAGGTTTATGCGCTTACTTCAGCAGCGCTCGCCACTGTTTCGGGTGAATCGGCCCCGTCTTCTGCCGCCTGTCCCTGCGCCGGCACCACGCCAAAGCAGTAGCTCAGCGCCGCAGACACCGCAAAAGCCATGCCGCCGGCAACGCAGCACCACAGCAGGTTCGAAATACCGCCCGTGGCAAAGCCAATGACCATGAGGACATTCGTCATGCCGATGGTATAAGCCGTAACGTGGCCCACGGCTGCAACAAGGCCTCCGACGGCGCCGCCAATGGCCATGCACGTCAGGCACCTGCCATATTTAAAGCCGCAGCCGTACAGCGCCGGCTCGCTTACGCCGCCAAGCACGCCCGAGATTGAATAGCCCAGCATGAGCGCCTTCTCATCCTTATCCGCAACGCGGAGCGACGCACCAAAGGGCATGCCCCAAACGGCGAACGTCGCCATTGTCGCGGCAATGAGAATGCACGAATCCGTTCCCACGCTCATAAACTGCGCGTACGCAAGCGATAGGACAACGTTGCTGACGCCCGCAATCTTAAGAAACTCCCAACCCGCGGCAAGCCCCATGAGCGTGAGCAGTGACACGATGCCACCGGAATTGCCAAGCATAAACATAAGTTGGCCCAACAGCATGCCCAGATAGCTGCCCGCCGGCGCCGTAATACACAGCGAAACCGGAACCATAACGAGCATGGTCGCAAACGGAACGAACGAAAACGCCACGGCCTTAGGGATAACGCGCTGAAAGAAACACTCCACTCGCCATAGCACGGGCACCGAAATGAGAACCGGAATAACAGTCGTCGTGTAATCGTTGACCGGCGCGGGAAACAGACCATACACGGAAGTCATCGATGCCGCCGTCGTCGATGCGACATCGACGAGCTTAAGCAGATCGGGCGCAATCAATACGCCGCCCAGCATCATACCCAGCTGCTCCGAGCAACCGAGCTGGCGGGCGGCCGCCCAACCAAGATAAATGGGCAAAAAGTAGTAGCCGGCGTTATAGAGCCAACTGTAGAACAGGCGATAGATATCGGAATCTGCAGACCACAGACCCAGCATGCCTTCGCCCATAATGACGGCGACGGTGCGGAACAACGCCGCGCAGACAATAAAGGGCAGCGCCGACATCATGCTTTTGGACAGATAGTCCACCACGGCCATGGCGTTTGATGAGACCGTCGTTGTAAACGAGGTGTTAGAAACTTGTGACATGGAACGCCTTTCCCAATGTGACATGCGAACTGTCCCTTTGTCACATCGTGCGGTACTGACCGATTGCGCGGTACTTTTCGTAGCGGAGGTTTGTGAGGGTCGCGTCGTCGAGCCGCCCAAGCGTATCGAAGGCATCAAATGCCGAGGACATGACGGCACCGGCGATCTCCTCATGCGACAGGCCCCTATCGTCAACAATGCCGTCGATGATGCCGAGCGCCAACAGGTCGGGAGCCGTGAGCTTCAGCGCCTCGGCGGCCTCATTCGCGCGCTCGGTATCCTTCCACAGGATCGATGCACAGGCCTCGGGGCTCACGACCGAATAGGCCGAGCTCGAGAGCATCAGGATGCGGTCGGCCACGGACAGCGCCAGCGCGCCACCAGAACCGCCCTCACCTGTCACCACCGAGACAATCGGCGTCTTAAGACCGCTCATCTCCATGAGATTCTGGGCAATCGCCTCGCCCTGGCCGCGCTCCTCGGCACCGATGCCGCAAAAGGCGCCCGAAGTATCGACCAGGCACAGAACCGGTCGACCAAACTTTTCGGCCTGGCGCATCAGGCGACGCGCTTTGCGGTAGCCCTCGGGATGTGCCATGCCAAAGTTGCGGCGCATACGCTCTTTGGTCGTGGTGCCGCGCTCGATGGCGATGACCGTTACGGGACGTCCGTCTTTCCAGCCAATGCCAGCCACCACAGCGGCATCGTCGCCAAAGTAGCGGTCGCCGTGCAGCTCCACAAATCCATCCAGGCCCAGCGAGATCATCTCGCCCGCCGTGGCGCGATCTGCCGAGCGGGTCTGTTTGACAATCTCGAGCGCGGTTTTTGGTGCGGTCGAGCGCTTGAACAAGTGTCCCAACTTTTTGCCGCGGCGACCCGTATGCACGATCTCATGCGGTGCCCCCAGGCCGGGCGCGTGCCCTTCGTGCAGCGCCAGCAGCTCGCCTACCGTGAGCGCAATCTCGCCACGCGGAACGACGGCATCGCAAAAGCCGTGCTCCAGCAAAAACTCGGAGCGCTGGAATCCCTTGGGCAGGCGCTTGTGCATGTTCTGCTCGATCACGCGCGGGCCGGCAAATGCCGTCAGGGCATCGGGCTCGGCCAGGATAATATCGCCCTCCATGGCAAAGCTCGCGGTTACGCCTCCGGTCGTGGGGTCAGTGAGCACCGTGATATACAGGCCGCCCGCCTCGCTATGGCGCCTAACCGCCGCAGAGATTTTGGCCATCTGCATGAGCGAGGTCACGCCCTCCTGCATGCGGGCGCCACCCGATACGGTAAAGCCAACGACCGGCAGTCCCAGCTCGGTCGCACGCTCAAATGTGCGGCAGATCTTCTCGCCCACCACGGAACCCATCGAGCCCATCATAAAGTTGGCGTCCATAAAGAAGAGCGCCGTATCGCAACCGCAGATTTTGCCCTTGCCGCACACAACGGCATCGCGCTCGCCCGAACGTTCGCTCACGCTCTTGAGCTTGTCGGCATAGCCGGGAAACGAGAGAAAGTCCTCCGGCGCCAGACTGGCATCCCATTCCTCAAACGTGCCCTCGTCGACTGTCATACCCAGGCGCGCACGACCGCTCACGCGAAAATGCTTGCCGCAACGGGGGCAGACCTCGAGGTTGTCGTGCAGGCGTGTCTCATCGATCACACGGCGGCACTCCGGGCACTTGATAAACACGTGGCGCGCGGGAAACTCGGCGCACGACTCGGTCATCGGCCCCTCGAGGACGTTGACCGTCTTCGCTTTTCTATTCATCAGCATAGAGATGCCCCATCAGATCGGTGTGATACATGCCCGACAAGAACTCGTCGTTTGCCAGCACGTCGAGCTGAAGCTCGCTGTTTTCGCTCACGCCCTCAATCACGAGCTCGCCCAGGGCCGAGCGCATCTTGCGAATGGCGCCGTCACGCGTGGGCGCACACACGATGAGCTTGCCAAGCATGGAGTCGTAGTACGGCGGAACTTTCGCACCGGTAAACATGGCGGAATCCCAGCGCACGCGCGGACCACCCGGCACACGCAACGCGGTGACCGTTCCGCATGACGGCAGAAAGTCCGGCGTTTCGGCATTGATGCGGCACTCCATGGCGTGGTTGCGGACCGGCATGTCCTCCTGCTCAAAGGGCAGAGGCTGGCCGGCTGCCACGCGCAGCTGCCACTTGACCAAGTCGGTATCGGTCACAAACTCCGTAACCGGATGCTCCACCTGCAAGCGCGTGTTCATTTCCATAAAGTAGAAATTGCCGTCGTCCGAATACAGGAACTCGATGGTACCGGCTCCTTCGTAGCCGACGGCACGAGCCAGGTCACGCGCTGCCTTGTGCATGCGAGCACGAATGTCGTCGTGTCCGTCGAGGCACGGCGCGGGGCTCTCCTCGATTAGCTTTTGGTTGCGCCGCTGCACCGAGCACTCGCGCTCGCCGAGCGAAAACACATGGCCCTGCTTATCGGCCATAATCTGCACCTCAACGTGATGCGCCGGCGCGACGAACTTCTCCATGTAGCACTCGCCGTCGCCAAAAACGGCCTCGCCCTCGGCACGCGCCTCGATGAACGCCTTTGCCGCATCTTCCACGCGCTCGACCTTGCGAATGCCGCGACCGCCGCCACCTGCACGCGCCTTAATAAGCACGGGGCAGCCAATGCGCTCGGCCTCGGCCGTCGCCTCCTCGGGGCTTTTGAGCAAATCGCAGCCCGGTACGATGGGCACGCCCGCCGCGGCAGCCGTTCGACGTGCGGCGTCCTTGTCGCCCATGCTGTCGATCACCTTGGCCGAAGGACCGACAAACGTCAGGCCATACTTGTCGCAGTCGCGCACGAAGCTCGCCTTCTCGGAAAAGAAGCCATAGCCGGGATGGATCGCCTTTGCTCCCGACTTCACGGCACAGGTGAGCACAGCATCGTCGTTGAGGTAGCTCTCGGCAAGACGCGGGCCGCCGATGCAATACGCCTCGTCGGCAAGCTGCACGTGCAGCGCGTCCGCATCGGCCGTGGAATAAACGGCGACGGTCTTGATGCCCATATCGCGGCACGCGCGGATAACACGGACCGCGACTTCTCCGCGGTTGGCGATGAGCACTTTGTCGAACATGAAGACTTCCTTAACTTTCGTGCATGAGTGCAAAAGACATATCAGCGCGGCAGCAAACCTCACCGTTGACGCTCGCAGTACCCGTCGCAAAGCGGAACGGCCCGCGCGCACGCGTGATGGTGCACACCAGATCAACCGTGTCGCCCGGGCGCACCGGACGCTTAAAGCGCACCTTGTCCAGACTCGTGTAGAACGGCGTCGCGCCGCGCGCTTCCTCGTCGCCCATCAGCAGCACGCAGCAGTTCTGGGCGAGCATCTCGCACTGAATCACGCCGGGGACGACCGGGTTTCCCGGAAAATGCCCCTGCAAAAAGTACTCCTCGCCCGTAATCGTGATCTTGCCGTGGGCCTCGTCGCCCACCAGCTCGGCTTCGTCGAGCAAAAGCATCGGCTCGCGATGCGGCAACAGCTTCTTGAGCTCTTCTTTGTTCATGGATATCACCTATCCGATCCTCATGAGGCAGCTGCCAAACTCCACGAGGTCGCCGTCGGCCACGCAGATCTCGAGCACCTCGCCGTCTGCCTCGGCCGTCACCTCGTTGAGAACCTTCATGGCCTCGATGATGCAGAGGGTCTCGCCGGCCTTGACCTTAGAGCCCACGTGCACAAACGGCTCGTCGCCCGGCGCCGGGGCAGCATAGAAAACGCCGACCATGGGAGCGGTCACCTCGGTGCCCTTGGGCTCCGGTGCGGCGGCAGGTGTCTGCGCGGCGGGCTCCGGTGCGGCAGGCGCAACTGTGGGAGCTGCAACTGGAGCGGCCATAGCGCTCGGCATGGGCATGGGCACGGCAACCGGCTGTGCGGCGCTCGCGCGCTCGAGTTCGACCGCGGTGCCATCGGGCTCCTCAACGCGCACGCGCGTGAGGCCGCGGTCCTCCATCACATCGGCTATCTCGGCAAGTCTTTTGGAATCCATGCTCTAGCTCCTCGTATATCTACGCAGCGCGATGGCGGCGTTGTGCCCGCCAAAGCCTAGGTTGGTCGAAAGCGCCCAGGTAAGGTCGGCGCGAACCGCGCGATTGGGCGTGTAGTCAAGATCGCAGGCGGGATCGGGTGTGTGGTAGTTAATGGTCGGCGGCACCACGCCCTGCTCGAGCGCCATGGCGCAAGCCATGACCTCGATGGCACCCGTGGCGCCGATCATATGGCCGGTCATCGACTTGGTCGACGAGACATGTGCGGTGCGCGCCGCGTCCTCGCCGAGCGCACGCTTAATGCCCGCCGTCTCGGACGAATCGTTGAGCTTGGTCGATGTGCCGTGGGCGTTGATGTAGAGGCCCTCGGAAGGCTTGACGTCGCCCTCGGCCACTGCCATCGATATCGCACGGGCGATACCTGCCGCATCCGGGTCGGGACTCGTGATGTGGTAGGCGTCATCGGTGTTGCCGTAGCCCACGACCTCGGCGTAAATGTGCGCACCGCGGGCCCGTGCATGCTCCATGCCCTCGAGCACGAGCACGCAGGCGCCCTCGCCCATCACAAAGCCGTCGCGGTCTGCATCGAACGGGCGGCAGGCCGTCGCGGGATCGGGGTTGGTGGTCAATGCACGGCAGGACGTAAAGCCCGCAACAGCATCGGGGATAATGGCGGCCTCGGCGCCGCCCGCGAGGATCGCGTCGGCATAGCCGTGCTTGATGGCGCGGAACGCCTCGCCCACCGCATGGGCAGAAGTCGCGCAGGCGGTCACGACGGGCAGAGTCGGGCCCTTTGCCTTATGGCGAATCGCAATGTTGCCCGAAGCCATGTTGGGAATCATCATCGCAATCATGTAGGGCGATGCGCGACGAGGCCCGCGATCGGCAATCGTGTGGACGTTGTCGACAAGCGTCTGCATGCCGCCCACGCCCGAGCCCACATAGACACCCAGGCGATCGCGATCGACCGCGCCCTCAACATCGAGGCCCGCATCGTGCATGGCCTCGTCCGACGCTGCCAGGGCAAACTGAACGCAGGGGTCCAGGTGCTTGGCGTCACGCTTGCCAAAGTACTCGTTGCCGTCAAAGCCCTTGACCTCGGCCGCCACCTTGACGGCAAACGCATCGGTATCGAAGTGCGTGATCGGGCCGATGCCGCACGTGCCGGCACACATTGCCGCCCAGGTGGCAAGCGCGGTGTTGCCGAGCGGCGATACGGCACCGATGCCGGTGATTGCAACTCTCTGTTCCATCATGGTCTCCTCATCCAAGCCGTTGTGTGGCTCTGGTTTCTACATCGCCATTCCGCCGTCGACGCGTACGACCTCGCCCGTAATGTAGGCAGCCGCATCGCTCGCCAAAAAGCGCACCACGCCGGCCACTTCCTCGGGCTGCGCCATACGCTTTAGGGGAATCTGCTCCTCGGTTGCCGCGCGAACCTTCTCCGAGAGCTTTGCCGTCATATCCGTCTCGACAAACCCGGGGGCAACTGCGTTCACTCGTACGCCGCGGGGCGCAAGCTCACGCGCTACTGCCTTGGTCAGGCCAATCACGCCCGCCTTGGAGGCAGCGTAGTTGGCCTGCCCGGCATTGCCCATCAGGCCCACGACCGAGCTCATATTGACGATGCAGCCGCCACGCTGGCGCATAAAGGTCTTGGTGAGCGCGCGTGTTGTATTGAACGTGCCCTTGAGATTGACATCGAGCACGCGATCGAAGGCATCGTCGCCCATGCGCATAAGCAGCCCATCGCGAGTGATCCCGGCGTTATTGACGAGCGCCCAAATCGAACCAAAGTCGTTGAACACGGCCTCGATGCACGCATTGACGGCATCGGGGTCGGCCACATCGCATTGATACGCGCGAGCTGTGGCACCAGCGGCCTCGCAGGCTTCGCACGTCTCGCGCGCCGCATCGACGCTACCGGCATAGACGACGGCGATATCAAAGCCGTCCTCCGCCAGGCCAACCGCACAAGCGCGGCCGATACCACGCGAGCCGCCCGTGATCAGTGCCACGCGACGTGAATCGTTGCGCTCGAGCGCGCCGTTGTTCAAGTTGCCCATGTCATTCCTTTCGGGTTACAGCCCTGTGGGCTATGCGAGCTCGTCGGCAATAGCTGCGACCTGCTCGGCTGTTTCGCACGAATACACGCGAACGTCGCTCAACGTACGCTTGACCAGGCCGGACAGCGTTTTGCCAGGGCCAACCTCAATAAACGTGTCGATGCCTTGATCCTGCAGAGCATGCAGCGTGTCGACCCAGCGCACGGCATGGCTCACTTGGTTGGCCAAGACATCCGATGCTGCTCGCGGATCCGCCGGATAGGGCGCCGCCGTCATGTTTGCCATGACCGGAATCAGCAGCGGAGACGGCGCGTGGCCGTCTTGGATATACGTCGCCAGCCCCTCAGTCGCCTCTGCCATATAGGGGCTATGAAATGCACCCGACACCGCGACTTTCATAGCGCGGCCGCCAGCCTCTTTTACTAGGTCGTCGAGCGCCTGCAGCGCCTCGGGCGCTCCGGCCACAACCGTCTGCTGGGGACTGTTGTAGTTGACCGGCCAGCAGTCCTCGCCGGCCTGTTTTGCCAGGCCCTCGACTTGCGCCGCATCGAGCTTGATGACGGCGCGCATGCCGCCCGGATGGCGCTCGGCAGCCGCGGCCATCAGCGCCGCGCGCTCGCACACGAGCTCAAAGCCCGCTCGCGTATCGAACGCCCCCGCAAAGGTGAGCGCGGCGACCTCGCCCAGCGAGAATCCCGCACAGGCGGCAGGTACCACGCCGCGCTCACGCAGGGCGGCAGCCGCTGCCAGGTCGTGCACGAACACGCAAGGCTGCGTGTTCTCGGTCTGCGAGAGCTCCTCCTTGGAGGCGCTCCGGCACTGCTCGCTCGTCCCCGGGCGCACCTCATCGGCAATGGCGAACACCTCGGCAGCCGCCGGCGATGTCTCGATCAAGTCGACGCCCATCGCGGGGTGCTGGGCACCCTGGCCGGCAAACAAAAACGCTACGCCACCCATGCGCACGCACCCTTCAGGACGTGCTCGGCGCCATCGACCAGGTCGTCAACGATTTCGCGTGCGCTCTGGCGCTCGTTGACCATGCCGGCAATCTGTCCACACAAAAACGAACCCTCTTCGTAGTTGCCGTCCTTGGCGGCCTTACGCAGCGCACCGGTTCCCATAGCACCGAGCTCCTCGGCACTCGCGCCGGAACCCTCGCTCTTGGCATAGGCGTTGGTGAAGGGGCTCTTGAGGGCGCGCACTGGATGTCCCGTCGAGCGACCGGTCGCACGCGTTGAAGTGTCGTTGGCCTTCAGGACCATCTCTTTGTACTGCTCCGAGACGGTGCACTCGTCTGCGACCAGAAAGCGCGTACCCACTTGCACGCCTTCGGCGCCCAGCATAAAGGCGGCCGCCACGCCGCGGCCGTCGGCAATACCGCCGGCGGCCACGACGGGAATGTCAACCGCATCGACGACCTGCGGCACCAGTGCCATCGTCGAGGTCTCGCCAATATGGCCGCCCGATTCGGTACCCTCGGCAACAACCGCCGTGGCTCCACGACGTGCCACGAGGCGCGCCAGCGCCACCGAGGCAACGACCGGGATGACCTTGATGCCCGCCTCGTTCCACGCCTTCATGTACTTGGCGGGATTGCCGGCGCCCGTCACGACGACCGGCACTCGCTCGTCAATCACGACCTGCGCGACCTCGTCGGCAAACGGGCTCATGAGCATGACGTTCACGCCAAAGGGCTTATCCGTCTTGGCGCGCAGCTCATGAATCTGGTCGCGAAGCCAGTTGGCGTCGGCGTTCATGGCCGCGATGATGCCTAAGCCACCCGCCTCGGACACTGCGGACGCCAGCGAGGCATCGGCAATCCAGGCCATACCGCCCTGGAACACGGGCTTTTCGATGCCGAGCAGATCGCAGAGAGGAGTCTTGAGCATCTCTACTTCTCCAATGCCGCCTCGACCGTATCGGCGAACTCGCCGACCGTCTTGGGGTTCTCCTCGGTATCGAGCTGGATGCCAAACTCGTCCTCGACGGCAACGAGGATCTCGACGGTGCCCAGGCTGTCGAGACCAATCTCCTCGAGCGTGGACTCGGGCTTCATCTCGACATCGTCAAGACCGGCGGTCTCGCGGATAACGTCGCAAACGCGCTCGAAGGTCTTCTGATCTGCCATGGTAGTTCTCCTTTGGTTGTGCCCTAGGGCGTTTTTATTTCCTATGTGCGACTACTTCCAACGAAGCAGATAGCCACCTATATCCAGACCGGCGCCAAATCCAACCAAGGCGATGGTGTCGCCTGTGTGAAGTGCACCGGCGTTTGCCAGCCGGTCGAGGGCAAGCGGAATGCATGCGCTCGAAATGTTGCCGGTCTCGTGCAACGTGCGAACCACGCGCTCGTCCGGCACGCCCAGGCGCTTAACCGCCTGGCTCAGGATTCGTTCGTTAGCCTGATGGAATACAAAATGATCGATGTCTTCGACCAAAATGCCCGCATCGATCGCAAGCTTATGGACCGTGTCGCAGATGGCGTTGACGCCGAACTTGAACACGCGGCGGCCATTCATGGACAGCACGCTCGCGCTATCTGCGGAAGCCTTAAACGGCGAGGTACCGACCAGACCGGGAACGCGCAACGTCTCGACGTCGGGCACCGTCGAAAGCTCAACGGCAAGGGGACTGTCTCCCCCAGCCTCAATCACTCCGGCGCCTGCCCCATCGCCAAAGAGCACGCAGGTGGCACGGTCGGTCCAGTCGAGCGCGCGCGTCATCTGCTCGGCAGCAACGACAAGCACGCGCTCGGCGCGACCGCGGGCGATATAGCCCTCGGCGACATCGAGCGCAAATACGAAGCCGGCACAAGCCGCCGAGACATCGAAGGCAGGGCACGTCGCGCCTAGTCGCTCAGCAACGGCACACGCCTCGGCGGGAACAAGGTGGTCACCCGTCGTCGTCGAGCAGACGATCAGATCCAGCTGGCTCGCGTCGATTCCGGACACCTGGAGTGCCCGCTCACTCGCCGCTACGGCAAGGTCGTCAAGTGACTCGGTGGTACAGACGTGGCGGCTCTTGATACCTGTGCGGGTAAAAATCCACTCATCCGAGGTATCGAGGAACTCAGACAGCTCGTCATTGGAAACACTGCGCTCAGGAAGCGCCGAGCCTGTTCCAAGAATCGTGAAACCCATCACTAGCCTCCTTTGAGTTGTTGACGTGTTTACATCGACCAAGAGAGGATAGCGCATTTTAGTCGTTGTTGACGTGTTAACATTAAATTGTCCAAATGCGACAAAGGCTTCACATTGTGTCTATCTCTCGACACCATTACGCGATTGCCTTATTAACTTAGGAGGTAGCAACCGTTATGGATGCCAAATTAACGATAGTCGACGTAACCGGATCGACCAACGATGACCTGCTCGAAGCAGGAAAACAGGGAGCGCCGCACGGCACAGGACTTGCCGCCCGGGCTCAAACAGCAGGACGCGGCCGGCGCGGGCACAAGTGGGACTCAACCGTCGGCAACTTATTGCTTTCGATTGTCCTGCGCCCATGCGTTAATCCTGCAAAGTTCTCTGGTCTTGCCGCCGTCAGCGGCCTAGCGGTGCTTGAAGCACTCGAAAAGCAGGGTCTTGCAAACGAGATTCGCCTTAAATGGCCCAACGACCTTGTCGCGCGAGGACGCAAGCTCGGCGGCATTCTGGTCGAGGCCGCACGCGATAACGAAGGCAAGCCCTTCGCCGTCTGCGGCATTGGCGTCAACGTAAACTACACGCCCCAAGAGGTACCCGATGGCGGTCTGGCGGCAATTGGCCTCTCGGACCTTAACGAGAGCGTTCCCACCGTCAACATGCTCCTCGATGAGGTCTATCACGCAGTTATAGACGCTGTAGATGCGTGGGCAGAGCGTCTTAACGCCATGGAAGAAGACGGCGAACCGCTCGCGCCCGTCCACGGCGAATATGTCACTCACCTCAATTGGATTGGGGAGCACGTTATCGCCCGTTCCCCTGCCGGCGACGAGCTGGCACGCGGCATCTTTAAAACCGTCGATGGCTTTGGTCGCGCGTGTATCGAAACGGAAGGCGGTTTGCGATCCTTCCATTTTGAGGAGGCATCGCTGCGCCCCTTGAGCGAATAGGGAGCCGCAGCCACCCGCTCGGCAGCATTACCCAGCAGCCCAAACCCGTCATGCAAAACAAAAGAGCCCCGCTACCGTAATGGCAGCGGGGCTCTGTAAGCTATGAGCGGTATCGCTTAGAGCTTGATGTCGATGTCAACGCCAGCGGGGAGGTCGAGACGCATGAGCGAATCAACGGTGCCCGAGGTGGGGTCGAGGATGTCGATGAGGCGCTTGTGGGTGCGCATCTCGAACTGCTCACGGGAGTCCTTGTTCACGTGCGGCGAGCGGATAACCGTGTACAGGTTGCGCTCGGTGGGCAGGGGGACAGGACCGGAAACGCGAGCGCCGGTCTTCTGAGCGGTCTCAACGATGAGCTTCGCGGACTGATCGACGACCTCGTGATCATAGCCCTTGAGGCGAATGCGGATCTTCTGGGTAGCCAACTTAAACCTCCAAAGAGTGCGAGAGACGTTCTCGCGGATTACGTAACAGGGAGCTCGAACTTAGGCGTTCTTGCTCATGACCTCGTCCACGATGGACTTGGGCGCGGGCTCATAAGAGTCGAACTGCATCGTGTAGGATGCACGGCCCTGGGTCTGGGAGCGAAGGTCGGTAGCGTAACCGAACATCTCGCCCAGCGGCACCTTGGCACGGATGAGCTTGCTGTTCTTGCGATCCTCCATGCCCTCGATCTTGCCGCGGCGACCGGAGAGGTTGCCCATAACGTCGCCCATGTACTGCTCGGGAGTCTCGACCTCGACAGCCATGATCGGCTCGAGCAGCTGCGGGTCGGACTTCTTGAGAGCGTCCTTGATAGCCATGGAACCGGCGATCTTGAAGGCGGCCTCGGAGGAGTCGACCTCGTGGTAAGAACCGTCGAACAGGGTGACCTTAACGTCGAGGACCGGGAAGCCGGCGATAACACCGGTGTTCAGGGCCTCCTGGATGCCCTTGTCGATGGACGGGATGTACTCCTTGGGCACGACGCCGCCGACGATAGCGTTGACGAACTCGTAGCCGAAGCCCTCCTCCATCTTCTCGAGCTTGATGACGGCGTGGCCGTACTGACCGCGACCACCGGACTGACGGACGAACTTGCCCTCAGCCTTCTCGACGTCGTGACCAGCGGTCTCGCGGTAGGCAACCTGGGGCTTACCAACGTTAGCGTCAACCTTGAACTCGCGGAGCAGACGGTCGACGATGATCTCGAGGTGCAGCTCGCCCATGCCGGCGATGATGGTCTGGCCGGTCTCGTGGTTGGTGGACACCTGGAAGGTCGGGTCCTCCTCGGCGAGCTTGGTCAGAGCCAGGGACATCTTGTCCTGCTCGGCCTTGGTCTTGGGCTCGATGGCAACGTCGATAACGGGCTTAGCGAACTCGATCTTCTCGAGGACGATCTCCTTGCCCTCGGCGCACAGGGTGTCACCGGTGGTGGAGTTCTTGAAGCCGACGCAAGCGACGATGTCGCCAGCGGCAGCGTCGTCACGGTCGATACGCTCGGCGGCGTTCATCTCGAGGATGCGGCCGAGGCGCTCGCGCTGACCGTTGGAAGCGTTGACCACGTAGGAGCCGGACTCGGCGCGGCCGGAGTAAACGCGGACATAGGTGAGCTTACCGACGAACGGGTCGGTCATGATCTTGAAGACCAGGCCGGAGAAGGGCTCGTCGAAGGAAGGATGACGCTGGATCTCCTCGCCGGTGTCCGGATCGGTACCGGTAACGGCCTCAACGTCGAGCGGGCTGGGCAGGTAGTCGACGACAGCGTCGAGCAGCTCCTGAACGCCCTTGTTCTTGTAGGCGGAGCCCACGAAGACGAGGTTGAGCTCGTTGGCCAGAACGCCCTTGCGCAGAGCGGCCTTGAGCTCCTCGACGGTGAAGTCCTCCTCCATGAGGATCTTCTCCATGAGCTCATCGTCAAAGCTGGCAGCAGCGTCGAGGAGCTCCTCGCGCTTGGTGGCAGCGATGTCGGCGAACTCAGCCGGGATCTCGTCCATCGGCTCGGGGTAGGTCATACCCTTCTCGTCGGCCTTGAAGTCCCATGCAGTCATGGTGACCAGGTCGATGACGCCCCAGAAGTTGTCCTCGGCGCCCATCGGGACCTGAGCGGCCACGGCGTTAGCGTCGAGACGATCCTTCATGGTCTCGATAGCGTTGAAGAAGTCAGCGCCCACGCGGTCATACTTGTTGATGAAGGCGATGCGGGGAACGTTGAAGGTAGAAGCCTGACGCCAAACGGTCTCAGACTGGGGCTGAACGCCGGCAACGGCGTCGAAGACGGCGACAGCGCCATCGAGGACGCGCAGGCAGCGCTCGACCTCGGCGGTGAAGTCAACGTGGCCCGGGGTGTCGATGATCTGGATGCGGTAGTCCTTACCGTCCTTGTTCCAGAAGCACGTGGTAGCAGCGGAGGTAATGGTTACGCCGCGCTCCTGCTCCTGAACCATCCAGTCCATGGTGGCAGCGCCCTCATGGACCTCACCGATCTTGTGGGTCTTACCGGTGTAGTAAAGAATACGCTCGGTCGTGGTGGTCTTACCGGCATCGATGTGGGCCATGATGCCGATGTTACGGGTATCGGAAAGCTTGTACTTAGGCTTAGCCATGTTAGTTCCTTACCTTAACTTACCAACGATAGTGAGAGAACGCGCGGTTGGCCTCGGCCATCTTGAAGACGTCCTCACGCTTCTTGACGGAAGCGCCCAGGCCGTTGGAAGCGTCGAGGATCTCGTTGGCGAGACGCTCGGCCATGGTCTTCTCCTTGCGAGCGCGGGAGAAGTTGACGATCCAGCGGATACCCAGAGCGGTGGAACGACGGGAGTTGACCTCCATCGGGACCTGATAGGTAGCGCCACCGACACGCTTGGGCTTAACCTCGAGCGTGGGCTTGACGTTGTCCATAGCCTTCTTGAAGGTAGCGAGAGCGTCGCCACCCTCGGACTTCTCGGCAACGATCTCGAAAGCGGTGTAAACGATGCGCTCAGCGGTGGCCTTCTTGCCGTCAAGAAGGACCTTGTTGATGAGCTGAGTCACCAGGCGGTTGTTGTAAACGGCGTCAGGCTGAACCTCACGACGATTAGCTGCTGCACGACGCGGCATGTGAAATCTCCTTAAGTGTCTACCGTGCGGCGCTTAGGCGGCACACGGCGAAAGTATCAAAACGTTATCTGGCTTATTTAGCCTTGGGGCGCTTAGCACCGTACTTGGAACGGGCCTGCATACGGTTCTGGACCGGAGCAGCGTCGTAGGCGCCACGGATGACGTGATAACGGACACCAGGGAGGTCACGGACACGACCGCCGCGGACGAGCACGATGGAGTGCTCCTGCAGGTTGTGGCCCTCACCCGGGATGTAAGCAGTAACTTCGATGCCGTTGACGAGGCGAACACGGGCAACCTTACGAAGAGCCGAGTTCGGCTTCTTGGGGCTCGTGGTGAAGACGCGGGTGCACACGCCGCGCTTCTGGGAGTTGTGCTGCAGGGCAGCGTTCTTGGACTTCTTGGGCACGGAACGACGGCCCTGGCGAACCAGCTGGTTAATAGTAGGCAAAGCGTACTCCTTCTCGAATGATTCCAGCTTTCTGTAAAGTGCAACGGCTTGAATCGAGGGGTCAGCATCCCCCTACGAAACACGCAGTTCGATAGGATACGTGGCGTTAGCTGTGCCGTCAACAGACCACGCCGCCGGGCGTATCCTAAAATCGGCATATTTCCGCAAACCCCACACAAATGGAATCCCCTCCTGTGCGCGGTGGTGGATCCCCGGCCCGGGCGGCCCATCAAGATCTTGCCGCATACTTCCGAAATTCAGACGAATATCGCTCGCTTTAACCGCCAATTTAACTCAAAATAGGCCGCTTCCCCTAGTAGGAAGCGGCCCCAAATCTTACGAATAGACGATGGTAAAGGGTGCCTCTGTTTCGGTCTCTCCTGTTGACGTGCACCTCGTGCCCTCAAGCGTTACTGAGACCACTTGGTCGACATCAATCAACTTCGTTGGCACCCAGATGTTCTCTCCGCTATTGCGCGTATAAGAAAAATATAAGTTGAACGCCCCTGCGTCGTCATCTTCGATAATCTGCTCCGATCCATCCTTGTAGGTAACCGTTAACTTCTTCGTGACTGCGTCAATGCCCAAATCATCGATGTGTGTCTGGATAGAAAACGGGCTGATCTCGAGAGGCGAGTCATCGGAGCGGAGTTCCTTTGTATCGACGTACGCTCCAACGCTAAACTCGGGCGTCGATGCCTCGAACGGCTTCGCATCCTCGCCTTCGCCCTCGGTCCACGAGATATTCCAGGTGACCGCATGTTGAAAACCTCGCTCGCGATCCATAGAAGCAAAGTACATCGTGCCATTAATGACAGTATCGCTTGATGTGTCCTTATCAATGGTGCAGCGTGTGTCAGCCCATTCCTCGCCGAAGTTCATGCCGGGCGTGCCGATGCCTTGTTCTTCTTCACCATAGAGAACAAGTTCGCCAGTCTCTGCTGCCGGCTTGTAGTAGTTAACACCATTTGGATTGGATAGCGTAAACGTCACAGCACCGCAGCCGTTTTGGTCGATTGCCATCTCATGGATATCGAGCGTATAGCCGTTGCCCTCGACGGACAGATTAACCTCCTGGACTGCACCCTCCAGGCTTTGGGGCGCGATGCCATCACCAAACTCTCTGGTGTAGGTATATTTAGTCCCCGATGAGCCGCCGTTTGTCCAGGTAATGGAATCCCCGTTGCCGTGGTTTCCCCAGGCTGAGGCAAAATAGCTGGAATTGATAACGGCGTAGGCGACCCCTCCGGTCGCCAACACTCCGACAAGACACCCGATAACCGCAACATAGAGGGGCTTAGCATGACCCCTTTTGCGAAGCGGCTCGCCTTCAGCTGCATTAAGAACGCGATCGGCAAGATCGCTATCGGCTTGGATGGACTCGAAGGCCTGCTTGATTTGATTGGATTTCACGGTCGCCCTCCTCTAGGATGAATTTGAGCTTCGATCGACCGCGAGCTAAACGCGTTCGAACGGTCGCGGCTGGCACATGCAGTAACTCGGCAATCTCTGAGGTCGAAAAGCCCAGATAGTAATAGAGCACGATGGGGACGCGGAATCGCTCCGGAAGTCGCATAACGTCTGACAGGACCACCTTGGTCTCCTCCTGCGCCGTCGAAAGCGAATCGGCCAGGTTCTCAATATCCTCCACACGCCTCCATGGCTTTCGAAAGAGCGATTTGCATTCATTGATCGTGACCCGGATAAGCCAGCGACGAAGATGCTCCCAACTCTCAAATTGCGTATCGCTTTTGAGCAGCTTAAGAAAGACATCCTGGGCAACATCGTCGGCGTCGGCACAATCGCGCAGGTACGTCAATGCGATCCGAAACACGACATCCCGGTGGTCTTCGACCGCCTGTCTAAATGCTTGTTCTTCCATAATCACCTCCCGGTGACGTTAATAATTCTTGGTGAGGCCCTCACCTTAGATACGCTCTTGTCGGGCGAAATGTTTCAAATTCAAGCAGGAAAAACCGACCAAAATAACCCTGTCCCTTTTTTGGCAGGTCCCCAAGGGATCAACGGAGCGCAACAGGTTGAGCATACGCAAGCGAGCGGCCCCCAGAGCGTACAAGGTGGCATGAAAAAGGCAGGGCATTGACCTTTTGGTCATGCCCTGCCTTTTGAATGACAGATTGTAGCTCTGGGGGCCGCGCAGCGACGGAGGTCGCCGCCGTTCGTTAGAACGGCGGAACTAATTACTCCTCGTCGTTGTCCTTGGCCTCTTCGGCGTCGTCGGTGTCCACGAGCTGGTTGAGCAGCTCATCGAGAGAAGCCATGTCCTCGTTGATGACACCGTTGGCGGGAGCCTTCTTGTCGTCGATCGGGGCGCCCAGGAGCTCCTCGTCGGCGTCGGCGTGATGCGTCGGAGCGGAGGTACCCAGCAGGATATCGTCCGGACCGTCGGGGCTAAAGACCATCTGCAGCAGCTGCGAGAGGTCTTCCTCGTCGGCAACGTCGTCGTTGTTCTCGAGGATGTAGAGCAGGTCGTGGGCCTCCAGGCCGTCACGGAGCTCCTCGATCGCCTTGGCACCGATGCCATCGATGCGCAGCAGATCCTCCTCGGACTTGCCGACCAGGTCGCCGACCGTCTCGATGCCGACCTCGCTGAACTTGTTGGTCCAGCGCTGCGACACGCCCAGGTCGTCGAACAGGTACAGACGAGCCTTCTCGGCGGAGATGGTGTGGCCGTTGCGGGTGAACGAACCGTCAGCACCACCGAACTCGTCGTAGCCGGCCCAGTCGAGCTGCTGCGGGAGCTGCTCGTCCAGGTCCTTGAGCTCAACCGGAGCCCACTCGGGCAGCGACTTGGCGTTGGGCGAAGCCGGGCCGTCGATGTCCACGTAGCCGTCGGCCGTACGATACGTCAGCTTGGCGTTGGCGTACGGCTTGAGGCCGGTACCGGCCGGAATCTTCTTACCGACGATGACGTTGGACTTAAGGTCGAGCAGGTGATCGACCTTACCCTCAATGGCAGCCTCGGTAAGGACGCCAGCGGTACGGATAAACGAAGCACTCGACAGCCAGGAGTCGATGTTAGACGCGACCTTGAGCGTACCCAGGATGACGGGCTCGGCCACGGGGGCCTGACCGCCCAGACGGGCAACGCGCTCGACCTCGTCGGCGAACTCGTAGCGGTCGACGTACTGACCAAGCAGGTACTTGGAATCGCCGGGGTTGGTGATCTGAACGCGACGCAGCATCTGACGTGCGAGCACCTCGATGTGCTTGTCGTTCAGGTCGACGCCCTGGCTGGTGTAGACGTCCTTGACGCTCTCGACGAAGGTGTGCATCGTCGACTCGATGTCGGTCAGCTTGCGCAGGTTGCGGAAGTTGACGAAGCCCTTGGTGATCTGATCGCCGGCGCGAACCTCGCAGCCATCCTCGATCTCGGGCATAAAGCGCACCGAAGCGGGGACGCGACGCTCGTCGAGGACACGGGTGTGATCCTCGGAGTCGGTGAGCGTCAGCACGTACTCGGACTTCTCGGGCTTAATCGAGAGGTGGCCGGAGTACGGAGCCAGCTCGGCCTCGCGACCCAGGATCTTCTCGTTGACGTTGCCGACGATATCGAACATACGGCTGACCGTAGGCAGACCCTGCGTAATATCGTCGACGCCAGCGACGCCGCCGGAGTGAATGGTACGCATCGTAAGCTGCGTACCGGGCTCGCCGATGGACTGGGCGGCAATAATGCCGACCGCGGTACCGATAGCGACCGGACGACGGGTGGAAAGATCCCAGCCGTAGCACTTCTGGCACACGCCGTACTTGGAGCGGCAGGTGAGCAGCGCGCGGAGCTTGACCTTCTTAAGGCCCGCATCGACCATCTTCTGGATGTCGGCGACCTTCTCGATGTAGCCGTCCTGCTCAAAGAGAACGGTGCCATCGGGGGCCACGACGTCCTCGATGAAGCAACGGCCGACGAGGTCGGTGTTGAGATCGGTGGTGCCGGGGATGATGAGGTTGTAGGTAACGCCCTCGTGCGTACCGCAGTCCTCCTCGCGGACGATGACGTCCTGGGCCACGTCGACCAGACGACGGGTCAGGTAACCAGAGTCCGAGGTGTGGGATGCGGTATCGACCAGGCCCTTACGGGCGCCGTAGGTCGAAATGAAGTACTCGAGCGGCAGCAGGCCCTCGCGGAAGTTCGCCTTAATGGGAAGGTCGATCGTCTCGCCGGACATGTCTGCCATCAGGCCACGCATGCCGCCGAGCTGACGCAGCTGGGTCTTAGAACCACGGGCGCCGGAGTCGGCCATCATGTAGAGCGGGTTCTCCTCGTCGAACATGTCGAGCATGAGCGCTGCAACCTTATCGGTACAAGCGGTCCACTCGTTAACGACTTCGATGTGGCGCTCCGTCTCGTTGATGAAGCCCTCCTCGAAGTACTCGTTGATCTGGTCGACGTTGGCCTGGGCGCGGTCGAGCAGCTCCTGCTTCTCGGCAGGGATGAGAGCGTCCCACACCGAGATGGTGAGGCCAGCGCGGGTAGCGTAGTGGAAGCCGGAGTACTTGATGGCGTCGAGGATCGGGCCGACCTTGGCCTCGGGGTAACGATCGCAGCAGTCGGCAACCAGCTTGGCCACGTCGCCCTTGACCATCTTGTAGTTCATGAACTCATAGTCTTCGGGCAGGCACTGGCGGTTGAAGATGATGCGGCCGATAGAGGTCTCGAAGCGCGCGGTCTTGTTGCCGGTGACGTCGTAGTCGACAAACTCGTTCTTGCCGTTCTTAACGCGGAAGATACGGGTGCCGTCCTCGTTGATGACGTTGGCATCGGCAGCGGACACGCGGACCTGGATCTTGGCCTGCATGTCGACCTCGGAGCGGCAGTCATAGGCGTGCAGTGCGTCGTCGAAGCTCGAGAACACGTGGTTCTCGCCCGGCAGACCCTCGCGAACCTGGGTGAGGTAGTACACACCGATGATCATGTCCTGCGAAGGAATGTTGACCGGCTTGCCGGATGCCGGCGAGCGCAGGTTGTTCGCAGAGAGCATAAGCACGCGAGCCTCAGCCTGAGCCTGGCTGGACAGCGGCACGTGGACAGACATCTGGTCGCCGTCGAAGTCGGCGTTGAAGGGCGAGCAGACCAGCGGATGCAGGTGGATAGCCTTGCCCTCGACCAGCACCGGCTCAAAGGCCTGGATGGACAGACGGTGCAGGGTCGGTGCACGGTTGAGCAGCACGACGCGGCCGTCGATGACCTCTTCGAGGATATCCCACACAAAGGTGGCACCGCGGTCGATAGCGCGCTTGGCGCCCTTGATGTTCTCGACCTTGCCAAGCTCGACCAGGCGCTTCATGACGAAGGGCTTGAAGAGCTCCAGCGCCATGGTCTTGGGCAGACCGCACTGGTGCAGCAGCAGCTTGGGGTCGGTAACGATTACCGAACGGCCAGAGTAGTCGACACGCTTGCCCAGCAGGTTCTGACGGAAACGACCCTGCTTGCCCTTGAGGGCCTCGGCGAGCGACTTGAGCGGGCGACCGCCACGGCCAGAGACCGGGCGACCACGACGGCCGTTGTCGAACAGGGCGTCCACGGACTCCTGGAGCATGCGCTTCTCGTTGTTCACGATGATCGCAGGGGCGTCCAGGTCGAGCAGGCGCTTGAGTCGGTTGTTACGGTTGATCACGCGACGATACAGGTCGTTGAGGTCGGACGCGGCGAAGCGGCCGCCGTCGAGCTGGACCATCGGGCGCAGATCGGGCGGAATGACCGGGATGACGTCCAGGATCATGTTCGCGGGGCTGTTGCCGCCCTTCAGGAAGGCGTCAACGACCTCAAGGCGCTTGACGGCCTTCTCGCGCTTCTGCTTCTGGGAGTCCTCGTCGGCGATGATGGCCTTGAGCTTCTCGGCCTCGGAGGGAAGGTCGATGGCAGCGAGCAGGTCGCGGACGGCCTCGGCACCCATACCACCCTTGAAGTACATGGAGTAGTAACGGGTCATCTCGCGGAACAGCGGCTCATCGGAAATGAGGTCGCGCTCGGTGAGCTTCATGAAGGCGTTGAAGGCGTCCGTACGGAGCTGCTTCTCGTCCTTGCACTCTTCCTCGATGTCGACGATGCCGGAGGCGATCTCCTCGGGGGTCAGCGGCTCCTCGTCGGAGAACTCGTCAAAGTTCTCGGGGTCGCCCTGCTCCTTGAGGGACTCGATCTGGCGAGCGCACTCGGCATCGATCTCTTCCAGATCGGCGGCGAGCTCCTCGCGCAGGTCGTCGGCGTCGGCCTCGCGAGCCTCGTAGTCAACCTCGGTGATGATGTAGCTGGCAAAGTACAGAACCTTCTCGAGGTCCTTGGACTTGATGTCGAGCATACGGCTCATCGGGAAGCTCGTGGGGCTCTTGAAGTACCAGATGTGGGACACGGGAGCGGCGAGCTCGATGTGACCCATGCGGTCGCGACGCACCTTGGCCGAGGTGACCTCGACGCCGCAGCGCTCGCAGACGATGCCCTTAAAGCGGATGCCCTTGTACTTGCCGCAGGAGCACTCCCAGTCCTTGGCGGGACCGAAGATCTTCTCGCAGAACAGGCCGTCCTTCTCGGGCTTGAGGGTACGGTAATTGATGGTCTCCGGCTTCTTGACCTCACCGTGCGACCAGGAACGGATCTGGTCGGCGGAGGCAAGGGAGATCTTTACCGAGTCAAAATCAGTAGCTTCGAAATCTGCCACAGTCAACTACTCCTTATCAGTGGTCGTGGCGGCGACAGCCTCGGGTGCCTCGGCGGTCTCGGCATCCTGGGCCTCGACGTCGGCATCAACGCCGGCGAGCGCAGCCAGGTCGTCGAGAGCAGAGGTCTCCTCGGCGGTCACAGGGGCGGAGGCGTCCTCGTCGGCATCGTGCATGGGCTCGATGTCCAGCGCGAGGGAGCGAATCTCCTTGACGAGAACCTTGAAGGACTCGGGGATACCCGGAACAGGAACGTTCTCGCCCTTGACGATGGACTCGTAGGTCTTGACGCGGCCCACGGTATCGTCGGACTTGACGGTCAGGATCTCCTGCAGGACGTTGGAAGCACCGTAAGCGTACAGTGCCCAAACTTCCATCTCGCCGAAGCGCTGGCCGCCGAACTGAGCCTTGCCGCCCAGAGGCTGCTGGGTAACCAGGCTGTAAGGGCCGGTCGAACGGGCGTGGATCTTGTCGTCGACCATGTGGCCGAGCTTGAGGATGTAGGACGTGCCCACGGTAATGGGCTCGCGGAACTCCTCGCCGGTGCGGCCGTCGAACAGACGGGTCTTGCCGCGCTCGTCAAGCTGGGTGACAAACTCGGGGCGCATGTGATCGCCAAAGGCAGCGGTGGCCTTGTTGAGCATGTTCTTGTTGGCGCGACGGATGACCTCGGCGATCTCGTCCTCCTTGGCGCCGTCGAAGACGGGCGTGGCGGTGAAGAACGGACCGGGGACGTACTTGTCGGAGTCGGCCTGCTCGGTATCCCAACCGCAGGCAGCAGCCCAGCCAAGGTGGCACTCGAGCAGCTGGCCGACGTTCATACGCGAAGGAACGCCCAGCGGGTTGAGGATAACGTCGATCGGGGTACCGTCAGCCATGTAGGGCATGTCCTCGACCGGCAGAACGTTGCAGATAACACCCTTGTTGCCGTGGCGGCCGGCGATCTTATCGCCCTGCTGGATCTTACGACGCTGGGCGACGTAGACGCGCACCTGCTCGTTGACGCCGGGGGCCAGGTCGTCGCCGTTCTCGCGGCTAAAGCGGACGACGTCGATGACGCGGCCGTAAGCGCCGTGAGGCATCTTAAGGGAGGTGTCGCGGACGTCGTGGGCCTTGGCACCGAAGATGGCGCGCAGCAGGCGCTCCTCGGCGGTCAGAGCGCTCTCGCCCTTAGGCGTGACCTTGCCGACCAAGATGTCGCCAGGGCCGACCTCGGCGCCGATGCGGATGATGCCGTCCTCGTCGAGGTTGGCAAGCATGTCCTCGGAGAGGTTCGGGATCTCGCGGGTGATCTCCTCGGGGCCGAGCTTGGTGTCGCGGGCGTCGATCTCGTGACGGGTGATGTTGATGGTCGTCAGCAGGTCCTCGGCCACCAGGCGCTCGGACACGACGATACCGTCCTCGTAGTTAAAGCCTTCCCACGGCATGTAGGCCACGGTGAGGTTCTGACCCAGTGCGAGCTCGCCGTGATCGGTCGAAGGACCGTCGGCCAGAGGCTCGCCCTGCTCAACGGTGTCACCAACGCGAACGAGCGGACGGTGGTTGATGCAGGTGGACTGGTTGGAGCGCTGGTACTTGGCCAGGTGGTACTCGTCCATGCCGCCGGCATGCTTGACGATGATCTTGGCGGCGTCGGCAAAGATGACCTCGCCGGCGTTCTTGGCCAGGGTGACCTCGCCGGAGTCCAGAGCGGCGCGACGCTCCATGCCGGTACCGACATAGGGAGCGGCGGGGTGAACCAGCGGCACGGCCTGACGCTGCATGTTGGCGCCCATCAGCGTACGCTTGGCGTCATCGTGCTCAAGGAACGGGATCAGCGTGGCTGCGACGGAGAGCATCTGACGCGGCGAGACGTCCATGTAGTCGACGTCCTCGACGGGCACGTCGGCGGGAGCGCCGAAGGAGCCGTCGAAGTCGCGGGTACGGGCGATCACGGTGTGCGGACGGACGATCTTGCCCTCGGCATCGGTCGTGATGAACTCGTTGGTCTTGGGATCGAGCGGCGTGTTGGCCGGCGCGATGACGTGCTTCTCTTCCTCGTCAGCGGTCATCCAGTCGATCTGATCGGTGGCAACGCCGTTCTCGACGCGACGGAACGGGGCCTCGATGAAGCCATACTCGTTGACGCGGGCGTAGAGGGCGAGCGAGCCGATCAGGCCGATGTTGGGGCCTTCGGGGGTCTCGATCGGGCACATGCGGCTGTAGTGCGAATTGTGAACGTCGCGGACGGCCGTCGGCACGTTGGTGCGGCGGCTGGAGCCGGACTTGTGGCCGGCAAGACCACCAGGGCCGAGTGCGGACAGACGGCGCTTGTGGGTCAGACCGGTCAGGGGGTTCGCCTGGTCCATGAACTGCGAGAGCTGCGAGGAACCGAAGAACTCCTTGATGGAAGCCACGATCGGACGGATGTTGATGAGCGACTGCGGGGTGATCTCGTCGATGTCCTGGGAGCTCATGCGCTCACGGACGACGCGCTCCATACGGCTCATGCCGATACGGAACTGGTTGGCGACGAGCTCGCCGACGGTGCGGATACGGCGGTTGCCGAAGTGGTCGATGTCGTCGACCTTGAAGCCCTGCTCGCCGGCAGCGAGGGACAGCAGGTAGCGCAGCGTCGCGACGATATCCTCGTCGGTGAGCACCGTGACCTCTTCCTCGGTGGTGAGGTTGAGCTTCTTGTTGACCTTGTAACGACCGACGCGGGCCAGATCGTAGCGCTGCGGGTTGAAGAGCAGGCCCTCGAGCAGGCTGCGGGAAGCATCCACGGTGGGAGGCTCGCCCGGGCGCAGGCGACGGTAGATCTCGATGAGGGCATCCTCGCGGGTGAGGGCGGTATCGCGCTCCAGGGTGCGCTTGATCACATCGGAGTTGCCGAGCAGCTCGATGATGTCGTCGTTGGTGACGGCGATGCCAAGGGCGCGCAGAAACATCGTGGCGCTCTGCTTGCGCTTACGGTCGATGGAGACCATGAGCTGGTCGCGCTTGTCGACCTCAAACTCGAGCCAGGCACCGCGGGACGGGATGATCTGGGCCTTGTAGATCTGCTTGCCCGAATCCATCTCGGAGCTGTAGTACACGCCCGGGGAGCGGACGAGCTGCGAGACGACGATACGCTCAGTACCGTTGATGATGAAGGTGCCCTGATCAGTCATCATGGGGAAGTCACCCATGAAGACGAGCTGCTCCTTGATCTCGCCGGTTTCCTTGTTGGTAAGACGGACGTCGGTCAGAAGCGGAGCCTGATAGGTCATATCCTTCTCGCGGCACTCCTCGACGGTATGCGCGGGGTCGCCGAACTGATGCTCGCCGAAGGTAACCTCGAGAACATGGTTCTGGCTCTGGATGGGGCTGGATTCCTTGAACGCCTCACGAAGGCCCTCGTCCTTAAAACGCTCAAAGGATTCCCTTTGAACAGAGATAAGGTTGGGGAGCTCCATGGCCTCCGGGATTTTCCCGAAGCTGACGCGCTTGCGCTCAGTGGCAGTGTATGCGTAGGTCACCAGGTTTTTCCTCCTTCACGGAAATGCTCGGTGGGTTGGCGAGGCATAGCTTCGCCAGTTATCGCAACCTAATAGTTTATCAGGTACCGACCGTTGAGCAAGAAAAGCCTTGACGCGATTGAGTTTTTGGAGTAGCAAAGTTTTTCGACAGAAAACACGCAGGTAGATGCATGTGTATCGAACATCTGTTCATATATTTTCTGTGAACAGCGCTACTGATGCGCGCCGCTGAATGGCTGAATGGCGGCGAGGGTTGATCGAGCGGAAACTGTGTCCCGTTTTGAGGCCCCAAACTGGGTCGCAGTTTCCGGTTGAGCCCTGTTTGGGAAACTGCATCCCGCTCTGAGCTGATATTCCGGGTCGTAGTTTCCGCTAGGGGCCCCAACCGGAAAGTGCATCCCAGAATTCGACCAAATAGTGGGGCGCACTTTCCGGAGCCAAGCTGCAACTCGCATAAAAAACGGGTGCAGACCGAAGCCTGCACCCGTACCGTTTCAGCCATGACAGATCAGTAGGTAGAGGGCGGACAGCGAACGGGCATCAGAGCGAACAAGTTGACATGAAAAGAGGACGGCATTGACCTTCTGGTCATGCCGCCCTCTTTGAATGGCAAATTGTCGCTCTGATGCCCGTGCAGCGTCGAGCCGTTACGCGGTTTGGTAAAACCGCGTTAACGCTTAAGACCGCCGCGCTCGTCGATGGCGTCCCAGAAGGCGCCGGCAAAGCGAGGATCGCTTGCAGCCATGAGGGCGTTGGTGGCCATCCAGCCAGACGGGGTGCCGGTATCGTAGCCCGAGAGCGGGTCGATGACGACAGCGTACATGGCCTCGCGGTCGAGCGAGCGGGCCATGGCGTCGGTAAGCTGAATCTCGCCGCCCTTGCCGGCCTGCTGATCGGCGAGCAGGTCCATGACCAGCGGGCTCATCAGGTAACGACCGACGATGTACAGGTTGGACGGAGCCGCCTCGGGAGCAGGCTTCTCGACCAGACCGCCGATGCGCCAAACGGCACCGGGCTCGTCGTCGGCAGCTTTCTCGAAGCCCTCGAGCGAGCCAACGCGATCGCCGGCGATAACGCCGTAGCGGCTGACTTCCTCGGGCGAGCAAGCAGCGACGGCGATAACCGAAGCGCCACCGTGCTCCTTGGAAACGGCGAGCATCTTGTCGCAGATATCACGGTTAGGCACAACGTAGTCGCCCAGAAGAACCAGGAAGTTCTCCCCTGCCACGGCGTCGGCAGCAGAGCGGATAGCATGGCCGAGACCCTTGGGCTCGTACTGATAGCGGAAGTCGACCGGCATACCGCCAGCGTGGGCGACGGCATCGGCATAGGCGTTCTTGCCGCGCTCGCGCAGCAGGTTCTCGAGCGAACGGTCGGACTGGAAGTAGCTCAGCAGTTCGGGCTTACCGGGAGAGGTAACGATGATGGCGTCGTCGACCTCCTCGGGGTCGAGCGCCTCCTCAACGACATACTGAATGACCGGCTTGTCGAGCACCGGCAGCATCTCTTTGGGCGTGCACTTAGTGCCAGGCAGAAAACGCGTGCCAAGGCCGGCGGCGGGGATGATTGCCTTCATGTTATTCAAGGATCCTTTCGCAGGCGCAGAATGCGCCCTATGCGTGCGGCACGGCGGCCGCAGACCAAATTGCGATACCGAAGTATCTTACCGCCGGAGACATACGTCGCCGTAAGGCAAACGCAATTCTTCAGCAGGTCAACGCAAATTATTGCTCGAATGGTGCAATTTTACGCCCCAGCGGTAACGGGATTGGCACGGCAAAGACAGCGGTGTTCTGCATGCCGAGCAATGGGAATGAGGGGCCAAAACAAAAAAAGACGGGGCTCGCAATGCGAACCCCGTCTGCAAAGAAATCTGGCGAGAGAGCCTGATTACTTGAGGGTGACAGCAGCGCCAGCAGCCTCGAGCTTCTCCTTGGCAGCCTCGGCGTCCTCCTTCTTGGCACCCTCGAGAACAGCCTTGGGAGCGCCCTCGACGACCTCCTTGGCCTCCTTCAGGCCAAGGTTGGTGAGCTCACGGACGGCCTTGATGACCTGGATCTTGTTGTCGCCGAAGCCCTCGAGCACGACGTCAAACTCGGTCTTCTCCTCGGCCTCAGCAGCGCCAGCAGCGGGAGCGGCGACAACAGCGGCAGGAGCAGCGGCGGAAACGCCGAAGGTGTCCTCGATAGCCTTGACGAGCTCGGAAGCCTCGAGAAGGGTCATTTCCTTAAGAGCATCGATGATCTCATCGGTGGTAAGCTTAGCCATTTCTAAGTCCTTTCGGTTTCCGTGCGGATGCACGGAGATCAGTTAAAACACGGCGCAAATGCGCCAGGGGTGCGGCGTTGCCGCCGCGGGCGAAAACAGCAACTAGGCTGCCTTCTGCTCGGAGACCTGCTGGATCGAACGAGCGAGACCAGAGGAAACGCCGTTGACGCAGACAGCGATGTCGCGAGCGAAACCGGAGATGAGACCGGCGATCTGGCCGAGAAGCTGATCCTTGGTGGGCAGCTCGGCGATAGCCTTAACATCATCAGCGGAAACGGCCTTGCCGTCGGAGATACCGCCCTTGATCTCAAGGACGCCCTTGGACTTAGCGGAGAAGTCCTTAAGGGTCTTAGCGGCCTCGACCGGCTCGGTCTCGTAGAACACATAAGCGACGGGGCCGGCGAGGATCTCGTCGAGCTCGGGCTGCTCCTGGTTCTTGAGAGCGATCTTGACCAGGTTGTTCTTGTAGACCTTCATCTCGGCGCCGCACTCGCGAAGCTGATGACGCAGCTCCTGAGCCTGCTTAACCGTCAGACCGTTGTAGTTGACGACGAACAGACCGGCGTTCTCGGCGATACGGGACTCGATCTCTGCAACCTTGTCGATTTTGTACTGCTGGGGCATGAATTACACCTCCTCGAATTCTTTCCGGGCACGGTCCGCCACAAGGACGTGACGGGGGCATGTCCAAAAAGAAAGCCCCCGCGCTGCATGAGCGACGGGGGCGAGAAGACATATCTACTCGACCACCTCGGCTGGCGGGAAGTCCCATTAAGCTCGCGGGTAAGACCCGTTTGCGCCGGCTGTCTCTGGCAGCGGATTCGTGCGTGAACCGAAAGTATTATGGCGGGGACCCCGGCGTCGGTCAACGGAAAACCGGGCTGCACACAATTCCACCATCCGGCACGCTCCGCCGAAGGCCAGGCGCAAGGTTTCCGCTCGGTCAGGTCCTGGGCTCGCTCGGAAAGCACATTAAGTGCTTTCCGGCTCGTGCGGAATCTACGGAAAACTCGCCCTGCCCCTCCCGGCCGGAGCTACGTTGCCTTTGCTGCGAATCCTCGTGTCCGTTGGCCGGCGCGCCCCACTCATAATGCTTGGGTCGGTGGGCTGATGGTTTTGGGTCCCGGTGGGCTATAGGGTTGACACGAAGTTGGACAGGCGGCGGAGACCTTCGTCCAAATCCTTGTCGGAGACGCAGTAGCTTAGGCGGATGTGGCCTTCGGTGCCGAAACAGTCGCCCGGGACTAGGGCTACGTTTGCCTCTTTGATGGCTTTGATGCAGAAGGCTTCGCTTGTTAAGCCGAATTGTTTGATGCTCGGGAAAGTGTAGAAGGCTCCTGCCGGTTCCACTGCGTCGAGGCCCATGGCGTTTAAGGCTGCGAGTACGCGTTCGCGGCGGGCTTGGTAGACTTTGAGCATGGGAGTTGGGTCGACGGTGAGGGCTCGGGCTGCGGCGTCCATTTCGAAGGAGACGGCGCTCGATACTAAATACTGGTGGGCCTTTGCGATCTCGGCGATGACGGGGGCTGCGGCTGCGAGCCAACCCAAGCGCCAGCCGGTCATGGCCCAGGGCTTGGAGAAGCTCTCGATGACGACCGTCTGCTCGCGCAGCTCCGGGTGTCGCTGGGCAAAGCGCTCGTAGCCGTCCACGTAGACCAGGCGGTTATATACGTCGTCGCAGATTACGTAGATGCCCGCCTGGTCTGCTACGCGCGCCACGGCGTCGAGCGACGCCGCGTTGAGGATGCAGCCCGTAGGATTGTTGGGCGAGCAGATAACGATGGCCTTGGTCGCCGGGGTCACACAGGCGCGAAGCGCTTCCTCGTCAATCTGGAATTGCGCAGGCTCCGTATCCAAAAAGACCGCCTTAGCGTGGTTGGCCACGACGATGCTCTCGTACAGGCCAAAGGCCGGCGTGGGGATGATGACCTCGTCGCCGGGGTTGAGCATGGCCATAAACGTAGCCGACAGGGCCTCGGTCGCGCCATCGGTCAGGATGACCTCGTCAGCAGAAAACGAAAGGCCCGCGTCGCCCATATATGCGGACAGCGCCTCGCGCAGGGCAGGGCGACCGTTATTGGGCGGATAATGCGTGTCACCGCGGTCGAGCGATGCAGTCACCTCGGCACTAATCACATCGGGCGTGGGAAAATCGGGCTCGCCGAGCGCAAGCGCAATGCATCCCGGATGCTGAACAGCGAGCGCGTTGATTCGGCGGATGCCGGAGGGCTTGAGCGTGGCAAGCGAGGTATTCATGGGCAGGCGCATGGCGTTCCTTTCGTAAGGGTTGCACTAGGATAGCGCGGCTAGGCGCCGCCAGACGGTGTAACCTAAACGGAAACCAACCGGAAAGGAGGCGGCATGGAGATGACCGCACGCGGCGATGTACCAAAAACGCTGCATAACATCGCGTTTGTCAGTATTCCCGAGAGCGCCGATCTTGAGTTTTTACTCTGGGACCTGCAGGATGCCATCGCCGCCTATGCCCGGCTTTCCGACACCGTACTCCCCCACCCGGTTGACTTGAAGGCGGATGATGCCGGTGCAGTCGATGGCATGGTGCTCGCTGTTGATGATGCATGTGATGATGAGGCTATGATCGCTGTCGAGGAGATACTCGATCGCTTTAAGAATACAGACGCGCGCGTCTATGTCGTCGTTCAGGCCCTGTCCAAAAACACCAAGCAGGCGGACGAAGCCCTCGACCGCCTATACCGGGCATGTATTCTACGTGACCTGCCATGGTGCGACGGCGTTGTCATCTGTGCTGGCAGCGGCATCGCAGCGCTTCGCCATTCCCCACGCATGGGCCTCTTGCGCCGACCATTTTCGGAAGCGATGGATAAGCTCGTGGGCGCCGTGCGCATGGGCTGCTCCATAGAGCATGCGCAGCTGCTTGGCGGTGGCAATGCCGAAAGCGTCGATGCCGACGGCATGGTGCGCGCCAAGCCCGCGCTGGCCGCACCGATCTGGCATGCCATCATGAAATGCCTCGGCACCCGCGCCCAACCAGATATCTAAATTACAGAGCGCCCCAATCAACGGCCTCGCGCCAGCGCTCGACAAGGCGTTCTAGGCGCCACGCCGCATTGGCGGGACTTGTCGACGGCAGAACGATGGCCGGCAGCCCGGCGCGCTCTTGTAGATAGCGCTTGTAGAGCCGGCCTGCCGTGCCACCGTTACAGACAACGACCTCGATAGGAGCTGCACCGGTAATACGCTCGGCATGCGCCGGAACGACGTTTTTGATGCTGGCGTCACTCGAACCCTTAATGTCGCAGCTCTCGATCACGTCCCACAGGGCCACGCCACCGTTCAGAAGCATAGCCCGCTTGGTGGCAATCGAGGCGTCGAGCGTCGCAGGCTCGCTGCCTGCCAAAGGGTCGCCCTCGTTGGGCGGCACGGGCACACCGAGGCACGCAGCCATCACGCGCCAAAAGCGGTTCTGCGGATTGCCATAGTAGAAGGCATTGGCACGCGAGAGCACCGAGGGAAACGACCCAAGCACCAAAACGCGCGAGCGCTGGTCGAACACGGGCTCAAACCCATGCTCAATATGTTGATAGCCCTCGTCCGGCGCAGCCACGAATTAGGCCCTCAGCAGATAGCGCACCTCGTAGGGTGCAAGCTCAAGGGAGCCCAGCAGCTCGACCGTGGGCGCATCGTCGGCAAGCAGGTCGACGAAGGAGCCGTTGAGCTCGCCGGCTCCAAAGGTATAGGGCTCGTTCACGGCGTTGACCGCCACGAGCACCGTCGCATCGTCGCAGGCGCGCTCGAACAGCAGCTGCTTGTTCTGGATCACCACGTTGCGATAGGCACCGTAGTTGAGAGCACGGGTTGCCGCGTCGTTTGCCGAGCGCAGGTGCGCCAGCTGCGTGACAAATGCCGTCAGCTCGTTGGGCGCGGGCTCATCGAGCGCAGGACGTAGCGCCCAATCGCCATCGGGGCCGCCCTTTTCGCCGGCAACCCCCCACTCGCTGCCGTAGTAGACGCACGGAATGCCCGGCATACCAAAGAGCATGCCGTAGGCGGGGCGCAGGCAGGACTTGTCGGTAAGGATGCTCGCCAGGCGCGGCACGTCGTGGTTGTCGACAAACGACAGCAGATGCTTGCCGCGATAAATGCACCAGGGGTCGCCGCCAAACTGGCGATGAAGCGAGTGGGCAATCTCGAACATGTTGACCGAGTTAAAGCTGGAGTACAGGCCCTTGTAGCACTCGTAGTTGGTGCAGGAGTCGAGCATCTCGTCGTTGACGATCTGGTTGTAGTCGCCGTGGAGCGTCTCACCAATCAGCACAAAGTCGGGCTTGAGCTCACGGGTAAAAGTATGCAGGCGGCGCATAAAATCGCGATCGAGCATATAGGCGACGTCCAGGCGCAGACCGTCGACGCCAAAGACTTCGGTCCAGCGACGCACGGACTCAAGCAGGTAATCGACCACGGCGGGGTTTTGCAGGTTGAGCTTCACAAGCTCAAAATGGCCCTCCCAGCCCTCGTACCAAAAGCCGTCGCCGTAGCACGAGTCACCGTCAAAGCTGATGTGGAACCAGTCCTTGTACGGCGAATCCCACTTGCGCTCCTGCACATCACGGAAGGCCCAAAAGCCGCGACCGACGTGGTTGAAGACGGCATCGAGCACTACGCGGATGCCATGGACGTGCAGCGTCTCGCACACGGCGGCAAAGTCGGCGTCCCCACCCAGGCGACGGTCTATATGGCGCAGGCTGCGCGTGTCGTAGCCATGACTATCGGACTCGAGCGGCGGGTTGATGAGCACGGCGCCGACGCCGAGTTCCTGCAGGTAGTCGGCCCATTGGGCGATCTTCATGATGGGGGCATCGGGGCTAGCTGTGGCATCGGCGGCCTGGGCGAGCTCATCCTCGGCAACGGGGGCGGCGTTTTCGCGCGGAGCTCCGCAAAAGCCCAGCGGATAGATCTGATAGAACGTCGTCTCGTATGCCCACATAGCAACCTCCCGGTAAGCGCAACACAACGACATCCATTGTATGCCCGGCTTGTATCCTCTTCCCCAAAATAAGTTGCGGTGGAATAGTTCCTGCTTGGGCCTTCAGAAGCCTTAAACAGGAACTATTCCACCGCAACTGATGAGGGAACGCGATTAGGCGATAGGCTTTGCGCGGCGAATGGCCGGGAACATTACCGTGATGGCGAGGATGACGCCCACGGCGGCGATTGCGCCACCCACGAAGCCGATCCAGGCAATACCTGGGCCCGAAACCACGGCTCCGCCGATCGCGGTACCCGTGCCAATGCCCAGATTGAACAGGCCCGAGAAGATCGACATGGCGACGGCCGACGAGTCCGCCGGCGTGTGCTTGATGAGCTCGGCCTGAAACGCCACGTTAAAGGCCGTGGCGCAGCAGCCCCACAGCGCGCAAACAGCGAGAACCGCAGCGAGCGACGATGCGGCCGGGCCCATGAGCAGCAGGGCCACCGGCACGCCGGAGAGCGTAATCGCGAGAAACGGGAACCGGTGCCCATCGAACAGCCGGCCGAACAGCCAGCTTCCGAGCAGACCAGAGCAGCCGAACGCCGTCAGCGTCATGGTGATGGCGCTTGCGTCGACATGCGCGACCTGAGCCAGGAAAGGCTCGATATAGCTATAGCCCGCGTAATAGCCGGTCGCCATGAACACCGTGACCACATAGAGCGCGATGAGGAACGGGTTCTTGATCAGCTCGGGCAGCTGCTTGAGCGTAAAACGCTCGCCCGCTGGCATGGTGGGGAACACCGTGGCCTGGTAGACGACCGCGACAGCAGACAGCGCTCCGACCACGGCAAACGTCATGCGCCAGCCCACGGCCAGGCCGATGGCACGGCCGAGCGGCAGGCCGAAGATCTGTGCGATGGAAGAGCCCGTGGCGATCATGCTGATGGCGAGCGCCCCATGGCGCGTGTCAACCAGGCGCGACGCCATGATCGAAGCGACCGACCAGAACACGGCGTGCGCGCAAGCGACCACCAGGCGCGCGCAGACCAGGATGGGATAAGTCGGCGCCACAGCGGACAGAAACTGGCCCAACGAAAACACGGCCAGCACGCCCAGCAACATCCGCTTGAACTCAAAGCGCGAAGCGAACACCATGAGCGGCAACGACAGCAGCATGACGCCCCAGGCATAGACCGAGATCATGATGCCCGCCTGGGCCTCGGTGAGCGAGAACGACGCGGCGATATCAGTCAAAAGGCCGATGGGCATAAACTCCGACGTGTTGAACACGAACGCACAGCAGGTGAGCCCGACGAGCGGGAGCCACTGCCTGAGCGTGATGCCGTCTTGCCTTGCCCGACTCATATATAACGTCTCCAATCATTTTGAGCGGAGACGATTATATAGCAACGGCCCCGCATCCGTCAGCAACAGATGCGGGGCCGAAAACAATTCGATACACAGAGGTTGCACCGTCAATAAATAACTAAGCCAACCCCAGCAATATGCCCGCCGAATGCATGACAAACGCTACGATCCAGGCGACCGTCACCTGAAACGCGAATACGGCAACGGCGTAGCGCGCGCCCAGCTCGCTCTTGACGGCGCCGATCGCAGCCACGCACGGCGGGTACAGCAACGTAAAGACCAGGAACACATAGGCAGTAAACGGCGAAAACATGGTCGACAGTGCCGCGGGCGAGGTCGCGCCCAAAAGTACCGTGAGGGTCGAGATGACACTCTCCTTGGCGATAAGTCCGGTGACGAGCGCCGTGGATGCACGCCAGTCGCCAAACCCAAGCGGCGTCAGCGCCGGCGCGATGATGCTGCCGAGACCCGCAAGCAGACTCTGCGACTGGTCGGCGACCACATTAAAGCGGATATCGAACGTCTGAAGGAACCAGATGACCACGGTAGCGGCAAAGATAATGGTAAAGGCCTTGGTAATAAAATCCTTGGCTTTATCCCATGCCAGCATCACTGTCGTCTTGACGCTCGGCAGGCGGTAATTGGGAAGCTCCATGATAAATGGCACCGGATCGCCCTTAAATGCCGTGCGGTTGAGCACCAAAGCCGCAATGCAGCCGACCACGATACCGATCAGATAGAGCGAGACCATGGCGGGAACCGTCGCCTGCGGGAAAAACGCCCCGCACAGCAAGCCGTAAACCGGCAACTTGGCTGAGCAGCTCATGAACGGCGTGAGCATGACCGTCATCTTGCGGTCGTGCTCGGATGGGAGCGTACGGGTCGACATGATAGCCGGCACGGTGCAGCCAAACCCGACGAGCATGGGCACGAAGCTGCGGCCCGACAGGCCAAAGCGACGCAACACCTTATCCATGACAAAGGCTACGCGTGCCATGTAGCCGGAGTCTTCCAGAATGGAGAGGAACAAGAAGAGCACGACGATAATCGGCAGAAAGGTCAGCACGCTGCCCACACCCGTAAGCACGCCGTCGACAGCCAGCGAGCGCACCACGTCGTTGGTACCGAACGCCTTGAGGCCCGCATCGGCCGAGGCGATGATGGCAGCGATACCGTCCTCCATGAGTCCCTGCAACGCCGCGCCGATCACGCCAAACGTCAGCCAAAAGACGAGGCCCATGATCACCAAAAACGCCGGAATGGCTGTGTAACGACCCGTCAGGATGCGGTCAATCTTGACGGAGCGCACGTGCTCGCGGCTCTCGTGCGGCTTGACGACGCAGCGCCCACACACGTCGCCGATGAAGCTAAAGCGCATATCGGCCAGCGCGGACAGACGGTCGGTGCCGGCCTCGCCCTCCATCTGGGTAATGATGTGCTCGATGGCATCAAGCTCGTTACGGTCCAGGTGAAGCGCCTCGGTTACCAGCTCGTCGCCCTCAACCAGCTTGGTCGCCGCGAAACGCACGGGAATGTGCGCCGTCGCGGCATGGTCCTCGATAAGGTTGGCGATGCCGTGGATGCAGCGATGCAGCGCGCCGCCGTCCGGACCATCGGGTGCGCAAAAGTCCAAGCGGCCGGGACGTTCGCGGAACCGCGCGACGTGCAAGGCATGATCCACCAGCTCGCCGATACCCTCGTTGCGGGCAGCGCTAATGGGGACAACCGGCACGCCCAGCAGGCTCTCGAGCAGATTGACGTCCACGGCGCCGCCGTTGGTCGTCACCTCGTCCATCATGTTGAGCGCGATGACCATGGGGCGATCGAGCTCCATAAGCTGCAGCGTTAGGTACAGATTGCGCTCGATGTTGGTAGCGTCGATGATGTCGATGATGGCATCGGGGTTTTCGTCAAGGATGAATTGACGGCTCACGATCTCCTCGCCCGTGTACGGCGACAGCGAATAGATGCCAGGCAGGTCGGTGACACTCGCCTCGGGATGGTTGCGGATAGTGCCATCTTTGCGGTCGACCGTCACGCCGGGAAAGTTACCGACGTGTTGGTTGGAGCCCGTCAGCTGGTTGAACAGCGTGGTCTTGCCGCAGTTTTGGTTGCCAGCGAGGGCAAAATGCAGCGGCGCGCCCTCGGGCACGGCCGTCTTTGCCGCGCGGGGCGAATACGTCCCCTCGCCGAGCGCCGGGTGCTCCGTCGTGCCGATTGCGGCGTTAGCGCGCGGACCTGTATCTGTGTCGTGGACATCTACGAGCTCAATGCGAGCGGCATCGTCCTTGCGCAGCGTCAACTCGTAGCCACGCAGGCGAATCTCGAGCGGGTCGCCCATGGGGGCGTACTTCATCATGGTGACTTCGGTGCCCGGCGTTAGGCCCATGTCCAAAATATGTTGTCGGAGTGCCTGGTCGTCCGATGCCACCGATGCGACAACGGCGTCCTTTCCAATCTCGAGTGTATCGAGTCTCACGTCCGTGTTCCTCCCCCGGCGCCCACAGGGCGTTGCATTTATGTTCACCATGGCTAACCGTTTGCCATGGCTAACCAATTTATCCATGCATGATAGCGCGAACATACAACGATGTTCAATCGACAGATCGGTGCAATGGGGACAGATCGCTTTGCCCAATAGATGCGATGCGGAACAACCAGGCGCGGGAGGGGATTCTGGGACACGGTTTCCCAGACGGCACCCTTTCGGAAACCGCACCCCACTATTCAGGCGAATTCCGGGATGCAGTTTCCCGATGGGGGCTCCTGGGGAAACTGCATCCCACTCCGAAACGCTAAAACGGGATGGGCTTTCCGACTGAGGTCTCTAGCGGAAACTGCGTCCCGGAATAGGCACTCAGACTGAGACGTATTTTCCCGATCGAGCCCCTCGGGGAAACTGCGGCCCGGAATCTGCGCCCAAAACGGGACGCGGTTTCCCCAAGGACCGAATCAGCCGCCCGCCCCTCGTCAAAATCATCCGCTTTCCTCTGTCGCATGCAGAACATCCAAGGAGTGTCCCAGAGTGCCGGCACAATAGGAACGTCCCCAGCTGCCGGCAGCATTTCGCCGCAACTGCAAAACCCGCGCGGGCAATCGTAGTCACCTGCGCGGGTTTAGTGGGCGCTCACAAAGGTACGTTACAGAGGCCCACGTCAGTTTGGATTACCGAACGGCACCGGCACGCGATGCCTCCGTCGGCTTACCAAGCGATCAAGATTGCCGCAGTCCTAGACAATCGGCGCAATGCCGGCAAAGTGCAGATACAGCGAGATGACCGCCACGACAATGACCACCGCTGCGATCAGCTTGTCGTGCAGATGCGGAAGCACCGGCTTACCGCGGCCTCGCTCGCCCAGCATATAGACGGGAATGGCCGGAGCAAAAAGAATCGTCGTGATCATAACGCCCTGGAGACCCGTCGACCACACCAGGAACAATGTGTAGATGAAGCCGAGCGTACCGAAGAAGCGGGCTTTGCCGACGCTTGGCGCATGCGGACCATCCAGATATTCATTCTTCCAGCCGATCACCATGTAGTAGGCTGCCGAGCACACGTACGGAACTAGGATCGTATTGACCGCGCAGCTGTAGAAAAACTGGTAGGTGCTCGCCGCCACATACGACACAATCAAGAAGAGCTGCGTGATACCGGAGCTCACGAGAATCGTTACCACCGGGGCATCATGCGTGTTCGTCTTGGCAAACGCCAGCGGGAAGGTACCCTGGCGCGCCGCCTCGAACGGCGTCTCGGATGCAATGATGACGTAGCCCAGCATCGCGCCGACCAGCGAGAGAATAACGCCAAGGTTTACGATGGCAGCGCCAACAGGACCGATTGCGCGCTCGAGAATTCCCGCCATGGAGGGCGTTGCGAGCTGTGCCATCTCCTCGCGCGGCATAATGCCAAGCGACAGCATGGAAATGATCAGATACAGGACAAAGACTGCCGCAAATCCGAGCGCCGTCGAGCGGCCGACGTCACGCACGTACTTTGCACGGCCCGAGATAACGACAGCGCCCTCGATGCCCGTGAAGACCCAGACAAGGGCGATCATGGTCGAGACAACCTGCTCGCCAAAGCCAGGACCAGCCGGCTCTCCCCAGAAGTTGTCCATAAAGATATCGACGTTGAACTTACCCAGGAGCACAATGCTCAGCACAAAGAGTCCCAGCGGCACCAGCTTCGCCAAGGTGACGATCGTGTTAATGCCCGCGGCCTCCTTGACGCCACGAAGCACAAGAGCGGTAAGGAACCATAGAAATACGCTGGCGCAGATGATGGAAAGCAGATTGTTGCCCGCACCAAACGCGGGAAAGAAATAGCCCAGTGCGCTAAACAGCAAGAGAGCAAAGCTCACGTTGGAAAGGCATGCGCTGATCCAGTAGCCCCAGGCGGAGTTGAAACCAATGTAATCACCAAAGCCTGCCGCAGCGTATGCATAGATGCCGCCGGTTAAGTCGGGACGAGCCTGAGATAGACCGTTGAACACCATCATCAACGCAAAGACGCCTATAAAACAAATTCCCCACGAGACGATAACCGCACCGGTATTGGCTCCGCCCGCTGCCATATCGCCGGCGAGAGAAAAGATACCGCCACAAATACTGGCGGTAATGACCATCATGGTCAGACGAAAGAGATCGAGGCCATTAGGGTCGATAATCTCATCGTTTTGAGCTTTAGAGGCCATTGTATGTGCACCCCCTTCATCATGTGATCGAACGAAAGATGGCCCGGACGTCCCGAATCGGGTGCCGGGCCATCGGTCAAGCGATCATCAGACTGTTACAGCTATCGCGTTAGAAGCGCAGTGACAGGCAAGAAAGGCCACCGTCGACCTTGCGATACTCGGAGGTATCGACGACGAGCGTCTTGTAGCCCAGATCCTGCACGGCCTTGAGCACGGTCGGATAGCCCTCGGCAACGATGACCGTACCGTTGACCCAGATGCAGTTAGCGCCATAGGCCTCGTCCTCGGGCACGACAATCTTGTTGTACTGGGCAAAGTCGGGCTTATCGATGAACTCGCCGGAGACGAGCATGTTGTTGTCCTCGATGTAGTTGACGCCCGTCTTGAGGTGCAAGACCTCCTCCAGCGGAACCTCGGAACCCTCGAGGCTCCAGCCCTCGAGAATCTCGCAGAACTGGCGAATGCCCTCTTCATTGGTGCGAGCGGAGCGACCGACATAGAAATGATCGCCGACCATCATGACGTCGCCGCCGTCGAGCGTGCCGGGAGAAACAATGTGCTTGACATGCTCGTCGTCAAAGAAGCGACGGACGACCGGCTCGATCTCGTCCTTCTCGCCGTTGCGGCTGTCAGCACCGGGGTTGGTAATGATGGCGCCGCAGCGAGTGATGACGGCCGGATCCTCGACGAAGCAGCTGTCGGGATACTGCTCGAGGGCAGGCAGCACCGACACGTCCACGCCACACTGCTCGAGCGCATGCTCATAATCGTAGTGCTCCTCGATGGCGCGCTCGTAGATAGGCTGGCCAAGCTCGGGTGCGCTCGTGATGCCATTGCTCAGGGACTTGCCGGGACGACGGATGATAACGTGGCTGAACTTGGTCATGATGATCCTCCTTGGATCTCCTAGCCGAGGGCGAACTTCCTTGTGTCCGCCCTCCTTTCGATGACTTAATCATAGGGTGGTTTTCCTGTTTTGTATATTGTATACAATCATGAACGGTAGATATTTCTCGGTGAGCGTACTCTCACGTTTCGGCACGAAGTAGCATGATTTAACTGGTCGTTCTATAATTCAACTGAGCTATTCAAGTGAAATGTATTTAGTTTTAAAAATATACAGTTAAAGGATATACGTTCATGGAAACACTCAGAAGGCCCCTGAAGGACCACGTATACGACTACATTTCGAGCCGCATTGACGCCGGCGAGTTGTCCGCCGGCGACCGTTTGAGCGAGCAAGCGATCTGCGATGCCATGGGCGTGTCGCGCACGCCGGTTCGCGAAGCGCTCATCCAGCTGGCAAGCGATGGCTATCTGGACAACCTCCCCCGCCGCGGATTCCGTGTCCGCGGGTTCGATCAGCAAAACGCCGTTGAAGTCTTCGAGATCATGGGGCCGCTGGACGGGCAGGCGGCGTACCTCGCCTGCCCGAACCTAACCGACGATGACATTACGCAGCTTAAATTTCTCGTCGGCTCCATGGACCTTGCGATCCAAGGCGGTCTTATCCGAAAGTACGACGATATTCAGCGAGACTTTCACCTTACGTACTTCAACCGCTGCGGCAACGACCGTCTGCGCGACATGATCTCGCAACTCGAGCGCTGCTTTATCAAGCGCGATTACGAGACCGTCGACCAAGAGACGGCGTGCAAACTGCTCAATAAAGCCAACAGCGAACATGCCCATATTCTTGAGTTGTTCGAAGCACGAGATGCGACGGGCGTGCGCGACTACGTTCGCGATGTCCATTGGAACACAGAAAACGCCCAGTTCACCGTTTGGTAGGAAAGCAGCGGGCGGTAGCGGACCAATTCTTGGCACCGCCGCCCAAAATGATTCATTTCCCTCCGTCACCAAGGGATCATTTGGAAAGCGCATCCCACCATCCGGGCGGATTCCGGGATACCGTTTCCCGATGGGGCCTCTCGGGGAAACTGCGTCCCAGAATTCTGGCTCGAAACGGGATATGGGTTTCCCAAACAGGCCTCTTGCGGAAAATGCAACCCGGAATCCCCGCCCGAAACGGGACGCACTTTCCCAGTCGAGGCCCTATGGGAAACTGCGTCCCGCCTTCGAGGGCAAAACAGGGACGCAGTTTCCGGGCGGGGCATCAAAACCAAAATTGCGGTGGAATAGTTCCCGCTTGGGCTGGTTGAGGCCTTAAATAGGAACTATTTCACCGCAAGTTATTGAGGGGATGTCCGTCCTCTTACAGATGGCGCTCCAGGAAGCGGAAGGCCAGGCGGATCCAGGGACGGACGGAAACCTGCTTGTCCTCGTTGTCGACCGCGGTATTGGCGTTGCCGAGCGAAAGGCCGTGGCCACCCTGGTCAAAGACGTGCATCTCGCATGCAACACCCTCCTCGGCCATGCGCTGCGCAAACGGGTAGACCTGCGCGACCGGCGCCGTCTTGTCGTCCGAAACGCCCCATACAAAGGTCGGGGGCATCTGGCGCGAAACGTGCGTGGTAGGACAAATGTCGGTCAGGTGCTCATCGGTCGCCTCGCCGCCCGTCACCATCGACAGATAGTCGTTGAGCAGATCGCGCCCCGTCTTGCCACCCGTCTTGGGCACGCGCAGGTCGATGCGCGGGTCGCGCGTCTGCATATCGCGCACATAGGCAAGGTCGAGCAACGGATAGCCCAGCACCACGGCGTCGGGACGAATATCCTCCGGACGAGCCCCGGCAAGGCCCGCGAAGGGTCCGGTCTTCCACTGCGTTGCCAACGAGGCGCAGATCATGCCGCCCGCCGAGAAACCCACGATGCACACGCGCCTGGGATCGACATGCCACTCGTCGGCGTTGGCGCGCACGGTAGCGACCATCTTGGCGAGGTCCGCCTGCGGGTGCGGAAAACTCACGTCGCCCGTGGCGCTCGTCACATAGTTGAGCACAAAGGCCTGGTAGCCGCGGTCCAAAAATGCAAACGCCACCGGGTCCTGCTCGTGCGGAGCGATATGCGTAAACCCGCCTCCGCCGCAGATGATCACCGCGGGGCGGCGGCCATTGGGCTTGTCGGGCAGCGGCTCGGCACCCAGATACGTAAACGTCGCCGGATAATCCTCGGTCGGCTCCTCGCCCCACAGCGCATGGTTCTCAATAATCATAGGTGCTCCCTCCGTGCGATTCGTGCGCACTCGTTTTTCGCACCTTAGCGTACCCCACTTGAGCCCGCGGCGCAGAAACACCCCCGCAATAAGTTGGCCTTCAACTGATATATCACAAAATCGCTGTTCAGAGGTATCGTTAGGCAGCGTAAAATAGGAGCGCTGACCGTGCTGGGAAACACGTACGAAACGTTTCCGGCAAACCACACGCGTGCAACATGCGCGCCTGATACGTTGGAGGCATCTATGGGTCTGCTCGATTCGCTCAAGTCCACGTTCACTTCGTCGGGCGAGGCGTCCGTTCCGCCCGCAGCAAGCTTCGCCACCCGCGAAGGCGTCATCTACGCTCCCGTCAACGGCGTGCTCGTCAATCTGAGTGAGGTTCCCGACGAGACCATCGCCTCGGGCATGCTCGGTCAGGGCTACGGCATCGAACCCATTACCGGCACCATCTACGCGCCCGCCAACGGCCGCATCGGCGCCACCACCGTCACCAACCACTCCATCGGCATGATCACCGAGGACGGCCTGCGCGTGTTCATCCATGTTGGCCTGGGCACCGTGGAAATGAATGGCAAGGGTTTTGCCCGCTTTGTCGAGATGGGCGATGTGGTCAAGGCGGGCCAGCCGCTCATCAGCTTCGACCGCGACGCTATCAAGGCCGCCGGCCACGAGGACATCGTGACCGTCATCGTCTCTGAGCTCGACCGCCTCAAGAGCATCGACCACGTCGGCGAGTCTGGCACGCTTATCGGCGGCAATCCGCTCGTCAAGCTTGGCGATCCGCTGCTGGTTGCCAAGACCAAGTAGCAGACTGCCGTCACATAACGGGTCAACCACCCGTGCATCTTTGCCGCATCTGTGTTGTTGTTTTTGCCTATGTAGAGGTTCTGAAACGTTTCTATATAGTCAGCTGAGCATCAACGCAGGTGCGGCTTTTGCGTAGTGAGGCATCGTCCCGCGGCATGTTGTTCAACCGCACGAACCCCCTTCCTTTGTCCGCGCAGAGCGCTAGACTGCTAGGTCGACATTGGAGGAAGATCGATGCAAAACACACCCACGGGCGCCGCACACGCCGCGCCTCAACGCAACCAACGCATCGTCGCGCTCGACGGGCTCCGCGCCCTCGCCATCGCCGGCGTCGTCCTATATCACCTTCGCCCCAGCCGCCTGACCGGCGGTTTTTTGGGCGTTACACTCTTCTTTACGCTGAGTGGCTATCTCGCCACCAAAAGCATTATGCGGGCCACGGCACGCGACGGATTCTCGTACCCGCGCTATATCTGCCGCCGCATTGCGCGCATGATGCCGCCGATCGTCGTGACCATCGCGCTTACCGCCGTCGCCACCTACATCGCGGCCCCGAGCCTACTCCCTAAGGTGCAGCAGGACGCCCTGCCATCGGCACTCTTTTTGAGCAACTGGTTCTACATCTTCCGCAACGTCTCGTATTTCGCCGCCGCGGGACTCCCCTCGCCGCTCACGCACCTGTGGTTCTGCGCTGTCACTATGCAGTTCTATCTGGTATGGCCGGTCATCCTTATGGCACTGTGCGGCAAAACCAGGTCGCGCAACACCGCCATCGGCATCACAATCGCATTCGCGCTTGTATCGACGGCAGCCATGGTCCTCATGTTTAATCCCACCGCCGACACATCGCGCGTCTACTACGGAACCGACGCCCGTGCCGCCGAGCTTCTATGCGGAGCCTTAGCCGCCATCGCCGCGCCGCGTCTGCGCGAGATGCTGAGCGGTGACATCCATGCCCCCGGCGCCAACAAGGGCATCTCAAAGGTCAACGCGATTTCTATCGCGTGGCTCGTTGCCGTTATAGCCGGCGCACTCATGCTGACCGGAGAGAGCGCCTGGCTCTACCGCGGCGGCTTTTTGCTGTTTGCCCTCGTCACCGGACTCCTCATCATCTGCGTGCAGAATACGGAGTGCATCGTGCGCCGTCTGCTGTCAGCCAAACCACTCGTCTGGTTGGGGCAACGTTCGTTCTCGGTTTATCTGGTGCACTATCCCCTACTGCTTCTTATGAACCCCGCAACCCGCACTACCCGCATCGCCTGGCGGGAGCAGGTATTACAGCTTGTACTGATTCTTGCGGTAGCCGAGGTTTTCTATCGCCTCGTCGAACGCCCTTGGTCCCACAAGCCGGCCCAACAGGACAGCACGGCAAGAAAACACGCCCTCGCGCCCGCCATGGTGCTCCCCGCGCTTGGCGCCGCATGCGTCGCCGCACTTGCCTTCGCGCCGCTTGACTGGGCAGGCATCGCCACCGCCCGCGCCGAGCAGCTCCGTCCCGAGCTTGCCCAGAACGCGACCTCGTCCCAGGACAACGGAGTCAACGACAAGGGCACCGAGCCCGCATCCGGTAAAGATTCCCAGCCCAACGACACCGCATCCGATGACGCCACCAAGCAAAACCCAAAGAAGGGCCTATCGCCGAAAAGGTCCCCAAGAACTTGGACTGGAAGAGCTTTACCTACGACGAGGCAACCGGAACCTGCGATGCCCGCGTGCTCATGATCGGCGACTCGGTCACTGCGGGCGCACAGTCCGGTATTCAGGCGGCGCTTCCCAACGCGTACATCGACGGCGTGGTGAGCCGCCAGTTCTACACCTTCCAGGATGTCTATGCACAGGACAGTGCCAACTACGATCCAAGCGTGGTCATCTGCGCGCTTGGCACCAACGGCCTCATCCGCGACCCCCAGCAGGTGCAGGACGTGATTAATGCCGTGGGCGGAAAGCCCATCTACTTTGTGACCGTGCGCGTACCGCTCGAGCTACAGGACCGCAATAACCAGACGATTCGTGACGTCTGCGCCCAAAACGACAACGCCGGCGTCATCGACTGGAACGGTGCCTCAGAGGGCCACAGCGAATACCTTGTCGACGACGGCACACACCTCACCCAAGCCGGCATCGACACCTACGCTGCCCTCATACGCCAAGCCATCTGCGGGCACTAGGCACCGCAAAATCGGCGCTTGCGTGGCGCCCACGTCACGCCCATACATCACGCCTGACGTTTTGCTACGCCCCCACTCGCGGGTTAGAATGGTTAACTGTTTGGAAATAATCCGTACAACCGTTATGGGAGGATACGTGAACCGCACCAAAATCGCGCAGCTCTATGCCGATGCCGAGTCGCTCGGTGGCCAGACCGTCACCGTTGCCGGCTGGGTCAAGTCCGTCCGCGACATGAAGAACTTTGGCTTCGTTACACTCAACGACGGCAGCTGCTTCCGCGACCTGCAGGTCGTCATGAACCGCGAGGCGCTCGACAACCACGACGAGATCGCCCATCAAAACGTCTCGGCCGCCCTCATCTGCACCGGCACCGTCAAGCTGACCCCCGATGCGCCCCAGCCCTTCGAGCTTTCTGCCACCTCCATCGAGGTCGAGGGCGTCAGCGCCCCGGATTACCCGCTGCAGAAGAAGCGCGCAACCGTCGAGTTCCTGCGCACCCAGCAGCACCTGCGCCCGCGCACCAACCTGTTCCGCGCCGTGTTCCGTATCCGCTCTGTCGCGGCTGCCGCCATCCACCGCTTCTTCCAGGAGCAGGGCTTTGTCTACGTCAACACCCCCATCATCACCACGAGTGACTGCGAGGGCGCCGGCGAGATGTTCCGCGTGACCACGCTCGACCCCAAAAACCCGCCCCTCACCGAGTCCGGCGAGGTCGACTGGAGCCAGGACTTCTTTGGCAAGCATGCGAGCCTCACCGTGTCCGGCCAGCTCAATGCCGAGAACTTTGCCATGGCCTTTGGCGACGTGTACACCTTTGGCCCCACCTTCCGCGCCGAAAACTCCAACACCACGCGCCACGCCGCCGAGTTTTGGATGATTGAGCCCGAGATGGCATTTGCCGACCTCAACGACTACATGGATAACGCCGAGGCTATGCTCAAGTACGTCCTTAAGGACGTTATGGCCACCTGCCCCGACGAGCTCAACATGCTCAACAAGTTTGTGGACAAGGGCCTGCTCGAGCGCCTGGACCATGTCGCCAACTCCGACTTTGCCCGCGTCACCTATACCGAGGCCGTCGAGATCCTGGAGCAGGCAGTCGCTGCGGGTCACAAGTTTGACTATCCCGTGAGCTGGGGCATCGACCTGCAAACCGAGCACGAGCGTTTCCTGACCGAGGAACACTTTAAGCGACCGACTTTTGTGACCGACTACCCGGCCGAGATCAAGGCCTTCTACATGCGCATGAACGACGACGGCAAGACCGTCGCCGCCGCCGACTGCCTGGTTCCCGGTATCGGCGAGATTATCGGCGGCTCCCAGCGCGAGGAGCGCCTGGATCTGCTCGAGGCCCGCATCAAGGACCTGGGCATGAATCCCGAGCAGTACAAGTACTACCTTGACCTGCGCCGCTACGGTTCCTGCAAGCACGCCGGCTACGGTCTGGGCTTCGAGCGCTTGGTGATGTACCTCACCGGCGTGGGCAACATCCGCGACGTCTTGCCGCACCCGCGCACCGTGGGCAACGCCGACTTCTAATCGCCATAGCGCCACCAAACGCGTTCCAGTGCATCACGCCAGCGCCTCTCGGCAAGCCGAGGGGCGCTTTTTTCAACAGCATCCGTCAAGCTTTTGGCAAGGTTTTGGTCAGTTAGGCAGGGTTGTTGAAAACTCGACCCGCCGTTTGCCGGCAACCATCGACCGTCCAAGGCGTCACGCATCCTTGGCCAGGCTTCGCGCCCTAGGCTCTGATCTGCCATCACCAAAAACGGAAAGGACGTGGGCGCTATGACCGAAGCCGTTGTTGAAAACTACGAGACCACGACCAGGGGCTCCGCCTCGATGGCAGCCTATCGCGCCGTACGCATCCTGCAGCTCTTGAGCGAGAACACCGGCGAGGACAAGGCGCTGCTTTCCGACGAGCTGGTCGAGCTCCTCGCCCATCCCGACGACCCCGCCCGCATGCCCATCTCGGCGGCACGCCGCAGCATCTATACCTCGATATCTGCACTTCGTCACGCCGGATACGAAATCGACTATAAGCGCGGCGTGGGCTATCGGCTCCTCACCCGCCCGCTTGCTGACGAAGAGATCATACGGCTCCACGGCATGGTCATGCGCAACCGGTCGACGCCCATAGCCATTCGAAAGAGCATGGCGCAGCACCTGGTCGCCATGGCGAGCGCCGATGTTCGCGACTATCTCGATATGCCCGAACCGGCACCGGCCGCCAACGACGCGCCCGTCAAGACAACGCGTCCGCACGCCAAGCGTATCGACACGTGCGAGCTCATCGAACAGGCCATCGACCATGGAACAACCGTCAGCTTTGATATCACAAACGTCCTGACCCGAGGCGAAATCGAGGTGGTGCGGATGACGGTCCGGCCCTTTGCCATCAGGCAGCGCGATGGCGTCTCGTATCTGCTGGGAACGGTCTACGACACCCGAGGCGCCGACGACACCCTGCGCACCGTTGAGGTCAGCCGCATGAGAAACGTCAGCACGCGTTTGCTCGACGGCAAGAAACTCTTTGCCGCGCTAGACGAAGAAGACAGCACCGCACCCGCAGCGTAAGCCCCGTTACCGTCCGTCGTTCCTCAGCACCGCCCATCCAGTTCAGTATTAAAAAACCCGCCAGGTTATTGTAAAAATGGACACTGGCGTTACTATAGTCCCACTTGCACTTTTTCCTAGTGCAGTGTTTCCAGCCATTTTTATACTGGGGGTAATGATATGAAGGACATCACCATCAGCCGCAGGAGCCTTCTTGTCTCCGCTGGCCTGCTCGCGCTCGCTCCGCTCGCCGGATGCGGCGGCAACTCTGGTTCCGGCTCCGCTGCCGCCGGTTCCGACTACACCATCGGCGTTCTGCAGCTCACCGAGCACTCCGCGCTCGATGCCGCCAACGACGGCTTCGTCAAGGCCATCAAGAAGAGCGGTCTCAAGGTCAAGATCGACCAGAAGAACGCCCAGAACGACCAGTCCACGTGTAAGTCCATTGCCGACAAGTTCGTAGGCGACGGCGTCGACCTGATCTATGCCATCGCTACGCCCGCCGCGCAGGCTGCCGCCGGCGCCACGGCCGACATCCCCATCGTGGGCTGTGCCATCACCGACTACGCCGCTTCCGGCCTGGTCCAGGACAACGACAAGCCCGGCACCAACGTCACGGGCGCTTCCGACCTCACCCCGGTCGCCGAGCAGCTCGAGATGATGCAGAAGGTCTTGCCCGACGTTAAGAAGGTCGGCCTGCTCTACTGCACCGCCGAGTCCAACTCCGACGTCCAAATCAAGGCCGCCAAGAAGGAGCTCGACAAGCTGGGCCTCGAGTACACTGACTTCACCGTCTCGAGCTCCAACGAGATTCAGTCCGTCGTCGAGTCTGCCGTGGGCAAGGTCGACGCGCTGTACTCCCCCACCGACAACACCATCGCCGCGGGCGCTTCGCAGGTCGGCCAGATTTGCAAGGAGAACAAGCTCCCCTTCGTGACCGGCGAGGAGGGCATGTGCAAGGCCGGCGGCGTGTTCACCCTCTCCATCAACTACGAGGACCTGGGCTACGCCGCGGGCGAGATGGCCGTCAAGATCCTGAAGGGCGAGGCCAAGCCCGAGGATATGCCGATCAAGCATCTCTCGAGCAAGGACCTGGTCGTCGTCAAGAACGACGAGATGGCCGAGGCCCTGGGCATCGACCTCTCCGCTCTGGACGCGTAGCGTCATGCGTGGCAATGCATCTAGAGCCCGCGCTCGTGCCATAGCCGCGTTATTCAATATCTGAGCCACAGGGGCGAACGCTAAAGACCGGCGTTCGCCCTGCTTGTTTCGGATGAGACAAAACATCCGTCCGCAACTCTTTTATGCAGCGTTACCGCTATTATGGAAAATCACGTGTCCACCCTATCCTAGGAGGTATGAAGCATGCTCATTGCATTGCAGGGCGCCGTTTCGCAGGGCGTCCTCTGGGGCATCATGGTGCTCGGCGTGTTTATCACGTTCCGCCTGCTCGACATCCCCGATATGACCTGCGACGGCAGCTTTGCCCTCGGCGGCTGTGTTTGCGCCGTGCTCATCGTCAACAATACCGTCGACCCCTTGCTCGCCGTGCTGGCCGGCATGTGCGCCGGTGCCATCGCCGGCGCCGTCACGGGCATCTTGACCACCGTCTTTGAGATTCCCGCAATCCTCGCCGGAATCCTTACGCAGATCAGTCTGTGGTCCATCAACCTGCGCATCATGGGCAAATCCAACACGCCCATCCTTGCCAAGGGCACTATCTTCTCATCCGTCAGCAACATGACGGGCCTGCCGCAGTCCACTGTTGCCATTATCCTGGGCATTGCGCTGGCCGTGGCCATCGTCGCCATCCTGTACTGGTTCTTTGGCACCGAGATCGGCTCGGCGCTGCGTGCCACCGGCAACAACGAGTACATGATCCGCGCCCTGGGCGTTAACACCAACACCACCAAGATGATCGCCCTCGTGCTCTCCAACGCCCTCATCGGCCTTGCCGGCGCGCTCATCTGCCAGAGCCAGAAGTATGCCGATATCGGTATGGGCACCGGCGCCATCGTCATCGGCCTTGCCGCTATCGTCATCGGCGAGGTGCTCGGCCGCCTGCTGCCCGGCGGTCTGACGCAGTTCTCCGTCCGCCTGGCCTCTGCCGTCTTTGGCTCCGTGGTCTACTTCCTCATCCGCGCCATCGTGCTGCAGCTGGGTATGGATGCCAACGACATGAAGCTGCTCTCCGCCGTGATCGTTGCCGTGGCCCTGTGCGTGCCCGTGGTTTGGGAGCGCTACAAGCTCCGCAGCTCCTATACGAGGGGAGATGAGGCAGATGCTTAAGCTCTCGCACGTCAAAAAAACCTTTAACAAGGGCACCGTTACCGAGAAGCGCGCGCTCACCGGCGTCGACCTTACCCTTAACGACGGCGACTTTGTGACCGTGATCGGCGGCAACGGCGCCGGCAAGTCCACGCTGCTCAACATGATTGCCGGCGTGTATCCGCTCGATTCGGGCGTTATTGAGCTCGACGGCACCGATATCTCGCGTCTGAGCGAGTCGCAGCGCGCCAAGTACCTGGGCCGAGTGTTCCAGGACCCCATGCGCGGCACCGCTGCCGACATGCAAATTGCCGAGAACCTGGCCCTCGCCAAGCGCCGCGGCCAGCGTCGCGGCCTTTCGTGGGGCGTCACCAAGGCCGAGAAGGACGAGTACGTTGAGCTACTCAAGCGCTTGGACCTCGGTCTGGACACGCGCCTCAACGCCAAGGTTGGTCTGCTCTCGGGCGGCCAGCGCCAGGCACTCACCCTGCTGATGGCCACGCTCACCAAGCCGCGCCTGCTGCTGCTCGACGAGCACACCGCGGCCCTCGACCCCAAAACGGCATCGAAGGTGCTCAACCTGACCGAGGAGATCGTCGACGAGAACCACCTGACCACGCTCATGGTCACACACAACATGAACGACGCCATCCGTCTGGGCAACCGTCTGATCATGATGCACGAGGGCCATGTGATCTACGACGTGGCCGGCGACGAGAAAAAGTCACTCACCGTCGCCGACCTGCTCCAGAAGTTCGAGGAGGTCTCGGGCGGCGAGCTCGCCAACGACCGCATGCTGCTGAGCTAACGACCTAGAAAACCACCACAAAGGGGACAGGCACCTTTGTGGTGGTTTTTGTTAAGGACTAAGGAGACTGCCATGAAAAGACTCCCCCGCTTTGCGTTAGCCACTCCAAAAAGACGACCGGTAAGCTCGCCGCAATGGGAGACCGCACGCTGGCCGTGGTCGGCGCATGCCTCATTGGCGGCATCGTCATGGTCATCCTCGGCATCATCTGGAAGCGCCACCACTAAGGTATGCCGCTAAATCTTGGAGCCCGTACAGCGCCGAGCCTTATATCGAGCACAGAAGCCCGTCCGATGTGATCGGACGGGCTTCTTGGTGGGTATCATGGTTGAACGATCATGAGGAGGTCTCCCTACATGGAATTGTTTGAGCCAATTCTTCATTTCTTTGCACAACGATGGGTCCACAACATCATCTGGGCAGGTATCTTGGCCATCGGCACCGCCGTTGCCGCCAAGGTCGCGTCCAAGACCCTGCGCCACCTGCTTAACCGCGACGATAACCCACTCCCTTCATCCAGCATCTTCATCAACATCGCGCGCGCCGTCATATGGACGATCGGCGGCAGTTTTATCCTCGACAACTGCTTTGGCATTAACGCAAACGCCCTCGTCGCCGCTCTTGGCGTCGGCGGCATCGCCATCTCGCTCGGCTTTCAGGACACACTGTCAAACCTTATCGGTGGCATGCAGGTGACCTTTATGGGCATCATCAAGCCCGGCGACAATATCGAGGTCGGCGGCGTGTCGGGCGTGGTCCAAGACATCACCTGGCGTCATACGACCATCGAGGACGCCTGTGGGCAAACCATCATCGTCCCCAACTCCAATATCTCCAAGAACACGCTCGTGCATTTGATGCCCTTTGGGCGCGTGGCCGTCCCCGTCGCGGTCAAGGACACGTCCAAGTGGGCTTCACTGGACGCGCTGGCAGATGAGCTCACCGACGCCACCAAGGCCGCCGTGCTTCCCATCTCGGGCTTTGACAAGGAGCCCTACGTGCTCTTTAGCGAGATCGGCGACTTTGGCATCAAGGGCAAGATCATCTTTATCGTCAGCGACGACAGCACCACCTTTACGGCAGCCGACGCCTGCATCCGCGCCATCGCCCCCATCATCGCCTAAAACCACCACAAAGGGGACAGGCACCTTTGTGGTGGTTTCGCATCGTGGTACCATGGTTCATATCGTTGTTTAAACGACTAAGGGAGTAGACACCATGGAAGAGGCCTATCGTCAAGCACGCAAGCGCGGCGAGCAGGGACGTCGTCGCGCCATCAGCCAAAGCGAGCACCCGTACCTTACGGACCTCGACGGCCTCGTTGCCCAGCTCCCCTCAGGCCAGCGAGAGAGCGTCGGCCTGAGGGACATTCCGCTCGAAATGGTCGTCGGCACGGTCACCAAAGGCCGTCAGTCTGCCTTTTCGTGTAACTTTATGCCCCTGCTGCCGTTTAACACCGAGTTCGCCCGCAAGTGGTCCAACCTCTACGACATCCAGGTGACCGAGGGCTATCGCGACCCCATCATCGTCACCGAGTTCATGCATCGGTTCTATGTCCAGGAAGGCAACAAGCGCGTCAGCGTCCTCAAATTCCTGGACGCCCCGACGGTTTCGGCCAAGGTCACCCGTCTCTACCCCGGCAAATGGGATTCCGTCGAAAGCCGCCTGTACGGCGAGTTCTGCGCGTTTTGGCGCGTCTGCCCCCTATACGAGATCGAGTTCTCGCGTGAGGGAAGCTACGAAACGCTCGCCAAAATGCTCGGCCAGAACCTTATCGAAAAATGGCCGCAGAAAAAGGTCGACTACCTGCGCCACACCTTCCTGCTCTTTAAGCGCGCCTACCTTCGCGCAGGCGGCGACCACCTGGACATTACGCCCGCCGACGCCATGCTCGTCTACCTCAATGTGTACAACCAGGACCGCCTGCTGGATACACCGACGGATATCGTCGTAAACCGCCTGTGCAAGATCTGGCGCGAGCTGGTCATTGCCGGCAAAAATAACGAGGACAAGGTAGATCTTGTCGAAGCACCGAGCGTCGATGAGGAAGAGTCGCCCGCCAAGTCCACCTCCGGCGTGCTCAACTTCTTTATGGGCAAGACCGTTTATTCGGCGGCCAACCCTCTGCGCATCGCCTTTATCCATGAATTCCCCTGTGCATCGTCGAGCTGGGACAGCTTGCACGACCAAGGGCGTCAGTATCTCGATGAGCACTTTGGCGGTATCGTGCGCACCGAGGCGTTCGAGGACTGCCACGATCCGGACGCGTTCTACGCCGCCGCGGAAACGGCTGTCAAACATGGAGCAAACGTCATCTTCTCGACCTCGCACCGCCTGATGGAATACACGCTCAGGGCTGCCGTTGAGTATCCTCGGGTTCGGTTCCTCAACTGCTCTATCGGCCTTCCCCACCAAAGCGTGCGCTCGTATTTTGGAAAGATGTACGAGGCCAAGTTCCTCCTGGGCGCCCTTGCGGCCAGCATGGCGGACAACCATCGCATTGGCTACCACGCGTCGGTCTTTGCGTCGGGTGCGCTTAGCGAGATCAACGCCTTTGCCATCGGTGCCTCGTTGCTCGACCCTCGCGCGCAGGTAATCCCCACCTGGGGCGATGTGCCCGCCGGCGGTCTTGCCGAGGCCATGTGCCGCGAAGGCGTGAGCGTCATGACCGGCGCTGACATGTCAAAGTCGCTCGAAGACCCTACGGCCTACGGACTCCACCGCCTGGTCGACGGCAAGGTTACCGGCATTGCCATGCCGGTATGGAACTGGGGCCGATACTACGAGCTTATCGTGCGCAGCTTGCTGCATGGCACGTGGGACGAGACCAGCGGCGACAGCCAGGTTCGCGCCGTCAACTACTGGTACGGCATGAGCTCGGGCGTTATCGACATTCGCTACGCTCCGGGCCTGCCCTATCAGACGCGCAAGCTCGTGCAGCTGCTCCGCAACGGCATTGTCGAGGGTTCCATCAACCCCTTTGGCGGCGAGCTCCATAGCCAAGACGGCGTGGTGCAGATCGAGGGCTTTCCCCCGCTGCCGAGCACGCAAATCGTCGAGATGGACTGGCTGGCCGACAACGTGGTGGGCACCATTCCGCAACTCGACGATGAGCCGAAAGTCCACACCCTATGAAAATCCTTGCCGTAGCCGATACCGAAGAACGATGCCTTTGGGAATGCTTTCGCAAGGAACGCTTTGAGGGTGTCGACCTGATTTTGTCCGCTGGAGACCTGGACCCGGACTATCTTGAGTTTTTGGTCACCGTCATCAACAAACCGCTCATCTACGTACGAGGCAACCACGATGACCGCTATGCACGTCATGCACCGGGCGGCTGCATCTGCGTCGAAGACACCGTGTACGTGTATCGCGGCGTCCGCATAGCGGGACTTGGCGGCTCCATGCGCTACCGAGATGGCGCCAACATGTACACCGAGCGCGAGATGACCAAGCGCATGCGCAAGCTCTCCCGCAAAGTGAGGATGGTCGGCGGCTGCGACATCTTGCTCACTCACGCGCCCGCCGCCGGCGAGGGCGATCTGGATGATCTGCCACATCGAGGATTCGAATGCTTTAACACGGCGCTTGAGTCCTGGGGGGCCGACTACATGGTGCACGGGCATGTGCACCAATGCTATGGTCGCGACTTTCAACGCGAACGTCAGCACGTATGCGGGGCAACGATCATCAACGCCTGCGGCTATACGCAGTTTGAGCTCGACCAGACGCGCTACCCCATCCGTGGCTGGCAGGCAGCTTGGCTCAATTCGCAAACTATGCGCCGCGAGCTCAAGCGCCACGAGGCCATCGAGTCCTCTACCGCCAGAACACCCTGGTAACCACCACAAAGGGGACAGGCACCTTTGTGGTGGTTTTGGTCCGAGGTAGCAAGAAACCCGGTCCTGCACGAGGCAGAACCGGGTTTCTTTAGCAATGCTTGCTTTGCTCAGGCAGTAACTAGCAGTTACTCAGCCAGGAAGTCACGCTGGACAGCGGGATCGACCTTGACGCCAGGGCCCATGGTGGAAGACACGGAGATGGACTTAACGTACTTGCCCTTAGCGGAAGAGGGCTTGACGCGCAGGATCTCGGTGTACAGGGCAGCGTAGTTCTCGACGAGCTGCTGCTCAGAGAAGGACTTCTTGCCCAGGGGCACGTGGCAGATGCCGTAACGGTCGGCGCGATACTCAACGCGGCCGGCCTTGAGCTCGGAGACCATCTTGGCGACGTCCATGGTCACGGTTCCGAGCTTGGGGTTCGGCATGAGGCCACGGGGACCAAGGATCTTACCGATGCGGCCAACCTTGGCCATCATGTTCGGCGTAGCGATAGCGGCGTCGAAGTTGATCTCGCCCTTCTGGATCTGGGCGACGAGCTCGTCGGAACCGATGATGTCGGCGCCGGCAGCCTCGGCCTCGCGAGCCTTCTCGCCCTCGGCGAAGACGGCAACACGAACGGTCTTGCCGGTGCCGTGGGGCAGGGAGATGGAACCACGGATGTTCTGGTCAGCCTTACGAGTATCGATGCCCAGACGGAAGTGGGCCTCGACGGTCTCGTCGAACTTGGCGGTGTCGAGCTCCTTGATGAGCTTGGCAGCCTGAAGGGGGGTGTAGAGCGTGGCGCGGTCGATCTTCTCGGCAGCGGCGTTATAGCTCTTACCATGCTTAGCCATGTGCATTACCTCCTGTGGTTAAACGGGCGTGAGCCCTCCCACATCGTATCGTGTGCCCTATTGCACACATATAACGGGCGCCCCGGTCGGAGCACCCGTCATTACCTAAAGAAATCGCTACTCAGCGATGGTGACGCCCATGGAACGGGCGGTACCGGCGATGATCTTCTTGGCGGCATCAATGTCGTTGGCATTGAGGTCCGGCATCTTGATCTCGGCGATCTTGGTAAGCTGCTCCTGGGAGAGCTGACCAACCTTGTCGGCCTGGGGCTTAGCGGAACCAGACTTGAGGTTCAGCTCCTTCTTGATGAGGTGAGCCGCCGGCGGGGTCTTGGTGATGAAGGAGAAGGACTTGTCCTCGTAGACAGAGATCTCAACGGGGATGATGTCGCCCTTCTTGTCCTGCGTCTCGGCGTTAAAGGCCTGGCAGAACTGCATGATGTTCACGCCAGCAGCGCCCAGGGCGGGGCCGACGGGAGGAGCGGGGTTAGCTGCACCAGCAGGAATCTGGAGCTTAATGACGTTGGCAACCTTCTTCTCAGCCATGGTCATTCCTTTCGAATCACGAGTGTGAAGTACTTGCTATATCGTAAGCACGCACGTGTTAGAAGCACTCCTGAGATGAGCAGTCACAGAAGAAGCACGCTCGCGCGAACGGACGAAAACTTAAGCGATGACAGCGACCTGGTTAAAGTCGAGCTCGACCGGCGTCTCGCGGCCAAAGATCATCAGCGTGACCTTGAGCTTGCCTGCCTCGGTGTTAACCTCGGAGACCTTGCCATCAAAGTCGGTAAGCGGGCCATCGGTGACGCGGACGGACGTGCCGACCTCAATATCAACCGAGGTGCGCTTGGGCGAATCGCCCTTACCGGGACGACGAGTCATCTTATTGTACTCGTCGCGGGAAAGCGGAGCGGGCTTGCCGTTGCCGCCCAGGAAACCGGTGACGCCGGGCGTGTTGCGAACACACGTCCATGCATCGTCATCCATCTCCATGCGGACCAGGACATAACCCGGGAAGATCTTGGAATCCTTGGTCTCACGCTTGCCACCCTCTTTAATCTCGGTGACGCGCTCCATAGGAATCTCGATATCAAAGATACGGTCCTGCATGCCCATAGTCTCGATGCGATGCTCGAGATCGGACTTAACGCGGTTCTCGTATCCAGAGTAAGTGTGAACGACGTACCAACGCTTAGACATGGTTTAGCCCCTCAATCCAGAGAACAGAGCAAGAGCCTCGCCAAAGCCAGCATCGAGCAGAGCGATGACGACGCCGACGACGATCAGAGAAGCGCAAACGACGACCGAGTAGTTCACGAGCTCCTTCTTATCGGGCCACGTGACACGCTTCATCTCGGACTTGACCGAAGCGAAATACTTCTTGGTGCGGGCGAAGAAACCAGGCTTCTCGTTCTTCTTGGACTTCGCAGCTTTCTCGTTCTTCTTGGCAACGGCCTTCTTGGCCTCAACCTTGGAGTTGGCGGCAGCGTTGTTGGCAGGTGCCGGCTGCTGAGCCTTCTTCTTGTTCTTCTTGTTGGCCATTTGGGTTACCTCCGCGCAATGCGCTTATACATGAGTAAACCGTAAGCCCCCAATTGGGAGCTTACGGAATAATGACTGGCACGCCAGGAAGGACTCGAACCCTCAACACTCGGTTTTGGAGACCGATGCTCTACCAATTGAACTACTGGCGTATGTGACTAGAGACTAGCGAGTCTCTTTGTGCAGCGTGTGGTGACGGCACCAGGGGCAATACTTCTTGATCTCCATACGATCAGGCATGTTCGCCTTGTTCTTGGTGGTCGTATAGTTGCGGCGCTTGCACTCAGTGCACGCAAGAGTAACTAGAGTACGCATGTATCCTGAACCTTTCATATCCGCCCCGTACGGGCACGAGATGGTACTTTATCAGCTCTATGTAAGTGCTGTCAATGAAAACCTCGAATCAATTGGTTCTCGCTGGATCCATTCATATTTGGAACACATCAATGAAGCCAGCGAGATCTAATCGATCCCTCACGCTCGGCTTAAGGGCGAGCGAAGCGTAATCGGCGGGGAATAAGTCCCGCGTAGAAAAGAACCCGGCACCCATATAAGTGCCGGGTTCTCTAAGTCAGCTATATCAGAGAGCTAATTTACTCAATGATCGTGGAGACGATGCCCGAACCGACGGTGTGGCCACCCTCGCGGATAGCGAAGCGCAGGCCCTCCTCCATGGCGATCGGGTGGATGAGGTCGCCCTCGATGGTGATGTGGTCACCAGGCATAGCCATCTCGGTGCCCTCGGGGAGCTTGACCGTACCGGTAACGTCGGTGGTACGGAAGTAGAACTGAGGACGATAACCATCGAAGAACGGGGTGTGACGGCCGCCCTCCTCCTTGGTCAGAACGTAGATCTCGCCGGTGAACTTGGTGTGCGGGGTAACCGAACCGGGCTTGCAGAGAACCTGGCCGCGCTCGATGTCCTCGCGCTTGATGCCGCGGAGCAGCAGACCGACGTTGTCGCCAGCCTCGCAGAAGTCCATGGACTTACGGAACATCTCGATACCGGTAACGACAGTGTTCTGGGTATCCTTGATGCCGACGATCTCGACGGGCTCGTTGAGCTTGAGCTCACCGCGCTCGACACGGCCGGTAGCAACGGTACCACGACCGGAGATGGTCATAACGTCCTCAACGGCCATCAGGAACGGGAGGTCGTTGTTACGAGCAGGCGTCGGGATGTACTCGTCAACGGCCTTCATGAGCTCGCGAATGGCGTCCATCCACTTGGCGTCACCCTCGAGAGCGCCCAGAGCAGAACCACGGATGACGGGGATGTCGTCGCCGGGGAAATCGTACTCGGAGAGGAGCTCACGGGTCTCCATCTCGACGAGGTCGATGAGCTCGTCATCGTCGACCATGTCACACTTGTTCAGGAAGACGACGATGTAGGGAACGCCGACCTGACGGGCGAGCAGGATGTGCTCGCGGGTCTGAGCCATGGGGCCGTCGGTAGCAGCGATGACCAGGATAGCGCCGTCCATCTGAGCAGCACCGGAAATCATGTTCTTGACGTAGTCAGCGTGGCCCGGGCAGTCAACGTGAGCGTAGTGACGGGCAGCAGTCTCGTACTCAACGTGGGAGACGGAAATCGTGATGCCGCGCTCGCGCTCCTCGGGAGCCTTGTCGATGTTCTCGAACGCAGTGAAGTCAGCCTTGCAGCCCTCGGTCTCGGAGAGAACCTTGGTGATGGCGGCGGTCAGCGTGGTCTTGCCGTGGTCGACGTGACCAATGGTGCCGATGTTAACATGCGGCTTAGTGCGCTCAAACTTCTCTTTGGCCATAAAGCCCTCCTCTTAACAGGTCGTCCCCGGACGGGACTTTGCCTTTATACCATAGTGGCCTCTCAACATACTATTGAGAAGCCACCGTGTTACCTATGGTAGCGGTGACTGGATTCGAACCAGTGACGCCACGGGTATGAACCGTGTGCTCTAACCAACTGAGCTACACCGCCGGATGGAGCCTGCAACCAGACTTGAACTGGTGACCTCTTCGTTACCAACGAAGTGCTCTACCGACTGAGCTATACAGGCACTTGACGGGTGGGAGCTATAGGATTCGAACCTATGTAGGCAGAGCCAACGGGTTTACAGCCCGTCCCCATTAACCACTCGGGCAAACTCCCAATCGTTCAAGTATCCGCAGGTTCTTTGGTCTTTTGGACCGCCGCCCCCGCGAACGAAAAAGATAATACGATGCAACCTTGGGGGCTGTCAACGAAAACCTCTAGATACACGGTGCCGGGCGTATCTATATACCTTTGACCTGCTGTTTTGCTGAGTTTGGATATAGAGGACGGTGGATTTGCATGTAGCGGTGACATTTCCCGAGGGAACACTTTGGCATAGTGGAGTACATCTGCTGCACCGACCTTTGATAACGACCCTCTTACACTATTACCTTGCACTATTACATAGGTCGCGATCGTGCTTCCACGGCACGTTCAAGCGTGGATAATCTCCCGCTTTTAGCGCGGCTCTAAGCCCAAAGTTGGAGATTATCCACTCTCATTCTCCAGACGGGAGAACTATAGAGCCGCTACTACTCGGGCCAGACCAAAGTAGACCCATAGAGCGGCTCCCCCTTGGTGCAGGGGTAGCGGCTCAAGTAACACGACGATAGCAAGTCGAAGAAATAGGTCATGGCGTATTTCGAATAAACGCCGAGTCGGTCAATTCCGTTTCCCGCATTGCCAAGACGATATACACGGTCAAAAGACCTCGATTTGTCATCGTTGCTAAACGCAGTAATTAGAATCTTCCTGCCCGAACGGCAATCAAGATACTCTCGCGCCTGTGACGCAAATAGCCCGGAGACCGATACGAGAATTATCAATGACTGCGAAGCGTCTCCCATGTTTTTCAATTCCGCGACGTTAGCCCCAGCAACTATGCGAACTATCTTGCCCGCATAAAACATTTCCTGCTGAAATCGTACGAGATTGGCGCTCACATTATTGGTGCACCAGATTTCAACGTTTTTATGGCCATCAATTTCGTCGGCAAGGTGCTTAATAGCGATATCGGACACGCCGCTTTCAACCTCAGCGAACATCTCGATCATGCGAACGTCGAGCTCTGCCCTGTACTCCTCGTAGCCAAATTCCTCCTCTCGATGGCTTAAGTCGCTTGGAAAGACTGATTGAGTAAATGATTCTTTCAAATCGCTAAGAGACTGGTAGCCCAATCGATTGCAGAAACGACGAACAGCGGAACGGGTCACGAATGCATCGCGGGTTATTGCGGCAACATTGATTTCGCTCGAACGCCTAATGTGAGCGATGAGATATCGAGCGATGGCGGCATCGTTTGACCCAAACTCGCTGTTGATGATGGAGCTAATGCGATTGAGCACATCGAAGTCATTGATATTCACGCGATCTCTCTTTCCGCTCTCCTCGATATTATGGTTCATTTATTGAATCAAACAGCTTTGGTCGTTCTCCTATGATTCAAATCAGTTGACGTCATCTTAATCGTAATTCCGTCACACGTATCCACCGTGTTGAATGATGGAAAGGGGATTCATGGGCAACGTGAACAACATGCCGTTTCTCTGGGGTTCCGCCACGGCGTCTTATCAGTGCGAGGGTGCCTGGAACGAAGACGGCAAAGGCCTCGGCGAGTGGGATTTCTTTAACCACACAAGCAATAAGAACATCAACCATGTTGACGGTGATGTATCTTGCGACTTCTACCATCGCTATGAAGAAGATATCCGCATGATGAAAGAAGGCGGACAAAACACCTATCGCTTCTCTCTTTCATGGAGTCGAATCATCCCCACGGGTATCGGCGAAGTGAATGAAAAGGGTATCGATTTTTATAATCGGGTCATTGATTGCTGCCTCGAAAATGGCATAGAGCCCAACGTTACGCTGTTCCATTACGATCTGCCATTCACGCTTGCTTGCAAAGGCGGATGGCTGAACAACGACATGGCAGAGTGGTTCTGCAAATACGCCAAGATTTGCTTTGAGCGCTTTGGAGACCGCGTCAAAATCTGGGCTACCGTTAACGAGCCGCATTTCTACAGCTACTGCGTAAACATGTTGGGCAACTATCCCCCCAATCGATCGCTCGACGTTCAGTCGTACATGCAGTTTCAGTACAACCTGATGCGCGCAAGCGCACTCGCAGTCCGAGCATATCGTCAAATGGGCTACGACGGCATCATCGGCGCCGTCCACGATGGCGGCGTTGTCGAACTCGACCCGGCAACCGAGCACCCCGATGACGTATTTCGATACGCAGACTTTTTCGCCAATCGCATGATTCTGGCACCAGCACTTCAGGGTCAACTGCCGCCAGAAATGGACGAAATCCTTGAAAAACTTGGCGTCTCGCTCTATCGATCCCCAAATGACGTAGAAGAATTCAGAGACGGTAAAGTCGATTTTATTGGACTCAACGTGTATTGCCGAGAGTATGTAACCGACTGGCACGGTGGAGAGCTTGCCGTTTCGGCGAACAATAAGGGCGGTTCGAGCAAAAAGGTCGAAGGAAAATGCATTGCACCCTTGTTTGAAAGCGCCCGCGACAGCAATGTTCCCCGCAATAAATGGGGCCGCGAAATACTCCCAAGTTGCATGTATTCAACCATCATGGATGTCCATGAGCGCTATGACGCGCCCCGCATCTTTATTACGGAAAACGGACATGGCGCCTATGAGCAACCAGACGCAGACGGAATGATCCACGATGATGACCGCATCGAGCTTCTGGGCCAGTTCATCGAGCACATGATGAGGGCTAAGCGCGACGGCGCACGCGTTGAGGGCTACTACCTTTGGTCGACGATGGATCTGTATAGCTGGATCAACGGCTACGAAAAACGATACGGACTTGTCCATATCGACTTCGAGAACAATCTGGAGCGCACCCCCAAAAAGAGCTGGTATTGGTACCGAGACCTTATCTCGAAGTATCAGGAGCAGGAAGGTTAGGAGAAAGAGATGAAATATCAGGCAATGTCCGAAACAGTCCTAAAGGCTGTTGGCGGCAAAGAGAACATTACATCGGTAACTCATTGTGCGACGCGCCTTCGCATCGACGCACGAGACACCTCGATCATCGATCTCCAGCTCGCCAAATCGGCCGACCAGGCGCTCGGGGCAGTAGTCAGCGGTGGCCAGCTTCAGGTGATCATCGGCCCCAACGTCACCGAGGCTTACAACGACTTCCTCGACTTCGCGGGAATCGAAGTCGGCGGAGGCGCGGTTGCCGACGATGCCCAAACCGCCAAGGATCTTGCAGAGGGTATCAAAAGCGGCAACACTGCCATGAGCCTAGTTGAGAAATTCGGAAATGTCTCCGCACAGGTATTCATGCCCATCGTCCCGGCGCTCATCGTTGGCGGACTCATTCTTTCGATCAAGAATCTCCTGGTCAATTATTGTGGATTGAGCACCGATAGCGGAACCGCCCAGGTTCTGCTGGCGATCTTCAGCGCCTCATTTAGCTTCCTGCCCGTTTACCTCGGCTATCAGCTCGCCGCCGTCATGAAGATGCAGCCTATCATGGGCGCACTGCTGGGCGCAATCATGATTAGCTCGTCTATTAGCGGTGCTGAGGGTCTCGACTTTCTTGGCATCCCCATCCCGACGAATGACTACTCGAGCACGGTGGTGCCAATCGTACTGGGCGTTGTGTTCATGTACTTTGTTGATCGCGGTCTTCAGAAAATCATCCCCGACATTACCAAACTGTTCTTGAAGCCGCTGCTCACCATGTTCATCGTCGTGCCTGTTGAGCTGATTATCCTCGGCCCCGCCGGCAGCATGATGGGCTACGCGCTGAGTGATGCCGCCACGTGGCTCATGGATAACGTGGCATTTATCGCTACTCCAATCCTTGCAGCCCTTAACCCCTATTTTGTCATGCTCGGTCTTGATAAGGCCTACATCGCGATCGAAGTTACGAGCTTGGCGCAGCTCGGCTGGGCGCCCATCATCTTTGGCTTCATCTCAAACCTCTGCATTGGCGGCACGAGTCTCGCCTTGGCAACTGCAATGAAAGGCAACAAGGAGAAGAGAGGTATGGTCACCACGGTTGCCGTCACCGCACTTTGCGGCGTAACTGAGCCCGCATTTTACGGCTGCCTCATCGAGCGTCCCCGCCTGCTTGTCGGCACGGCAATCGGCGCCCTCTGCGCGGGACTCCCTGCAGGTATCTTCGTCCTGAAGGAGTATGTTGCGGGAGCATGCCCCGGTCTTCTTTCTGCGCTGATCTTTATCGCTCCCGATGGATCCATGGGCAACTTCGTACTGGCGTGCGTTGTCGCCGTCATCGCCATCGTCGTCTCGTTCATCGCTGCACGCGTGATTATCAAGAAGAATCCCAACTATATTGAGTAAATGCCCGCTGTTTGCATTGGGGACATCCTCGGCAGACCGTTAGCAAGAACCCAAGAAGTCCCTTAGGGGCTCGATTAATCCATTCGGATTCCTGAGGCACAAACGACCCCGATTCCACAATGAAATCGGGGTCGTTGTTTCTGAAGCCTTCGATAGACAATCGGTGTTTACCTTAGCTCCCTATCCAAGTTAATTATCCACGCTCGTTCTCCGGCCGGCAGATTTTCTTCTCTCGCGTGTCCAGAAATCCACGCTCGAGCAGGACGTCCAGGTCCGCACCCGCCCTTGTCTCGATCTGTAACAGCAAGAGGCCTATTCCGCTTCTACATGTTACAGATCAAGATATTCCTGAAACACCCTAAGTTTTATCTCAATCTGTAACAGTTAGATGCCAAATATCGGTCTTGGTGTTACAGATTTAGACAAACTGGAGGACGAGACAAACCAAAAACGGAATGGGCGCTAACCCGATGGCGCACCACCTAAATAGAAACGGGCCCTGTCCCACAAGGGAACAGAGCCCGAAACTCTCATGGAGCCAGTGACCGGAATCGAACCTGCAACCCACTGATTACAAATCAGTTGCGCTACCGTTGCGCCACACTGGCACACTTGGCGCTCTTGCGCGAAGCCTGTTAAGAATAAAGGAATTGCGGACGGGGCGCAACAGGCCGCACGGCGTTATACAAATATGCAAAATCCAGCAACAACACGTACCAGGCCCGTTCATTTCTATCAGTGCGCCTCGATCTTAAAACCATTCGCCAGAACGAATAGTTTTAATTACAATTGGCTATATAAAACTATTCGTTCTGGCGAAGGGTTTCTCGATGCTTACTACCAAGAAAGCCGCCGAACTGCTCGGCATCACCCCGCGCAGGGTGCAGGAGCTCATAAAAAACGGAGCACTTGAGGCCCGCAAGGCTTCTGGTGTATGGCTCATCGACAAAGACAGCGTCGACACGCGACTCCGCTCCGTGACCAAAACGGGGGGACGTCCCCGCCGCGGCCACGGTAAGAGCGAGATCGCGTTCACCCTCATGAACCGCACGTACGAAGTCGCTCAGCTGGTCTACAGCACATCGCGAAAAGACTTTACCCACATCGGCGCCGACGTCGATCGTGCCCACGCCCCTATTGGAGTATTTGGCCCAAATAGCCCCATATCGCTCGACTCCTTCCGCATCTGGTGGCGCGGCCGCGGTATCCCGCTCGCACGCATTGGGCTAGCCTCCCTGCTTGCAGAAGCCGCAGTCGATGTTCCCGATGAACTCGTACAGCGAAATCTTGGCCTCTCCTTATCCGACCAGTATTGGATTAGACCCCAAGGCTCCGGTCTCGCGTGGGAAGATATTAACTTCTTCAATAATGCTTTTGACGACGTCTCTCTGTCCATCGCGTCCTTCGCCCCAGAGGGCAAGGCAGCTGACGCAAAGCCCGACAACACCTCGGACGGCAATCTTCAAAAGTACTGGACATGCGAGGGCGGGCGTCGAATTCTGCATAAGGCAGGAGCGCACCTGAACCAGGAACCTTATAACGAGCTGGTGGCGACCGCACTCCACCGTCGCATCCTAAACGCCTGCGATTATGTGCCTTACTCGCTCGAGGGCACGGGCACTTCTGCCCTGAGCATATGCGATGTCTTCTTAACTGATGAAGAAGAGTATGTCCCTGCGTTCTATGTAAACCAGTACGCGAACGCAGGTGAACGACTAACCGACTACGAGCGATACGTAGCAAACTGCGAGGAGCTCGGGGTGACAGGCGTCAAGGACGCCCTTGACCGCATGATCGTGTGCGACGGCATCATCGCCAACTATGACCGCCATTGGCGTAACTTTGGCCTTGTGCGAAATGTAAACACGCTAGCCTGCAGACCTGCCCCCATCTTCGATTCGGGCTCATCGCTCTGGTGCAACATATCTCTAGATGAGCTTAGGGCAGGAGAGCACAGTTTTACCAGCGCACAATTTCATTCAAGCCCCACCAAACAGATGTTGCTCGTCGAGGACATGGACTGGTTTGACAGCGACAAACTCGAAGGCTTCGTTGACGAGGCAATCGAAATCCTATCCAAAAACGACGCTCTTACAGCGAGACTGCCTTATCTAAAAGAGGCGCTAACATGGCGCCTCGAAAGAATGATCGACATCGCTGAATGGAGTTAGCGAGACAGCATCGCCCCGCCAACTCCCCTACCTCCCGCGCAGGGCCTTGAGCTTTGCCAGGGCATCGGGGCTCAAGCGACTGCCCAGAGTCATCTTGATCTGCGGAGCTTCCTCTGCCTCGTGAACGTCGTTGTCAATCTGTTTGATCTCGTCCACCAGCATGCGGCTCGAAATACGCGTGACACCCTTGCCCATGACGACGGCCTGGATTGTGCCGTCACTCGATACCACGGAGCACGCGCGGCCCTCCTCGCGTGCCTCGATGCAGAGCTTCTGCACCACGGTATCGGCAGAGACGCCCGTCGGCGAAAACTCGATGCGCACGCCGCGGGCCGGCAGGTTGGGGCGCTCGCTGGAGATATTGCCCGCGCCGTCGAACACGATCACGGCCTCGTAGCGGCCCTGGGCAAACGCCGCAACATCGTTGATGAGTGCGGTGCGCGCCATATCGTGGACGTCGCTGGAATACGGATCGTCGGAATGGTCGTAGACGAGCTTTTCGTAGCGCGGCGTGCAGTGGATCACGTTGTAGCCGTCGACCACCAGCAGCTCGGGCTTATTGGAATGCACCGTCGAGACCGGGTCGGCAATGGCCTGTGCAAACGCATTGCCGCCCACGCCATAGGTCGCGGCCGAAACAATCGGCTTGGCCGAGCCTTCGCCAAAGCGCTTGGCCTTGGACTTGGCGCGGTTCTTCTTGGACATGCGCTACTCCTCCCCCATGAGCTCGCCGGCATTGCGGCGCAGCCACTCAAAGCACAACGCCGTCGTTGCCTGGGCCACGTTGAGACTCTCGGTCATGCCACGCTGGGGAAGTTTGGTCAAAAAGTCGCATTTCTCGAGCACCAGGCGCGAGATGCCGTCGCCCTCGGAGCCCATGACGAGTGCCACGCGACCCTCGAAGGGGGCGTCCCAGCAACTGCCCTCGGCGTGCTCGGAGGCACCGCCCACCCAAAAGCCAGCGGCCTTGAGGTCATCGAGCGCACGGGCGATATTGGGAACCTGCGCGATGGGCAAATGCATGACGGCGCCGGCTGACGTCTTGTAGCTGCCCACGGTTACGCCAGCGGCACGCTTATTGGCGATGATGACACCGGCCGCGCCCACAACCTCGGCGGAGCGCACGATGGCGCCAAAGTTGCCGTCGTCGGTCACGTGGTCGAGCACAACGACGAGTGCCGGACCCTCGCCCGCGCGGTCGAGAATATCGGCAATATCGGCATAGGGGAAGTTGCCAACCTCGAGCGCAATGCCCTGGTGAGCGCCATGGCTCGACAGCGCATCGAGCTGCGCGCGCGGCACATACTTAATGCGGACGCCCGCGGCGTTGAGGTCGTCGACCAGGCGCGACAAGGCGGCATCGCGCTCCCCGCCCTCGGCAATGAGCGCGCACTTGACGGGAAAGCCGGTACGCAGCGCCTCGGCGGCGGCACGGCGGCCTTCGATAAACTCGCCCTTGGGAACCTGAACGTTGTCGCGGTTGCGATCGCGCTGCGGACGTGCGGCCTGTGTGCGATCGCGCTGGCCCTTGGGAGTGGCAGCGCGGTCGTTGCGGCGAATCGGACGCGAGCCAGAAGCAGCCTGCTTGCCGCCACGAGGCGCACGCTTGCGATTGTCAGCCATAAAGCGACCTCCTAAATACAACTATCAAACGAAACAAAATAAACGACCGCCCATGAATATTAATTCGGGCGGTCGGTACGGGTTTTCCAAGTGTCCGAGATTACCGTGAAAGAGGAGCGACGCGTACTTGAGTACGCGAGCGACGGTTTGAACGGCAAGGTTGGGTGCTTGGGAAACCCGCGGGGATTAGAGGGATTTGATACGGGTGCCGGCGGCGGTATCCTCAATGGTGAGGCCCAGGTCCTTGAGCTGGTCGCGGATGGCATCTGCCAGATCCCAGTTCTTGGCGGCACGAGCCTCGGCGCGGGCCTCGAGAATCTTGGCAGCGGCCTCGTCCACGTCGTCGCCCGTGTAGGCAACCAGGCCGGCGGCAACGCCGAGCAGACCCAGCGGCAGCTCGACCTTGGGCTCGGGAAGTTCAACGCCAAACGTATCGAGCAGCTCGGCCAGCGTATCGGCGGCAGCAAGCGCGGCGGCCTTGTCGGCAGCATCGCCCGCCTGCTCCAGATACTGGTTGCACTCGGTGACAAAGCCAAAGACGACGCCCATGGCACCGGCGGTGTTAAAGTCGTCGTCCATGCACTCCTTAAAGGCGGCACGAGTCTCGGCGGCCTTGGCGGCAAACGCCTCGGCGGCAGCCTCATCGGCGTTGGCCGTCGCGTGGTTCGCAGCCCAACGCAGGTTCTCGACCGTACCGGCGATACGTGTGAGCGAATTCTCGGCACCCTCCAGGCGCTCCCAGGAGAAGTCGAGCGGCGAGCGATAGCTCGTCTGCAGCATCAGCAAGCGCAGAGCCGCGGCAGAGTGCTGCTCGAGCACCTCGGCCAGCGTAAAGAAGTTACCGAGCGACTTGGACATCTTCTCGCCGTCTACCAGCAGCATGCCCGTGTGCATCCAGGTGTTGGAGAAACCCTGGTGCCAGGCGCAGGTGGCCTGGGCGCACTCGTTCTCGTGATGCGGGAAGGCCAAGTCGGAGCCGCCGCCGTGAATGTCGATCGGAGTGCCCAGATAGCGGTGCACCATGGCGGCGCACTCGGTGTGCCAACCAGGACGGCCCTCGCCCCAGGGGCTCGGCCAGCTGGGCTCGCCGGGCTTGGCGGCCTTCCACAGGGCAAAGTCGAGCGGGTCGTTCTTGTCCTCGTTCTCCTCGATGCGCGCACCCACCATGAGGTCGTCGATGTTGCGGCCCGAGACCTGGCCGTAGTTGGGATCGCTGCGCACGGCAAAGTACACATCGCCGTTATCGGCTGCGTAAGCGTGGCCCTGCTCGATAAGCGTCTTGATCATGGCGATCATGGGACCGATCTCTTTGGTGGCGCGGGGACGCACATCGGGATCGAGCACGTTGGCAGCGCGCATGACGCCGATGAACTTGTCGGAGAACTCCGTCGCAACCTCGGCAGCCGTACGGCCTTGCTCGTTGGCGCGCTTGATGATCTTGTCATCGACATCGGTGAGGTTCTGAGCGAACGTGACCTCGTAGCCGCTCGCGATGAGCCAGCGGCGAATCACGTCAAAGCTGATGAACGTGCGGGCGTTGCCGATGTGGATGTTGTCGTAGACCGTGGGGCCGCACACATACATGCGGACCTTACCGGGCTCGATGGGCTGGAACTCTTCCTTTTTATGGGTAGCGCTGTTGTAGATACGCATTCGTTACTCCTTAACGGTTTTCTGTAGCAGGCAGACGGCCCAGGCGCCAATTCCCTCGCCTTGGCCTTCCCAGCCGAGTTTTTCGGTCGTAGTGGCGGCGACGCCCACGTTTTCGACGTCAACGCCCAGGGCATGGGCCAGGTTGGCGCGCATGGTATCGCGGTGCGGGGTGATCTTGGGCTGCTGGCAGGCAATGGTGCAATCGGCATCGACAAACTCAAAGCCCAGCTCGCGCGCATAGTCCATCACACGGGCAAGCAGCACCATCGAGTCGGCGCCCTCATAGGCAGGATCGGTGTCGGGGAACAGCTTGCCGATGTCTCCCCCGCGGCAGGCGCCCAGAATGGCGTCGGCCAGCGCGTGCGCGAGCACATCGGCATCCGAGTGGCCCAGCAGACCGCGCTCGTAGGGAATGTCGACACCGCCGATAATACATCGACGCCCCTCCACCAGACGGTGAACATCGTAGCCGTGTCCAATGCGCAGGTTACTGAACATGGGGAAGGTCCTCTCCCTCGGCCATGCGGCCGAGCAGAATCGCGGTTACGGGACGCAGGTCCTCGGGCACCGTCACCTTAAGGTTATCGCGCGGGCTCTGGACGCAGCGGACACGCCCACCCATGCGCTCGACCAGCGACGAATCGTCCGTGCCGATAAAGCCCTCAGCAATCGCCGCGGCATGGGCGCGTTTCATGGCGTCGACACTAAAGATCTGCGGCGTCTGCGCGGCCCAGTACAGCTCGCGCGGCGGCGTCTCGACGATGTTGTCGCCGTCGACGATCTTGAGCGTGTCAATCGCGGGCTGACCGCACACGACACCGTCGAGGGCACGGTCGCTCACGAGCACGTCGATAGCGTGGTCGATGGCCTCGGTCGTAATGAGCGGACGAGCGCCATCGTGAATGGCGACGCATTCAAAGCCCGCCGGCACCGCGTGCACGCCGGCACGGGTGGAGTCCTGGCGGGTATCGCCGGCATCGGCAAAACTGATGGGCGTGTCATAGTCAAACGGGTCGATGGCCAGGCGGCGCATCTCGGCACGGCGCTCGGCAGGGCAAACCACGACGATGTGGCCGACCTTATCGCTACGGTCAAACGCGCGGATGGACCAGCTCATAAGCGGACGGCCCGCTACATTGACGAGCTGCTTGCCGCCGGGGTTACCAAAGCGCTGGCCGCTGCCACCGGCAACGACCACGGCGCATACGGGCGCCATTATGCGTTCCCCTGTTTGGTGCCCTTCATGCGGTACAGGGAGTCCGCAAGAATGGCAGGGTTGTTAACGCCAAAGTCGCCCAGGCGCTCCGGATCCTCGCTGATGTCATCCATGAGCTCCTGCAGCGAGCCGTACTCGTCGACGATCTTCTCGGCCACGCCGTCGCGCACGACGGACACGCGCGAAAGCGTGCGCAGGCCCAGCGGCGTCATGACGGAGTCCTCGTCCAGGTCGTCATAGCCCAGAACCGCCGCCACATGCTGCGGGTCGGACAGGTCCTTAGGCGTCATGCGGCTCAGCTCGGCGCGAATCTTCTCGGCGTTTGCCTCGGAGGAATCGCTTGCGTAGTCGCGGATCATCAAGTCGTATTCGGTATCCATGCTGGAGCCCGCGAGCTGCTCGAGCTGCATCTGCACGAGCTTGCCCTGGTTACCCAGCTTGACGATGCAATCCTTAAGCTCGGTCTTTGCCTGTTGCATGATCTCGAAACTCGAGAAGATGCCGGTGATGTCGGCGAGCGTGACGTAGTCGTCGAGCTCAAGGGCCGTCAGGCGCAGCAGGGAGCGATCGAGCGACTGACGGGTAGTCTGGAGCGTGGCGACGAGCTGGTTGACCGAGCTCATGATGGTGGTGACGGGCTGGATCTCGTAGCTCTTGCCGTGAACGTACACGTTGACGACGGCACGACGAGCCGAAACCGAGATCACGATGGCGTCGGTGAGCACCGACATGCGAGCGGCAGTACGGTGACGCATGCCCGTCTCACTCGTGGCGAGCGAGGGATCGGGATTGAGGTGGAAGTTGGCACGCAGGATCTGGGTGAGGTCGCCATCGATAACGATGGCACCGTCCATCTTGGAGAGCTCGAACAGGCGGTTCGAGGTAAACGAAATGTTGAGCGGGAAGCCGTCGTTACCGGCGGCGAGCACGTTTTCGGTGTCGCCGACGCAGATAAGGGCGCCCAGGTGACCGGCAATGATCATGTCGAGGGCGGTGCGGATCGGCTGACCGGGGGCAGTCAGGCGGATGGCCTGTTCCATACGCTTTTGCAGCTCGTTCTTATCCAAGGCATCGCTCCCATCGTATACGCTCCATAAACGTCAATAAGTTTCTCACGGTTTGCCCCTGTGACGCCCGCAAAATCCGATGCTTACAGAATGAGCGAACACAGCTGAGAGCCCCAATCCAAATGAGCTGCTTATGTGGTAGCATCGGGATTCGCATAAATGAGGGAGTAGTCGCGTGATCGGGTTCGCCTCCGGTGGCGCGGCAAGTCAACACACTGGCCGATGCGGCCTGGCTTGCCTTAATGAACGAGACTCGTGGCTGTGCGCGCAACGCGTACGCCACGAGTCTTTTTTGTTACTCCCCCAAGAGGTACACGCGGGCCCGCCCGCAGAGAGGGAGCCAGACTATGGGACTCGCAGAGCTCGTGTTGCTCGCCGTTGGCCTTTCGATGGACGCCTTTGCCGTATCCATCTGCAAGGGCCTTGGCATGAAGAAGATCAACCTTAAGGTCGCCGTAGTGCTCGGCCTGTTCTTTGGCGGCTTCCAGGCAGGCATGCCCGTGATCGGATGGGCGCTTGGCAGTCAATTCATGAGCATCATCGGCCCCATCGACCACTGGATCGCCTTTATCCTGCTCGCCTTCATCGGCGGCAAAATGCTGTGGGAGGCCTTTACCGAGGACGAGGATGAAGGCGACGGCAAGGATGCCGAGAAGATTGAACTGGGCGAGTACCTGATCCTCGCCATCGCCACCTCAATCGACGCCCTGGCCGTGGGCATCTCGTTTGCCGCGCTCTCGGTTGACATCGTGCCCGCTGTATCGCTTATCGGCGTCACAACGTTTATCTTCTCCGTCGCCGGCGTAGCGATCGGCCACACCTTTGGCGCGCGCTACGAAAAACCCGCCACCATCGTGGGTGGCGTCGTGCTCATCCTTATCGGCCTCAAGATCCTGCTGGAACACTTGGGTTTTTTGGTGCTGTAAAACACCCTTCAAAACTAAACGTCCGTATGAGGTCTCATGCAGAGTTTTGCATGAGCCTTTTCATGCAGACTTTTGCATGTCATACTAGGATGCAAAAGTCTGCACGTTAGGAGATTGCCATGGATACCCTTCCCATCACCACGCCGCGCCAAGCCGGCATCTACGTGCGTCAGGCGCGCGAGGCGCAGGGGATCACCCGTGCTGCCCTCGCTAAAAAAGCCGGTGTTTCGGAACGCCTGCTCGCATCGCTCGAGCTGGGAGATGCCACGGGCATTCGGCTCGACAAGCTGCTGGCAGTTTTCGGTGCTCTTGGACTGGCGCTCGCCGCTCAAGGGGATATAGGCGAAACGAAAAATGAGCAACCAGTCGACGCCCCGCATGCTGATCAACCTTGCAGCACCTCCAGACGCCATCACGCCCAACGTCTTCATCATCGCAACCGTCGCAGCACAACCATTCCGGCTCTTGCAGATGCCCCCTTTACATCCGCACTCTACGACGAGGTCTTCGCCGATTTCGCCATGTCCAATCTCGGAGTCTCGACTGCCACAAACGCATCTAGCCAAACCATGCCCGAAGGGAAATAGCCAATGGCCAGAACATCACTTCGGACCATTATTTGCGGCGTGCCTGCTGGAACGCTCACGCAAGATGAGAACGGTCTTATCAGCTTTACCTACGATCATGACTATGACGGGCCAGCCCTATCGACCAACATACCCGTATCGAATCGCACATACGGACAACAGGTCATGAATCCGTACCTGTTTGGCCTTCTACCCGACAGCGAGGACCAACGAAAAGCGATTGCCGCCGAATTCGACGTTAGGCCCAACAATCCCGTTGCGTTGCTCAGCCATATCGGACTCGACTGTCCGGGCGGCGTGCAGTTTTGTGCCGAAGAAGATACCGACGCCGTCCTGCATCGCGCTGGCGAATACCGCCCTATAGACAACCACGAAATTGCTCTTCGTCTCAAGTCGATCAGAGATGACCGCGATGCATCGTGGATGGGTCTAGATGAAAGTTGGTCACTTGGAGGCAACCAGGGCAAGTTCGCGCTCGCGTTCATAAACGGCCGCTGGTGCGAATGCATGGGCTCCTCGCCCACGACGCATATTTTCAAAAATGGCGTTATCGGATTTAAACTCGAGGCTCTCAATGAGTTTGTCTGCATGAAAAGCGCCCAGCGCGCCGGTATCGCAACGGCAAACGTCGAATATCGTATGTTTGAGGACGAACCCGCCCTCATTGTTGAGCGCTATGACCGCATGAAAGTCAAAGACGGGACAATCAGGCGTCTACATCAAGAAGACCTCTGTCAGGCACTTGGGGTGATGCCCGCCCAAAAGTACACGGCAGACGGCGGCCCGACCACACGCGACATTCAAGAGCTCCTCGTAAATACGAGCCACCATCAACTTAACCTGTATCTGTTTACGCAGATACTGTTCTTCAACGCCATTATCGGCGCACCGGATGCGCACGCGAAAAACTATTCCCTGCTCCTTGGAAACGACGGCACAGCTATGATGGCCCGTATGTATGACGTTGCATCTGGGCTGGCATACGAACGTATGCGGCGAAAAGCGCGCCTCGCCATGAGCGTTGGCGGCGAAAACCGTGTGGGACGCATCGGTCCAGGCGCTATCCGCCGATACCACGGTATGGGCGACCCCGCGCTGGAGGCGGCACTCACCGATGCCGGGCTATCCGAGAAGTTTTGCTTCGCGACCATGATGGACCTCGCCTACGAGGTACCCATTTGCATGGAAGAGGTCATGGACGAATACGCCGACCTGCCCGGCATGGCGGACCTACGCGAGCATATGCTCGGCCCCGTCCGCGAAAACTGCCAGCGCACCCTCGACCTCATCAAGGCAGAAATGGACTAGGTGGCCTTAATTTCGCAATTATCAAACAAAAGAGAGGGGACACCCGTCGCAAAAGCTCGGATGTCCCCTCTCGTAATGTCATTTGCAATCCGCTAGCACGTGGCTCGGACTGCTGCTAGCGCAACCTTTACGCAGCGAGGCGCTTGAGGACGTCGATGAGCAGCTCGTAGAAGCGCTCGGCAGAAGCAAGCTCCATGCTCTCGTCCGGGGTGTGGACATCGGAGAGCGTCGGGCCCACGGCGATGGCGTCCAGGCCGTGCAGGGCCTCGGCAAACAGGCCGCACTCAAGGCCGGCGTGAATGGACTCGATGCGCAGCTCGGAGCCAAAGAGCTCGCGATAGCTCTCGACAAAGACGTCGCGGACCGGCGAATGCTCGGCATAGCTCCAGCCGGGATACTCGAACTCAAACTTGGCGTCGAAGCCCAGGACATCGGCGAGCGTCTGCAGGCGGTCCTTGAACTCGTTCTGCAGCGAGGTGATCGAGGAGCGCGGGGACAGCATAATCTTGACCTGGTCGTCAGAGGTGGCAACCACACCGATGTTGGAGGAAACCTCGACGGAGCCGTCGGTGGCGACGTTGCGGCGAATCACGCCGTTAGGGGCAAGACGCAGGGCGCGGATGAGGGCAAGCGCGGACTTCTGGTCCATAGCCTCGACCTCAGCGTTATCGGCAATCTCGACGGTGCAGGTAAAGCCGGGGTCGAAGACCTCGAGCTCGGCAGTGACGTCGGCGATGATGCCCTTTGCGATCTGGGCCGCGGCCTCGGCGGCAGCGTGATCAGCGTAGACCAGCTCGGCCTTGCACTCACGGTTGATGGCGTTGTCCTTGGTGCCGCCGTTAAAGCTAACGATGGCGGGCTCGCCGGCAACCATCAGGCGGTCGATGATGCGGGCCATGATGAGGTTGCCGTTGCCGCGCTCCAGGTGGATATCGCTGCCGGAGTGACCACCCAGCAGGCCGGAGATGTCGAGCGTGAGGGTGCTACCGGTCTTATGCTCGCGCACGATCGGGCAGGTGTAGGTAACGACGACGCCGCCGGCGCAACTGACGGTGGCAACGCCCTCTTCCTCGGAGTCAAGGTTAATCATGGTGCGGGCGCTAATCTGGGACTTGTCGAGCGTCTCGGCGCCAACCAGGCCAGTCTCCTCGTCGGTGGTGAATACGCACTCGAGGGCGGGGTGAACGATCGAATCGTCATCGAGAACAGTGAGCATCAGAGCGACGGCAATACCGTTGTCGGCGCCCAGAGTGGTACCGTTAGCGGTGAGGACGCCGTCCTTGACGACCAGGTCGATACCATCAGTCGTAAAGTCGTGCTCAACGGAGCCCAGCTTGTCGCACACCATGTCGATGTGGCCCTGCAGCATCACGGTCGGGGCATTCTCGGCGCCGGCAGATGCGGGCTTGCGAATGATGACGTTGTAGACCTCGTCCTGATACACATCGAGACCGCGCTCCTTGGCAAACGCGACCAGGAAATCGCTGATGCCCTTCTCGTTGCCAGACCCACGGGGGATCGCGCTGACCTCCTCAAAGAAATGGAACAGCTGGGCGGGCTCGTAGCCGGTAATCTTGTAGTCCATGGTGCCTCCTTGGCGCAACTGGTTAGACAGTAAGACATGCGACTTGTATATTCCCAGACTTTGCGTGCATAAACCAGTCGAAAACGCCGAGCGCCCTCGCATCATCGGCTAACGGTGGACCGTATAGCGCAACGGTCACAACTTCCGCAGCTCTACAAATCGAGGCGCCCTTTCCGGAGCGCCTCGATTGCGCGTATCAAATTGTCGCCACGCCCTACAGCGCGCCGGAACCGGCTTGCATCATGCCGCCGGGGCCCGAGGTCACGCCGCCGCTCACGGGCGAGGCGTTGCCGGTGTGCGGTGCCGCCGGGACGGTATCGCCACCGAGTGTGCCCGCCGGACGCGGTGCCGGGATCTCGCCCGTGCCGTGGCTAAAGACAAACTTGCCATCGGCCACGTCGCACAGGACGGTATCGCCCTCGCCCCACTCGCCGGCCAGAAGCTCCTCGGACAGCGGGTCCTCGATGAGCTTTTGAATGGCGCGGCGCAGCGGACGCGCACCGTTGGTGAGGTCGGTGCCCTCGGCCACGATCTTGTCATAGGCCGCATCGGTGAGCTTGATGTTCATGCCGTTGGCAATCAGGCGCTGACGCAGGTCGTCCACCAGCAGGTGCGCGATCTTGGTCAGGTTCTCGCCCGAGAGCTTCTGGAACACCACAATGTCGTCGATACGGTTGAGCAGCTCGGGGCGGAACAGGCGCTTGAGCTCGCCCATCGCACGGCCCTTGATCTCACTCGAGGTGAGGCCCTGCTCGCCGGTGGTGCCAAAGCCAACGCTCGCATCCTGCGCGATCTCGCGGGCGCCCACGTTGGACGTCATGATGATCACGGTATTGCGGAAGTCGACCGTCTTGCCCTGGCTATCAGTCAGGCGACCCTCCTCCAGCACCTGCAACAAAATGTTGAAGATGTCGGGGTGCGCCTTCTCGATCTCGTCGAACAGCACGACCGAGTACGGGTGACGACGAACGACCTTGGTAAGCTGACCGCCCTCGTCGTGGCCCACGTAACCCGGAGGGCTACCGATAAGCTTGGAGACCTCGAACTCGCTGCCGAACTCCGACATGTCGAAGCTGATGAGCGCGTCCTTACTGCCAAAGAGGTACTCGGCGAGCGTCTTGGCGAGCTCGGTCTTGCCTGTGCCGGTGGGACCAAGGAAGATAAAGCTACCACCGGGACGACGCGGGTCCTTGAGCGGCGAGCGGCTGCGGCGCACGGCCTTGGCGACGGCCTCGACGGCCTCGTCCTGGCCGATAATGCGGGTCTTGAGCACGCTTTCGGTCTGCAGCAGGCGACGGCTCTCGCTCTCGGTGAGCGAGGAAACCGGCACGCCAGAGGTCACGGACACGATGTCGGCAATCTGACTCACGTCGATGGTGAGCGGGCTGGCGTCGAGCTCGGCGGTCCAGGCGGCCTTGGCCTCGGCGAGCTCAATCTCGGCGGCCTTCTGCTGCTCGGTGATCTCGGCGGCCTTGTTCATGTCGTCGCTCTCGGTGGCCTCCTGCGCGGCGGCCTTGAGCTCCTCTATGCGATGCTCGGCCTCGCGCACCGGCTCGGGCGCACGATTCGCGGCGATGCGAGCGCGGGCACCGGCCTCGTCGATGAGGTCGATGGCCTTATCGGGCAGGAAGCGATCCTGGATGTAGCGGTTGGAAAGGTTCGCGGCAGCCTCGATAGCGCCCTGCGTGTAGCGCACATGGTGGTGCTCCTCGTAGCGCGGCTTAAGCGCGGTCAGGATCTTGACGGTGTCCTCGACGCTCGGCTCCTCGACATCGATAGTCTGGAAGCGACGCTCGAAGGCTGGGTCTTTGGTGAGGTACTTGCGGAATTCCTCGGCCGTGGTGGCGCCAATAATCTGGAAGGCACCGCGTGCAAGCACGGGCTTGAGCATGGAGCTCGCGTCGATGGAGCCCTCGGCAGAACCGGCACCGATGATGGTGTGCATCTCGTCAATAAACAGGATGACGTCGTCAGCCTCGGTGGCCTCCTGGATCACGTTCTTGAGGCGCTCCTCAAACTCACCGCGATACTTGGCGCCCGCAACGAGGCCCGGCAGGTCGAGCGTCCAGATGTTCTGGTTCATGAGGTTCTCGGGCACGTTGCCGGCAGCGATCTGCTGCGCCAGGCCCTCGACGATGGCCGTTTTGCCCACGCCGGGATCGCCCAGGATAAGCGGGTTGTTCTTGGTGCGGCGCGAAAGGATCTCCATCATGCGCTGGACTTCCTTTTCGCGGCCAATCACGGGATCGAGCTCGCCGTCGCGCGCCTTTTGAGTGAGGTTGGTGGCGAACTGCTTGAGCGTGTCGGTGCCGCTCCCCTTTTGCTGAGAGGCATCCGAGCCGCTAAAGAACGGCAGGCCCGCACCGGGACGACCAGCACCGGCGCCGGCGAGCGGACGCTTCTTGTCCTGGTCCTTGGCGGTGAGTTTCTCGATAGCCTTTTTGATGGAGGCGGACGACACACCCAGGCGCATGAGGATGTCCATGGCCATGCCGTTGCCCTCTTCGACGATACCGATGAGCAGGTGCTCGGTCGACACGTAGGTCTGGTTGTTCTCACGCGCCACGCGGAATGAACGCTCCATCACGCTAATGACGAGCGGCGTAAAGGCGAGCTTGGCCGCCTCGGTCTCCTCACTGGGCTCGGGAACCGTGGTCTGGACCTCTTTGAGGGTGTCCATGATGTCGTCGTAGGAGATATCGAGCGAGCGCAGCGCCTCGGCGGCAATGCCCTCGTCCTCCTTGGCAAGCGCGAGCAGCAGATGCTCGGTGCCCACCTTATTTGAATGAAGATCGAGCGCCTCTTGCTTGGCCATGGACATGACCTTACGCGCGCGATCGGTAAAACGGTCTAACATGCTAGTTCCTCTTAGACGAGCTAGTTTTTTCAAACGCAAAGCGCCGCCCCGCGGCAGCGCTTTGGTCTCTTTACCCATATGGAGTATATGTTAACAGCTGGAGGAATATCTATAAACCCGGCTCACATGAATGCAGGTTATGACCGCATCGCGGGACTCACCGCGCGATGCGCGACAGGCGCCCCGCAAGAGAAACCCTAGGCGTCTTTCACCACGTCGGGACTCGTCGCACGCGATGCGCGATAGGCATCGGCCTCCTTGGAGACGCGTTCGAGCAGCTCGGATGTATCGACGCCCTCGACTTGCGCGACCGTTTCCACCGTCTGCATGGCGACCGCCCTCAGGTACGCGCACGCGCTGTCCCCCGGCTGCTCGAGGTCTATCTCCTCGCCGCCCTCCCGGGCAAAGCCGACCGCCATCACAAAGCCCATGATGCCCGAGACCAGAAAGCCCACCGCAAAGCTCGAATCTGCCTTGAGCTCTTCTCCGTCGGGGTGGACGATCTCTCTCACGCGGTCGATGATGATCGTATGGATGCCCTGCACGACCTGCTCGGCGACACCCGCCCTCATGGTGATGACGATGCGCCGCAGCAGGCAGCGGACGTCGCGCCGGTCGAACGCCGAAAGGTCGCCCTCGCTCGAAAAATGCCAGAGGGCATCGGTGATGAGCTCGTTATCCTGCAGCAGCTGGGCTATGGCGATGGCGACGAGTTCATCGAAATCGTGAAAATAGTAGTAAAACGTTCCGCGATTGCACTGGGCGGCGCGGGTCACCTCGCCAACCGACAGCTCGAAGATGCTGTTGTTCTCGATGAGCTCCCAAAACGCCTCGATGATACGGGTGCGCGCATCGGGCGCATCGGCGTCCTTACGCGGTCTCGCCATGCGCCTCACCGCACCTCTGCGCCTTGGCGTTCATGATGAGCATCTGAAGACGGTTCTCCACGTTGGCGAAGCTCACGTCGGGATCGTAGTCGAGCGGCAGGAACTGCGCCGTGGGATACTGCTCCTTGAGCGCATGGATGAGCCCGCGCCCCACGACATGGTTGGGCAGACACCCGAACGGCTGCAGGATCACGAAGTTGCGGCAGCCGCGCTTGGCGTGCTCGAGAATCTCCGCCGGAATCAGCACGCCCTCGCCCGCATCGAACGTATGGTGCAGGATCTTATCGCTCGCGCGCACGAGCTCGGGCATGCGCGTCGGCGGCTCGTAGAGCGGGCTCGCCGCGCCCAGGCGGTCGCAACGGTCGTGCGCGAGCTCGAACAGGTTGTCCGCCGTGGCGTACCAGGCCTTTTCGGGCAGCGACAGGTCGACGTGGAACTCGCGCGACTGCGCATGCTTGTAGAAATAGGTCTTGCGGATCACGTCGGTCATGCGCGCCTCGATGACCTCGAGCCCGTTGTCCTCGAGGTAGCGCTCGATCTCGTGGTTGGCGCCGAGATGGAAATTGAGCAGGTACTCGCCCACGATGAGAACGGTCGGATGCGGGTTCGAGCGGTCGTACGGAACGGCGTCCATGATCGCAAGCGCGCGTTTGAAGCCCGTCGCCTGGCCTCTCAGCCCGGAGCGCTCCATGCCCTCGATAACCTCATCGAGCGCGCGGTCGAACGCAGCGTCCGCCGCGCCCTTCTCGAGCTCGTAGGGACGGATGCGCCTAAGCATAGCCTCGAGGGCATCGATCATGGGAAGACCGTAGGCGATCTGGATGCTCGGGCCAAGGCCGAGCTTGAAGCCCGGATGCGCATTGTGGGCATCGACGTCGTCGTTGGTGAGCACCGGGACATAGTCGTATCCCGCGTCGTCGAGCGCGCGGCGCAGCAGGGGCATGTAGTGCGTCAGGCGGCAGTCGCCGATATACTTGCCAGTCACCACGGCGACGTCGTGCGGGTCGTACTTACCGCTCTCGAGTGCCGCGAGCGCCTCGCCGATCACGATTTGCGCGGGGAAGCAGATGTCGTTGTGCACATAGCGTTTGCCCAGGCGGATGGCATCCTCGCGCCCGATATCAAGGGCCTCGGCGCGCACGCCCTGATTGCGCATCGCCGCGGTCATGAGCCTGCAGAACGCATGGGAGGTGTTGGGGACCAGCGCGATCTTGTCGTGCCGGTCGCGCTTGGTGTACTTGACCTTATACGGGTCGTCGAGCGGATGGACCGCGTGCACCCGGGCGCCCTCGGCACGCTCCTCCGCGCGACGACGGTTGACCGACTCGATAAACGAACGCACGCGAATGCCCATGGGACCGGCGACGTCGCTCTCATCGAGCTTGATCATCATCGGAACCTTGGAGCCCATCTCGCCCATCATGCGCGCGATCTCGTCGGTGAGATACGCATCGTGGCCGCAGCCGAAGCTGCCCATCTGCACGAGCTCGAGCTCGGGCGTCGATGCGACGATGACCGCGCACGACAGCATGCGCGCATGGTAGTTGTTCACGATGTCGATGCGGCTGTTGGAAAGATCGACGTTGCAGACCCCCGGCACCGCATCGGGCGTCAGCACGGGGATGCCGCGCTCAGAGAAGAGCTTGGGCAGCCCGTGGTTGACCAGCGGGTCGTTGTGGTACGGGCGCGAAGCGATCACCACCGCGTAGCCGCCGTCCTCGTGCACGTTCTCGAGCACCTGCCTGCCGCGCAGCTGCAGCTGGTTCTCAAACGTCTCCTGCGCGCGGTCCGCCTGCTCGGTCGCCTTGGCAACCAGGTCGGCATCGATATCGAAGGTCTCCTTGCACCACGCCTTGAGCTGGCGGTTTCGGTCGCCCTCGTCGTACCAGTGGAACAGCGGCGTATCGAACGGAACGCCGAAACGCTCCTCCGGGTTATCGGAATTGCGCATCACGTAGGGGTATCCCTTTACGACGGCGCACATCCACTCGCTGGTAGAGGCGGTGTTTTCGGTGGGCACCGTCGTGATGATGGGCATGAAGATGCGGTCGACGCCGGCGTCGACGAGATTGCGGATGTGCCCGTGGACGAGCTTGGCCGGGAAGCACACGGTGTCGGATGTGACGTGCGCCAGACCGCGCTCGTACATCGCCTTGGTGCTGCGTCCCGAGACGCGCACCTTAAAGCCGAGCGTGCTGAAGAACGTCGACCAGAACGGCATGGTGTCCCAGAACTCGAGCACACGGGGAATGCCGATCGTGACATCGCGCCCCCCGCTGACGGGAACCGTGGGGTACGACTCGAACAGCAGCTTCTCGCGGTCGACAAAGAGATTGGGGGCAGCCGCGGTCCGGTCGCGCCCCGTGCCGGGTGCCTGTGCCTCGCAAGCACCCTGCGGACGCAGCTCCTCCGCCGCGGGAACCTCGCGCACGAGCTCATCCCATGAGATGGCGCCGCCGCGCGGGCAGCGATTGCCCGTGACGTAAAGCGAGCCGTCGCCAAATGCCACGACCGCGCGCTGGCAGCGGTTGTTGCACCGACGGCAGGTAACGCCGCCGAACTCGCGATGCTCGAAGCGCTCCACGGCATCGAGCCCGATAAACGACGTGCCGGCGTCGCCCTTGCGGCATTCCTCGCGCGCGAGCAGGGCGATACCGATAGCGCCCATCAGCCCCGGGTGGGGCGCACGCGTGACGGGTTTGCCCAGATACTGCTCGAATGCGCGCAGCACCGCGTCGTTTCGGAACGTGCCGCCCTGGACGACGACTTTGTCGCCCAGACGGTTGAGATTTGAAACGCGAATGACCTTGGTGAACACGTTCTCGATAATCGAACGGCAGAGACCGGCCATGATGTCGCCCGGACCCTTACCACGCCGCTGCTCGGAAACGACGCTGCTGTTCATGAACACCGTGCAGCGGCTGCCGAGAACGGCGGGGGCTTTGGACGAAAATGCCTCGGTCGCGATATCCTCAACGGCTATTCCGAGGTTTTTGGCAAAACCCTCGAGGAACGAGCCGCAGCCCGCAGAGCACGCCTCGTTGACGACGATATCGGTCAGCACGCCGTGGTTGAGCCAGATGGCCTTCATATCCTGTCCGCCGATGTCGAGCACGAAGGTCGCATCGGGAACGCATGCGCACGCGGCGCGGGCGTGCGCGACCGTCTCGACCGTATGGTAGTCGGCGTGGAACGCGCGCGCGAAAAGCTCCTCGCCGTATCCCGTGGTGCCCACGGCATCGATCGCAAGCGTGACTCCCGCTGTCTCCCAGCGGTTCTTCAAGCTGACAAGACCCTGTTGGGCGACGTCGAGCGGTCTGCCGTTATTAGACGCGTAGAACGAATCGACAAGCTCACCCGCCTCATCGACCAGGGCGAACTTGGTCGTCGTGCTCCCCGAATCGATACCGAGCGCCACACGCACCGTCTCTCCGGGCGCATACGCATCCGGACCCTTTGCCGGCGTCTCTTTGCCATGGCGTGCCGTAAAATCCGCCTGCTCGGCAGGTGTGGCAAAAAAGGGCTGGGCAAGACGTCCCTCCCCGCTTGCGGGCGCGACCGTCTCGAGCTTATCCAGCCGGACAAAAGCGTCGGGAAGGTCGATCGGTTGGGACGATGCGAACATGTCGGTCAGCGACAGGGCGGCACCGCGCGCGACCATGATCTGCGGATCGCGCGGGACGATAACCTGATCGTCCGATAGATTCAGTTGCTCCCGGAACACGCGGACCAGTGTGGGGTTGTAGGCGAGCGCACCGCCCTCGAAGATTACCGGCGGCTCGATGTCGATACCCTGGGCCAGACCGCCGATCGTTTGGCGGGCGACCGCGTGAAGCGCCGAAAGCGCCAGGTCGGTGGTAGGAATGCCCTCGTTGAGCAGCGGCTGGATATCGGTCTTTGCGTACACGCCGCAGCGGCCCGAGACCTCGTGGACGGTCGTTCCCCGGCTTGCGAGCTGCTCGAACTCGCCCGATTCGGTGCCGACCCCCATGAGCTTTGCCATCTCGTCGATAAATGCACCGGTACCGCCTGCGCACGAGCCGTTCATGCGCATGTCGGCAACCTCGATGTCTCCCTTATCGTTGGTGCGGAAGAAGATCATCTTGGCGTCTTGGCCGCCCAGCTCGATGGCGCAGCGCGTCTGCGGATAGAACCTGCTGATCGCGAGCGCGTTGGCGACCACCTCCTGAACGTACGAGGCGCCCAGCGCGGTCGCGATATCGCGCGCACCCGAGCCGGTCACCGCAACGCGCAGCGACTCATGGGGAAAGCGCTCGGCGAGCTCGCCGAGCATGGCGCGCACGCTCGCTGTCTGACACGCCCCGTGGCGGCGATATCCCCACCACGCCTCGGTCATATCCTCGTGCATCGCGTAAACTTTGGTCGTCGTCGACCCTACGTCCAGTCCTACTAGCAACGCCATAATGCTCCGTCTCTCGCATTTTTCCTGCTAGAGATATACCACTCTACGTAATACAACAGACTGTTGTATTTAAACTCCGTATAAAAAGCGGCTGCCGAAACGCTTCAGCAGCCGCCGAATGCACCAACAGATTGTTCTGCGCGCTAGCACGTCGGGCAACGGAGCAGCACGGGCCCTCCGGTCATGCGCACCGCTCACGCCCGCGATGTCGCCGAGAGAGCTATCCACGCTTAGGGCTCCAACCAAGCAGGTCGCCCGCGCTCAGCAGATCCCTAAGCGAGCTACTCGCACTCAGGAGCCATAGCCTGCTCCAAGAGCTCGGCATGCTCCTCCTCGAAAACCGTCCCCACAGGGAAGGCGCGACGGAAGACGAAGTGGGAAATCGGACCGGCTACCAAAAGGTTCCACGGCAGCGCCATCACAAAATTATGCGGGATGTTGATCATCCAGATCGCGGGCACGGAATACAGGTTCGCAAGGATGTCGCCGGGCATGTGCGTCAGACCCTCACAGGCACCGTACAGCGACATGATGATGACCATGGGAACGACCATGCAGGAGCTGACGGCGAGCGTCATGGCAAGTGGCGAGCTCTTGCCCGGCGTGACCAAGTACTTAAAGGCGAAACCCTTGGCGAGCGGGCTGGCGACGAACCAGTCGCAGCACATGGCAAAAATGTAGGCAACGGGGAAGCCGAGCCACGCAGTGGCAACGACCTCGCCGTTGATGGCCCCGTGCTGCAGGGCAACGTTGTAGATGCTCATCCAGAGCACCATGCAAAAGCACATGATAAAGGTGAACAGCAGGCTCTCTCGTTTGTTGATAGGCATAAAGGGCAGATTCCTCTCTGTGTTGTACCGCGGCGCCACGCAACAAAAACGGGCGGGCAAGATGGAGCTGTTGGAACTTCATCTCGCCCGCCCGTGGTACGCGCGTCTGCGACTACTTATGTGGTGGAACCAGCCTAGCACGAAACGCATGCGCTTCGTAAGCGTTGAGTTTATGAAGATGCAGGGCACCGATAATCCCCCGACCCCATAAGTTGCGGTGGAATACGGACTGTTTTGACCCTTTAAGCAGCAATTCAGTCCCTATTTCACCGCAACTCATTTGGTGCAAAGTAACCTGTCCCCCTTGTACCAATTAGCTGGTGTGGCGCCAGCGAGGGTCGGTGAGCGTACGCGCCACACCCAGTCCAACGGGCAGAAACGCTACGATGAGCACTGCGCGCACAAACCAGCCGAGCATATTGACCGTGTCGAAGGTGCACATGTAATACATCGAGCGATACAGATACAAGCCCGGCACCATAATGACAATCGAAGGCACCGTGAGGGCGATGCGCGGGTAGGTGAGCTTGACTTCAGCCAAGCTTGCGAGCAGCCCCGATACCAGCGCGCCGATAAACGCTGCTGCCTCGGGAGGCATTCCCGTGCTGAGGCCCAGGAAGGGAATCATCGTCGGCGCATCGACAAGGGTCAGACGCAGGGTATTGGACACGGCGCCGATCAACCCAGCTGCCGCGGCCATCTTTACCGGGCTGTTGAACATCACCGAGAAGCCGAATACGCCAACGAAGCTCATCACCACGCGCAGGAGCGTAAGGGCAAGCGGCGAAAGGCCCAGTGGGGCAAAGTCGTCCGGCGCCAGGCCAACACACTCGGCAACCATCCAACCTACGAGGGTCGCCATCACAATAATCGATACGGCATATGAAAGGCGCTCGATACCGCTTCGCATGTCGAGCTTAGCGATGTCGAGGCCTGCCGTAATGAGTGGAAAGCCGGGAATCACAAAGAGCATGGCGCCGATATAGCCTTCTTGGTGCGACATTGCCCCCGGTATGACCTGGCCAAGGCCGAGCAATGCCAGCAGATACGAAACGCAAGCGAGCGCAACGCCGGTCGTCAGCGCGCTGAACTGACCAAGGCCTTGCTTGAGAATATGGGAGCGGGCAAAGTTGCCGACACCCGCGCCCACGAACGCGCAGGCCATCTCGATAGGGCCGCCGCCGAGCAAAAAAACGAAGGCGCCACAGGCGCAGGCCGCCGCAAGGCCCTGTTGCCAAGGCGCGTAATCAGGTTTTGAACTCTCAACGGTCTTGAGCATCTCGTGATACTCGTGCACCGTGAAGCGACGACCATAGGTCTCGATTTCCTTGAGGAAACTCTCCATCATCCAAATGCGATGGGTATTGACGCCCGTTGTGGGCAAGCTGACGACCTCATTAAAGCAGTGACCATCTTCGATGCAGGTGCACTCAAACGACAGAAGACTTAAGTCAACGTGGATGGTGACACCGAGTACGGCGGCAACACGATTCATGGTATCGCGCACGCGCCAGGCACCCGTTCCGCTTGCCAGCATAAGCATGCCGGTGCGGCAGATGATGGATGATTTATCGGTGAGCGGCGCATCGACGGCAAGCTCATCGCCTGCCGTCACGATCTGGTGCCAGTCAGTTTTCATATGGAGCGCGCCGGCACGAACGCCGTGGTGCATGGGGGCTCTCGAAAGCAGCGAGTTAAGGCGCGAAGGCTGTGAGGGCTCCGCCGATTCGCCCTCGTCCTCGTCGGGCTCTTCATCGACCAGATCAAAGGAATCAAGCGGCGCTGGCTCGCGACGGTCGATCAGCTCCTCGTCCTCATCATCAAAGTAGTTGAACTGATCGAGCATGTCCTCTTCGATTGCGCGCTCGCTCGCGTCGTCCATCCCGGTGCTCCCTTCCTATCGACTAACCCCCATCCTAGACAGCGACGGCTAAAGGAAACATAAAAGAGACGGCTGTCATGCGAGCCATGCGCGCAATAGCCGTTGGATAGTCGTTTAAGAGCGTCCCTAATGACTACATCGATGTTCTAAGTATCAATCAAGTCAACGCCGCAGGTAGAGGACGGACAGCGAGCGACGTCCAGGGCGAACAAGTTGGCATGAAAAAGGCAAGGCATAGACCTTCTGGTCATGCCTTGCCTTTTGAATGACAAATTGTCGCCCTGGGCGGCGCGCAGCGTCAACTGGTTACGCGGTTCGTAGAACCGCGTAACCCCCTAGTACATCTTTGCGCCGGCGGGGATGGAGGCGTCGAGCTGGATCAGGTTGAGGCGCTCCTCACCATCCTCCTCGTGGATGGCACTGATGAGCATGCCGCAGCTGGGGATGCCCATCATCTTGCGCGGAGGCAGGTTGGTGATGGCGAGCAAGGTCTTGCCGACCAGGTCCTCGGGCTCGTAATAAGCGTGAATACCGGAGAGGATGGTGCGGTCGGTACCGGTACCGTCGTCGAGCGTAAAGTTCAGCAGCTTCTTGGACTTCTTGACGGCCTCGCATGCCTTGACCTTCACAGCGCGGAAGTCGCTCTTGGAGAAGGTATCAAAGTCGACGAACTCCTCAAACAGCGGCTCAACGGCGATCTTGGAGTAATCGAGCGTGGGCTTAAGCGACGTAACGAACGGGCTCGCGGCGTTGCCGGCCTCGGCAGCCTTGGCGGCAGCGGCACCGGACTGGAAACCCTTCTCGGGCTTCATGTGCGGGAACAGCAGCACGTCGCGGATAGAAGCCTGGTTGGTAAGCAGCATGACCACGCGGTCGATACCAATGCCAATGCCGCCCGCGGGAGGCATACCGTACTCGAGGGCGCGCACGTAGTCCTCGTCGTACTCCATGGCCTCGTCGTCACCGCCGGCCTTCTCGGCCATCTGAGCGGCAAAGCGCTCGGCCTGGTCGACCGGGTCGTTGAGCTCGGAGAATGCGTTGGCGTACTCGTGGCCGGCGATGACCAGCTCAAAGCGGTGCGTCAGGCGCGGGTCGTCCTCAAAACGCTTGGCAAGCGGGCTGACCTCGATGGGGTAATCGCACACGAACGTCGGGTTGACGATGGTGTCCTCGCCCAGCTCATCGTAAATCTCGGCGATGATCTTGCCAGCAGTCCACTCGGGCTTGATCTCCAGGCCCTTCTCGCGCGCGGCGGCAGCAAGCTCCTCGACCGGCGTGTCGATGGTGACCTGCTTGCCGAGCACGTCGGAGACGATGTCGGTCATGGGACGGCTGGCCCACTCACCAGAAAGGTCGATGGTCTGGCCCTGGTACTCGATGACCTCGGGGTTGCCGATGGCCTTGTTGGCAGCCTTGATGACACCTTGGGCGAGTGCCTTCATGCCCTCGAGGTCGGAGAAGGCACGGTAGGCCTCCATCGTGGTGAACTCGGGGTTGTGGGTAAGGTCCATGCCCTCGTTACGGAAGATGCGGCCGATCTCGAACACGCGCTCAAAACCACCGACGATGCAGCGCTTGAGGTGCAGCTCGGTGGCAATACGCAGGTAGCACTCCTGATCGAGCGCGTTGAAGTGGGTAATGAACGGCTTGGCCGTGGCACCGCCCTGGATGGTCTGCAGGATGGGGGTCTCGACCTCCATGTAGCCGTCGGACTCCATAAAGCGACGGAAGGTGGAGAGAATCTGCGAACGTTTACGGAAGGTCTCGCGAACGTCGTCGTTGGCGATCAGGTCGACATAGCGCTGGCGATAGCGGGTCTCCTTGTCGGAAAGACCGTGGAACTTCTCGGGCAGCGGACGAACGGCTTTGGCAAGCAGGGTCGCGCTCTTAGGGGCAACGGAAAGCTGGCCGCGCTGGGTGCGCACGACCACGCCGGTCACGCCCAGGATGTCGCCCAGGTCGAGGGCCTTGAGCGTATTCCAGGCAGCCTCGTCCATGTCGTTGATGCGGCAGAACAGCTGAATCTCGGCAGTCGCATCGCGCACGACGATGAACATGATCTTGCCCTGACCGCGCTTGGCGACCACGCGGCCGGCGATCTTCACGACGTCCTCGGTGTCCTCGCCATCGGCAAGCTCGGCGTACTTAGCCTCGATATCGGCGACGTAGTCCTCAAGCTCAGAGTGCTCGGGATAGGGGTTCTGGCCCGCCTCGAACAGGGCGGCGCGCTTGGCCAGGCGGGTGGCGCGCTCGTCGTTGAGCGTCGATGCCTGATCGGCGGCGTTCTGGTTCTCTGCCATAAGTTAGCTCCTCAAACTAAAACGCTCCCCAGGATTCGGTCCCAGGGAGCGAAAACATACCTTTACGCGGGACCGTGGTCTAGCGTGCGATCTTGGCGATGGTGTAGACGCGAGTCTTGCCGGAAGGCGTAACGACCTCGACGGAGTCGCCCTCGCCGTGACCAATGATGGCGTGACCGACCGGAGACTCGTTGGAAATCTTGTGCTCGAGCGAGTTGGTCTCGGTGGTACCGACGAGCGTGACTTCCATGACCTCGCCGTTGGGATCAATCAGCGAAACGGTGGAACCGATGGAGACGGTCAGGTCGCCCGTGGTGGCAGCAACCTGAGCGTTGGCGAGGATGGCCTGGATCTCGGCAATACGAGCGGCGTTCTGGGCCTGCTTGTCCTTAGCGGCGTCGTACTCGGAGTTCTCCGAAAGGTCGCCGAACGCGCGGGCTTCCTTGATGTCCTCGACGATCTCCTTGGCGTAATCGCCCTCACGCCAAGCGAGCTCCTCGACGAGCTTCTGGCGGCCCTCAGCGGTCAGTACGATCTGGCTTGCGTCCATACGGATATCTCCCCAACTCTGATCAACAATCAACTGTCAACAAAACGAAAAAGACCGGCTAGCCTGCGGGCAAGCCGGTCAGGTGCTCACCCCAAAGGGATGGGACTACTCTGCGTCCGCGTCGCTGTCCTCTGCCTGCTTCTTCTTGGCAGCAGCGAGCTTGGCCTCGAGCTCAGCGATCTCCTTGTCCTCCTCGGACTGCTCGACCACGACCTCCTCGGCCTGCTTGGTCTCGGCCTTATCGTCGCCCTCCATACCCTCACGGATATTCTTGACGGTAGAGCCGAGGGACTTGCCGAGCTTCGGCAGGTTCTTGGGCCCGAAGATAATCAGGACAACGACGAGAATAATGATGAGCTCAGGAGCCCTCAGTCCAAACATGTAGACCTCCACAATACAGCGAGACAAGCTCGAATGAGTATACCGCGGGTATCGCGGTATCACAACACTAGCTAAAAAAAGGGACCGCAAGAAGCGGTCCCTCCTCATGCTCTGGTCGGGTTGACTGGATTTGAACCAGCGACCCCTGCGTCCCGAACGCAGTGCTCTACCAAACTGAGCCACAACCCGTTAGCTCGACTATAGTAACAAAGATTTTCGCCGCGTGCTAGAGAAATTTTTATTTCTTTGGCGCGTCGATTTGAACCGTGTTGGGAATAAGCTCAGTCGCGCAGGCCCACCAGCCATTTTGCTGGGCAGCATCGGCAAGCCTTTCGACCGTGGCAGCGGTGTCGCAAATGGCAAACGAGCAGGCACCCGATCCGCACACATCTACAGCAACGGTTCCGTCCTGTTTACGCAGCCAGTCGAGGACCGTTTGAATCTGCGACTCCATCTGTGCGGAAATGACACCCAGATTGTTATGGATGAGTGCATATGCCGTCTCGGCATCACCAGCACGCAAGGCAGAAGCTATCGCGCCGGGCTTGTCCGCAGGCACCGGGGCCTCGTCAAAACGTCGATAGGCTTCAATTGTCGAAACGCTTGCCTCCCGCGGCTTGACCAGCACGACGGGCGTCGCGGGCAGCGCGGGGTACTCAGTTGCCAGCACGTCTCCCCCACCTACGTAGAACGCAGGACTCGCGTGCAAAAAGAACGGGACGTCGGCACCAATGCCCCGCGCAATATCGTCGAGCGCTGGGTCGGTGCGATCAATGCCCCAGAGCTCTGCCAAGGCGACAATAACCGCGGCCGCATCCGTCGAGGGGCCGCCCAAGCCGGCGCACAATGGAATGCGCTTCTCAATCGTCACGCAGATGTTTGCCTCGCGACCATAATGCTCGGCCATAGCAACCGCAGCCCGATACGCCGTATTCTTTTGCATGGGAAAATCTGATGCCAGAACCGTCTGGACGGTCAGCGCCTGCGCCGGCGTGACCGTCACGGTATCGGAAAGACCGACGGCCGCCATCAGGGAATCGACCCTGTGGTAGCCGCGGTCATCGCGCTCGGTATGAACCCCCAGGTAGAGGTTAATCTTTGCCGGCGCGGAAAGAGTCAGGGACCGATCGGTCACCGTTAATGCTCCTCGAGCTGATTGCCGAGCGGGGTAAAGATATGCTCGCCGCTCTCGGGGTCGAACAGCTCGACCTGACCGGTGAGGACATCGATATACTGGTAGGACTGACGCGACTTGCGGCCGCGACGCTCGTCAACCTCGACGATAAAGACGGCCGGGTGGACGCTCTTGATGGTGCCCATGCGCTCGACGACGCGGGTACGGCCCATGTTGGCCTTAACCTTGACGCGATCGCCCACCATATCGGTCAGCTTCTCGTGGATGTCGTCGACGTGATTGACTTCCATCTCTTCCATGAACAGGGCCTCCAGAAGGTGCAATTCAAAAAGGGGATAATACCCCTAAGATAGACAAAACTCTAATATTATAGCACCCTGTTGTGGCCATACGCAAGTAGCTAAATAAGCCCCGTCCCAAATACGTACCAGACGACAACCTCGCATGACCAGTTGTTACGCGGTTTGGTAAAACCGCGTAACCTAAAGGTTGTCGGTATCGAGGACGATGGTGAATGGGCCGTCGTTGACGAGGTCGACTTTCATATCGGCGCCAAAGATGCCGTGCGCCACATGCTCAACGTCCTGGGCGACGAGCGTCAGGAAGTACTCGTAGAGCTCGTTGGCGACATCGGGTGCGCCGGCATCCGTAAACGACGGACGGCGACCGTGGCGGCAGTCGGCGAACAGCGTGAACTGCGACACCACGAGCACCTCGCCGTCGACATCGGCAAGTGCCAAGTTGGTCTTGCCGTTCTCGTCCTCGTTGATACGCAGGCCGCGGAGCTTGCCCCACAGCTTGTCGGCCTCGGCGCGCGTGTCGCCGTGGCCCACGCCCAGCAGCACCAGATAGCCGCGTCCAATGCGGCCCACGCACTCGCCGTCGACCGTCACGCCGGCGTTGAGCACGCGCTGCACCACCGCACGCATGGCCTACTCCTCGCCCGTCAGCTTGGCGGACAGATGCTCGAGCGCGTGGAAACGATGGCTGATGGCGTTCTTCTCGTCCGCCGTCAGCTCGGCCATGGTCTTGCCCGGCGTGTCGACCGGCAGGAACAGCGGGTCGTAGCCAAAGCCGTGATCGCCGCGGCCCTCGTGCGCGATAACGCCCTCGCAGGCGCCCTCGCCATAGGTAACCAGACCGTCCGTGTCGATGAGCGCGACGACGCTCATAAAGCGCGCGGTGCGGTCCTCATCTGCCACGCCTTCCAGGTTAACGAGAAGCTTGGCGTTGTTGGCGGCATCGTCGCCGTGCACGCCCGCATAGCGCGCGCTATACACACCGGGCTCACCGTCCAGTGCGTCGACGACCAAGCCCGAATCGTCGGCAATGGCCATAAGGCCCGTCTCCTCAACCGCGGCTTGGGCCTTGATGATGGCGTTCTCCAAAAACGTCGTGCCGTTTTCCTCGGGGTCCTCAAAATCGCCCAGCTGGCCGAGCGCCACAAAGCGCACCTCGGGCATGACCTTGCCCAAAATGGCCTCGATCTCGGTGAGCTTATGAGCGTTTCCGGTTGCCACGACGATGGTCGCCGCCGGGTCGAGGGTGTCGATGTCGATCTTCTCAAGTGCCATAACTGGCCTCCTTGTCTCTATAGCAAGCCGCGTGAGGGGCGTTTGGGCACTTGACCCCTCCCCTCTCAGGCGATCGGACCTTTCAACGCAGCATTTCAGCAGATAAAACCTACCAAAATAAACCTGTCCCTTTTTGGCAGGTTAGGCGATGGCTTGGCGCTGAAGCTCGATGAGCTCGGCGATACCCTTGTCGCCCAGGTCAAGCAGGGCGTTGAGGCGTTTGCGGTCGAAGGGCGCCTGCTCGCCGGTGCCCTGGAGCTCGATCATCTCGCCGGTGTCGGTGGCGACGAGGTTCATGTCGACCTCGGCGTGACTGTCCTCGGAATAATCGAGGTCAAGCAGCGTATTGCCGTCGACAACGCCCATGGAGATGGCAGCCACCTGGCCGATAAGCGGGATGCGCTCGATCTTGCCCGCCTCGACCCACATGGCGAGGGCGTCGTGCAGCGCCACCCAGGCGCCGGTGATGCTCGCTGTACGCGTGCCGCCATCGGCCTGAATCACATCGCAGTCAACGGTGACGGTGTACTCGCCGAGCGCCTTCATGTTGACAACGGTACGCAGGCTGCGGCCAATGAGGCGCTCGATCTCCATGGAGCGACCCTTGCGGTTGGCGTGCTCGCGCTTGCAGCGCTTGCCGGTCGACGCCGGCAGCATGGCGTATTCCGCGGTCACCCAGCCGGCCTTGGCGCCCTTTCGCCAGCCCGGCACGCCCTCCTCGATAGTGGCGGCGCACAGCACGCACGTGTCGCCGAACTCGGCCAAACACGAGCCGTGGGCGTGCTTCATAACACCACGGGTGAGCTTGACGGGGCGCAGCTCATTGGCGGCACGGCCGTTGGCGCGGTTGACCTGCATGTACTCCATAGAAATATCCTTTCGGCAAAAGATGTGGCGAAGCCTTTGGGGCTGCCTTACATCTATTTCAGTTCGTCGATATCGATATGTTCGATGCTCTTAAGCGGCTGACCAAAGATAAAGCTGCCCGCCACCGCAAACTCGGCAATGTTATCGGCCGTCGTGGCAAAACGATGCTGCGGCTCGGCGGCGTCGCCCGCCAGCTGCTCGCGGCGCGTGAGAATATCGGTCAGCTCGCGTGTGGTCTCCTCGGCGGAACTCACGACGCGCACCCCAGGCCCCAGCGCATGGCGGATAGGTCCCACCAACAGCGGAAAATGCGTACAGCCGAGCACCACGGTATCGATACCGTGGTCGCGCAGCGGCTCAACCGTGGCACCCACCAGCGCACGCACGGCAGGCGTATCGAAGATATCCTCGTTCTCAAGCCACTGTTCCTGCAGATGTGCACCCGAGGCAAGCTCGTGTTCGACAACCTCGACAAAGCTCGAGGCAGGACAGCCGTATACATCGACGCCGGCATCTAGATCCTGAATGGCGCGCGTGTAGGCGCCCGAGCGAATGGTGAGGTTGGTGGCGAGCACGCCCACGCGACGCGAGCGGGTGCTGTTGATCGCCGCACGGGCACCCGGCGCGATCACGCCGATCACGGGAACGTCGAGCACCTGCTGGGCCAAACGCAAGGCCGCAGCGGTCGCCGTGTTGCAGGCGATGACCATAATCTTGACGTCGTGCTTCGAAAGCCAACGACCCGCCTGCAACGCAAACGAGCGCACCTCATCCTCGGTGCGCGTGCCGTAGGGACAGCGCTTGGTGTCGCCAAAGTAGTAGACGGACTCGTGCGGCAACGCCGTCGCAATCGCGCGCGCAACCGTCAGACCGCCCAAACCAGAATCGAACACGCCAATCGGGCGCGTGTCGCCTGCCGGATTCTCGATATCGGACATTACCTCACCAGTCTCTCTCGAAAAGACATGTCCACGTGCGGCGACGCCGCGCTACGAACGCGCCGCGACCAGCAGCTCTGCCGTCGCCGCCCAACCGTCGACAATTTTGCCGCGCGTAACGAAAGCGTTCTCGCAAGCAGCCAGGAACTCGAGCGCGCCGGCGCTCGTCAGGCCATTCTCGACCAGGCAGAACGTGCCCACGTGATCGGCCATGTAGAAGTCGGACTCGGAATCGCCGAGCGCCAACGTCTCCTCGCGCTCGATCCCCAGGTGCTCGCAGAAGCGCGCAATGGCGACGCCTTTGTTGAGGCCCGCGGGGTTGATGTTGAATGCGCGACCGTCCTCGACGCGATCGAGCTCGAGCGTCGTCGGCTTGGACAGGTGAGTCAGATGGCCGTTGCAAGCCCAGATCAGACCGCAGCCGGCCTCGTCCAGGATGGCCTGGACCTCATCGTCGGGCACATCGCCGCGCATGCCGACGGTGACCTCACGGTATTTGTAGCCGGTCGACATGTCGTTGTGGTACTCGATCTTGTGCGGCCAGCGGGCAAGGATCTTCTCGCACACGCCGGTCTGCTCGATCACCTGGTGCGGCGTGAAGCCACAGGCGGGGTCGTAAGGCATGTCACCGGTCAGATACTCCCAATCGTTGGCTTTGAGGTCGTACATAACCAGGCCGCCCATCTCACCAATGTAGGAGTTGAGGCCGAGCACGCGCGCGTCCTCGTGGATCATGGTGCGGTTGCGGCCCGAGGTGGGAACCACCTGAATACCAGCGCGAGCGAGCGCCACGACGGCCTCGACGAGTTTGGTCGAGGGGTTGCCGTCGTTGTCGCGCAGCACGCACGAGCCGGGTGCAAGCATCGTGGCATCCAGGTCGGTAAAGACGTACTTGACCTTGGCCAAGCGCTCGCGCATCTCGCCCGAAAGCTCAGCGACGGTCGGCAGGGTATTGTGGGACATGGTTACTCCGTTTACGTAGAAGGGTTTGGACTTGGACGGCATGTTTTGATTGAGGGAACACGCTTATGGCGACAGCGCACTCAGGGCGCCGCCGCCATCATGGTTCATTAGTCAAACTGGGTAACATCGATCAGGCGATTGGCCAGCGAAAGGTCGCTCTCGATGGGCACGAACTCGTCGCCCACGTGCATGAGCTCCTCGTCACCCTTTGCCAGCAGCAAGACAATGGTGGGAGCATCGGGGTTGACGTACTCCTCGCGCGCCGCCTTGAACGCCGCATGCACAGCGGCTTCGCGGTCGAGGATGATCTTGTTCGGCGTATCGTCGGGAACATGCTCGGCAAGCTCGCGACAGACCTTCATCGGGTCCTCGTGAGCTGGATCCTCGTTCGTAAAGATCATCAGGTCGGAATACGGTGCGGCCTCGCGTGGCAATTGCTCGCGGCGCTCCTGCGCCTTGCCGCCGGCGGCGCCAAACAGCGCAATGACGGGGCTAGCGGGAAACGCGCGCTTGACCGACGAGAAAAGCGAACGGAACGAAAGCTGGTTGTGCGCATAGTCAACGACGCAGATCACGCGGCCGTCCTTCGACTCCACGACCTCCATGCGGCCCGGCACACGCAGTTTGGAGAGGCCCTTCTTGATAGCCTCGATACCGATGCCGATCTCGCGCGCAGCGGCGATAGCGACCAGCGCGTTTTCCACGTTAAAGTCGCCCGCGATACCCAGCAGGACCTTCTCCCCCGCCTCGGGCTCGTCGGCGCTCATGCCGTGCAAGTTGAACTCGATGTTAAAGCCGAGCATGCGGACATCGCTCGCCCACAGGCTTGCCTCGGGATGCTCGACGCCAACGGTCACCAAGCGCTCGGCCGTCGACGCTGCCTCTAGCACACGGTCAACCTCATCGGTGCCCAGATTCACCACGGCGGTCTTTGCCTGGTCAAAGATCCTAAGCTTGCTCTCAAAATAATCCTCAAACGTGGGGTGTTCGATCGGCGAGATGTGGTCGCGGCCGATGTTGAGGAAGCACGCCACGTCAAACGGCAGATTCTCGACGCGTTGGTACTTGAGCGCCTGGCTCGAGACCTCCATGACCATGGACTGGCGACCGGACGTGCGGCAGTTGGCGATATGGCGCCAAACCTCGGGGGCCTCGGGCGTGGTGTTGGTGCTCTCGTAGCACTCGATACCATCGTCGGTACTCACCGAGCCGATCATGCCGCAGGACTCGCCCGCCGCCTTGATGATGGACTGGAGCATAAAAGCGGCCGTGGTCTTTCCCTTGGTGCCGGTGATGCCCACGATCTTGACGTCGTGGTCGGGACGGTCGTAGACCTCCGGCGGCAACAGGGCCATGGCCGTGCGAACACTATCAACAACCAGCATCGCAGCACCGCTCTCCTGCGCCAGCGGCTCCAGAGACTCGACCAGCGACTCCTCGCACACAAATGCGACGGCGCCCGCATCGAGCGCCATGCTCAAAAACGCGGGCTTAAAGGCAGCACCTTTGCAAAAGAATACGTCACCTGCCGAGACCGCGCGCGAATCAAACGAGCAGCCGGTCACGGCGCGCTCGTCAACCTGCTCTGATGCGCGCAGCTCGCCGCACACATCGAGAAGCTTGGCAAGCGTATCGACCGTGGTCACGGTCGCGGAATCCGAATGGTGCATCTTTCACCTTTCTCAGCCATTTGGCAGGGACGGTTTTATAGTAACTGAAACGCACCCACGCAAAAACGGCTCCCGGAGGAGCCGTTACGCGCAGGCGTTCGTAAGCCGAGGCTAGGCAGCCTGAACAGCGGGCTGGTCCTCGTCGATAAAGAAGCGCTTGTACCACACTAGGAACACGAGCGGCGTATAGATCTTGCGCTGGAAATCGCCCTTGCCCGCAAAGTGCAGATCGAGCAGGTGCATGAGCTCGTCGGTATTGAAGAACTCGCTTGCCCACGGCGCGGTGAAGTACTCCTTGACATAGTCGTACCACTTTTGCTCGCGCAGCCAGTAGACAATCGGCACCGGGAAGCCCACCTTGGGACGGGTGGCCCACTCATCGGGCAGCGACTTGTTGGCAGCGTGGCGGAGTACCTGCTTGTTGCCGTTCTCGTTGATGCGGTAGCGATCGGGAATGTGCTCGGCGAACTCCATGACTTTGCGGTCCAGGAAGGGCACGCGCAGCTCCAGCGAGTGCGCCATGCACATCTTGTCGGCCTTGAGCAGAATGTCGCCCGGGAGCCACATGTTCATGTCCAGGTACTGCTTCTTGACCAGTTCGGGCTGACCCTTCACGCGTGCGTAGATGGGTGCAGCGAGCTCAAAGGCGCCATCGCCGGTGTTGTACTCGGGCTTGAGCACGCCGTCGACCTCGCGCTCCGGCCATACCAGAGCCTGTCCCAGGAACGACTTCTCGGGGATCTCGGCACCCTTGACCAGGAAGTTATGTCCCTTGAAGTACGGCATATGCAGCGCCAGGTTACCGAGCGCGCGGCGGATGGGCAGCGGCACCATCCTTTTGTACTTGCGCACCGGGACCGTATCCTCGTAGTAGGCGTAGCCGCCAAAGAGCTCGTCGGCGCCTTCGCCCGAAAGCACGACGGTAACGTCCTTGCGGGCCATCTCGGCCAAGAACCACAGCGGCACGGAAGACAGGTTGGACTGCGGCTCGTCCATGTGATACTGGATGTCCTCGAGCGCACCGAAGAACTCGTCGGCGGTAATCATCTTGCGAACGTTCTCGACGCCGAGCTTATCGGAAAGTTCCTTGGCGTAGTTGGTCTCGTTGAAGTTCTTGTAGTCAAAGCCCACCGAGAAGGTCTTGTCGGGCATGAGGCAAGCGGCGATGTAGCTGGAGTCGACGCCACCGGAGAGGAACGACGCGACCTTGACGTCGGCGATGCGATGGGCCTCGACACTCTCGTGCACGACCTCGTCCAGCTCATCGACATACTCTTCGAACGGCTTCTCGACGGCAGAGTAATCGCAATCCCAGTAGCGCTCGATGTTCATCTTGCCGGTCGGGATATCGACGGTAAAGTAGTGCGCCGGCGGCAGCTTGTAGACACCCTCGAAGAAGGTCTCCTCAGTCGCCGAATACTGCAGCGTCATGTACGGACGCAGAGCCTTTTTGTTGACCGCCTTGTGGAAGTGCGGGTAGTCCAGGAAGCTCTTGATCTCGGAACCAAAGAGCACGCCCGGAGCGCCGTCGCCCGCATCGGCCATGGGATAGTAGTAGAGCGGCTTGATGCCAAAGATGTCGCGGGCGCCAAAAAGCTTGTTCTTCTTTTTGTCCCAGATGACGAAGGCGTACATACCGCGCAGACGATCGAGTACGGCCTCGCCCCACTCCTCGTAGCCGTGCAGGAGGCTCTCGGTGTCGGCGCCGCAGTGGAACTTGTAGCCCTTGGCCTCGAGCTCGGAACGGAGTTCTTGGAAGTTGTAGATCTCGCCGTTGAAGACAATGACGACGCTGCCGTCCTCATTGGCCATGGGCTGAGCGCCGGCCTCGGTCAGGTCGAGGATCGACAGGCGGCGGAAGCCCAGGGCAACGCGGCCGTCGATAAACTGACCGCCCATGTCGGGACCGCGATGGACGATGCGGTCCATCATCTTGGTGAGCACCTCGGATTGGTTATCCGTCCCACCGACAAAACCGACAAAACCGCACATATACTATCCCCTCTGCTGTTGCTGGGCATCAAATCGAATCAGTAGCTTTTGAGTATACCCGAGGGCGTAAAGAGGGGCGGAATGTTCAGGCAATCTCAACTGAATCAGCTCCGCTGTGACACGCGCCGGTTACCTTTAATGGATATGAGGTGAATGGGGCGATTGTTTTGCTATACTCTCTCCGCACGGGCGATTGGCGCAACGGTTAGCGCAGGTGCTTTACACGCACAAGGCTGGGGGTTCGAATCCCTCATCGCCCACCATTGAATTGGAAACGATCCTCGAAAGGGGACCGTTTTTGTTTGGGCCCATTTCATGGGATTCGAACCCGCAAGGGTGCGGAGCTGAGGAAACGCGAAGCGTTTTCCAGCGCAGCACGCGAGGAGCGAAGCGACGAAGCGGATGCGGGCGGCGGAGCCGCACGCGGACATCCCTCATCGCCCACCACTGATTTGATAGGCTCCCAGCAATGGGAGCCTTTCTTTTTTGGGCCCAGCGCATGGGATTCGAACCCGCCAGCACGTCTGTCACAAAGGCCGTGGCCAAATAATGGCAAAAATGAGTACTGCTACTTTGCTTGCAACATATAAACAGATAGTGTTTGCTTAGGTTACGCAACATATGTCCATTATAAGGACTAACAGTCAGATCAAAATCGTGTATTCATCGCCATTTCGACTTGCCATCTGGCCTTATTAGTCCAAAATTGCTGCTACCAAATCGGTAACAGTACTCATATTTGATGTTTTTTGACCAGCAGGTCTCCCTGCCTTAGCAAATCTAAGGCAAAACGGGCTCCAGACCGCTGAATCATGCCGCATAGGGCACGTCCGCAGTCCGGAACTCGGTCCAAATTGAGTTATTGCGCCGCGTTAGCCCAAAACACCCGACAGGATCTCGATCAGACTGTCCACGTCGGCTTCCTCGCAGACGAGCGGCGGCAAGAAACGCAGCGTATGGGCACCCGTAGCGTTAATCACGGCACCGGCAGCCAGCGCGCGGGCAACAATATCATGCGCGTCGCCCGCGGCATCATCCAAATCGCAGCCGAGCATCAGGCCACGGCCACGCACCTCTACCACATGCGGAAGCTTAGCCAGCGCCTGCTCCATATAGGCGCCCACCTTGGCGGCATGCTCAGCGTAGTCGCCGTGCACAAGCGCGGAAAGCGTCGCGGCGCACGCCGCGACGGCCAAGCAGCTACCGCCAAAGGTCGAGCCGTGGTCGCCCGGCTTAAACACGTCGGCAATCTCCTTCTTTGCCACGACGGCACCCATGGGCACGCCATCAGCAATGCCCTTGGCAAGGCTCATAATGTCAGGCTCCACGCCATAAGTCTGGAACGCAAACGGCTTACCCGTGCGGAAGATACCGCACTGGACCTCGTCGGCGATAAGCACGGCGCCCACTTCGTGTGCCAGGTCGTGCGCTGCCGCCATAAACTCCTCGGTCATAGGGTGCACGCCACTCTCACCTTGGATCGGCTCGAGCATCACGGCGCAAATTTCACTGCCCAGCTGCTTAAAGATCGCACGCAGTTCATCGACATCGTTGGGCGTGCAGGCCACAAAGCCACCCGGCAGCGGGCGGAAGCTGTCCTGCAGCCAATCCTGCATGGTGGCGGCAATGGTCTCGAGCGTACGGCCGTGGAACCCGCCGCGCATGCACACGATGGTGTTGCCGCCATTACCGGCACGCTTGGCGTACAGGCGCGCGAGCTTCATCGAGCCCTCGTTGGCCTCGGCGCCAGAGTTGGCAAAGAAGGTCTCCCAAACCTGCTCATCCGCAGCCGGGGCACCAAGAGCAGCTGCCGTGGTCTCATCGCCGGCGACAATGGCATCGGCAAGCACGCGCGCACCATCTACGTCGTCGTTAGCAAGCTTGGACAGCAGCGCCGCGACCTGTCCGCGCTGCTCGATGTAGAAGTAATTGGAGACATGCATGAGCTTTTTGGTCTGTGCCTCGAGCGCCGAGAGCACAGCCGGGTCGCCATGACCTAGGCTGCACACGCCGATGCCGGCAAGAAAGTCGAGGTACTCACGGCCATCGTCGCCGGTGAGCTTCATGCCGTGACCCTCGACAAACTCGACCGGAGAGCGGCCAAAGGTATGCATAACGTAATGGGATTCAAGCGATTGCTGAGCTGCAAGTGACATGGGATGCCTTTCGTTGGGCGCCAGCCGGCGCGGGGCTATGGGTGCAGGAATGGGGCGGCTGCGGGTCAGCTAGACCGTCTGAAGTTTCTCGACCTCGTCAAGGTTTTCGGTCAGACGCGCAGCAAACGTCGAAAGCGGATGCGGATGCGTATCGAACTCGTAAGCCGTCTCGGTGGAATGGATCACGGTGCCGACGCCGGCATCGGTCAGCAGCTCCAGGAGCAGCGAATGCGGCGTAGTACCGTTAATGATGTGGGCTCGGAACACGCCAGCGGTAAGCGCATCGACAGCCGCACGCAGCTTGGGAATCATGCCCTTATCGACCTCGTCGCCGTAGAGCATTTCGTTAACCTCGTCGAGTGTTAGGTTGGAGATAAGCGAGTCCTTGTCGCTAAAGTCCTTGTACAGGCCATCGACATCGGTCAAAAAGATCGCCTTATGCGCGTGGAGCGCCGCGGCAACGGCACCGGCGGCGGTATCGGCGTTGATGTTGAAGAAACCGCCGTCCTCCCCCGCCGCGACGGTAGCGATGACGGGGATGTACTCGCTATCGAGTAAGCGCTCGATATAGTCGGTGTTGACGTGCGTCACTTTGCCCACGCGACCGAGCTCGGGGTCGAGCGACTCGGCGATGAGCGTGCCGGCATCGCTGCCCGACACGCCCACGGCCAGGTTGCCGTGGTGGTTGATGGCAGCAACCAGCTCCTGGTTAACCTTGCCGCCCAGCACCTCGCGCACGATATCCATAGTCGCCGGCGTGGTCACGCGCTGGCCGTTCTTAAACTCGACGGGAATATCGTAATGGCTCAGCGCCTCGTTGATAGCCTTGCCGCCGCCGTGCACGATGACGGGGCGCATACCGATGATCTTGAGCAAAACGATGTCGCTCATCACGTCGCGGCGCAGCTGCTCATCAACCATGGCGGCTCCGCCATATTTGATAACAACCGTCTTGCCGGTCAGGTTCTTAATCCACGGCAGCGCTTCGAACAGCAGCTGCGCGGTTGCTTCGTTGGATTCGCTCGAACGACAATCGCGTGCGAATTTCATAATGTGCCTCGTCTTTCGTATCGTTATCGCGCCGTGCTCCGCTGTCCGCAATCGCGGCAAGATGCGCAGCGTGCCTGGAATCTAGGAACGGTAGTCGCCGTTGATGGAGATGTACTCATGCGTGAGGTCGCAGGTCCACACGGTCGTTGCCGCGTCGCCTGCGCCCAGGTCGGCCGAGACCACGATCTCGGACGCCTCGAAACGTCGTAGAGCCTCGTCCTCGTCAAAGGGAACAGTCAGACCATCGCGACAGACAGGCATGCCCATCATGTCGATGGAAACGTCTTCCTGATTTAACTTCACGCCGCACTTGCCGAGTGCCATGGCGACGCGGCCCCAGTTGCAGTCGTGGCCGGCGATGCAGGTCTTAACGAGCGGCGAGTTGGCAACGGCGCGAGCGGCGATATCGGCTTCCTCGTCGTTCACGGCGCCGGTAACGTTGACCGTAACAAGCTTGGATGCGCCCTCACCATCGGCGGCGATATTGCGCGCCAGGCTCTCGCACACCTCGTGCACGGCAAATGCCAACTCGTCGAAGGCATCGGAGCCCTCGACGATAGGCTCGGCATCTGCGGCAGCGGCGCCGGAGGCAAGCATGATGCAGGTGTCGTTGGTCGAGGTGTCGGAATCGACCGTTACCTTGTTAAAGGTCTGCTTGACGGTCGAGAGCAGCAGGGCATGAAGTGCCGCAGGCTCGACGGGGGCATCGGTGGTGATAACTGCGATCATGGTGGCCATGTTGGGCATGATCATGCCCGAGCCCTTGCACATTCCGCCTACCGTATAGACATTGCCCGCATGACCCGCAGCCTCGCTGACATAGGACACGGCGTACTCCTTGGAGTGCGTGTCAGTCGTCATGATGGCGCGAGCGGCATCGGCGCCACCGTGGGCGGAGAGCGCCTCGTAGGCAGCAGGAATGGCGGTCTCAAACGTGTCGATCGGCAGAATCTGGCCAATCACACCCGTGGAGGCGACCAGAATCTGCTGGGGTTCGCAGCCGATGACCTGCGATGCGATGCTGCACGTCTCGCGCGCGCATGCAAGGCCGGTCTCACCCGTGGCGGCGTTGGCATTGCCAGAGTTGACCGAAACGCCGGCGATGACGCCATAGCCCTTGTCGGCACCGCCCAAGTTGGCACGGCTCACCTGCACGGGCGCCGCGCAAAAGCGATTGGTGGTAAACACGCCAGCACCGGGACAGGGTTTATCGGGCACGACGAGCGCGTAATCCAGACGCTCGGGGTTCTTGCGGAACCCAGCGTGGATGCCTGCGGCCTTAAAGCCGGCCGCTGCCGTAACGCCACCCTCGACGGCGCGAATCTTGATATCAATCAGGTCGGTATTCATCGTCTTTATGACTCCTTATGTCAAACAAAAAACGGACATCGGTTGGTGCGCCATGCCAGTCGTAATCATGAGACCAGCTTAAGAGTGGCGCCCCACTCGATGCCCGACTACCAAATCGTTAACAATCGAATGTGCTACACCGGGCACGCCACTGTGGGCAAGCCTCGTCGCTCGTCAAAGCCAAAGACGATATTGGCACACTGGACTGCTTGGCCCGCAGCGCCCTTGCACAGATTGTCGATAGCGCCCGTCGCCACCAGCACGCCCGCGCGTTTGTTGAGCGCAAGGCCAATCTGGGCGGCGTTGGTTCCAACGACCGAAGCCGTCTTGGGCTGCTGGCCGGCGTCGAGCACACGCACAAAGGTGCGTCCAGCGTAGAACTGCTTGTAATAGTCGACGACATCCTCAAGAGCCAGGGAGTCGATGACCTGCGGCGTGAGCGGCAGCGTCACCGTGGAGAGCAGGCCGCGCTTGAGCGGTGCCAGATGCGGGGTGAAGACGACGCGATCGGTCAGGCCAAGGATTTGCTCAATCTCGGGCGTGTGGCGATGCTTGCCCACGCCGTAGGCTTCCAAGTTCTCGTCAGCGCTGCAAAAATGCGTACGAGCGTTGCAGGACTTGCCGGCACCCGTCACACCGCTGATGGCATCAACGATCACGGGGCCGCTCTGGGCAACCCAGCCAGCGCGCACGGCGGGCGCGGCGGCAAGGCTCGTTGCGGTGGGATAGCAACCGGCGCAGGCGACCAGCACGGGTTTGCCGTCGGCATGGTCGGATGCGGCGGCCTCCAAGTCCCGGCAGAATAGCTCGGGCAGGCCAAAGGCACGGGTCTTGAGCAGCTCGGAGCTCGTATGCTCGGCGGCATACCACGTCTCAAAGACGGACGCGTCGTTCAGGCGGTAGTCGGCCGAAAGATCAAAGCAGGAGACGCCCGATGCAAGCAGCGCGGGCACCTGTGCCATGGCAGCCGTGTGCGGCACGGCAAGAAAAACCGCATCGCAGCTCTTAAGCTCGGGGGCGTCATGCGTGGTGAAAACCAGATCGCTCACGCCAGCAAAGCTCGGATACACCGCGGACAGCGGCTGGCCGGCATCGGCGTTGGACGTAATGGCAACAAGTTCAAACTCGGGATGGCCGAGCACGAGGCGAATGAGCTCGGCTCCGGCATATCCAGCCGCGCCGACGATTCCAACCTTCAATGACATATCAGACTCCTTGTCTGCGATTTATGCACCGATGCGCATTTCGCAGTGGTCGTTATGAAGTGGGTTGAAACTTTAGCACCAAAAGATGCATGAACACGTAAATGGCTTGCATATTCATGCATTGAAACATTCCCGACACATTCGCTTGAAGGAATTGACAAATGGAGCGGGCCCCGTATTGACCGGCGCTCCTAACGGCACCGGGCAATACGGGGCCCGCCCATGCGAAAACCAAGTTGTTAGGATGAGCCAGCCGGCTAGAGCTCGACCGGCACCCATTCGTCGTGATTGCAGATAAAAGCCTCGGGATCCTCGACGCTAAAGAAGACGAGCGTGGGGTCGTTAGGCCCCTCATAGTGCTCGCCCAGGTGCTCTAGATGCTTCCACCCGGCTTCGCGCATTTCGTCTAAAGCCCGGTCATCCAAGCCGGCACGCCCGCGCAAGATGAGCCAGCCATGGCCCGGCCACCAACTCGTGGCCTCAAAGCGCTGGTTTTGCAGCAGCTCCTGCCACACATCTTTGGTGCGCGCCGTTACAAACCACAGTTTGCCGTCCTGAATCTGTGCAAACGAGAACGGACGCACATGTGGCTGTCCGTCCACGCTCGTCGCCAGATACCACGCCGGCACCGACGTCAGATACTCCAAAACCGTATTCAATCCGTCCACGTTTCCTCCTGTACTAGCTAGTTTGGGAACCTGGTTTGTGCGAGCTAGAGCTCCAGGCGCTCCTCGCTGCCGTCGATATCACAGAAGCGCGCGGCAATATTGCGGACCGAAAAGAAAGCAAGGCGGCCGTCGTTGGCACTCTCGTGTTCCTCGCCAATGCCCACCATGTGCTTAAAACCCGCTTGACGCACCTTGTCGCTCGCAACTGCGTCGTCCTCAAGTGCGGCTTCGCCGGTCAATACGATCCAACATTCCCCCGGCTTCCAGCCCGATACCTCAAACTTGGGATTCGCGCTCAGCTCCGCCCACACGTCCTTGTCGCGCGACGTGCAAAACCACAACTTACCGTCATCGACCATGGCAAACGAAAACGGCCTCACGCGAGGCTGATGCCCGTCCGTCACATCGGTCGTGGCTAGATACCACGCCGGAATGCGCCTGAGATACGAACAGGCGCGCTCAAGCTGAGCCGTGCGGTCGTTGTCGGTCATAGGGACCCCTTTCTTGCGCTCGAATCGCGCCTAAACAAGTTGAAGGTTGATGACGATGACGCAGATGAGCAGCAACGCCGTCACCACCGCCGCCAACGCATCGCCGCGGCCAAATGCAAGCGCATGCAGGCGCGTGCGGCCCTGCTCGCCGTGATAGCAGCGTGCATCCATGGCGGCAGACAGCGTCTCGGCATGGCGGAACACGCCCGTGAACAGCGGAATCGCCACACTGCCGAGCATACGCACGCCGCCGAGCGGACCGCCCGTCACGCGCGCGCCGCGGCTTGCCTGTGCATCGGCCGTCTGTTTCATCTCAGTGGCAAACTGCGGCATAAAGCGTAGCGCGATACCCATGATCATGCCGAGCTCGTGCGCAGGAAGTCCCACACGCGCAAACGGCGCGAGCAGGCGCTCAAAGCCCGCGGTGAGGTCGAGCGTCGGCGTGGTGAGTGTAATGGCGCTCATGCCGGCCATCATCAACGTCAGGCGGCACGCCATAAAGGCGGCAGAACGCAGTGAGCCCTCGCTTATCTGCAGAAAGCCGAGCTGCCACAGGATGCGCCCACTCTGATCGGTAAACAAGTTGAGCACCGCGACCACGACGACGATTGCCAGCAGCGGCGCCATCGACGACAGAACGCGACGAACCGGCACCCGAGACACGGCATAGGTCAGCACAACGAAAATTGCGACCGGGGCCAGTCCGCGGAAGCTGCTGACTGTGAGCGTCGTGATCAGAAACACAAAGCCCAGGAGCAACTTAGTTCGCGGGTCCAGGCGGTGAATCGCACTATCGCCGGGATAGTAGCTGCCAAACGAAAACGCCTCCATTAGCAGCCCTCCTCTCGCGCGACCGTCTTGGATTTAGCAATGTCCGCGACGTTAGAAGGACCGCCCGAGCGACCGATTAGCAGGTCCACCAACTCGCCTGCCAGCGGCTCAACCGTATAGAGCCCGCCGCGACGCAGCGGCACGCCCACCTCCGTAAGCGCCAGCGCCATACGCTGGGCGGCGGGAACGCCCAAGCCGATCGACTTGAGCTCATCGGCATGCGCAAACACCTGCGCGGGGGTTCCCTCGGCAAACACCGCGCCTTCGTTCATTACGACGATGCGGTCGCAGCAATTGGCCAGGTCATCCATGCTGTGCGAAACCATGACAACGGTCAGGCCCTCGCGATGGAGCCGATCGATGAGCCCTAGGAGATCCCTGCGGGCAGCCGGATCGAGCCCCGCCATGGGTTCATCGAGCACCAGGACTTCGGGCTCCATGGCGAGCACGCCGGCGAATGCCACACGCCGTTGCTGACCGCCCGAAAGCTCAAAGGGACTCTTGTCGCCGACCGTGGAAAGATCGAGGCCCACGCGCGAGAGCGATGACTCGACACGACGGTCGACTTCATCTTGCGGCAAGCCAAGGTTGTGCGGACCAAACGCCACGTCCTGCGCCACGGTTTCGGCAAACAGCTGACGCTCAGGATACTGAAACACCACGCCGACCTTGGCCTTAACCGCAGTGGCGTCTTTCTTGTTTGATAGGTCGAGCCCCAGCGCGCAAACGCTTCCCTCCTGGGGACGAATCAAACCGTTGAGATGCTGGACCAGCGTCGACTTACCCGAACCGGTATGACCTGCCAAACCCAGGAACTCGCCGCGACGCACCGTCAGCGATACATCGCGCAGCGCCCACGGACTGCTGGGGTCGTTTCCCCAGAGAGCCTGTTTGCTCGATTTGCCCGCAGTGGCCGAGCGCTTATGCCAGCGGCGGCGCTCGCGCGGACTGAGCGAATAACTGTACGAAACATGGGATAGCTCTATGACGGGCTCCGACGCGTTGCCCTCGTTGTCTACCGGAACAGTGCCGTCAGCGATTTCCAACTGGGATGCGGAAGACTGCCCCGCGGTGCCTGCCCCACTCCGCTCGGCATAAGCCTGCGCAATCTCGGCGACCATATCCGCCTCACGCACCTGCGCGCAAACGGACACGCCCTTCGCACGAAGTGCCCTACCTAGACAGCACGACGCCGGCATATCCAAGTTGAGCTGCGCAAGTTCGTCCGCCCGCGTCAAGATTTCCTCGGGCGTACCGAGCATGGCAACGCGCCCCGCCCGAAACACCGCGACACGATCGGCCTCGGCGGCCTCTTCCATAAAGTGCGTAATCATCACGATAGTCATGCCGCGATCGTGGAGCGCATGACAGGCCTTCATAAGGCCCTTGCGTCCGCGCGGATCGAGCATCGAGGACGCCTCGTCCAATATGAGCACGCGCGGTTCCATGGCAAGCACGCCGGCAAGCGCCACGCGCTGCTTTTGGCCGCCCGAAAGCGCATGGGTCTCGTGGTGCTCAAAGCCCACCAGGCCCACGCCCTTCAGCGCCTCGCGTACGCGCTGCGCAATTTGCGCCGATGGCACGCCTAGGTTTTCGGGACCAAACGCAATGTCATCTTCGACAAGCGTTGCCACCAGCTGGTCGTCGGGATTCTGGAATACCATGCCCGCGGTCGAACGAATGTCGTAGACCAGCTCGGGGTCGGACGCATCCATGCCGTTGATGCGTACCGTGCCCGCATCGGGCTGCAACAGCGCATTCAGATGCTTGGCAAACGTCGACTTGCCCGACCCATTGCCACCGAGGATGCAGAAAAACTCCCCGTCCTCGATGTTCAGATCGACGCCGTCGAGCGCCGGTGCGGCACCGTCATAACTAAAGGAAACGCCCCGACACTCAATCATGCGCGGCCTTTGACCTGGTCCTTTTTAGGCGTGATGAGGTTGGAAACCGCCTTGTACACCGCAAGCGTCAATACCGAGTTAAGCACGGTCTTGATAAGGTTGAACGGCAGTACGGCAGGAATCATGAGCGGGGCGATCACATCGACCGAGCCATACCAGAACCATACGCCAATGGTAAGGTTTGCGACCATAGACAGCGCTGTAGCGGCAATGACGCCGAGCACCAGGCCAATCACGGCACCCTTATAGGTGTGCATCTTCTGGTAAACGATAGCCGCGGGCAGAATATAGCCCAGCGTGGCAACCAAGTTCATAAGCGCACCGACCCAGTCACCCGTGGTGAGCGCATGGATAACGATAGCCATAGCGGCAACAGCGGTGCCGGCACTAGGACCGTACGCAAACCCGCACACCATCGCCGGCACCAGCGACGGGTCATACGTCAAAAACGGCGCCGAAGGAAGGATGGGCAGCTGCACGTACATAAACAGGGCACCCAAGGCGCACATCAGCGCCATGGTAACGAGCTGTTTGGTGCTCCACCTATTCGTGTTCTCAAAATGGATATGCTGCGACTGTTCAGACATAAGATCACCTGCCTCTTTCATCCGGACTCTAACCGTTGGTGCTGGAATCTCACCAGTTCAGCCGGCATGCGAACCAACGCACACACGGGTCGCGGACTCATCGGCTCGGCCGCAGGCGTCTCGCCTGCACCACGGCGCCCCTTTGGCACCGCCCGATTTACCGCCAGTGGGGAATTTCACCCCGCCCTGAAACAGCAATTGCAAGTGTAGCACCAGTAGGCTTTCGCGCAAGTATGCCATGGGTAATTTATGGCGGGGACCAGTTACCGCAACAACCACGTTCCCCACCCGTCCCAAAGTAACGCGCCTTTCGCGGCAAAGCCGCGAAACAGCGACCGGGACACGTATCCCCATCAGCCACGATCTCCGCCCACGCCGACCTCAAGGCCGTAAACGCAGGGAATCCGGGGGCGGGACGGGGACTTCTCTCCGGAATATTCCGCAGGACGCAAAGAGGCTCCGCAGCGCGAAGCGCGATGCGGAGCCTCTTTGCATGTCCGAGGACGTTCCGGAGAGAAACCCCGTCACGCCCCCGGATCCCCGGTGGGAGTTCTAGACCTTGTCGGCCTTAGTACATACCGCCGCCCTGCTGACCAGCGGTGGCAGCAGCGATAGCGTCCTCAAGCTGAGTGTTCTTGGGCACATCGGAGACGGTAGCCTCGGTGATGAGGATCAGGCTGGCGACAGAAGCAGCGTTCTGCAGGGTGACGCGGCTGACCTTGACGGGGTCGAGGACGCCCATCTCGATCATGTCGCCCCACTCGCCGTTGGCAGAGTTGAGACCCTGGCCGGCGGGCAGCTCGGCAACCTTGTCGACCACGACAGCGCCCTCAAAGCCAGCGTTCTTGGCGATGGTAGCGACCGGAGCGGTCAGAGCCTTCTTGACGATATCGACGCCGATCTTCTCCTCGGGGTCGTCGATCTCGACAGCATCGAGCGCAGGAGCAGCGTCCATGAAGGCGACGCCGCCACCGGCGACAATGCCCTCCTCGACAGCAGCGCGGGTAGCCTGCAGGGCGTCCTCGACGCGATGCTTGATCTCCTTGAGCTCAGACTCGGTAGCAGCGCCGACCTTGATGACGGCAACGCCACCGGAGAGCTTGGCCAGGCGCTCCTGGAGCTTCTCACGGTCGAAGTCAGAGGTGGTGTTCTCCATCTCACCCTTGATCTGAGCGATACGGGCGTCGATGGCCTCCTTGGAGCCAGCGCCGCCGACGACGACGGTGTTGTCCTTGGAGATGGTGACGGACTTAGCGGTACCGAGCATATCGGCGGTGATGTCAGCGACCTTCACGCCCAGCTCGTCCAGGGCAGCCTGGCCACCGGTGAGGACGGCGATGTCCTCGAGGATGCGCTTGCGGCGATCGCCGTAGCCCGGGGCCTTGACGGCGCAGACGTTGAGGGCGCCACGGATCTTGTTGAGGACCAGGGTAGGCAGAGCCTCGCCGTCGATGTCCTCAGCGATGATGAGCAGGCCACGGCCAGCGCGCTGGACAGCCTCGAGAACGGGCATGATGTCCTGAACGCTGGAGATCTTCTGGTCGGTGATGAGGATGTACGGATCCTTCATCACGGCCTCCATGCGGTCGTTATCCGTGACGAAGTAAGCGGAGACATAGCCCTTGTCGAACTGCATGCCCTCGACGGTGTCGATGGTGATGTCGAACGTCTGGGAATCCTCGACGGTGATGACGCCGTCCTTGCCCACGACCTCCATGGCCTCGGCGATCTTCTCGCCGACCTCGGGGTCACCGGCAGAGATGGTGCCGACGGAAGCAATCTGCTCCTTGGTCTCGACCGGCTTAGCCTGCTTCTTCATCTCGGCGACGGCGGCGTTGACGGCCTTGTCGATGCCGCGACGGATGGCCAGCGGGTTGGCGCCAGCGGCGACGTTGCGCAGACCGTCGTTGACGATGGCCTGAGCGAGCAGGGTTGCGGTGGTGGTGCCGTCACCCACGGTGTCGTTGGTCTTGGTGGCAACCTCCTTCACCAGCTGAGCGCCCATGTTCTCGATGTTGTCCTCGAGCTCGATCTCCTTGGCGACGGAAACGCCGTCGTTGGTGATGGTCGGGGCACCGAACGTGCGCTGCAGTGCAACGTAGCGACCCTTGGGGCCCATGGTGACGGTAACGGCGTCGGCCAGAGTGTTGACGCCCTTGGCGAGCTTAGCGCGGGCATCGGTGTTGAACGTAATGTTCTTTGCCATGGTAGGTAATCCTCCAAAAGAAATGTGACTCGCGTCGCCGCTTCCGAGTCCTATGCGGCGGACGCGTTCAAAGACGAATCAGAGATTCTGACGAGACTAGGCCTCGACGACAGCGTAGATGTCGTCGGCGCGCATCAGCAGATACTTCTCGCCGTCGACCTTGACCTCGTTGCCACCGAACTTACCGTAGATGACAACGTCACCGACCTTGACGTCCATGGGGATGCGCTCACCCTTGTCGTTGACCTTGCCGGCGCCCACGGCAACGATGGTGCCGCGCTGCGGCTTCTCCTGAGCGTTGCTGGCGATATACAGACCAGAAGCGGTCTTCTGCTCGGCCTCGTCGGGCTTGACCAGAACACGATCTGCAAGCGGCTTCAAAGACGACATGCTTGTCTCCTCCTTTTTGGGCCGCGCGGTTATACCACGCGAATTAACCCTTTTTGTTTGCGTACGCGTTGAATGGTACCCACGAATGGCGGGTTATACAACACGGAGTCAAAAAATCTTATTTTTTGGCACTTAGATTTTCTGAATGCCGGGGGATAACTTAGCGGTGGCTCCCGTGTGGCTCCGGAGGGGCGGGGCATAAGGTTTCCTGCTCGGGCAGTCCTGCTCGCACGAAGGCCACATTAAGCGGCTTTCGGCTCGTGCGGAACTCGCGATAAACCTTATGCCCCGCCCCTCCGGAGCCACACGGGAGGCAGGTTAACTAATTCGGGCCCGACATTCAGAAAAGTCAGTGCAGCAAAATGGCGATGCGGATGGAATGCACAAGATAGGAGCACGTTGTTGGGACGCGCTCTTTTAAGTTGCGGTGGAATAGTTCCTGTTTTTGGGCTTGAAGGCCGATTTTAGGGACTATTTCACCGCAACTGAGGGGCGGGATGCGGGGTTAACGCTCGTAGATGAGGTTGCCGGCTAGGTAGGTTGCTTGGACTTTGGTAGCTTGGAGCTCTTGGGGATCGATGGTGAGCGGGTTTTGGTCCAGGACTACCAGGTCGGCATACTTGCCGGGCTCCAAGCTGCCGAGGTTTTGCTCGTCGCCCGCTGCGTACGCGCTGCCCAGGGTATAGTTGCGCAGAGCTGTGGCCGCATCGATGCGCTCGCTCGGTAGCCAGCCGCCGGGCCAGTGGCTTTTGGGGTCCTGGCGCGTGATGGCCGTGTAGAGCACGTTCATGCTGGTAACAGCTGTTATGGGGCTATCGGTACCGAAGGCTTGGCGAATGCCGCGCTGCTTATAGGTTGCGAACGGCCACATGATGCGGCTGCGCTCCAAGCCCAGGTCGCGCTCCGGACCACCCGGGTCGAGCGTGATATGGCAGGGCTGGCTCGAGGCAACCACGTCGAGCTTGCGCAGGCGGTCGATGTCCTCGGGCAGAAGGTTCTCCAGATGCTCGAGCGTGTTATGGCCGTGCTGGGGCAGGCCGTACAGGTCGGCGGCCTCCTCAAAGATATCGAGCGCGGCATGGATGGCGCCGTCGCCGATGACGTGAATACGCACAGTGTGGCCACGCTCCGCAGCCGCCAGAACCAGCTTACGCATGCGCTCGGCGGGAACTGTCAGACGGCCCTGGTCGCCCGGGAAGCGCGGATTGGTATAGGGCTCGGTGAGATACGCCGTGTGTTCGCTCGACACGCCATCGAAGAACTGCTTAAAACCAGGCGCCGAGAGCAGCGCGTTGCTCGCGTAGCGGGTCTGTAGCTCTTCCAAGCGCGATTGGTCATCCAGCAGCGTGGGAAACAAATGGGCGCGGATGCCCAGCTTGCCGGCTGCCTGCAGTTTGTCGTAGACATCGTCGCGGATAAAGTCGCAGCCCGGCATGGGCATGAGCGACATATCGCATATCGAGGTGATGCCCTGCTCGGCCATACGCTTCATCTGGTCGGCGTAAGCGCTCGCGATGCGGTCCTCGCCCAACCACTCAAGGCAGCGCGGTAGCAGCTGCATGGCAGCCGCCTCGTGAGCAATGCCCGTGAGTTCGCCGTTTGCATCCTTGTCGTAGCTGCCGCCCGCTGGCGGCTCGCTGTCGCGCGTGACGCCGAGCGCCTCGAGTGCGCGGCTGTTGAGCCAAAGCGTATGCCCGTCGCCCGAATACATAACGCAGGGACGATCGGGGAATGCCGCATCGAGCGACGCCTTGGTAGGATGCTCGGGCGGGTCCCAACGGTAGTCGCGCCAGCCCTGCGTCACAACCCAAGCGTCGTCGGGCAGGTCCTGGGAAAACTCGAGCGCATGTTGCACCAGCGCCGCCTCGGACGTGCCCATATCCATAAGCATGTACGGCGAGGAACCGACCGAGGTATGGAAGAAGTGCAGATGAGCGTCATGGAAACCGGGGCAGACAAACTGCTCGCCGTAGTCGATAACCGACGTGGCGTCGGGAGCGGCGGCGATCACGTCATCGGGCGCACCGACTGCGACGATACGGTCGCCTGCGATGGCAATCGCCAGCTCGCGGGCGGTATCGATGCCGTCTTGCGCGGTAAAGACGTTCTTGGAGCGGATAATCCGATCGATATGTTGCATGGGCATCCCCATCTCTGGCAGGAAATTCAACACCCCCGAGTGTACTCCCCCGCCCTTGTAACAAAACCCCAAGCGGCAAACGGCAACTTTACCAGCCCTAGCGGCAGGTGGCATACTGGAGAGAGCCTGTACGATTTTGCGATCAACCCAGCAAGGAGCAAATCGACCATGACGAAGACCAAGGCACAGCAGATTATGGCGGCGACCGAGGCTCGCGCGGCTGACGACGTCACCGCAGCCATCAAAGATATCGCTACCGAGTTTGAGCCCTATATCATCAAGCAGCGCCGCCACTTCCATAAGCACCCGGAGCTGAGCCTCGCCGAGGAGCGCACGACCTCCGACATCGCCAACCAGCTTGACGCCATGAATATCCCCTACGAGCGTCCCCTTAAGACGGGCCTTGTGGCGACCCTTCGCGGCACCGCGCCGGATGCCTACCGCGAGGACGGCACGCCACGCCGCCGCATCCTGCTGCGCGCCGACATCGATGCCCTGCCCGTCACCGAGCAGACCGGCGAGGAGTTCGCCAGCGTCAACGAGGGCTGCATGCACGCCTGCGGCCACGACTGCCATATCGCCATGATGCTCGGAACGCTGCAAATCCTGCGCCATATGACCGACGACATCCACGGCGAAGTTCGCATCGTATTCCAGCCCAGCGAGGAAAACGGCCAGGGCGCTAAGCTCATGATCGGCACGGGTGTGCTCGACGGCGTCGATGGCGCCTACGCCGCGCACATCTGGAGCGAGGTCGACGCCGGCACCGTGAGCTGCGAGCCCGGCCCGCGCATGGCCAATACCGACTGGTTCCGCATCGATGTCCGCGGCACCTCGTGCCATGGTGCCATGCCCCAGCGCGGTCACGACGCCGTCATGGTTGCCGCCGAGATTGTCAACGCCCTGCAGACCATCGTCTCGCGCGAAATCAGCCCCTACGAGCCGGCCGTCATCACCGTCGGCGAGCTGCACGGCGGCACCGCGCGCAACGTTATCGCCGGCACGGCCTACCTCGCCGGCACAGTGCGCACCTACGGCGATTCGACCCACGAGGAAATGCCGGAGCTCATGCGCCGCATCGTGGAGCATACCGCGGCAGCTCTGGGCGCCGAGGCAGAGCTCACCGACTACACCATCGCCAACTACAAGGTCGAAAACGACGCCGCCTCGAGCGAGCGCTGCCGTCAGGCTGTAATCAAGTGCCTGGGCCCCACCGGCCAAGGCCATTATCGCGGCACGCTTTCGGGCGAGGATTTTTCGGAGTACCTGCGTCGCGTACCGGGCGTGCTCGCCTTTGTAGGTACGCGCAACCCCAAGATTGGCGCCACGTACGCCCAACATTCCTGCTTCTACAAGATCGACGAGACCGTGCTGGCAAAGGGCTCCATGGTGGCCGCCCAGTATGCTATCGACTTTTTGGCCGAGCCCACGCAAGAGGAGCTCGACGGCCCCGCGATTACCGCGGTCGCCGAAACCAACCCCGATCTGGCCGCCAAGTTGCGCTCTGCCAAGGCGACGACCGCCGAGGCTCGCGACGCCATCCATGATGCCCGAACGGCTCGCCATGCCGCGATCAAGGGCATCCACGACGCACGCGCTGCCGCACGCCGTGAGGAGAAGCACGACGAGTAATCGATTCGCTGGCATCTCGCAGTCATAGCCACATCGCGATGTCAAAGCGGGGGCGGACGTTTCGACACGTCCGCCCCCGCTCATTTATCAAGCGCTATTTCTACCATTTCTACCCCGTCCCCAAATGGCAGACGGCATGGCTACTCGTCCTGAGGTTCCTCGTCGGAGCTTGGCTCGGACGCCGACTCAGGTGCAGGTGCCGGCTCAGGTGCAGGTGCCGGCTCAGGCTCAGGCGCAGGCTCAGGCGCAGGCTCGGGCTCAGATGCCGTCTCAGACTCGGGCGCCGGCTCAGACTCGGTCGCGGGAGCGGGTGCAGGCGCCGGCGAAGCATCCGGAGCGCTGTAACCCGAAGGAGCGGACTTCTTCTCGAAGGGCAACACAAAAGTCAGGACGTCGTCCTTATCCTCATCGGCCCACTCGCTTGCATAGCGTGCGGCCCAATAGCCAACGGCACGGTGCTTGAGCATCTTGCCAAAGACCGTAAGAAATACGGTGACGAAAGCGACCAGCACCAAGAACAGCGCGAGCGTGACGCCACCGCCGGTAACAATTGCCTCAATACCCGTAGGACGATAGTAGTAGCTATACATACCGACAGAGGCAATGGCGCCAAAGACGACCGTCAAGATCCATGTGACAACGTTGGCGACCAGGCCCGTCAAAAACTCGGGAAGGAACGAAGCACAGAACAGCTTGGTCTTGTTGTGCTTAAACGCCGCCCAGACCTTATCGAGCGAAAACGCGCTCTCGACACGCCCGGTCACCGCAAAGTGCATCACGGCAATGTCGGCGAACATCTTAAAGAAGACACCCAGAATCGCCGAGGCAATTAGCGCCAGGACAAGCAGGCCGAGCGAACCGAACAGCGCAGCCTCGAGCGCATAAGAGCCGTAATAAGAATACGAGCCCGCGGCGCCAATTACCACGCCCTCCACCAGCGAAAGCACTACACCGATAACGGGAATGGCAGCGATAACCTCGAGCGCGACCGAGATAACGCTCGAAAAGACTCCGAGACCAAACGACGTGGAACGCATGAGTGGACGGTCCATGCCGTCATCGACCTTGAGCGACAGATCGCGGCCCCACTCGATACCGAAGCCGGAACCGCACACACTCGCAATGCAAGCTGCCAAAAAGCCGATGGCAGCCGCAATGCCGCCAATAACGGGAATAAACAACACGAGCACCGACACAACGCAAATCAGCGCCGGCAAAAACGCGATTTGGCATACACGCTGAAGCACGCCCGGAGTCTTAGTCATATCTTGGAACGCCTGAGCCACACAGCCCTTTGGCGCATTCGCCACGGGCGGTTGCGGAACAAACTGCTGGGGCTGAGGCTGTCCCTGGGGAGCGGGGCCAGCGGCACCGGCATTAGGAGCACCACACACGCCGCAGAACTTGTCGTTATCGCCCATGGGGGCGCCACACTGCGAGCAGAACATAGAATCATCCCTTCGTATCTTGAACAAATCACTTGGATCGCAAACGATGTCTTTAGCATCATTATTGCCCAATGTGGGGTCAAATACTCAAAGATGACCGATTTGCAAGATACACGGCGCCAGCAGGCGGTTCGTTGGATACGTCTGTGCTAGTTCGTTCCGCGGAAGCCCTTGCCGACGATCTCGGAGCTGTCGACGATCGTGATAAAGGCACCTGGATCGACCTCGCGCGCATAACGGCGCAGCTGCACGGCCTCGCGACGGCTCAGCACGCTCATGATCACCGTCACGCACTTGCCCGAGAAGGCACCGTAGCCGCGGCTGATGGTCGCCGTGCGGTTGAGATGCTTGACGATAAACTCCTCGACCTTAAGGGGTTCGGAGCAAATGACCGTGCAGACCTTACGAAGATGGATGCTCTCGATGGCCTTGTCGACCACAAGCGTCTTGGCAAACAGGCCGAGCACGCAATACAGACCGACACGCGGGCCATACAAAAAGGCCGCGATGGTCACGATGCCGATATCGACCAGCAGCAGGGCACGGCCAATCTCGAGCGTCGTGCGGCGCTTGAGGATCATAGCGAGAATGTCCGTGCCACCCGTCGAGGCGCCGATGTCAAAGACAATAGCGCTGCCGAGCGCCGGCAAGATGACGGCAAAGCACAGGTCGAGCCACATATCACCCGTCAGAGAGACATCGGTCGGAATAAAGAGCTCAAACAGCGAAACATAGGCGGACAACGCAAACGAGGCGAAGACGCTCCACAGGATTGCCTTGCGCTCCAAAAAGATAAAGCCCAAAACGACGAGAACCGCGTTGATAATCCACATAAAGACGCCGACGGGCAGGGTCGGGAACAGCGTGGACAGAATGACCGACACGCCCGAGGTGCCGCCAAAAGCAAAGTGATTAGGGGTTTTAAACGCAACGATGGCGAAGGCCGTAAGAATCAGGCCCAGATTGAGCTCGGCAAAAAAGCGCGGAAAGCCCGGCTCCTGGCTGCGCTTTTGACCGGCACGCTCGCCGCGCTCGATATCGGTGCGATCAACCACACGCTCCATCGGCACCACGGGAGGACGATGCATCTCCTCGGCAGCACGCGATGCCGCCTCTGCCGCGGCGGCCTCAATCGCCCATGCCTTGCTTTCTGTTTCGTGCTCGTCGGCCATTACGGCAACCCCTCGTTAACAATTTGGAAACAATGCGTCCATTAGGGTAACGCGGAACGCGACGATTGCAACCCCTAGTTAGACGAGCGGTATGCCTACATCGGGGGGCATACAAATAACGGCCGGCCACGCTTTTGCTTGCGCGGTCGGCCGTTTAACGTTTTCGCAGATAAAACCTGCCAAAACAAACCTGTCCCTTTTTGGAAGGTTATTCGTGCTGGCTGGTGCGGTGCTCGTACTCCTCGGGGGTGATGACGTCCTCGATGCGCAGGTTGACGCCCGCCACCTCAAGGCCCGTCATCGCGGCAAGGCGCTCGGTGACGCGTGCCTTGACATCGTCGAAGATCGCGGGCGCATAGGCACCGCACTCGATAATGACGGAGATGTTGACGACCACGCGATTGTCATCGGTGACCTCGACCGTCACGCCCTTGGTCAGATTCTCGGCACCAAACTGCTCCTGCACAAAGTGCATGAGGTTACCCTTCATGCCCAGAACGTGCGGAACCTCGCGGGTGGCCATGGCAACGATCTTCTCGATCACACCGTTGGAATAGGTCAGCGAGTCCTCGGACTCGTCCGCCTCCTCGTCGTCCTCATCCTCATCGGACTCGACCTCGACAAGAGCCTCGTCCTCGAGCGTCACATCCTCGGCTTCGGCGACGACCGCCTCGTTCTCCTCGAGCTCGGTATCGGCTACATCGACCTTCGTGTTAAAAGCCATGGTTCCTCCTTATGCCTGCCGCAGATGCGACAGTCGAATACATATTAGCGGCCTATTAGCGGCCGCTAAACAGACGGCCGAAGAAGTTGACGATCCCGTTCTCGCCGTCGCGAATTTGGCCGATCACAGCGCCGATCAGCACGAAGAATGCAATGACGAGCGTGTCCCACAGGCCCAACGTGAGCACCAACACGGCGAGGATAAAGCCAGCGACGGCGCCAAGCGTGGTGTTGGGATGACGCACGGCATAGCTCCAGATGGCAGCGCCCGTACCCTTGATGAGACCCATAGCCTCGTCAAAATCCGCGGCTGCCGCGTCTTGTAACTCGGTTGCCTCTGCTTTGGAATCAACAGGTTCGTTCGCCGGCGTGGCGCTCTGGTCAATCGTCAGGCGCGGCGTACGAGCGGTCTTGTCTTGATTGGTATCACTCACCGGAAACCTCCACGGTCTGGACGGTAGTCTTGGACGGCAAAAAACGAACGCGTGCGGTCGTGCCCGGCGTGCCAAGCATGGTGTCGCAAGCTTCCTCGATGCGCCGCTGCATCGCAGTAGCCAGAGATGCCACGTCCTTATCGTCAAGCGCGATAGCCTCGACCTTAAATCGGACGTACGAATCGTCGGAGCCTTGGACGCGGGCCTCGACATGCTCGACCATCACGCGGTCGTCGCGCTCGGCGGCAGCCCTAGCACACGAAGAAAGCGCCGCAAGGGTGACCTCGATATTGCGCTCCCCCGCCGGATGCACACAGGACGGCTCGCGACGAGCAAACATCAGGCGGAAGAAGCTTACCAGCACGCCGATCGCCACAACTCCGCCGCATGCCGTCACGACAATGCGCGGCATGGGGTCGCGCATCAGCAGCATAAAGCGATACGTATACGGCCCCCAAAACTGGCAGACAAGCGTACCCAGCGCCACGATGGCGGCGGCAAGATACACAATCGCTAGGGCTCGTTTGAGTACGCGCACGTGGCGCTCCCTTCAAATCTCGGCACTCGAAATACAAAACGGTTCGCATCATTATAAAAGAGCCGGGTCCGGTGCTCTACGCACGCGGATCCGGCTCATCTATTCCACGAGGCTTGCATGCTCGCTTCATTATGCCCAGATATGCACGGCTTAACCCGTGCGGGCGCTACTCCTCCTCGAGGGCAGCGATGACCTCGTCGGTCATGTCCATGGTGCTGTAAACATCCTGGACGTCGTCGAGCTCCTCAAGACGGTCGATGAGGCGCTGAACCTTCTTGGCGTCGGCGCCGGAGACCTCGGTCGGGGTGGTCGGGACCATGGTGGTCTCGGAGCCCTTGACCTGGACGCCCTGCTCCTCGAGCGCCTTGGAGACAGCCATGACCTCGTTGGCAGTAGTCCAGACGATCCACTCCTCGCCGGCATCCTCGTAGTCCTCGCCACCGGCCTCGGCGATGGCCATCATGAACTCATCCTCGTCACCGGCAGCACCGTTGGCGATCATGGTCTCCTTCTTGGCGTTCTCGTCCAGGATCTCCTTGGCGACGACGATCTGGCCCTTACGCTCAAACTGGAAGGCGACGGAGCCGGAGGTGCCCAGGTTGCCGCCAGCGTGGGAGAAGGCGGAACGGACATCAGCGGCGGTACGGTTGCGGTTGTCGGTCAGGCAGTCGACGTAGACGGCGACACCGGCGGGACCATAGCCCTCGTACACGATGTTCTCGTAGACGGCAGCGTCGGCACCCGAACCAAAAGCCTTGTCGATAGCGGACTTGATCTTGTCCTTAGGCATGGACTGAGCCTTGGCCTTGGCAACGGCAGCGGCGAGGCTGGCGTTGTTCTCGGGCAGCGGGTCACCGCCGAGACGGGCAGCAACGGTGATGTTGCGGCTGAGCTTGGAGAAGAGGGCGGAACGCTTGGCGTCCTGCGCGCCCTTACGATGCTTGGTTGTGGCCCACTTAGAGTGTCCGGACATACGTGTCTCCTATCGGTTTCGACCTAAAGCCCAGCGCAGATGCTCGGGCAATATAAACAAACGTCGTTATGATATACCTACTGGCCTGCGAGATAAACCCCAAAATGAAGGCGTCGTGATGATGGCCCCCTTGGTGCAAAGAAACCTGACCCCAATGCACCAAGTTAGGACCAGAGGAAGTCGCTGCGGGTGATGGTGGCGCCGATGGCGAAGGGCATGCAGGCGATGACCGGATACAGGTAGCGCATGTAGGTCGATCCGTTACACGGACCAATCAGGCACACGGCAAGCACGCCCAACAGCGGCACCCAGATCGCCAGCGCACGCCATGAATGACGACGCAGCAGGTAGACCACCACGGCGATCATGATCCACACATAGGTGGCCGAGCTCATGGTGAGCGAAATAAACGGGATGCGCTGCACCGCCACACGGTACAGATTGATCAGGTGGTCGCACCAGCGCACCACGTTGCTGTCAACCGGATGGAAGTCGAAGTACTTGAGGTTGTCGGGGCGCGCCATGATCTCGGCACTACGCGCCGTGCTGTAGATCCAGGCATCGCGCGCGCTCGGATAAAAATAACCATAGTAGTTATTGATAAGCGCCGAAATATAGCACTCGGGATCCTTCTTAAACATCTGGGCCCACACCTCAAAATAGGCCTTGATGTCCTCCTGCGAGGCGTACTCGTTAAAGCAATTCTTGACGGCATCGGACTTGTCGGGGTTGTAGCGGCGGCCCAGGTTCTCGTACTTGAGCACACGGTCGATCACGGCACGCTCTTCGTCGGTCACCAAGCCGTCGCAAGGAGCCTCCACGATGGTGCCGTCCTCCTTAACCGTGGGGTTGACGCCCGAGTTGAGGCCGTCGTGTTTTTGGACGAAACGAGCCGTCTGCTGGAACGGAATCGAGAGGATTTCGCGCTTGGAACCAGGCGTGATATCGTGCGCCGGCATAAAGACCTTGGTGAAGTACATATTAGAGGCAAGGCAGAGCGCGAGCACCGCGAGAACGCCAACCCAGCGGAAACGCGGGATGGCGCCCGAAGGCGCAGCACCAGTCTGCTTGGCTGCACGACGAGCCACGTGCGCGTCCCATGCGCAAAACGCCGCCGCGATTACGCATGCCGCCAGGGGAAACACCAGGCCGCCGTTGCGCAGAAACGTGGAACCCATGGCGCCCAGAGCGAGCAGCAGCCAGTCATGGCGCGCAAAGAGCACGGGGGCTTTCTCGCCCGCTCGCTCGACATTGGCATCACGACGGGGCAAGCCACATGCCACGAGCTTGACGGTCTGTACCAGCAGCACCAAGAACGCGTCGGCAAAGAGCACGTCTTTGGTGAGCAACGCCGCGTAGTTAGAGAACATCGGCATAAACGCAAAGAACAGCAGGATCGCACCGCGAACCGGCAGGCTCACGCCCAGTTTGCGCAGCGACGAAATGGAATAGGCCATGCAGGCAGCCGTGATGACAAATTGAGCGCAGGTATAGATGGCAAGACCTGCGTTGGCACTGTTGAACAGTGAAAGCCCCAGCTGGACGCACGAGCCGATAATGGCCGTGTGCACTACGGGATGATGCCCGTTGAGCAGCACGTTGGGGTTGAGTAGGCGCAGGTAGTCGCTCGTGCCGTTGGGATAGTTGAACCACTGGCGAATCTGCGCGCCCGTATCTCCCATAAAAAGGCCGGGCAGCGAAGCGATGAGCGTGGGCGTCCAGGCGATCATAAGCACCAGGAAGGGCCCGGCAAAGGGATGGACCGAGAGCACGGCGTGAGTCACACGCCATACGCGGCCAAAGTGCGCTTCGGAAAACGGGATGCGTCGGGAGCTCAACCAATCCAGGCACTCAAAAGCCAGATAGAACGCCACGATCGCTAGGAGCATCCAGCCCGCGCCGCCAATCCAGGCGCAGATGATGCGGGCTTTGTCGCCAAGGACAATCTCGGCCGAGTCGGTGAGATCGTAGCTGCGGCCGAACACCATGCAGATGGCGAAGAACAGCGACGGCAGAACGATCGATGGACGCCAGGTGTCGCCACGGCCAAAGAACACGTAGCGAAACGGCAAGGTGAGCAGGCAAGCAAGTGCAAGCAGCATGACCGCGTCGGTATGGCCGGCAAACGAGAGGAGCACCTCGTAGCACACGTACAGCATGCCCGAGGCTTTGGGGTCAATCGCCAAGACTGCGTTGCTCGACACCGGGGCGGGATCGATGGAAAACGCCGTGGTCGCCAACAGCGCGAGCAAAAATGCGATGAGCGTCTGCTTGGCGGGGTAGCGCTTAAACCAGACGATGCGGGCAGCGTCGCGCGCAGCCGTTGTGGAGAGGTCGGAATCCTTCACAGTCCGAAAGCCTTTCTAGAAACCTATCAAACTCGGCAAAACCACCACAAAGGTGCCTGTCCCCTTTGTGGTGGTCTTGGTTAGGCGTCCAGGTAGACGCGTTGGGGTTGGTTGCGGCGACGAGCGAAGATGATGAGCGCCAGGCCCGCGATTACGAGCGGCAGGCTCAGCAGCTGACCCATGGTGATGACGCCTCCCAGCAGATAACCCAGCTGGGCATCGGGCACGCGCACGAACTCAACGAGAAAGCGGACGATGCCGTACCCCATCACGAACACGCCCATAAATGTGCCCTGGGGCAGTAGCGGCTTTTTGCGGCTGAGCACCTGCAGAATGCAAAAGAGCACGATGCCCTCAAGAAATGCCTCGTAGAGCTGGGAGGGGTGACGCGGCATATCGCCCGCAGTCCCGCCAAAGACCACGCCCCATGGCAGATCGGTCGGCTTGCCCCACAGCTCTCCGTTGACAAAGTTGGCACAACGGCCCAGACACAAGGCCAGCGGCGCGCCTATGACGGCAAGGTCTGCCAAAGTCCATGCGTCAAGCTTATACATGCGGCACACGATGATGCCGCCCAAGATGCCGCCCACCAAGCCGCCATGGAAGCTCATGCCGCCCTCGTTGGTGGCAAAGATCTCGAGCGGATGCGCCCAGTAGTAGCCGTCGCCGTAAAAGATGACATAGAACAGGCGGGCGCCAATGATAAGGCCAAAGACCACGCCGACCACGACACTCGTCAGGTCGTCGACCGTAATGTCAAAACCCCAACGGCGCTGCGTGCGGTACATGACGACCGCCGTGAGCAGGGCGCCGACCACGTAGGCCAGGCCGTACCAGTAGATGGTGATGGGGCCCGCCGAGATCGCGACAGGATCAAGCATATGGTAGAAGTCGTTGAGCATGTCGACCCTCCTGCTCCCTACATACAAATGCGGCCGCGGGCCTTGCGCTCGCAGCCGCATATTTGGGCGTAACGTCTATGCGGAGTATGCCGTCCGCCGCTTTCGCATCTTAGAACGGCGCGTACTCGTCGTACAGATCGTTGGTCTCGCCGGAGGCATTGACCTGCTCAACGCGGGTAACGCCGGGCACATGCTCTTTGAGGATACGCTCGATACCCATGGACAGGGTCAGCGAGCTCATGGGGCAGCCGGCGCAAGCGCCCTGCAGCTCCAGTTTGACGACACCCTCGTCGTCGACGCCCACATACTCCATATCGCCGCCGTCGGCCTGCAGGTTGGGGCGAATCTCTTCAAGAACCTTCTTAAGCAGCTCTTCGTTAACAGCCACAGGGGCTCCTTTCTCACAATTACGCGGGCGTGCCCGCGGACAGAAGCTATGTTACTACAGCCGTGTACCCGCTCACGAGCCGTCCATGCGCGCAGACGCGACTTTCACGAGTAGTCAATTTGGGACGGGGCTCTTTTAGCTGCTTTTGCCGCCAGCTGGCGTTGCCACGCGCTACTGCTGAGCCTGCCCCTCGGTGCCGATGTGCACATCGACGATAACCTGGCGGTAGCTGATGCCACAGGAGTCGAGGATGCGGCGGCTGATGCGCCCATCATCGGTGTCGGCGTACTTGTTGTCCAGGTAGACAACCTCGCCCACGCCCACCTGCGCCAAAATCTTGGCGCAGTCGTGGCACGGGAACAGCGTGACGTAGACCGTGGAACCCTCGAGGTCCTTGAGCGAGCCACGGTAGTTGAGCACGGCGTTGGCCTCGGCATGGACCACGTAGTTGTGCTTGTCCTGCAGCGGGTCGTCGCTCGTACCCCACGGGAAAAAGTCGTCGTTGAGCGCCGAGGGTGTACCGTTGTAGCCCACCGAAAGGATGCGGTGGTTGGTGTTGGCGATGCACGCACCCACCTGCGTGTTGGGGTCCTTGCTGCGGCGCTGCGCGGCGATGGCCACGCTCATAAAGAACTCATCCCAGCTAATAACGTCGCGGCGCTTGCCCGACGCAGTTTGATGAAGATCGTCCGACATGGCAGACACCTCCGAAATCGCAATAGTTTGACCTATTGTAGCAGGTGGAAGGCGGAGACGTTTTTGTCCCATCGCCCCCATCGCTACGCGCGACGGGGCTTTTGATTGATGTGGTAGAGCTCGGCGAGACCCCGCAGCGTCAGCGCATCGTCGACCGTCAGGCTATGGCCGACCAGCGCCGCAAGCGCCTCGGCATCGTCGCCAGTAATGACGATGGGCACGCTGCCTTCCCCCGCGGCCTTGGTCGCACGCATCTCGGCAAGCACCATGTCGAGCATGCCGTCGATGCGCGCCACCTCGCCCAAAACCACACCCGAGCGCATGGCCTCGCGCGTGTTGCGGCCGATGACGTGCGTCGGCGCCGAGGGCTCAACCTGGGGTAGGCGCGCTGCTGCCGCCGAGAGCGAGCGGGCGCCGAGGGCCAGCCCCGGCGCGATAACGCCGCCGACAAAGGTGCCGCGCGCGTCGATGACCTCGATATTGGTCGTCGTGCCCAGGTCGATCACGATGCACGGCGAGCCGTAGACGGCGCGGGCCGCCACGGCATCGGCGATGCGGTCGGGGCCGATCTCGGCCGGGTCATCGTAGTGCACGGGCATGCCGGTCTTAAGTCCCGGCCCTACGGTGAGCACGCGCCCCGTACAGGTACGGGAAAGCGCTACCTTCCACGGGCGCTCGAGCGCCGGGACCACGCAGCTCAGCACGGCAGCCGCGGGCACAAGCGCACCCGGCATGCCCGCATCGGCCGCCAGTGCGGCCATGACCTGCACGAGACGCATGCGCACCTCGTCTGCCGTGATGCTCGACGGCGTGGTGATCTCGCACGTCGCAAGCGGACATTCCTGCGCCGCGGCCGAATCCTCTGCAAACAGGCCAAAGCGAATGAACGTGTTGCCCACATCGACCGTCAAAATATATGCGCACCCATTAAGCATCGTCGGCGCTCCTTTCGTCTGCCCAGCAGTATATCGCCTACCTAAACCAGTCATCCCAAAATGACTAGCTTGCGGCTATACTGGTGCGCGGTCGTTTGCGAGCTCACGCGGCGGCCCTTGGTAACCCGACTTCCCGCGCCGTATCCGTAACGGCGCTCCCGGGGGAAGCGGATATACGCAAAGGAGTTTTATATGAGCAATCCCTCGAACCGCGCTTCGATGCGCGGACAACTCACGCTGCGCGGCGTCGTCATCGGCGTCCTTGGCTGCGTGATCATCACGGCAAGCTCGGCCTATACCGCCCTCAAGATGGGCGCACTCCCCTGGCCGATCGTCTTCGCTGCCGTCATCTCGCTGTTCTTCCTTAAGCTCATGGGCAACGCCAGCCTCAACGAGGCAAACGTCACCCACACCATCATGTCCGCAGGCGCCATGGTCGCCGGCGGTCTGGCGTTTACCATCCCGGGCGCCTGGATGCTGGGCTATGCCGACCAGATCAGCTGGCTCGACATGTTTATCGTGGCACTCGCCGGCACCATCTTGGGCCTTCTGGCGACAGCACTCATCCACCGTCACTTTATCGTGGACGCCGCGCTTGAGTTCCCCACCGGCAACGCCGCAGCCCAAACCCTGCGTGCTACCGAGGCCGGCGGCAAGACCGGCAAGCAGCTCTTTGGCTCCATGGCCATCGCCGGCATCTACAGCGTGCTGCGCGACGCTCTGGGCATTGTGCCCAGCATGCTGTGCACGCTCAATATCCCCGGCGTGACCTTTGCCATCTACAACTCGCCCATGTTGCTGTCCATCGGCTTTTTGGTGGGCTTCGCCCCCGTCGCGTTCTGGTTTGCCGGCGCGCTGCTGGGCAACTTTGGCATCATTGTCGGCGGCACCGCTGCCGGTCTGTTTGACGTTATGACCGCACAGGGCATTGTTAAGTCCCTGGGTATGGGCCTCATGATGGGCTTTGGCGTCGCCGTCGTCCTGAAGGACATCCTGCCGCAGGTCGCCGGCATCGTCCGTGGCCTCGCCGCCGACAGCTCCACCGACACCGACGAGCAGTCACTCATCTCGGGCTCCCTTAAGCTCGACGCCGGCATCATCGGCCTGGGCACCGCAGCCATCGCCGTGATCGTTGCCATCGCGCTCGACCTTGGTCCCGTTCCGGCCGTCATCGTCACGCTGTTCACCTTTGTCACTACCATCATGAGCGCGCAGAGCTGCGGCCAGACGGGTATCGACCCCATGGAGATCTTTGGCCTCATCGTCATGCTCATCGTGGCAGCCTTCGCGCAGCTCGCGCAGGTCAAGCTTTTCTTTATCGCCGGCATCGTGGCCGTGGCGTGCGGCCTTGCGGGCGACGTCATGAACGACTTTAAGGCCGGCGCCGTGCTGGGCACCAACCCGCGCGCACAGTGGGTCGGCCAGGCCATCGGCGGCATCGTGGGTGCCCTGGTCGCCGCCGCCGTCATGGTCGCGCTCGTCACCGCCTATGGTCCGGACGCCTTTGGTCCCGACAAGAGCTTCGTTGCCGCGCAGGCAAGCGTCGTCGCCACCATGGTCTCGGGCATCCCGAGCGTACCGTGGTTCGCGGGCGGCTTTATCGCCGGCATCGTCATGTACTGGCTCGGCATTCCGGCCATGATGATCGGCCTGGGCGTGTACCTGCCGTTCTACATGTCGCTCACGGCCTTCCTGGGCTCCTGTGTCAAACTCGCCTACGACAAGTGGGCCGCACACCGCGACGCCGCCGCCGGTCTTTCGGACAAGGAGAAGGCCGCCAAGGACGCCGCCTTCCAGGAGCAGGGCCTGGTTGTCGCCAGCGGCCTGCTCGGTGGCGAGTCTATCGTCGGCGTTATCCTGGCGTTCATCTCCGTCGGTTTGAGCCTGCTGGGCTAAGCCGAACAACGACGCACCAACGCAGAGCACGGGGTCGGAGACCATCCGGCCCCGCGCTCTTTCTGTATCTGTCGAAACCCTCGGCAGTACTCGTATGTGGCGTGTCTTCCTTTGCCTGCTCGCCTAAGTTCCATGTCAAGATGACCGCCCCGCCCGTCACGGTGTAGAGTACATGCTGCGAACGCACCCGCGTTCCTGCGGCAATACGAGGTGGACATGGAACTCGATAAACAACAGCTCAAGCGACTGCGCGAGCGCCATCATCGGCGCCATGGCATCCGTCCTGCCCATAGCGAGGCAGCCGAGCAGGCAAGTCGCTTTTTGAAGCAGGCATTCAACATTCGCGAGGGACGCGCGCCCTATCACGTGATTCGCAAGCGCTTTGTAAACGGGGCGCGGCTGACCGGCTCTCACCTGTGCATTCTCATCATCGCCATGCTCATCGCGAGCATCGGACTCGATATCGATTCGGACATCGCCATTGTGGGCGCCATGCTCATCTGTCCGCTCATGGGCTCGGTTCTTGCCATGGCATACGGCGTTGCCACGCTCGACCGCGAGATTACCGTCGAGGCCGTCGCCGGCCTCGCGCTGCAGATGGTCTTTTGCCTGGTCACGTCCACGTTGTACTTTAAGCTCTCGCCCCTTGGCGCCACCACGGCAGCCATCATCGACAACTCGACGCCCACCGTGTGGGACCTTGCCGTCGCGCTCGCGGGCGGCTTTGCGGGCGGGCTGGGCAACTCGCGCGACCAGGAACCCGCCACGCTCATTGCCGGTGTAGCCGTGGCAACCGCGCTGATGCCGCCCCTGTGCGCGGCGGGCTATGGCATCGCCATCGCAAGCGGGCCACTGTTTCTCTCGGCGCTTTACGAGTTTGGTATCAACGTGGTCTTTATCGCACTAGCTGCCGAAGCCGTGCTACTTCTTTTGCGCGTGCCGCTCAAGCGCGACCTCAACGGCGACGGCATTGTGACCGCCGAGGAAAATGCCGAGGTCGACGAGTTGTCACGCAAGGTGCGCCGCCGCATCATTGTGGGCACGGTAGTCTTTGCCATCCCCTGCATCGTTATGACGGCGGGGTCTATTGGCTCGGCGCAGTCCGGCGTGCAGGACGGCTACGGCGTCACCGAAACCACGCGCGAGCTTGCGGCGGTGCTACCGGGCTTTAAGGACTACACCGTCGCCGTCGAAACCTCGGCTACCGAAGGCGAGGAAGAGGGCATCGTCGAGCGCGAGATTGTCGCCCATGTGACGACAGGCGAGGCGCTTGGGGCACACGACCGTCACGTCGCTCGCAAGCTCATCGACCTCAACGTGCCTGAACTCGATCGCGTGGAATTTGACGTGAAGTGATGCCGGCGCGGGATGAGCGCTCGCACGGACGCAAGTTATGACGAGGCGCAGACGCGATACGGACACGAGCAAATAGAGGGGTTCAGTTCACACCCGCGCCCCGCTCGCCGTTTTATTGCCGTGAATCAACTGGCCGGATCGACATCGCCAGACTCCACCATAAACGCAGGTTTGGTGCTCACCAGATAAAATCGGGTCACTTTGCTATCTCTAAATAGATAGAGCTGCCCCTGATTGCGTCGGCGCGATATATACGCAACGTGAACCGTGCCGAATTCTTCGCCGTTTTCCTTCTTTAATATCAGGATGTTGGGGTCATCCGTACGCTTAAACTGCCCGTCAACGCAGCTGCCGTCTTTGTCGACCAGTTGCCACCGATGGTTATCCTCTTCAAGAAAGGCCAGGGTTTCCAGACTCGTCTTGTCGTCCCGATAGTAACCGTCAATGGCAAACCCTTCGGAAGCGCATTCCTGCATATAGGACGTTTCCCGGCTTATAGCAAACAGCCCTGTAGCGCCCAGGAGCACAGCCAGGCAGACCACTGCAAGGGTTATCGAAATAGCACGGCGACCCATGTTAGCCCAACCGATAGTTGTTTAACTGAGCGCGAAACATACCTGGAACCTCCGATATCAGGGGGAACGTCGCCCGCGGCCCGCCGGCAACTATGTGTTTCTAACATTAAACCCTATGGCTACGACTCGTTGGAGATAGGTTCCATAAACGGACAGTGATATACGGCGAAAGGCCACACTTATCCATTAACCCAGAGTTATGGAGGCCATTTTTCATATTGCGAGACCGCGGTTTTCGGAAGTGCGGTGAAAAACTGAGCCCCGCCGACCAGACCGACTTTTTTAGCAACAAAACCGCAGGTCACAAGGGTGCAAAAGAGCAGTGTGCTCGGAGATTCGGAGTTTTTCACCGCACTTCCGAAATCCGAGTCCGCGAAAGGTGCCGACAAGGCCAATTACGCAACATGTATCCAGTAAAAACGGATGGCAGCCGGTATGGCTGCCACCCGTTTTTCTCATACCAGCCTAAAGCAGGCATGTTACTTCTTAATGCCGCCCCCAGACGCTCGGCGACCGATGCCACGGCATCCTCGCTAACCGAATCGCAGGCAGGTGAAGGGCTGCGTGCAGATGATGTTGGGCGCACCGTGATCGATTAGGTCGAGCATCTCGGCCGTGAGCAGCCGGCCCTCGCCCATGTTATTGCATACCGAAAGCACTGTGCGGGCTTTATCTGCCATGGTGCCAACACCTGAAGATTTTGAAGATTTTGTCCGTAACTCAAAGAGCTAGGATGTTGATAAAATCCAGAGACATCATGGCTAAAAGAGACGGACACACTGTCCCTGTTTTTCGCACGAGCAGCGCAAAAATAAGGCCCAGACAAAGATAGCCCCCCATCATTGCAATGATGTAATTTGTGGGTGCCCCGATTAAACACTGTTGAGTCACGAGAAGCAATGACCATAGCATCGACTGTATAAATGCCCTTATGCAAAACGGCCGAACTATTCCGACGATTGTGCATTCAAATAAAAATACGTACCTAAATAACAGCTCATGCAAAACTGAGACCGAACAGACCAATACCCATCTGGATATTGATTTTCCACCTATATCGAGCATAGAGGCCATAATAATAAATACGATGAAAATGAACTGCCATCCCAAAAGAATCCCACGCCGTTTGGGCTTATCACAAGAAACAGCGCCCCGAGTTGCAAAAAGATAGACTACCAACGCACAAAAGAGCGCCCCTGTAGAGCACAGCCAAGCGGGGGATCCTTTTGTAATAACCCAAATAGCCCACGGCACGCTAGCAACCATCGTGCCCAGTAGATAACGTGCCCCCAGGCGCATTATTTCAGTCGCTTTTCCCAAGCTCTACCACCTCATCACTAGCATCTATTAGGTCCATATCGTGTGTAATTGCAATGACAATCTTGTGCTTTCGCATTTCCTTCATAGCTTTTATCAGAGCTTCTTTATGAGCAATATCGAGTGATGCTGTTGGCTCATCGAATAAATAGACGTCTGCCTTCTTTTCTAAGACCCGCCTAATTTCCAGTTGTTCCAGTTCCCCGGGAGACATTCCTCCGCACCTCTTCCTTTCGATAGAAGGAAAGTTTCTATCGCAAAGAATATCCTTTACTGATATCGGAGTTTGTTCAGCAAACGAAACTAGCTTCTGCCTAAGGAGCTCACAGTTGATTTCTTCTTGGGCCTTACCGTTGTAGGAAATAGTCCCAACGTAATCCGAATTGAAACAACCCATCAATAAGTACGCAAGGGTCGTTTTGCCCGAGCCATTAATCCCTACAAGAGCATAGAGCTTTCCTTTTTCAAACCTGACATTCAAGTTGCTGTAGAGACACTTTCCATTTAATGTAAAGCCGAAATTATGCAGTTCGATGTAATCGATCTCCAAGAGCTCCTCTCCAGCAGCAGCCGAAGGCAATTTAGAGGCATTTAGACGGGATATCGATGAGAAGCAGTCTTGTGCGCTGCTACCTATACCGTAGATTGACCTCACGGCAGATAGCATTAAAGCCATGTAGCTCGAAACAGCAACAAGTTGGCCTACACTCATGCTTCCATGCATTACATAAAAAGCCGAAATCAAAAGAATGGTCACCTGGGACACAGCCGCAGCAAAGGAATCAGTTGCCTGAAATTTCGAAACGACACTTTGATAGGCGACTCCGGCGTGCAGCAAAGACGAAAAATAGCTATCTATGGATTTCAATGCTCTTTCGAACAGCGCATTAACATACAAAAATCTCTGATGCGCAAGTAGGGATTCCACTTTTCCGAAATACAGGGACTGCTCTTCCTTAAAGGTCAGACCTGAAACAAAAAGCGGTTTTTTAAATGAAGCATATGCAATTGCATACAAGATGCAAAATGTCACGGAAACCCAAAAGAGCGCTGTGGAACATCCATAGAGAAAAAATAAACTGATACCTAGCTGGACAATCGCAAGGAGTACCGTCTGGAGCATCGACAATCCGAAGGACGCCACAGTATTGGCATCTGAACAAATCTGTTGAGTTTTTTCAGCAGACTCCTGCTCAAAAAACAACTCAAAAGGCATCCGCACGAGCTCATCGATTTTTCTTCGAGCAATCGAGAATGCAGCCACGGTCGTTATCCGCATTGAAAGAAGGGTGCTTAAATAGCTGACAACAATATCGATTAATGCCGCGAAACCAATTAACGCACTGTCAATCATAATAGCACCATAAGGAGCTTTTTTAGATATATTATCAACCAGAGCGCTCGTGAGCAGCGGGGATACAGAGGCCATCATTCCAGATATTATTAAGCACAACGTAAAGGCTATAACCAGAAGCAATTGGGAAGAAAACCCAAGTCTGAAATATGGCAGATAGTCGAAGATCGCCGTTGAATCCGCATCACTTCTTATGCTTGAGATCATAGGCCGCCCTCATTACTTTTATACAGTTCTTTCTTGCGGATACACAGCTTGTCTTATTTTCATACAGCCTGGTGAAGGGACAGCCACCCATGCACATAGGAAGAAGTGAGCAGTTAAGGCATTCTGAATCTGAACAAAAGTCGTAAGCATTCCATATGGAAACTTCGGATGCGCTACTCGTTACATTTTCAAAGATGCTCCCATAGCTTCTGTCGGAATATCCTATTTCATTCCAGCATTTATATAAGGAACCGTCTGGTCCAATAACTTCTGAATATTTATTGACGGCTCCGCATATGGTCGGATTAAAGCCTGGAAGAAATGGATCCATGTACCCTGTCATTTTGTAGCGAGACAGACAGGATGCTTCAATCGAAGCAAATTCATCCTCTGAATAGCATGGAGAGTTAGCGCACGTCCCATTTATATCATCTACTGCCGCTAAATATAGTTTTACTTTATTACGAAGACCTTTACGATCAAGCGAATCAACCAAACGATCAATCTGATCACCGTTCGACGGATCAACATTGACTCTTAAGATGACATCAAAGTACGCACTAGCCCTTTTTACGTTATCAATAATACGGTTGAACGTATCGCCGCCAGAAGGAAGACATCTTCTTCGATTGTGTATCTCAGGCGGACCATCGACAGTTACCTGAACGTGCGTAACCCCATTTTTTGCAAGCAACTCCGCCGTTTTCCCATCTAAGAAATAGCCATTGGTCACCATGCTGGCGTTAAATAAGATTTCATCACTTCGGATTCCGCGCGTAATCTTCTCCACAGTCTCAATCGCCAATAAAGGCTCGCCGCCATACCAGGCAATCTGCAAACTTTCCGCCTGATTGTCTATAACCATGCCATTGATATGCTTTATTACCTGATCGACGCATCGGTCGCTCATTGAGCCATAACGCTTGCCGTTCTCATAACAATACGGACATCTGAAGTTACAATTCAATGTCGGGGCTATCGTAAATGAAAGTGATTTTGATTGCATGCGACAGGCCAACGATATCTCTTTTAAATGTTCGATCTCGTCAAGTCCGTCGGGAACCAACAACCCCGCGTCCGTCAAATTATCGACAATTTCCGAAGGGCAATTAGCTCCATTCTCAAAAAGCCCCTTCTCGTATTCTGCATCCAACGCAACGATTGCACCAGAGTACGAGTTATATGCCAGCGTAGGTTGATTCCCTTTATCGATTACATTAAAGCGAGACTGTTTCATTTCTACTCCGTTGCATATTTCAATAATTCAACCTGCCATTAGGAGTAATTCCAGCCACAAAATTTGGTAATGCAGATCCTCAGGCCACACGGTCCTCCCCCTGAATAACTCCAACAAATATGTGCTGCACAGGACACACACGTAGAAATATCTCGAGACGAAGCAGGCATCTGAGTATTCACTGGCTTTTGAATATATTCCATCGGAGCTCCTAGCTAACGTGTATACCGCAATGTTGAAATGCGCGGCAATTCCCGCCCGTGTACACGGCACACATCCCCCAGGGATTACAGCGCCCTTGACATTTTGCGCCCTGACAAGGACACCAACTTGATAGCAAAGCAATATCGTTAGGTGTTTGAGTTGGCTGTATCCAATCCACAATGGCTCCTTTCTCGTTCTAGGCCTAGTTATACTTTGGTCAAAAAGTCAAAAGCTGTTTGATAACTTTTTGTACTAGATGAAACAATGAAACAATTTGTTTGCCTTGTTTAACATTATTTAATTTACACTTAGACTGATTTAAAATTCAACCTAAGGAAATTCTGGTGAATGTTGTTCAGCTGCAGTATTTCATAAAGGTATTTGATTATCAGAATTACTCGGATGCAGCAACTATATTAAGCGTTTCGCCGCAAGCTGTTTCAAAAGGCATTCGAGCATTGGAATCTGAACTTGGTCTGAAGCTGTTCGAAAAAAGAGGCAGTATTCTACATCTAACAAACTATGGAGAGGAAATCCTTCCTATAGCATTAGATGTACTAGCTTCAGTTGAGGGAATTCAAGCGTATGCGCAAATCACGCGTGAAAAGATAAAAATAAGCCAGACACGTTTGACACGCGTTGCAGTCGGACTAGCACCAATACTCGCAAGCTGGTTCAACCAGCCCACACTGAACAGGCTTTCGAAAAAGTATAAGGGCGGTAAGTTTACTGTTTCCAGATATGACGACGGCGGAACGTGTTTATCCCTTCTACTTGACAGACAAATCGACATTGCAATTGTCGCTGGACAAGTAGACACCAATCTTTTTGAATCACATTTTTTATTGAATGCCGAAGTCAACCTCTTAGTTGAAAGCAGCCACCCATTAGCCAGTCGCGCAACGGCAAATCTAAACGCGGTGGCTCGATATCCAATTGCAAACACCTGTGACATTCGATATTGTCGAAAGAGAATAAACTCAGTATTTAACCATCTGGGCCTTTCCCCTTCCTACGAGAATATTAACTTAGCAGACCAGCAAAATTTGTCCGATTTTCTGATTCATAAGCATGGGATTATTCTGACCATAGCCTCACAAGCGTCTCAATTCAGGATAGGCTATCCAGCAAAAATCGTTTGCCTAAGCGAACAAGACAGAATATCAATCCCTTTTTACTGCGTTTCAAATTCAAACGATACCCAAGCGCAGACTCATCACGCGATAAGCTGCATTCAACTTGAGGCACGCCAGCTCTCTCGATGTTTAAAAAGCGCTGAAAGAGGAGACCTTTCCAGCTGAATATGACGGGCATGCTAATTCCATGCAAAACAGCAGTGTATTCCGCCAGAACAGAAGCGTGGGTCAGCCCATGTATTTTGAAGTATTCCGAGAGAAAACAACGAGGGCCTGACAGACTCTTGCCAAATCAGTGACCCACTCACCACCCGCAAGCCTGTGCCCCACTTCCGAAATATATGGCTCAGCCCCACCTTCTCAGCGGGTTGAGCCGAGCACTGACCGCACCATTCATTGTCAGCACCGCCCCAGACCAAGCCAGAGAAAGATGGCGCGGCGACAGCCAGATGGCCGCCACCGCGCCTCACACATTATTTCGGCAAGCCGCTGTTAGCGTCGGAATAATTTAGCTACTTCACACCGCGTCCCAAACGCTTGGCGACCGATGCAACGGCCTCCTCACTGGCCGAGCCACAGCTCACGCAGCCATCATGGGCACGCATCTGGCCGGTGACCTCGTCCATCGCGAGCGGCGCCACCTTCTCGAGCTTAAAGCCCTTGCCGGCGCGCATGTTTTCCTTGGCCACGCTGATCATGAGCTTAATGCGGTTGAGCTGGTTGACCTCGGACGCGCCGGGGTCGTAGTCCACCGCGACGATGTTGCTCTCGGGATGCTGGCGGCGCAGCTCCTTGATCACGGCCTTACCCACTACGTGGTTGGGCAGGCACGCGAAGGGCTGCGTGCAGATGATGTTGGGCGCACCGTGGTCGATCAGGTCGAGCATCTCGGCCGTGAGCAGCCAGCCTTCGCCCATGTTGTTGCACACCGAAAGCACCGTACGAGCCTTGTCCGCCATGGTGCCAATGCGCTCGGGCGCCTCGAAGCGGCGGGACTTTTCGAGCATCTCCTCCACCGGCGTGCGCATCCAGTCCACCAGCTTAATGAGCGCCTGCATGCTAGCGCGCGCCGTGGCAGAGCTTCCCAGCTCGTCTTTTTGAAGCTCGGCGTTGCTCATGGAGTACAGGAAGAAGTCGAGCAGGCCCGGTACCACGGCCTCGCAGCCCTCGCGCTCAATGACATCGACCACGTGGTTGTTGGCCGTGGGATGGAACTTGACCAGGATCTCGCCAACCACGCCCACGCGCGGCTTGGTACCCTCGCCCACAAGCGGCATGGTGTCGAACGCGCGGATGGCCTCGCGGCACAACTTGGTGTAGTTGTGCCTGTTGAACTTAGGCGCCAGCTTGCGGGCGCGCGCCATGTACTCCTCGTAGAGTGCGTTGGCGGCACCGGGCGTGGCCTCGTACGGGCGGCAACGATAGAGCATCTGCATCATGACGTCACCAAAGAGCACTGCGTAGACTGCCTGCTTAAGCAGTGCCGGCGTAATCTTAAAGCCGGGGTTGTCCTCACCGAGCGCCACGGCCGAAAGCGAGATCACCGGGATCTCGGGGTGGCCGCTCTCGCGCAGGGCCTTGCGGATGAGTGCGATGTAGTTGGTGGCACGGCAGCCGCCGCCGGTCTGGCTGATAACCACGGCCGTCTTGGACAGGTCGTACCGACCGCTCTCGATGGCCTCCATAATCTGGCCCGTCACCAGGATCGACGGATAGCAAATGTCATTGTTCACGTAGCGCAGGCCAGCCTCGACGGCATCGTGGTCGGTCGAGGGCAGCAGCTCCAAGTTGTAGCCGGCACCGCGGAACACCTCTTTGACCAGGTCAAAGTGAATCGGCGCCATCTGCGGGCACAGGATGGTGTAGCCCTCCTCGCGCATCTGCTCGGTAAAGGGCACCTTGGGCCACGCGGTCGAAGCACTCTCACGCTGCGCCTCAAACGTGTACTTGCGGCTCGCGAACGCGGGGGCATCCGTGGAGGGCGCCACCGGCGCGGCATCGCCTTGCTCGTAGGCCTCGCCCGCGGCCGTGGCATCGGCCAGGCGCTCGGCCTCCTGGTCCTTGAGCGCTGCCATGAGCGAGCGGATGCGGATGCGCGCGGCACCCAGGTTAGACACCTCGTCGATCTTAAGCACGGTGTAGATCTTGCCGCTGGCTTCCAGAATCTCCTGCACCTGATCGGTGGTCAGAGCGTCCAGGCCGCAGCCGAAGGAATTGAGCTGGATCAGGTCCAGGTCGTTGCGCATCGTCACAAAACGGGCGACGGCGTACAGGCGGCTGTGGTACATCCACTGGTCGACGACGCGAATCGGACGCTCGGGCTTTACCAGATGCGCAAGCGAATCCTCGGTAAAGACCGCAAAGCCAAAGCTCGAGATAAGTTCGGGCAGGGCGTGGTTGATCTCGGGGTCGTTATGGTAGGGACGACCGGCGAGCACGATGCCGTGACCGCCATGGTCCTCGACCCACTTAAGAGCCTCCTCGCCCATGGTCTGGATATCCTCGTGGAAGCGCGCATCGGCCTCAAAGGCAGCGTTGACGGCGGCATCGACCTCGGAGCGCGTGATCTTGGGTCCACGCACGCGACCGCGACCGGCTTGCGCATCGGCCACGCGGTCGACGGCGAGCACCTGGTACAGACGGCGCTTGAGCTCGGTCTTGTCGTGATACGGCACAAACGGATACAGGAACTCGATGTTCTGTTCGCGAATCTCGTCGATGTTGAGCGCCAGCGCTGTGGGGTAGCTCATGACGATGGGGCAGTTGTAACAGTTGCCAGCCGTCGGATCCTCCTTGCGCTCCCAGCGCACGCACGGCATCCAGATGAAGTCGACATCGCGGTCGATGAGGTTCATCACATGGCCGTGGCTCATCTTTGCCGGGTAGCACACGCTCTCGGACGGCATGGACTCGATGCCCGCCTGGTAGGCCTTTTTGCTCGACTGGTCGGACAGCTGCACGCTAAAGCCCAGGCGCGTAAAGAACGCGTGCCAGAAGGGGTAGTTTTCGTACATGTTGAGTGCGCGCGGGATACCCACGGTGCCGCGCGGGGCCTCGTCGGGACTCAGGATCTCGCGGTTAAAGAGCAGCTCGTTTTTCTTTTTGAAAAGGTTGGGGGCCTCAGTCTTCTGCTTTTTGTGGCCGGCGCCCTTCTCGCAGCGGTTGCCGGTAATGAAGCGCCTGCCGCCGCCAAAATCGTTGACGGTAAGCTGGCAGTTGTTAGAGCAACGGCCGCAACGGACATGCTTTTGCGTCACGGTAAGGTGCGCGATGTCCTCGGCCGAGAGGATGGTCGAAGTGCCGTCGGCGCCGGCGCGATCGCGGGCGAGCAGGGCCGCACCGTAGGCGCCCATGCAGCCGGCGATGTCGGGACGTACGGCATGAACGCCGGTGAGCTGCTCAAACGCACGCAGCGTAGCATCGGACATAAAGGTGCCGCCCTGGACGATCACCTGGCTGCCGATCTCCTTGGGGTCGCGCAGCTTAATGACCTTGAACAGGGCGTTCTTGATGACGGAATAGGACAGGCCGGCCGCGATGTCGCCCACCGTGGCGCCTTCCTTTTGCGCCTGCTTGACGCGCGAGTTCATAAAGACCGTGCAGCGGCTGCCCAGGTCGACGGGAGCCTTAGCATGGATGGCGGCATCGGCGAACGCGCGCACGTCCATGTTCATAGACACGGCGAAACTCTCGATAAAGCTGCCGCAGCCCGACGAGCAAGCCTCGTTGAGCATGATGTGCTCGATGACGCCGTCCTTGACGCGCAGACACTTCATGTCCTGGCCGCCAATGTCCAGGATAAACTCGACGCCGGGCAGGAATGCCTTGGCGCCGCGCAGGTGCGCGACGGTCTCGATCTCGCCGGAATCGGCCTTGAGGGCCTCGATGAGCAGTGCCTCGCCGTAGCCCGTGGTGGTCACGTGGCCGATGGTGCAGCCGGCGGGGATGTGGTTGTAGAAATCGGCCATGATGACCTTGGCCGTGCCCAGGATGTCACCGTTGTTGTTGCCGTACCAGGTGTGCAACAGCTGGCCGTCCTCGCCCACGAGCGCGGCCTTCATGGTGGTGGAACCGGCGTCGATACCGATGAACACGCGGCCGGTGTAGCCGTCGAGCTTACCCTTGGGGACGACCTCGGTGTCGTGGCGAGTCTTGAACTCGGCAAAATCCTCGTCGGTGGCAAAGAGCGGATCCAGGCGCTCGACCTCGGCACCCTGCGTGTCACCCAAGCTGTCGATGGCCTCGATGAGCTGCGGGAACGTGCTGAGCTTGTTGGACTCGTGCGCCATGGCGGCGCCGCTCGCCACAAATAGGTGAGCGTTTTGGGGCACAATGCGGTGCTCTTCGTCCAGGTTGAGCGTGAGGTAGAAGCGGTGGCGCAGCTCAGAGAGATACTGCAGCGGGCCGCCCAGGAAGGCGACGTTGCCGCGAATGGGACGGCCGCACGCCAGGCCCGAGATGGTCTGGGTCACGACGGCTTGGAAGATGGAGGCCGCCACGTCCTCGGGGCGGGCGCCCTCGTTGAGCAGCGGCTGGACGTCGGTCTTGGCAAAAACGCCGCAGCGGCTGGCGATGGGATAGATGGTGGTGGCGTTGGCCGCGAGTTCGTTAAGGCCGCTGGCGTCGGTGTGCAGCAGGGTTGCCATCTGGTCGATGAACGCGCCCGTACCGCCGGCACAGGTGCCGTTCATGCGCTGCTCGATACCGTTGTCGAAGTAGATGATCTTGGCGTCCTCGCCGCCCAGCTCGATGGCGACATCGGTGGCCGGGATGAGGGTCTCGACAGCGCGCTTGCTGGCGATGACCTCCTGGACAAACTCCAGGTCGAGCCACTGGGACAACAGCAGACCGCCCGAGCCGGTAATGGCGCAGGTCATCTGGGCCGTCGGCAGCACGGTCGCAGCGCCCTCGAACAGATCACGGGCGCAGGCACGGACGTCGGTGTGGTGGCGCTGGTACTTGGCGTACACGATCTGGTTGTCGTCGTTGAGCACAGCGAGCTTAACGGTGGTGGAGCCCACGTCGATGCCCAGGTGCAGGTTGCCACGAGCGTTCTCGGGGTTGAAGACCGCGCCTTCGGGGGCCTGGACGGCAGTGGCGGCTACGGGCTCAGCGGCAGTGACGGGCTCGCTAGCGACGGACGTCTCCCCTGCCGCGTTCTTGGCATCGGCAACTGCCTCGGCAACTTTCTCGGCAGCCGCGGTCGCGGCCTTCTGCGCGGCGTCCATCACGGCGGGCGCGGCCTCGCGTGCGGCAGCGACCATGCGGTCCTTAATGCCCTCGACGAGTTTGCTCATCTGTCTCTCCTCTTAGTTGTTGGACTCGACGGTTGCGGCGGTGTCGACCGCGTCCTCGAGCTGCAAGTTCAATAGCTTCATGCCATATTCCGGCACGTTGATATCGATGGGTTGGCCATATAGGTCGCCGGGACGCACAAAGGCGATAACCGTCATAATGCGCGCCATGGCTTCGGGCGATTCGGTGAGCCCACGCTCAAACCAACGCTGAATCAGGCCGACCTCGGCACTCACGACGTAGGTAACGTAGTAGTCAAAGAATGTGCCCAGCGCCAGGCCCAAAATGCCCGTCTGCGCACGAGGCACCACGGCCTCACGCGCGGTGTCGATAATCTTTTTAATGAAAGCCTGGTCGCCGCCCGGGCCCAGCAGCGATCCGATCAAATCGCGGTTGGCCGCAAGGTAGCGCAGCAACTCAACCGAACCGGGCGCCGGCTCGAGCTCATCGATGTTGTGATAAAGATCAGGCAGTTGAGCTGCAGTGATGAGCTCAATGCGCTCACGGATCTCGGCTAGCAAGCCGTCCTCGATTTGATTGATAAAGTCAGGAATATCGCGGTAGTGCGAATAGAACGTGCGGCGCGTAAGGCCAGCGCGCTCGGTGAGCGACGCGACATTAATGCGCGAAAGGTCGCCGCTTTCGGCAAGCTCGCTGGCAAGTGCCTGGCGAAGGGCACGCTGCGAGCGAAGGGACCGGCGATCGCATTTCTCGAGCTGGGACAAACGTCCTCCTTGTTACTCAGCCTGTGCGCTATTGCACAGTGCGAGTATTATTGCACACCGTGTGTATCAACACGTAAAGGCAATATTTTGGATGTGTTAAAGGGACAGTTTCTTTGCCATATTCAGCGACCGCCTAGGTTGTGCCAGTTGTGCCTGGCTTTTGGAGCAGCATTGCCGATTGTTCAAAATATCATTCGTGGGTAGAATAGTGTCGACGGCAGCCCAAGTTCTGGAAAGCTGGGCAGCGCCGTTGCTTTGATCAAGGGGTCAATGCCTTAACGGCGTCGACCCCTCTTTTAATATGAGAAAGCCATTGTCAATAGGCGTGTTTGTTCGAGCCCGGTTTTAAACCGGGCTTTTTCGTTTCCCGTCGGGAGGGACCGCGCACGCTGCACGTTTAGTCGACGCTTGCCTGGCAAGCTAATATCCGCGGGCTCTTGCGGGCGCGCTGC
>UQIE01000001.1 GCA_900541065.1 uncultured Collinsella sp. | reverse complement strand
GGGTCAGCCCGTGGGAGGCCAGGGCGCCGCTGACCGGTGGACGGCACCGAGCCGTACGCTTGAACTGAGAAGGGGGAGGCCTCGCGGCCTCCCCCTTTTTTGCGTTATATACATGTTGTGCTTTGGGACCTAGCTTCCCCGTATGCGCTCTTACTGTTTGGCTGTTTTTTGAGTCCATCTAGTTTATTTGAGCGATAATTACTCGCATTGGCGTTAGGGAGGGCTTGATGTTTACCGTATTTGTCTTGGGCAATATTGCTTCGGGTAAGTCGACTGCCTGCCGCTATTTCGAATCTCGTGGCGCTATGCTTATCGATCTGGATGAGCTTGCAAAATCGCTGTATGTGCCGGGCTCTGATATCGTCAATGCTCTCGCGGATGAATTCGGTTGGGACATTTTGGATGAGGAAGGCGGCATTCGCCGCAGTATCCTCGCTTCTCGAGCTTTCGCTTCTCCTGATTCGGTCGCACGGCTCAATGGCATCGTGCATCCCGTTCTGATTGAACAGCTTTCGCTTAGGATTCTCGATCCGGTTTGTTGTACGGTTTCATCTCCCCGTTATCCCTTTGCGGTGGTCGAGGTTTCAGCTCCGACTGGTTTTGAGGATGCATTTGGCTTGGCTGATGAAATTCTGGTCATTAGCGCCCCTTTGTCAGTTCGTCGCGAGCGCGCTATTCAACGTGGCATGGAGCCATCTGATTTCGATGCCCGTTCTGCTTGCCAGCCCGATGAGTCTGCGCTGTGCAATCTCGCTACAACGGTGATTGATAATTCGGCAGCCGATAATTCGCTCTTTGAGCAGCTTGACTCATGGCTTGCATGCCACGGGTTTATAGATACTCCGGATAAGGAGGAGGCCGATGCCTAAGGCACGTTTCTTTACGTGGTATCGCGTGGCGCCACTTGCCGTTGTGTTCGTCTTCGGCCTTATTTCGCTCGTCTACTCGTGTGCTCCTGCCGCTTTCTTTAAGCCGCTGTATCCGATTGACTACGAGGCGTATGTAAAGCAATCGAGTATTTCGCATAATCTGGATCCGTATCTGGTGTGCGCTGTCATTAAGTCGGAATCGAATTGGGATCCCGAGGCCGAGTCGAATCAGGGTGCTCAGGGATTGATGCAGCTGATGCCCGAGACTGCCCAGGACATGATCGCCAAGGGCCTTGTCGACGGAGGGGAGTATTCGGTCGACAATCTTAACGATCCGGCTACGAATATCGAGTTTGGCTGCGCATACCTCTCGTATCTTCTCGCCTATTTCAACGGGTCGACGGATAGTGCCATCGCCGCCTATAACGCCGGTATGGGCAATGTCGACGGATGGGCGCAGCAGAACACGTCACTCCATAATGCGATTACCTTCCCTGAAACTCAGGCTTATCTGATTCGCGTCAATAATGCCTGGGTTCGATATAAGACTCTCTATCCCGATCGGTTCGTATAGGACTAAGCCCACCGCCTGCGTATACTGCAGATGTACGAGTTAGGAGTATCCATGGCGGAATTTGAAGTAGAACGCGTTGGTGGTGAACTTAAGCGCTTTGGCGTTGAGGGCGCTGATGTGCCGTTTAAGGTCGTGTCTCCATACGAGCCCGCTGGTTCCCAGCCTAAGGCCATTGAGTCACTTGTGCGGGGCGTGAGGGACGGAGACCGCTATCAGGTTTTGCTGGGCGTGACTGGTTCGGGCAAGACCTTCACGATGGCAAAGACTATTGAGGCCCTGGGAAAGCCGACGCTGGTCATGGCCCCCAATAAAACGCTCGCTGCTCAGCTTGCGAGCGAGCTCAAAGAGTTCTTTCCCAACAACGCTGTGGTCTACTTCGTCTCGTACTACGACTACTATCAGCCCGAGGCGTATGTGCCGCAAAGCGATACATATATCGAGAAAGACTCCTCGATTAACGAAGAGGTCGAGATGCTGCGCCATCAGGCGACCGCGTCGCTGCTCTCTCGACGTGATGTGATCGTTGTCGCATCGGTCTCGTGTATCTATGGCATTGGCTCTCCTGAGGACTATGCGGGTCTGGCTCCAAACGTCGACAAGAAGGTGCCGCTCGAGCGCGATGACTTTATCCATGCACTTATCGACATTCAATATGATCGCAATGACTATGACCTGGCACGTGGCACGTTCCGCGTGCGCGGCGATGTTGTTGACGTGTATCCGCCTTATGCCGAGCATCCGTTGCGGTTTGAGTTCTTTGGCGACGAGGTCGAGCTGATTGCCGAGATCGATGAGGTCACCGGTGAGATGCTTCGTGAGTACGAGGCCATTCCCGTATGGCCGGCATCGCACTACGTGACCGAGAAGCCGAAGGTCAAGGCGGCTCTGAAATCGATCAGCGAAGAATGCGAGAAGCGCGTGGCGGAGCTCAAGGCGACCGACAAGTTGCTCGAGGCGCAGCGTCTGCAGCAGCGTACCGATTATGATCTTGAGATGCTCGAGACGATGGGCTTTTGCAACGGCATCGAGAACTACTCGCGTCATCTGGACGGTCGCAAGCCGGGTGAGCCGCCGTTTACCCTAATCGATTACTTTCCCAAGGATATGCTCTGCATCATCGATGAGAGCCATGTGACGGTGCCGCAGATTCGCGGCATGCACGAAGGTGACCGCTCGCGTAAGGTGACGCTGGTGGAACACGGTTTTCGCCTGCCCTCGGCGCTCGATAACCGCCCGCTTCGTTTCGATGAGTTTGAGGCAAGGATCCCCCAGTTTATCTATGTTTCGGCCACGCCGGGCGACTACGAGCTGCGGGTGAGCCAAAACGACGTGGAGCAGATTATTCGTCCGACCGGCCTGCTCGACCCCAAGATTGACGTGCGTCCAGTTCGCGGTCAGATTGACGATCTTGAGGACGAGATTCGCGAGCGCGTTGCCCGCAAGGAGCGCGTGCTGGTGACCACGTTGACCAAACGCATGGCCGAGGACCTGACCGACCATCTACTTGATGCGGGCATTAAGGTCAATTACATGCACTCTGATACGGCGACAATGGACCGTGTCGAGATCCTGCGAACGCTGCGCGAGGGCAAGATCGATGTTCTCGTTGGCATCAACCTGCTCCGCGAGGGCTTGGATCTTCCCGAGGTCTCACTGGTGGCAATTCTCGATGCCGATAAGGAAGGCTTCTTGCGCAACCGCCGTTCGCTGATTCAGACGATTGGCCGTGCGGCCCGTAACGCCGATGGCGAAGTCATCATGTATGCAGACGTTGTGACCGATTCGATGAAAGAGGCCATCGAGGAGACGCAGCGCCGTCGCGAGATTCAGATGGCATATAACGAAGAACATGGCATTGTGCCCAAGACAGTGCGCAAGGCCATCAACGACATCTCAAGTTTTATTGCCGAGGCCGAAAAAACTGTGGGCTCCAAGGGACGCTCGAAGGGCGACTCTCTTGGCCATGGCGCATTCTATACGCCCGATGAGTCGGGCGAGGGCGGTGTGCCGGAAACGGTGGCGCCCGAGCAGACACTTGCGGAGCAGTTGGAAGAACTGCCGCATGACGAGCTTGTGCGGATCGTCGAAACCATGGAAGAGGATATGCGTAACGCTTCTGCCGCTATGGACTTTGAGGAGGCGGCGCGCCTGCGCGATGTTGTCGTTCAGATTCGGGCGATGCTCGAGGGTGCGTCTGAGGACGAGACGATCGAGCGCTTACGCTCGCAGGCCCGCAAGGGTTCCACGTTCGCATCGGGCAGAAAACGCCAGGGTGCACGGTTTAAGAAATAGCCGCGAACAGGCCCCGAGTTCCCTGTGGAGCTCGGGGCCTATGTCTTTTGCGCGCTGGAATTTGTGCGTTAGAGGTCTGCGATCAGGGCTTCAGCACAACGGATGCCGTCGGTGGCCGCGCTCATGATGCCGCCGGCATATCCAGCTCCCTCACCACAAGGGTAGAGGCCCGGGGTCGACACGGCATGGCACGTTCGGTCTCGGGTGACAGTGACCGGTGAGCTCGAACGAGTCTCCACGCCGGTAAGAACGGCATCGGGACGGTCGTAGCCTCGTAGTTTTTTTCCGAGTAGGGGAAGTCCCAGGCGGAGCGACTCGACGATATGCTGCGGTAGGGCTTCGTCAATTGCCGTCCAGGTCACACCGAGCGGATAGGTGGGCTTTACCTTTCCGGGCGCCTTGCTGGCGCGTCCTGCGAGGAAATCTCCGACGAGTTGTGCCGGTGCGTTCCAGTTGGAACCGCCCAGGCGATAGGCGGCCGCCTCGCAGGCACGCTGGAGCTCGATGCCGGCGAGCGGGTCATCGTTGGGAAGGTCCTCAGGCGTGACGTTAACGAGCAGGGCGGCATTTGCGTTGCGTCCGTCGCGGGCATTGAGACTGGCCCCGTTGACGCACAGATGGCACGGTTCTGAAGAGGCGGCAACAACCTGTCCGCCGGGGCACATGCAAAACGAGAACACGCTGCGGCCGTTGGGAAGATGGGCGACGAGCTTGTAGGGGGCTGCCCCGAGCGCTGGATGTCCCGCCGAGGCTCCATATTGGGCTCTGTCGATGTCGCGTTGCGGATGCTCGATGCGAACGCCCATGGCAAAGGTCTTTTGTGCGAGGGCCACGTTGTGGTCCTTAAGGAGCTCAAAAATATCGCGAGCAGAATGCCCGCAGGCGAGGATGAGGTGCTTTGTCTCGATTGACTCGTAAGCGGCGTCTTGGGACGATTGGACATCAATGCCGGTGATGGCGCCAGACACGTCGATGCGAATGTCGACGAGCTTCGTTCGATAACGGACGACACCTCCGAGCTGCTCGATGCGCTGGGATATAGCGGTGACAACCGTGGGAAGGATGTCGGAGCCAATATGCGGCTTGGCATCCCACAGAATATCGCGGGGCGCACCCGCCTCGACGAAGGTTTCGAGGATAAGGCGATGGGCGGGATTTTTTGTTCCCGTATTGAGCTTGCCGTCCGAGAAGGTCCCCGCGCCGCCCAGACCAAACTGAATATTGCTCTCGGGGTCGAGGATGCGCTCCTTTAGAAAGAGGTCGATCGCCTGCGAGCGGCGAAATGCCGGGTCGCCGCGCTCGATAAGCAAGGGCTTAAGACCTGCTTCGGTGAGCGTGAGCGCAGCGAAAAGGCCGGCGCATCCGGCGCCGACAACGACAGGGCGTTCTTGAGGTGCGTCGGAGACGGGGGAGGGGAATGAAGGCTCATCGTCTTCTATCGCGCGTACGCGCGAGCGGTCACGCTCGGCAACGCTGTTGACCGCTTCTCGCTCGAGGTGGGGACTAGTCAGCTCAACACGAAAGCTCAGGATAAAATGGACGTCTCGTTTTTTGCGAGCGTCGATTGACTTGCGGTGGAGCTCGATGGACTTGATCTCGGAGTCCTTGCAACGTAGGACGCGCTTGGCGACTCGCTTGCCAACAATGAGACAGGCATTTTCATCGCCGGCTTCATCGAGCGACGCGTTGACTTGGGTGATTTCGATCATCGAGGTCTCCTTAGAGGCAAGAAAGAGGCCGTCCGGTATTCCAGACGGCCCGAATGCGTTTTTGATTATAGACTGAGCGGCTACAGGCTGCTTGCAGCGCGAATGCCCGAGAGCCAGGCCCACGCAAGGTTAAAGCCTCCGCAATCGGCGTCGATGTCGAGCGCTTCGCCGCAGACGTAAAGCGGGGCGTCGACAACGCTGCACGCGCGTAGACTGGGTGTTGAGATGCTCTCGACAGATACGCCACCACGCGTGACCTGCGCCGAGCGCTCCTCGGCTGTTCCCTCGACGAGCAACTTAAAGTGCTTGAGGACCGAGACCAGGTGGATGACATCGTTGGAGCCTGGATGGCACTGCTCGAACGCCGTGCAGACGACGCGGGAGAGTTGCGGGGCGAGCATGCCGTCGAGCCAACGGGGATCGCGGGGCGAAAAGCCGCCGAGCAGCTCAACGCGTCGGTTGAGCATATCGAGCAGCTTGTCTTTGGAGAGGTCGGGGAAAACGTCGAGCAGGATCGTATCGCCGCGCTGGATACGACGGGAGAGGTTGAAGACAGCGACGCCCGAGATGCCGAAGGCTCGAAACAGGACTTCACCGTCTTCGTGCCAGAGCTCATTATGATTGCGGGCGAGCGTCAAGCGGGCGCGGACGCGCAGGCCATCCAACGTCTTGAGTGCCGTCCGATCGCCGACGACCGTTGCCGATACGGGGCAGAGGATGGGGCGCAGCGAAGTGAGGGGGAGGCGAAACGTATCGGCGATACCGGTGGGGTTGCCGCCCGTGGCGATAATTACGGCATGTGCCTGCAGGGCCTCGTTCTTGCGAGGGACATCGGCGAGCGCTTTCCGAAGCGAGCGGAGCTCCGATTTTCGGTCGTCGTGCTTTTTTGCCTTGAGCACCCGCGCTGGACGGTCTATTTGGAGTGCCCAGCCTTCGGAAGCTTTGTGCGCCGAGGCAACGTTGGCTCCGCAGATTAAGGTGATACCTAGGCGGTCGCAAACGTTGAGAAGCGCGTCGCGCACCGATTCGGCGCGAAGGGAGCGCGGGTACAGCCGGCCTTCCTCGGAGGTTGTCATGATACCCAGCGAGGAGAAGAAACCCATAAGCTCTTGTTCGGGCTGGGGGCCCATGACGGATTCGACGAATGCGGGGTGGTTATACCGCTGAGGATCAATCGATTCGTTGGAGAGGTTGCAGCGGCCGTTACCGGTCGCAAGGAGCTTAAGGCCACAGGCGACATCGCGCTCAACGATGCAGACGCTTTTGCCAGCGCGTGCGGCCGTAATGGCAGCGGCGAGGCCTGAAGCCCCGCCGCCGATTACCAGGACGTCATAGAAGGCGCTCGCGTTCACTTAGGCCTCGTCGGTCTCGTGCGGGGTAATGGCCTCGACGGCAGAGACTGCCTTGGGCAACATGTCATCGGGCAGCGCGGTCTCGACCTCGCCCTTATCGCAGGCCTCGGCGAGTGCCGGATTAATGGGAAGCTGGCCCAAGATGTCGAGGTTATAGCGATCTGCGACCTCGGGGAGCTTGCTCTTGCCAAAGACCTCAATCTTCTTGCCGCAGTCGGGGCACTCAATATAGCTCATGTTCTCGACAATGCCCAGAATGGGGACGTTCATCTTCTCGGCCATGTTGACCGCCTTGGCGACGATCATCGAGACCAGATCCTGCGGGCTCGTGACGATGACGATGCCGTCGACGGGCAGCGACTGGAAGACGGTGAGCGCGACGTCGCCTGTTCCCGGAGGCATGTCGACCAGCAGGTAGTCGATGGGGCCCCACGAGGTCTCGCTCCAGAACTGCCTAATGGCGCCTGCGATGACCGGACCGCGCCAAAGGACGGGGTCGGTCTCGTTTTGGAGCAGCAGGTTGGAGCTCATGACCTTGACGCCGTGCTCGGAGATTTCGGGCAGCATAAGGTTGCCAAGGGCATGGACGTGGCGTCCGCTCATACCGAACATCTTGGGGATGGAGGGACCGGTGATGTCGGCATCGAGGACGCCGACCTTGTGGCCGTGACGGGCAAGCTCGGTGGCGATGGCACCGGTGACAAACGACTTGCCGACACCGCCCTTGCCGGAAAGCACGGCGATGACGCGTTTGACCTCGGACAGCGTGTTCTCCTCAAATTGCGACGGCGACGTTTGTCCGCCGGCGGCCTGTGCGTGCTCGCAACCCATGTATGACTCCTTTGTATATGTTGGGGCCGGGGCCCCGTGATGTGACACGAGCGTCATTGTACCCTCGTTTGCGAGCGGGAGTCATTTGCGATGCATTTGGGCCGAGCGTGCTTGCAATACGATGGGTCCAAGCGAATGGGCGGGCTTACTGAACTTTGCTGGCAAACTCGAGGTATTGCATGCGCTGCAGCTTGTCGATCGTCGAGGCGTATGGGCTGTCTTCAGATTCCAAGTCGTAGCGCAGCCCGTCGGCACCAAGGTAGCCGGCGACATTGATGGTGGGCACATCTGACCTTGTTGTAAGCAGGGCCTTTTGATAGTCGGTGAGCGGGGCGCCGATCTTATTAAGGGTAATGGCTGCAATCTCGTTTGCCCCGACGGTGTCGTAGACGTTGAGCTCGGTATTGCCGGCGATTTCATAGTTAGCCCAGACGAAATAGGTCGACTGATAGATACGGAAAGCGTGGCTTGCCGTATCTTCCTGAGGGTACAGCTCATCGTTGAGAGTCGTTGCGGCGCTCGGCTGATGGTCGCCAAAAAAGACAAGGACAACCGGTCTGCTGATATTGCGGAGCTCGTTGATAAAATACTCGAGGTCCCGGTCGGACGCGTTGATGCAGGTAAGATAGGTGTTGAGCGCGCTATTGGCGCCCTCGCTGGCTCCCTCGACCCAATAGTTTGTCAGCTCTTCGGCGGGAACGGTGCCATAGTCGTAGCCGCCGTGATTTTGCATCGTGACGTCAAAGATGAACTGCGGCGCTTCGTCGGTTCTAAGCAGGTCGAGTATCTTGTCGTAGGTGGCGTAGTCGCATACGCCGGCATGGTAACAGGGCGCACCTTCGAAATCGCCGATTGAAAGAAAGTCTCCAAAGCCCAGCTGCTGATAGATCTTATCTCGATGGTAGTTGACGGGGTTTTGCGGGTGCATAGCGGTAGCGGTATACCCAAGCTCCTTAAGGTCCTTTGCCAGGCTGTTGACGCCATTCATCTGATATAGCTGATAGGGGATTTTGCCTAATCCGACAAAGGCCGTTGTCGCTCCGGTCAAAAATTCGAATTCGGAGTTCGCCGTTCCGCCACCGGCGACCGAAGCGAGCATGGTGCCGCGAACAAGTGTGTCGGGAAGCGAGTTGTAGAATGCGGGGCCGGTGTACCCGGCCGCCTGGAGCTGCTCAAAGCACGAAAGGTCGCTAAAACTCTCATTCATGACGGCAACAATCGTCGGCTTGATTTCATTGAACTGGGCAACGGCCGCCGCGCGCTGCTCGCTCGAGCCATACGTGCTGTCGTAGGTGGCGGCGAGCTCCTGCTCGATGCTCTGCGCCTCATCGGGCGTATAGTCTTCGGGCTTCTCAATGGGCAACTCGTTGACCATTTCGGTGAACGAAGTGATAAAACCCTGAGACGCATACGTGGTGATGGGCTGCCAACGGTCAAATCCAAAATTCAGCGCCTGCTCCAAGTCGATGCTGGAAAAGCCCGAGAGCCCCACAACGGTCACTAGCAGAAAAGCGCAGAGGTTAGCGGCGATTGCGGGGAAGACATGGGTGGGCGTACGGAGCTTTCTCGGTCGGATAAGCGAAAGAAGCCCTAGGGAAATCTCCAGCAGGGCTAGAGAGGTTACGATTCCGGCGGTAAAGGTAAACTCGTATCCCTCGCTCACTTCCATTGCGGTGCCAAGGGCCAAGATATCGCTTGGCAGGATGGCCTCGCCTTTAAACGTTATGACGAAGTGCTCGGCAATGCCAAGGATGCAACAGGCGACGGGCACGAGGGCCATGACGCCTCCATGACGCTGTCCCAGCAAATAAAGGGAGAGCAGAACCGTCGCGAGCAGCCCGACGGAAAACCCGAATGAGTTGGCGGGAATGCGATAGAACGTTTCGTTACAGGCAATTTCGAGTGAAACGAACGAGAGCGCTGAAACAGCGGCGATGACAAGGATGTCACGGCAAATACAGGCAACCGTTCCCGTCGCAAGATCGGTTTGGTCGATAAGTCCCGAAACCAAGGGCTCGACAAGAAGTATGACGGCGGTAGCACCGAGCGCCGAATAAGAAAGGACCCATAGGGAATTGTCCTCATTTACGAGCAATTGATTCGTAATCCATGCAGCTACCATGCCGAGCGGGATGAGGAGCGTCGCGCACCAAAAGACGCGGGCAATGGGCGGCTTTTCATTGTGTTTGATTGAAAAATATACGCGCACCACGACGATGGCCACGATAAGGACGGCGATGAATATGGGCAGATTGGCCATGTCGCTCGAAGTGATTTCAAGGGGGATATCTTCGGTCATGGACGTTCCTCTGTTACGGCAAATTAAGTTCAGTATTAGATTACTGTAACCTTTCCACGGCATTTCGAGAAACAAAGTGCCCGATACGCAAAGCTAAAGGTCTGCGAATCTTGTATTACGAACATCTGTGCGCGTCGAGTGCGCTAAACTCATCGACAGTATGATTCGATGCAATAGGAGGCAAGGAGCTTCCATGTCTGATTCTTCTATCGTTATTCGCGGCGCTCGTGAGCACAACCTCCGTGATATCGATGTTTCCATTCCGCGTGACCAACTCGTGGTCATTACCGGTCTTTCTGGCTCGGGCAAGAGTTCGCTGGCATTTGACACTATCTATGCCGAGGGCCAGCGTCGATACGTCGAGAGTCTTTCGAGCTATGCGCGCCAGTTCTTGGGCCAGATGGACAAACCCGACTTGGATTCAATCGACGGCCTTTCGCCGGCAGTGTCGATCGACCAAAAGACGACGTCTAAAAACCCTCGCTCGACGGTTGGCACCGTAACCGAGATTTATGACTATCTGCGCCTGCTGTTCGCCCGTGTGGGCACCCCGCACTGTCCCGAATGCGGCCGCGTCATTGAGCGCCAGACGACCGACCAGGTTGCCGACAAGGTCTTGGCGGCGGGGGAGGGCCGCCGCGCGTTTGTGCTGGCACCGGTGGTGCGCGGGCGAAAAGGCGAGTACACCAAACTGTTTGAGGACCTTCGCGCCGAGGGCTTTAGCCGCGTGCGTGTCGACGGTGAAGTGCGCTCGCTCGACGATTCGATCGATCTGGATAAGAAATTCAAGCACGATATCGAGGTCGTGGTCGATCGCATCGTGATCCGTGAGAATTCTCTGGGCCGTATCGCCGAGTCTGTTGAGCAGGCGACCGCGCTGGCTCACGGCAATGTAAACGTGTACATGCTGCCCGATCGTGATGCTCCCGAGGGGACCGAGGGCGAGCTTCTGGAGTATTCGTTGGCCTTGGCGTGCCCGGAGCATGGACACTCCATTGACGATCTTCAGCCGCGTGATTTTTCGTTTAACGCTCCCTATGGCGCATGTCCTGAGTGCGACGGCCTGGGCTTTAAGAAAACCGTTGATGCCGAGGCGCTGATTGAGGATCCCTCGAAGTCCATTGCCGATGGAGTCTTTGGTAGCCTGTTTGGCAATTCGAACTACTATCCGCAGATTTTTGCTGCGGTCTGCAAACACTTTAAGGTGAGCGCCGATACGCCGTGGGAGGACTTGCCCCCTCGCGTGCGTCGTGCATTCTTGGATGGCCTGGGCGATACGAAGATCTCGGTCGACTACCAAAAGCTCGACGGACGTCGCAGCCAGTGGGATACCAAGTTTTCGGGCGTTCGCAACATCCTGTACGAACGCTATACCGAGACGACGAACGAGAACACCAAGGCGCGCCTGGAGAAGTACATTCGCGAGGAGCCGTGCTCGAGCTGCCACGGCGCTCGTTTGCGCTCCGAGATGCTCGCCGTCACCGTGGGCGGCAAGTCCATTTACGAGGTTTGTTGCCTGTCGTGCCGTGAATCGCTCGAGTTTTTTGAGGGCCTGGAGCTCACCGAGCGCCAACAGTTTATCGGCGGCCGTATCGTCAAGGAAATCCTGGAGCGCTTGCGTTTTCTGGTCGATGTTGGACTCGACTATCTGACGCTCGATCGTGCCTCGGCGACGCTTTCCGGTGGCGAGGCGCAGCGTATTCGTCTGGCAACGCAGATCGGCGCGGGTCTCATGGGCGTGCTCTATATTCTGGACGAGCCCTCGATCGGTCTTCATCAGCGTGACAACGAGCGCTTGATCAAGACGCTCGAGCGCCTGCGCGATATCGGCAATACCGTTATCGTCGTCGAACACGACGAGGATACAATTCGTGCCGCCGATTACGTGATCGACATGGGGCCCGGCGCCGGCGTCAACGGCGGACACGTAGTCGCGGCGGGAACGCCTGCCGATATCATGGCGTGTCCTGAGTCGATGACGGGCGCTTATCTGACCGGCAAACGAATGATCCGGGTGCCTGATGAACGGCGCAAGCCCGGTCGCGGCTGCCTTAAAATTATGGGCGCTCGAGCCAACAACCTCAAAAACGTTACCGCCAAAATCGAGTTTGGTACGCTTACGGTTGTTACCGGCGTGTCGGGATCGGGCAAGAGCTCCCTGGTTACCGACACCATTGCGCCTGCCCTTACGAATGTCATTCACCGTTCGACGCGCCCTGTGGGTCCGTATAAGAAAATCGAGGGCATCGAGTGTATCGATAAGGTTATCGATATCGACCAGTCGCCGATTGGCCGCACGCCGCGTTCCAACCCTGCTACCTATATCGGCCTGTGGGATGATCTTCGCGCGCTGTTTGCGAGTACGCCGGAGTCGAAGGCGCGCGGCTACTCGCCGGGTCGTTTCTCCTTTAATGTGAGTGGCGGGCGCTGTGAGGCGTGCAAGGGCGACGGACAGATCAAGATCGAGATGCACTTCCTTCCCGATATCTACGTTCCCTGCGAAGTTTGCGGCGGTAAACGCTACAACCGCGAGACACTCGAGGTCACCTACCGTGGCAAGACCATCTCGGACGTACTTGACATGAGCGTGGCCGAGGCGCTGGCCTTCTTTGGGAATATCCCGCAGATTAAGCGCAAGCTCCAAACGCTGTACGATGTAGGCTTGGGCTACGTGAGCCTGGGCCAGCCCGCCACGACGCTCTCGGGCGGCGAGGCGCAGCGTGTGAAGCTCGCCAAGGAGCTTCATCGACGCCAGACGGGCAAGACGTTCTATATTTTGGACGAGCCGACGACCGGCCTTCATTTTGAGGACGTCCGCCAGCTGCTCGATGTGCTGCAGCGCTTGGTCGATGCGGGCAACACGGTGCTGGTGATTGAGCACAACCTTGATGTCATCAAGGTTGCCGATCGTCTGATCGATATGGGTCCCGAGGGCGGTAACGGCGGCGGAACCGTTGTGGTTTCGGGCACACCGGAGCAGGTTGCGGACTGTCCGCAGAGTTATACGGGCAAGTTTTTGGCGCCGTTGCTCAGGCGTGACCGGGAGCGTCAGGCTCAACTTGATGCTCAATAAATAGGCGATTCAGTTTATGGGCGCCATCGACTCCTTGTGATTCGATGGCGCTTGCTGTGTCGAAGTGACGTATGCAGCCGAATTGGACATATACTTAATCTTTACGTCCGAATGCGAGGGAAAGGATATGTCATGGCAAAGGCTGTAAAGACGCCAAAAACCAATGCGATGCGCGAGCTGGAAAGCGCCGGCATTTCCTATGTTCTACATACGTACGAAGACGATGGTGATGAGTCGGTGGGCCTGGGGGTCGCGATTTCGGAGCAGCTTGGCGAGGAGCCCGGTCAAGGATTTAAGACTTTGGTCTGCGTGACACCGTCCAACGACTATGTCGTGTGCTGCATCCCTGTTGCCGACGAGCTCGATCTAAAGTCCGCCGCGCGTGCCGCGGGGGAGAAGTCCTTGGCCATGATGCATGTGAAGGATTTGCTTGCGGCGACTGGCTACGTTCGCGGCGGCTGCAGCCCGGTCGGTATGAAAAAACGCTACCGGACGCTCATTGATGAGACATGCGTCCTTTGGGATACCATTTTTATTTCGGGAGGCAAGCGTGGTTATCAGCTCGAGCTTGCACCCGATGATTTAATTGCATTTTGCGGGGCGACGGTTGCCGCGATTACGAGAGAGGACTGAGCGATGCCGCAGGAAGAATTGAAGCGCGGAGCTCATTTTGCAAAAGAATCTGCGCCTCAGACACCCTCATCCGAAGCTTCTTCGTCGCGAGATGACACTGACGACATGGGCTCGTCGGACTACTCCACGGTTGGTCGTTCTGCCGGGCTTATGACCATCCTGACTATCGTGTCTCGCGTCACCGGTTTTATCCGCACGTGGGCAATGGCGGCCGCTATCGGCATGTCGCTGCTCTCGTCCTCCTATCAGGTCGCCAACAACCTGCCCAATATGCTCTACGAACTCGTGATGGGCGGCATGCTCGTGACGGCGTTTTTGCCCGTGTACATGGGCGTGAGGCGTGAGCAGGGTCGCGAGGCCTCGAACGAGTACGTGGGCAACCTGCTCGGCATTCTGCTTTTAGTGCTGGGTGGCATTTCGTTGCTGGGGACCGTGTTCGCCCCGGGCTTTATCTGGACGCAATCGTTCCTTTCGGGTGACGGCGGCAGCATGGATACCGCTGCGTTCATGTTCCGTTTCTTTGCCATTCAGATTCTGTTTTATGGTTTGGGCTCGGTGTTCTCGGGCGTTCTCAACGCACACCGCGACTACTTCTGGTCGACGTTTGCCCCGGTCCTCAACAATGTGATCGTCATTGCGAGCTTTATGGGTTTTGCGCCCGTGTCCGCACAGTTTGGCGAACGTGCCGGCATCATCTTGATTGCGGCCGGTACGACCCTCGGTGTCTTTGTTCAGATGGCATGTCAGATTCCCGCGCTTGGCAAGCACGGCGTGCATCCCCATATCCATATCGACTTTAAGGACCCCGCGCTGCGCCAGACGATTGCGCTCGGTATCCCGACGCTGCTCGCCACGGTGTGCATGTTTGTCTCGACTTCTATCACCAACGCTGCCGCGCTGGTGGTCCAGCCCGAGACGGGTCCTTCCGTCATCGCCTATGCGCGCCTGTGGTACACGCTGCCCTACGCGCTGATTGCCGCCTCGCTTTCGACGGCGCTCTATACCGAGCTCTCTCATGACGCACAGGAGAAGGATTACGACAGCGTTCGCACGGGCATTTCGCGTGGCGTCGCCCAGATGCTGTTCTTCCTGATTCCGTTCGCACTGTACCTGATTGTCTTCGCGCGTCCGCTCAATATGATCTACTGTGCTGGCAAGTTCGATGAATCCGGCGTGGCGCTGGTGTCCGAGTACCTTGTCTACCTGGCGCTCTCGCTGCCGCTCTACGGCGTGGTCGTGTTGATGCAGAAGAGCTTCTCTGCCTTGCTCGACATGAAGCCCTATAGCCGCTATTGCCTGTATTCCGCCATCGGCCAGGCCGGCTCGGTTCTGCTGTTTGGCGTTGTGCTGGGCTTCGGTATGCCGGCAATCGCGCTTTCGTATGTCGTCGACTACGTGATCTTGGTCGGCTGTTCGCTGTGGTGGCTGCGTCGTCGCCTGCGTGGCCTTCAGGTCAAATCTATCCTACATGGCGGTTTCTTTGGCCTTTTGCTCGGTGGCCTAGGTGCTGCCGCAGGCGCCGGCGTCATGTGGGCGCTTGAACACTTTGTCGGGGCACTTGGCGGCTCGATTCTGATTACTCTTGGCTACGTTTGCGTTGCGGGTGTCGCCTCGCTTGTTGTTACCTTTGGCCTTGCCGTCGTCCTTAAGATGCCCGAGGTCTCGGCGCTGCTTCGTCGCAAGTAGGTGCGCGTGGCCGGTCACGACAACATACCAACGCTTGCCGAGCAGGTTTCGCGCGTTCCCACACAGCCCGGATGCTACCTTTGGAAGGATGCCAAGGGCGATGTCATCTACGTGGGCAAGGCGAAAAACCTGCGCGCCCGCATGCGTCAATACGTGACACTGCAGGATGAGCGTCAAAAGATCCCGCTGATGATGCAGCTGGTGGCGAGCTTTGACTACATCGTTGTCGAAACCGAGCATGAGGCGCTTGTACTCGAGCGCAACCTGATCGGCCAGTACCATCCGTACTTTAACGTCGACCTCAAGGATGACAAGAGCTACCCCTTTATCGCCATTACAAAGGGCGACCTGTATCCCGCGATCAAATACACGCGTGAGCGTCATAAGCCGGGAACGCGCTATTTTGGACCCTATACCGATAGCCGTGCGGCGCGTGAGACGATAGATACGCTGCGCAAGGTTATCCCCATCTGCTCTGCATCCTGTGCGGAGTGGCGTCGTTGTCGCCGTACCATCGAGTCCCACAAGGGCGAGGAAGACATCGTCAATATGATTTGCGCACAAAACAGGCGTCCCTGCTTTGACTACCATGTCGGGCGCGGCCCGGGTGCGTGTGTCGGCGCGATTTCCCCGGCAGACTATGCCAAGAACGTCAAGCGTGTCGAGCGCTTTTTGTCGGGCCATCGCAAGGATGTCGTCGATGAGCTGACCTCCGAGATGACGGATGCCGCCGAGGCGCTCGACTTTGAGCGCGCGGCACGCGTCAAACGTCGTTTGGAGGTCATCAGGGGTCTGGACGATCGTCAGCAAGTCGTTTTTCCCTCCAGTGTCGATATCGATGTCATCGGGTTCTATCGTGAGGAGACCATCTCCGCCGCTTGCGTCTTCGTCGTTCGCGAGGGCCGAACAGTTCGCACCTGCGAGTTCATTCTCGACAAGGGTCTTGATGTTGACGAGGAAGAGCTCCAGTCGGGCTTTCTTAAGCGCTATTACGACGAGACGGCTGATATTCCAGCTGAGGTCAACCTTTCCGTCGAGCTTGAGGATGCGGAAGCGCTGGGGGAATGGCTTGCGGGCAAGCGCGAGCGTTCCTGCCATCTCCATAGGCCGCAGCGTGGCGAAAAGCACCGTTTGCTCGATATGGCATCCAAAAATGCGCGCCATGCCCTCATGCGCTACATGATGCGAACGGGGTACGCTGACGACCGCACCAATCAGGCGCTCCTGGAGCTCGAAAGCGCGCTGGCGCTGCCAGCGCCGCCGATGCGTATCGAGTGCTTCGATATCTCGACGCTGCACGGAACCTTTACCGTCGCCTCGATGGTGGTGTTTACCAACGGACGCGCCGACAAGAGCCAGTACCGTCGTTTTAAAATTCAGGCCGAATTGGACGAGGCAAACGACTTCGTGTCGATGTCCGAGGTTTTGGGACGACGCTATGCTCCCGAGCGCATGGCCGACGAGCGCTTTGGATCGCGCCCCGATTTGCTCGTTGTCGATGGCGGTAAGCCGCAATTGACCGCTGCGATCAAGCAACTTGAGGCTCTTGGGCTCGATATACCAGTTTGTGGCTTGGCAAAGGCCGATGAGGAGGTTTTCGTGCCTTGGGACGAGACTCCCGTCGTGCTTCCGACCGGGTCCGCGTCGCTCTATCTAATCAAACAGGTGCGCGATGAATCGCACCGTTTTGCCATCACGTTCCATCGCGAATTGCGCGATAAAGCCATGACGGTTTCGGTACTCGATGACGTTCCAGGCGTGGGACCCACCAGAAAACGTGCCCTTATGCGCCATTTTGGCTCGATGAAGCGTTTGCGCGCGGCGAGCGAGCAAGAGATCGCGGAAGTTCGAGGCGTTCCGGCCGATGTCGCCAAAGCGGTCCACGAGGCACTTGTTGCATGGAATGCCGAACGCGCCCAGGCATCGGCCAACCGTTCCGAAAACTAAACGTGCTTCTAAACAACTGATATACATGATTGGCCGATTTTCAATCATTTATTTCGCGGCGATTACCTGCCGATTTCGGGTTTTATTAACGCTAAAACGTTTGACTAGCCATGGTGAACAACCCTGCTATCCTGCGGGTTGACGAAGACTGATATCTCACCTCGTCGATACATACTGTCTGTCGAATCATTTGTCAATGAATTCGGTGAACGGTAGTAAATACCGTTCAAGCGTATGTATGTATCGGTCGCCGAGCGCGGCACCTCAGTTGGGTTCGTCGGTAGGTAAGGTATATATCGTCCGCAAGTTGCGCGGGGGCAAGTCTAGGTGCTCCCGGGTAAGATTCTCTATTGATAGGAGAAGACATGGCCATCATCAACAAGGGTATGTCCAGGCGTTCGTTCCTCGGCCTCACCGGCAGCGTCGCTGCTGTCGCAGGGCTTGGTCTCACTGGCTGCGGTGGCAGCTCTAGCGACGAAGGTTCCGCTTCCGGTTCCACCGATTCCGCCAACCGTGGCGGCGGCGTGATCACCGCTGGTTCCGCTTACGCTCCGTCCAGCTTCGACCCCGCCAGCACCGGCTCTGCTGTGGGCCTGGGTGCTAACTGGCACGTCATCGAGGGCCTCTACGGCATCGATTACCACGACTACAGCACCTTCAACGAGCTCGCCACCGACGATCCCAAGTCCGTGGACGACACTACCTTCGAGGTCACCATCCGCAAGGGTGCCAAGTTCTCCGATGGCACCGAGGTCACTGCTGACGACGTCGTTGCCTCCTACACCGCTTGCGCTGCTTCCGCTACCTATGCTCCGTTCTTCCAGCCCTTCGAGTCCATCGAGGCCAAGGACGCCAGCACCGTAACGGTCAAGACCAAGGTCCCCAACTTCTCCCTGCTCAAGGATCGTCTGGCCATCATCCGTGTTACCCCGGCCACCCAGGCCGAGGAGGATCGCGCCAAGCAGCCGATCGGTTCCGGCCCCTGGATGTACGACTCTATCTCCGATACCGAGATCACCCTGGTTCCCAACCCCGAGTACAACGGTGAGTATGCTGCCGAGGATAAGAAGATCCAGTACAGCATCCTGACCGACCCCACCGCTCGCGTTACCGCTCAGCAGGAGGGCTCCACGCTCGTTATGGAGCTCGTCACCGCTGACGCCGTCGACCAGCTCGAGAGCGCTGGCTGCAAGATCGATAACGTTCAGGGTTTCGGCACCCGCTTCATCATGTTCAACGTCGCCAAGGAGCCTTGGAACAACGTCAAGGTCCGTCAGGCCGTCATGTACGCGCTCGACACCGAGAAGATGATCACCAACACCTTCGCCGGCCTTGCCACCGCTGCCAGCTGCTACCTGCCCAAGAGCTTCACCAACTATCATGAGGCTTCCACGGTGTACAAGACCGACGCCAAGAAGGCCAAGAAGCTCATCGAAGAGTCTGGCATCACCCCGGGCGCCATCACCCTGCGCACCACCGACAACGAGCAGATCAAGGGTATGGCCGCTCAGGTCAAGAACGACCTCGACGCCCTCGGCTTCGATGTGACCATCCAGACCGATACCTCGCCGGCCACCTACGCTGCCATCGACGGCGGCGAGGCCTACGATATCCTTCTCGCCCCTGGCGATCCGTCCTGCTTCGGCGCCGATCCCGACCTGCTGCTCAACTGGTGGTATGGCGACAACGTCTGGATGCAGACCCGTTGCCCGTGGAAGGATTCCGCTGAGTGGGCGAAGCTCCACGGTCTCATGGACGAGGCTCTTGCCGCCGAGGGCGACGAGCAGCAGAAGAAGTGGAACGAGTGCTTCGACATCATCGCCGACAACGCCGTTCTGTACCCCGTTGTCCACGTCAAGACCGTCTCCGCTTCCTGGGACGATCCGTCCACCGCGCCCAACGGCGAGGCCCTCGATGGCTTCAAGGGCATCGGCACGACGAGCATGTCCTTCAGGGGCGTCGCGACCGTCAAGGCCTAAGACTCGCTTGAGTCATATGTAGGGCGTCGGTCGTAAGGCAACGTCCTCATAGTTGAAACAAAGACCCGGGCGGCCTCGATGTCGCTCGGGTCTTGTAATGAGTATCCATACTCATATACCAGTTGGTCCTACCGACAAAAGAAAGGGGAGAGAACGTGAACAACTTTCTACGTTTGATTGGAAGGCGTCTCGTGGCGCTGCCGATTATGGCATTGGGCGTCACCGTCCTGGTGTTCTTCCTTATGTCGTTCTCCAAGACCGACCCCGCCTATACGGCGTTGGGTGACGGTGCCTCGCCCGAGGCGGTTGCCGAGTACCATGAGAAGTATGGTCTGGACGACCCCTGGCCCGTGCGCTACGTGCGCTACATGGGCGATTTGATCCATGGTGACATGGGCACCTATGGTGCTGCTCGCAACTCCGTTGCCAAGCGCATCTCCACGGCCCTGCCCGTCACGATGCAGCTGACCTTCATCGGTCTTGCCATCGGCGCGGTCGTCTCGTTTTTGCTCGGCGTCATCGCGGCACTGTATCGCGATAAATGGCCGGACCAAGTGATCCGCGTCTTTTCCATCGCCGGCTTGGCAACCCCGTCGTTCTGGCTTGCCGTTCTGTTGATTCTGCTGTTCTCTTCCTACCTTAAGGTGCTCCCAGCATCCGGTGCTCTGCCTCACTTCACCACCAACCCGGCTGGCTATCTGGGACGTATGATCATGCCCGCTATCGCTCTGGCATTCCCGCTGACGGGTCAGATGACTCGTATCGTGCGTACGGCCATGGTCGAGGAGCTCGATAAGGACTATGTCCGCATGGCCCGTGGCGCCGGCGTTCCCGAGAAGGTCGTCGTCGGCATCAACGTTTTGCGCAACGCGCTGATCACCCCGGTCACCACCCTCGGTCTTAAGATCGGTTACCTTATGGGCGGCGCCGTCGTCATCGAGGTCATCTTCAACCTCCCCGGCATGGGTACTGCGATTCTGCAGGGCGTTCAGGGCAACGAGGCGAACCTGGTTCAGGGCGTCGTCATCGTCGTTGCTCTTGCCTTCATCATCATCAACATCGTGGTTGACATGCTCTACCTGCTCATCAACCCGCGCATCAGGACGGTGTAGATTATGGTAAAGATTCGAGAGAAGCAAACCGAGCAGCTCGAGAAAGCTGCCTCCAAGGGGCTCAAGCTCGGTGGCTGGAAGAAGATGACGCTGTCTTCTAAGATTGCCGCCGTCGTGCTGGTGCTGGTCGCCCTGACCGCGATTCTGGCGCCCCTTCTTGCCCCCTATAGCCCGGTCGAGATCTTTACGGCTCGCCAGGCTCCCGGCAACGGATTTATCTTCGGTACCGACGATAAGGGTCGCGACATTCTGTCGCGCATGCTCTACGGTGGTCGTTACTCGCTGATCATCGGCTTTGGCGCCACTGCCATGGCTCTGGTCTGCGGCTCGGTCGTGGGCGCCCTCGCGGCGGTTTCGCGTAAGTCCGTTTCCGAAGCGATCATGCGCATCCTGGACATCATCATGTCCATCCCGGGCATCGCCCTCGCTGCCGTCTTCGTCTCCATCCTGGGCAATTCCGTGCCGTCGATTATCTTCGCCATCGGCTTTATGTACACTCCGCAGATTGCCCGTATCGTGCGCGCCAACATCGTGTCCGAGTACGGCGAGGACTATGTCCGCGCGGTCATCGTTTCCGGCGCCAAGGCTCCGTGGATTTTGATCAAGCACGTCCTGCGCAACTGCATCGCCCCGATTATGGTCTTCACCGTTACTCTGGTCGCCGATGCCATCATCTTCGAGGCCTCGCTGACCTTTATCGGCGCTGGTATTCAGGAGCCTACCGCTACCTGGGGCAACATCCTCGCTGACGCCCGCGGTGGCGTGCTCGCTGGCCGTTGGTGGCAGGCGCTGTTCCCGGGCCTGGCCATCATGATCACCTGCCTGGCACTCAACATCCTGTCCGAGGGCATTACCGACGCCATGGCCGCTGCTCCCTCCGCCGCCCTGGATCCGACCGACTCCTCCAAGCGCCGCGAGGCCGACCTGCTGGTCTCCGACCCCGTTCGCGCCTACAAGGAGCAGGCTCAGTCCCTGTCCGCCCGTCTTGGCGCTCTGCGCGATGTCGAACTCAAGCGTAACGACCGCCATGTGCCCGATGAGTCCGTTGAGCCGATCCTTTCGGTCCGCGATTTCTGCATCCAGTTTGAACACCACGGTGATATCAACGTCGTCGACCACGTCAACTTTGATGTCCGTCCCGGCCAGACCATGGGCCTGGTCGGTGAGTCCGGCTGCGGTAAGTCCATCACCACGCTGGCCATCATGGGCCTGACCGACGATGACGAGCATCTTTCCGGCGAGGTTCTCTGGGAGGGCCGCGACCTGCTCAAGATGAGCAAGAAGGAGTGGTTCGGCCTTCGCGGTACCGATATCGCCATGGTCTATCAGGACGCCCTGTCCTCGCTCAACCCCTCCATGCTCATTTCCGCCCAGATGAAGCAGCTCACCAAGCGTGGCGGCACCCGTAGCGCCGAGGAGCTCCTGGAGCTCGTGGGCCTCGACCCCAAGCGTACGCTCGAGAGCTATCCGCATGAGCTTTCCGGTGGCCAGCGTCAGCGCGTTCTGATCGCTATGGCCCTTACCCGCGACCCCAAGCTGGTCATCTGCGACGAGCCTACGACCGCTCTGGACGTTACCGTCCAGAAGCAGGTCATCAAGCTGCTCAACGATCTTCAGGCCAAGCTCGGCTTTGCCATGATCTTCGTTTCGCATGACCTGGCGCTGGTCGCCGAGGTTGCCCATAACATCACGGTTATGTACGCCGGTCAGGTTATCGAGCAGGCGCCCACCAAGGAGCTGCTCACCAACCCGATTCACGAGTACACCCGCGGCCTTCTGGGTTCCGTCCTGTCCATCGAGAGCGGCTCGGGCCGTCTGCACCAGGTCCCCGGCGCTGTTCCCAGCCCGCGCGATTTCCCCAAGGGCGATCGCTTCGCGCCCCGCTCGAGCCATCCGCGCATTGGCCTGGACACCCGTCCGGTCTTCAAGCGCGTGCCCGGCACCGAGCACTTCTATTCCGAGCTCCCCGACGAGGTGCTCAAGGCAAATGGTTTGACCCCTCACGCGGAGGTGATGTAGATGAGCGAGACCGCAGTCAACGGCGTCGAGCCGATCATCTTCCTTGATGACGTCCACGTCACCTTTAGGACCCGTACCGGCTCGATTCTGCACCCCAACCTGGTTCACGCCGTCCAGGGTGTAACGATTAAGCTCATGCCCGGACAGACCATCGGCATCGTCGGCGAGTCCGGTTGCGGAAAGTCCACCACCGCCAACGTCATGTGCGGCCTGCAGGCCCCCACGAGCGGCAAGGTCTACTTTAAGGGCAAGGACGTTACCAAACGTACCGCCGAGGACCGTCGCCACATGGGTCGCGTCATCTCGGTCGTGTTCCAGAACCCGGCCACGGCGCTCAACCCCCGCATGGTTGTTCGTGAGCAACTGCTCGACCCCATGCGCGTCCACAACCTGGGTACCGAGGCCGAGCAGGAGAAGCGCGTCAAGGAGCTCTTGGAGCTCACCGGTCTGCCCAGCTCCGCCGCCGAGGTTCTTCCCGGCCAGCTTTCGGGCGGCCAGCGCCAGCGCGTCGCAATTGCTCGTGCCCTGTCGCTGAACCCCGATGCCATCATCGCCGACGAGCCCACCTCGGCTCTGGACGTTTCGGTCCGTGCGCAGATTCTGAACCTGCTGACCGACCTTAAGAAGGAGCTCGGCCTGGCCATGGTGTTCATCAGCCATGACATTCAGACGGTCCGCTATATCTCTGACGACATCATCGTTATGAATGGCGGCAAGATCGTCGAGCAGGGCGAGGCCAAGCAGGTCTTCCAGCACCCTCAGGATCCCTACACCAAGATGCTGCTCGGCGCTGCGCCGTCGCTGCTGCATCCCAAGCTCGGCGAGTAGCCTCGCTTTCCCTCCCGTGCGCCCGGTTCCCTTACCGGGCGCACCTCCGTTGCGATTTCGAAAGGTTGGGTTCACGAGCCATGCCAAGTGCTCAGGAGCTACAACAGCAATTTGGTGAATATCGAGGCGCTATGCCCCGTCCATCGGATTTCGATCTCTTTTGGAAGGACCGCATGGCCGAGGCCGACGCCGTCGAGCTCGACTACGAGATCGAGGCGGCTTCGGTTGCGGATTCCGCGACCTGTCGGTTTTTCGACCTCTGGTATACCGGCATGTGTGGCGCCCGCCTGCATGCCAAGTATCTCAAGCCGGTTTCGGAGGAGCCCATGCCGCTGGTGCTTCAGTTCCATGGATATCCGGGTGCGAGCCGCAGCTGGTTTGAGCAGGCGTCGTTTGCGGGCATGGGCATGGCGCTCATTGCTCTCGACTGCCCCGGCCAGGGTGGCCCCTCCGAGGACATTGGTGGATTTGAGGGCACGACGGTCGCGGGCCATATCGTCGCCGGTATCGACGGCGACCCGGCCAATCTCTACTATGTCCGCTTGCACCAGGATATTCGCATTCTGTGCCGTATCGTTCGCGAGCTCGAGGGCATCGATCTTGCCCGCGTATTTGTGAACGGCGCATCGCAGGGCGGCGGTTTGGGTATTGCGACCTGCGCGCTTAACAGCGAGCTTATCAATCGCGCCGCCATCCTCTATCCCTTCTTATCGGATTTCCGCCTGGTTTGGGATCTGGACGCCGACGATATTGCCTACGAGGGTCTGCGCTATTGGTCGCGTTGGTTTGACGAGGACTCGACTCGTATCGAGGAAGCCTACGCCAAACTGGCGTGCTTCGATTCCAAGAACTTTGCCCCCATGGTCAAATGCCCCGTGCTGTTTGGCACGGGCACGGCCGATATCGTCTGTCCGCCGGCAACGCAGTTTGCGGTGTACAACAACCTGACCTGCGATAAGCGTCATGAGTTCTTTGAGGGCTTTGGCCACGAGGAGATTCAGGACTTTGACGATCTGATCATTCCGTTTTTCTGTGAGGGAGGGGAGGCTCATGCCTAAGTGCGAGAGCAATGTTGACGAGCTGATAGTCCCCGGGCTCGTGGGAATTCCTGGAACGGTTTCGTCAAGGCTCGCAGAATATCGGGGCTGGCGCGGTGACGTCCAAGCAGATGTTTCTGATTTGGAGGCATGCGCTTCGAATCTTGAGATTCAAGGCCTGGCCATTACGGCGATTGACTTTGTTAACCCCTGTGCCCGTTACTCGGAGGTCTCCTTTGAGCTCGGTGACGATACGATTCACGCTCGTTTGATTGAGCCTGTCGGTCGTGCCCGAGTATCTGAGCGCGTGCCGCTGTGCCTGATGTTCCACGACATCGATCGGCCTGTGCGCGGCTGGCATCACATGACGAGATTTGCCGCCATGGGGTATGTCGTTCTCGCGCTGGATGATGATGTTGCTGGTGCGGACGACCTGCAGCAGGGGATTACCTCGCCTGCTTTTGTCGAGCGCGTCCGTTGGGGTTGCGCGTTGGCGAAGGTTGCGCGCAATCTTGATGGCATGGACCCCGACCGCATCTTTGCATGGGGCGAGGGCCTTGGCGGCGGAGTCGCGCTGGCGGTTTCTGCTTTGGATGAGCAGGGCCTCGCCTGCACGGCGGTCGCCAATCCGATTCCCGGTGGCCTCGAGGCGCTGTCGTCTCGGGTGCGCGGCTTTGTGCTTATGGGCACTTCGCTCATGGATACCGTGAGCGACCCCAAGGGTCAGTTTGCCGTGTTCAACGGTCTTGAGTGTGACCGGAGGCATATCATCTATGCCAAATACGCTCACGAGCGCATCAATGCGTTCGAAAACGAAGTCGTCGACTTCTTTAACCAAACGTTCTACCCGTGTTCTTTGGCCTAGACGGCCTGGACACTGCCAACAAGAGTGGGTGGCATAGGGTCGCCCGCCAGACAACTAAGGAGATTCTTGTGGCAACTCAGAAATTCACCGGCGTTATCCCTCCCGTCGTTGTTCCCGATACCGAAGACCACCAGCTCGACGTTGCCTCCTTTGAGCGCAGCATCAACCGCATGATCGATGCCGGCGTCGATGGCCTGTTCTTCCTGGGCTCCTCGGGCGAGGTCGTCTTCTCCACCGACGAGCGTCGTCGTCAGATCATTGCCGAGGCCGTGCGCATCGTCGATCACCGCGTTCCCGTTCTGGTCGGCATCATCGACACCGAGACCGAGCGCATGATCGAGCACGGCAAGGTCGCCCAGGAGCTGGGCGCCGATGCCCTCGTCGCCACCTGCCCGTTCTATGCCCTGCAGGGCATGACCGAGGTCGAGGAGCACTTCCGCATCCTGCACGAGGAACTCGACCTGCCCATCTTTGCCTATGACATTCCCGTCTGCGTTCACACCAAGCTCCCCTGGAAGCTCCTTGCCAAGCTCGGCGCCGAGGGCGTTCTGGCCGGCGTCAAGGATTCCTCGGGTGATGACATCTCGTTCCGCTACCTCGTTCAGGAGAACGAAAAGAACGGCCATCCGATGAGCATCCTCACCGGTCACGAGGTTGTTGTCGACGGCGCTTACCTCGGTGGCGCCGACGGTTCCGTCCCGGGTCTCGCCAACGTTGAGCCCGAGGGCTACGTGCGCCAGTGGAAGGCCGCTCAGGCCGGCGACTGGGCTACCGTCAAGGCCGAGCAGGATCGCCTCAACGAGATCTCCCACATCTGGGATGTCACCTCGGGCGTCCAGGGCTATGCCGGTGGCGTTGGCGCCTTCAAGACCGCTATGAACCTCATGGGCATCTTTGACAGCCCGACCATGCCGCGCCCGGTGAAGGCCATGACCGGCGAGAACGTCGAGGCGATTAAGAAAGTCCTCCGGGACAACGGTCTCCTGTAAAGCTTCCCCAGGCACCCGATCTTGGGGCTCAAGTGGTCGGGCGTGACCCATTAGGTCAACGCCCGACCACTTTCAACCCAACCTCGGGCACCTGGGAAACCTTTATCATGCTGCGGCGATAACACCGCCTTCATTTCTTGTAGTTGTTTTTATCTCCTAAGGAGAACGACATGGAGAACAAGTACGTCTGCTCTGTCGATATCGGCGGAACTAAGATCGCGACCGCCATCATGGAGTATCCGGCTGATGGCAGCGTGCCCCATCCGGTCTTTGAAGCTGAGGTTCCCACCGAGGCCCAGGAGGGCGGCGAGGCTGTCTTCCAGCGTATCGAGGCGTCCATCAAAGCTGCTCTCGAGGCGAATTCCGATGTCGAGGTCCTCGGTGTCGGTATCGGTGCCGCCGGTGTCGTCGATCCCAAAACGGGCGCCATCGCGTATGCCAACGAGATCATGCCCGGCTGGTCCGGCGTTCAGTTGGGGCCGCGTCTGCGCGAGGACCTTGGTCTTCCCGTTGCCGTGGTGGGCGACGTGCAGGCTCATGCTCTGGGCGAGGCCCACTGGGGCGTCGGCAAGGGCAAGTTCTCCGTCTTGTGTCTGGGCATCGGTACGGGCATCGGCGGCGCATATGTCGAGAACGGCCGCGTGATGCAAGGCTTCCATGGTGCTGCTGGCCATATGGGCCACATCGAGTGCTCGGCTGCCGCCGGCATTCCCTGCGCCTGCGGGCGTTCCGGCCATCTGGAGTCGGTTGCTTCGGGCACTTCCATTGGTCGAATGTACGATGAGCGCTTTGGTCGCGTCGACCCCAGCCGTCCTTCGGTCGGTCGCGATGTAAACGACCTGTGCCGCGCGGGCGACGCAAAGGCGACCGAGGTCATCCATGACGCCGGCTTTGCGCTGGGTGCCAGCTTGGGCTCGCTCGCTAACATCCTGGACCCCGAGGTCATCGTGCTTTCGGGTGGCGTGATTCACCAAGGTCCCGATTGGCGTTCACAGACGTGGAAGGATTCGGTGCACGAGGGCTATGCCAGCCAGGCGCTCGATCCGCTTCAGGACACGCCGATCCTCATCGGTTCTCTGGAGGGCGATGCTCCGCTCATCGGTGCCGCCGAACACCTTCTTGCGTCGTTGAAGTAAACATAACTACCAAGTGCGCCTTCTGAGGTGCCGTAGATTGACGTGAAAGAGGAGCGAAGCGTACTTCGGTACGCGAGCGACGGTTTGAACGTCAAGGTGCGGTGTCTCAGAAGGCTGTTTTGAGAAAGGTTGAGTCGAACATGACCGTTGATCCTTTGATTCAATCCCTGAAGGGCAGGCTCGTCGTGAGCGTTCAGGCGTATATGGGCGAGCCGCTTCGTACGCCCGAGACCATGGCTCAAATGTCTCGCGCTTGCGAGCTCGGCGGCGCCGCCGCCATTCGCTGCCAGGGCCTTGCCGACATTGCCGCCATTAAGGGCCGCTGCGAGGTCCCCGTCATCGGCTTGTGGAAGGATGGGCACGAGGGCGTCTACATCACGCCGACGCTGCGCCACGCTCGCGCCTGCGTTGCCGCCGGTGCCGATATCGTGGCAATTGATGCCACTGATCGCCCGCGTCCCGATGGCAAGACCGTCGAGGACACCTTCCGTCCGCTGCATGAGGAGGGCGTGCTCCTGATGGCTGACTGTGCCACCATCGAGGATATTCGTCGTGCTGTCGACATGGGCTTCGACCTGGTGTCCACCACGCTTTCTCACGGTGTTGCCGCTATCGATTGCACCATGGCCGACGGTCCCGATCTGCCGCTCCTGCGTCAGGCGACCGAGGAGTTTCCCGGCCTTCCCATCATCTGCGAGGGCCGCGTGCACACGCCCGAGGAGGCCCGCGCCGCGATTGATGCGGGCGCCTGGGCAGTTGTCGTAGGCACTGCCATTACGCACCCCACGAGTATTACAAGTTGGTTCAAGGCTGCGCTTGAGGCGTAAGACAGGCCTCGTATCCGCTTGGGGCGGTATACTCAATATAAAGGCAATTGATCGCGCGGGATCCGCTGGCCGGGTCCCGCGCTTGTTTTAGGAGGCACACATGCAAAAGGGAGATGCCATGGATGCGGCGGAGCGCTCGGAGCGCATCCCCGATATCGTCATCATCACCGGAATGTCCGGATCGGGCCGAACGCAGGCCATGCATGTGTTCGAGGACATGGGCTACTTTTGCATCGACAACTTGCCTCCGCGTCTGATCGCCCAGCTTGCCGAACTCGTCGGCATCAATACGGGCGTGGGCAGGCATCTTGCCGTCACCTGCGACCTGCGCAGCCAGGGCTTGTTCGATGAGCTGCTCGATGCCGTTGCCGCACTCGAGGAGCGCGAGATGAGCTGCGACATCGTGTTTCTCGAGGCCTCTGACGAGGTGCTGATCCGTCGTTATAGTGAAAACCGCCGCCGCCATCCCATTGCCAAGCCGGGGGAGACTACGGCCGATGCGATTCAGCGCGAGCGCCTGCAGCTGCAGGGCGTTCGCGACCGAGCTGACATGATTATCGATACGAGCCGCTTGCGCACCTCTGCTCTGCGCAACAAATTGCGCATGGCGTTCTCCGAGTTGTCCGACCAGCAGCTCATGGACGTTCACGTGTTCTCGTTTGGCTTTAAGCACGGTATGCCCGTCGAGGCGGACATTATGATCGACGTTCGCTTCCTGCCCAATCCGTTCTACGATCCCGAGATGCGCACGATGACCGGTCTCGATAAGAAGGTCTCCGACTTTGTTCTGGACCATCCCAAGACCCAGGAGTTCTGGAAGGCCTGGACGCAGCTGCTCGATACGGTCATGCCCGGCTATATCGCGGAGGGCAAGCCACAGCTTTCTATTGCCATCGGTTGCACGGGCGGTCAACACCGCAGTGTTGCCATCGCCGAGGCCACGGCACGTTATTTGGAAGGCGCCCAGTATCACGTGAGCATTTCCCATCGCGACCTGTCGCGCGCCAACACGAAAGCATAGGTCTGCATGTCGTTTACCGCCGAGGTGCGTGACGAGCTCGCGCGCTGCGAACCCGAATGTGAATACTGCGATTTGTCGACGCTTGCCGCCCTGACGCGTGTGAGCGGTACACTTTCGCTGGCCGGCTCCGGGCGGTATCGTTTGACGGTCGCGACCGAGACGGGTGCCGTCGCGCGCACGATGATCACACTGACGCATCGCATCCTTAAGCTCAAAACGGAATTCACCGTTCGTAAATCGGTCTTGCATAAGGTCCGTAACTATCTCATTACCCTGCCCGATCAACCCGACCTGGACAAGGCTCTGGTGCTGCTGGGCATTCTCGACCGCAGGGGAGGGCTCGTCGCTGGTGTTCCCCGGCACATCGTTGCTCGTCCCTGCTGCAGGCTTGCCTACATTCGCGGCGCGCTCATCGCCGGCGGTTTCGTGGCCGATCCCCGCGGCGACTTTCATTTGGAGATCGCGGTGCAGGGCGAGCAGTATGCCCGGGGGCTTTGCGATCTATTGGAGCAGATTGGGGTCCATGCGCGCGTTAACGCGCGGCGCGGATCCTTTGCTGTCTACATTAAGAGCGCCGAGGAAATCGAGCATCTTCTAAAGCTGATTGGTGCCAAGCGCAGCGTTGCCGAGATCGAGGAGGCGCGCGCGGTCAAGTTGGTTAAGAACGATGTGAACCGTCGCGTGAATGCCGAGCTCGCCAACCAGACCAGAAGTGCGGGTGCCGCCCAACATCAGCTTGCGTTGATCGATGAGCTCGAACAGCGGGGTTTGCGCGACACGCTTCCGGACGCCTTGGCGGTCTTTTGCGACCTACGCGAGCGCTATCCCGATCTGTCGCTGCGCGATCTGGGCGAGATGGCTGACCCTCCCTTGTCGAAGTCTGCCCTGTACCATCGCGTTTTGAGGCTTGAAAAGCTCATTGAAGCAAATAAGTAGTTTGAAGTATCGACTTATATACGGATTTAGCTGCTATTTTATTCTTTAAAACGTTTTAACGTAAATTTGATTTTCAATTTCGAGCATTCTCGTGAAATTCAAGTCAAAAAAAAGGTATATTAGGCGAGTGGTTAGTTTGTGGGCCTCAACGGCGGGCGCTGTAGCTCGCGGGGGCCTTACGAAAGGAGACACAATGGCAGTAAAGGTTGCTATTAACGGCTTCGGTCGCATCGGTCGTCTGGCTTTCCGTCAGATGTTCGGTCATGAGGGCTCCGAGATCGTCGCTATCAACGACCTCACCTCTCCCGATATGCTCGCTTACCTGCTGAAGTACGACTCCACGCAGGGCAACTACGCTCGCGATCACGAGGTCGTTGCTGGCGAGGATTCCATCACCGTTGACGGCAAGGAGATCAAGATCTACAAGGAGGCCGACGCCAACAACCTGCCTTGGGGCGACCTCGACGTCGACGTCGTTCTCGAGTGCACTGGCTTCTACACCAGCAAGGCTAAGGCTCAGGCCCACATCAACGCTGGCGCCAAGAAGGTCGTCATCTCCGCTCCGGCCGGCAGCGATCTGCCCACCATCGTGTACAACGTCAACCATGAGACGCTGACCGCTGAGGACAACATCATCTCCGCTGCTTCCTGCACCACCAACTGCCTCGCCCCGATGGCCAAGGGTCTGAACGACTTCGCTCCCATCGTGTCCGGCATCATGACCACCATTCACGCCTGGACCGGCGACCAGATGCCGCTCGACGGCCCGCAGCGCAAGGGCAACAAGCGTCGTAGCCGCGCCTGCGCCGTCAACATCGTCCCCAACACCACCGGTGCTGCCAAGGCCATCGGCCTGGTTCTCCCCGAGCTCAACGGTAAGCTCATCGGTGCCGCCCAGCGCGTCCCGACGCCGACCGGCTCTATCACCAACCTCTACGCTGTCGTTGACAAGAAGGTCACCGTCGACGAGGTTAACGCCGCTATGAAGGCCTACGCTGCCACCATCTCCGAGACCTTCGGTTACAACGAGGACGACATCGTCTCCACCGACATCATCGGCGAGACCCACGGCTCCATCTTCGACGCCACTCAGACCATGTGCTCTGACCTCGGCAACGGCCAGACCCTCGTTCAGGTCACCTCTTGGTACGACAACGAGAACTCCTACACCTCTCAGATGGTCCGCACCATCAAGTACTTCGAGAAGTTCGTTGCTTAATTTAGCTTTTAGCGAATAGCTCGTTGAGCGTCTAAAGAAGGGCGCGGCCTTATAGGGCTTACACCCTAGGGTCGCGCCCTTTTTATAGGAAATCGTCTGCCGTAATGGGAGGCAGACACGTACGAAAGGTAGAAGCAAACATGGCCTTTACCAAGAAGACCGTCCGCGACATCGATGTCGACGGCAAGCGCGTTCTCGTCCGCGTTGACTTCAACGTGCCTATCAAGGATGGCGTCGTTGGCGACACCACCCGTATCAAGGCTGCCCTGCCCACCATCAACTATCTCGTTGAGCACAACGCTCGCGTCATCCTCATGAGCCACCTCGGCCGTCCCGATGGCACCGGCTTCCAGCCCGAGCTGTCCCTCGAGCCCGTCGCCAAGAAGCTCGCCGAGCTCTCTGGTCTCGACGTTGCCTTTGTCGCCGACACTTACGGCGAGAAGGCTGCCGAGGCTGTCGCTGCCGTCGAGCCGGGCAAGGTTCTCGTTCTCGAGAACGTCCGCTTCGATAAGCGTGAGAAGAAGAACGATCCCGAGATCGCCAAGAAGCTCGCTTCCTATGGTGACGTCTTCGTTCTCGATGCCTTCGGCACCGCTCACCGCGCCCAGGGTTCCGTCGTGGGCCCCGCCGCTTACCTGCCTGCCGTCGCTGGCTTCCTGCTTGAGAAGGAGGTCGACACGCTGACCGGCATCTTCGCCGAGCCCGAGCGCCCCTTCGTCGCTATCGTCGGCGGTTCCAAGGTTTCCTCCAAGATCGGCGTTCTCGATCACCTCATCGACTCCGCTGACACCCTGATCATCGGTGGCGGCATGGCCTACACCTTCTTCCTGGCTCAGGGCCTGTCCGTCGGTCAGTCCCTCAAGGAAGAGGACTGGGTCGAGCGCGCCGGCGAGATGCTTAAGAAGGCCGAGGAGAAGGGCGTCAAGATCCTGCTCCCCATCGACAACCGCGTTGCCGATCACTTTGGCGAGGACGCTGTCCCCGAGGTTGTCGCTTCCGACGCTATCCCCGACGATCGTGAGGGCATGGACATCGGTCCTAAGACCGAGGAGCTCTACGCCGAGGCTGTCAAGGGCGCCAAGACCGTGTTCTGGAATGGCCCCATGGGCGTCTTCGAGTTCGACAACTTCGCTCACGGCACCCAGGCTATTGCCGAGGCTGTCGCCGAGGCCGATTGCACCTCGATTATCGGCGGTGGCGACTCCGTCGCAGCTGTCAACAAGTTCAACCTGGCCGACAAGATGAGCTGGATCTCCACCGGTGGTGGCGCTTCCATGGAGCTCGTCGAGGGTAAGGCCCTGCCCGGAGTGGAGGCGCTTCTCGATGCCTAATCGCACCCTTCTTATCGCTGGTAACTGGAAGATGAACAACGACGTCGCCGAGGCCGCAAAGCTCGCCGACGAGCTGGCTCAGGCTCTGCCCGAGGTTCCGGCTGGCGTCGAGGTACTCGTCTGCCCTCCGACCATCGACATCACCACGGTTCATGACCGCATTCAGGCTGCCCCCATCGCCCTCGGTGCACAGAACGTGTACTGGGAGGCCAAGGGTGCCTTCACCGGTGAGTCCTCTTGCGACATGCTCAAGTCCGCTGGCTGCACCTACTGCATCATCGGTCACTCCGAGCGTCGCGACTACTTCCACGAGACCGACGAGGATCAGAACAAGAAGGCCAAGGCCCTCGTTGCCGCCGGTCTTGTTCCCGTCTTCTGCTGCGGCGAGTCCCTCGAGGTCCGCGAGGCCGGCACCTATGTCGAGCACGTCGTGAACCAGGTCAAGGCTGGCCTTGCTGGTCTTGAGATCACCTGCCCCAAGCAGGTCGTCGTCGCCTACGAGCCCATCTGGGCCATCGGCACCGGCAAGACCGCTACCGCCGAGGACGCTCAGGAGGTCTGCGGCGCTATCCGTGAGACCCTCAAGGAGATGTTCGGCGAGGAGCTCGCTAACGGCATCCGCGTCCTGTACGGTGGTTCCGCTAAGCCCGGCAACATTGCCGAGCTCGTCGCCAAGCCCGACGTTGACGGCGCCCTCGTGGGCGGCGCTTCGCTCAAGGCTGCCGACTTCGCCTCTATGGTCGTCAAGGCAGGCGAGTAGGACATATGGCACAGCGTCATCTTCCTGCACTCCTGATTATCATGGATGGCTGCGGCCTTGCTCCGGCCGATGGTGAGAACGCCGTCGCCGCTGCCAAGACGCCCTTCCTTGATAGCCTATACGAGAAGTATCCTCACACCACGCTCGGTGCTTCGGGCGAGGACGTGGGCCTTCCCGACGGCCAGATGGGCAACTCCGAGGTAGGCCACCTCAACATCGGTGCCGGCCGCATCGTGTTCCAGGAGCTTTCGCGCATCAACAATGCCATCAAGGACGGCTCCATCGCCAAGAACGAGGTCTTCGTCAAGGCTATGGACGACGTCAAGGCTGACGGCAAGACTCTCCACCTCATGGGCCTTATGAGCCCTGGCGGTGTTCATTCTCACATGAACCACGTCGAGGCTCTGGTCAAGATGGCTGCCGAGCACGGTGTCAAGACCGTTCGCGTCCACGCCTTTATGGATGGCCGCGACGTTGACCCGCAGTCCGGCGCTGGCTATATGAGTGAGTTCTGCGCCTTCCTGGCGAAGATCTCCGAGGAGACCGGTTGCGACGCTCGCGTCGCCACCGTCTCGGGCCGCTATTGGGCCATGGACCGCGACAACCGTTGGGAGCGCATCCAGCGTGCCTACGACGTCATGGTCAACGCGTCCGATGCCGATGTCGACCCTGTTGCCGGTATCAAGGCCTACTACGAGAAGGATCCGCGCGGCGACGAGTTCGTCGAGCCCTTCGCTGCCCACAACGAGGGCATCCACGAGGGCGACGCGGCCATCTTCTTCAACTTCCGTCCCGACCGCGCTCGTCAGATGACCCGCGTGTTCACGGACAAGGAGTTCGACGGCTTTGAGCGCGAGCAGATCAAGCTTTCGCACTTTGTGACGATGACCGAGTACGATCCGACGTTTGACGTCGAGGTCGCCTTCCCCAAGACGTTCCCCGAGAACGTCCTGGCCGACGTTATCGCCGCCAACGGCCTGAAGCAGCTGCACACCGCCGAGACCGAGAAGTACGCCCACGTGACGTTCTTCCTCAACGGCGGCATCGAGGAGCCCAAGGAGGGCGAGGAGCGCGTGCTCGTCGCTTCCCCCAAGGTCGCTACCTACGATCTGCAGCCCGAGATGAGCGCTCCCGAGGTTACCGAGAAGCTCGTCGCCGCCATCAACGAGGATCGCGCTGATTTCTACATCGTGAACTTCGCGAACTGCGACATGGTTGGTCACACCGGTGTCTTCGACGCCGCCGTTAAGGCCGTCGAGGCCGTTGACGATGCCCTGTCTAAGGTTGTCCCGGCGATTCTCGCCAAGGGCGGCTTTGCGCTGATCACCGCCGACCACGGCAACGCCGATCACATGTTTGACGTTGCTTCCGACGGTTCCAAGCATCCGTTTACGGCTCACACCACCAACCGTGTGCCGTTCATCATCGTTGATGAGAAGGCCAAGCTCACCGGTGTCGAGGACGGCCGTCTTTCCGATATCGCTCCGACCATGCTCACCATGGCTGGTATTGAGCCTTCCGCCGAGATGACGGGCCGCGTGCTCGCCACCGAGGCCTAATAGAAAACAAATACCGTTTTCTAGTAAGGGGGTTGTCCACAACCGGACAACCCCCTTTTTGGTATTTCTGCCATTTCCACCCCGTCCTTGAGTGGCAGGTAGGGGAGAGCGGGGGATTGTGGTACAGTACTGGAGTTTAAACTGTTCTATTAAGGAGCTTATCTATGGGTCCGTTCCAGATTCTTCTGTTTGTCGTTTGGGCTGTCTCTGCCGTGGCGCTGACGATTCTCGTCCTGATGCATTCCGGTAAGGGCACCGGCGTTTCGGATATGATCGCTAGCTCGCTGTATAACTCCAGCTCTGCCACGGGCGTCATGGAGCAGAACCTCGACCGCCTGACCGTCATCATGGCTGTCGTGTTTGCCGTGTGCGTCGTGCTGTGCATGTTCTTCTTCCCGCAGGGCATCGTCGGCTACTAAGCACGAGCCGCATAAATATTCAAAAAGGGTCCCGTAAGTGCGGGACCCTTTTTGTTTACATATTTGTAACAGAGTCAAAATATCCCCACATACTTCGCCCAACTAAAGAAATTCTCGACCGTTAACCGGAATTAGCCCCAAATTGTGTATAAAATGCGCTACTGTATTGCAAAACGTTGGTCCGTTGTGCATAACCAGCCATAGCAGCGGGCGGCGTTTTGATGGTTCGGATCGGATTGTTTCGACATGTGTCCGACTGAACATTTCTTTGTCCTATCTCATAAGGAGGATGGCATGGCTGATTCTATGTTCCACCAGCCCGTTATGGGTCGTCGCGCCTTTGTTGGCGGCACCCTTGCTGCGAGCTCCATGGCTTTTCTTGCCGCATGTGGCAAGAAGGGTGGCGACGCTTCCGGTTCTGAGTCCGGTTCGACGCTGAACTTCTACATCAACAACCCGGTCTGCATCGACCCCTACAATGTCCAGGAGGACCAGGGCACTCAGGTCGAGTACCAGCTCTTTGACGCTCTGACCTCTTACGACGCCGAGAAGGGCGAGATCGTTCCGCTGGCTTGCGAGTCCTTTGAGTCCAACGACGACGCCACCGAGTTTACCTTCAAGATCAAGAAGGCCAAGTTCCACAACGGTGACGACGTTACCTCCAAGTCCTTCAAGCTCGGTTGGGAGCGTCTGGTCAACACCAAGTCGGCCATCGCTACCGAGTACGGTCCTTCCGAGGTCTCCTATCACCTTTCCATGGTCGAGGGTTATGACGACCTGCTTGCCGGTAACGCTACCGAGCTCACCGGTGTTACGTGCCCCGACGATGAGACCCTCGTCGTCAAGCTGTCTTCCGCTTACGCTGACTTCCCCTTCGTCGCCTCTCATCCGGCTCTGGCCCCGGTTCCCGAGTGCGCCGAGTCCGATGTCAAGAGCTTCTATCTTGCCCCGGTCGGTAACGGCCCGTTCATGATGGACGGCAAGTGGGAGGATGGCCAGGAGATCAACGTCAAGAAGTTCGACGATTACTATGGCGACAAGGCCAAGATCGATGGCATCCACTTCCAGGTCATCAAGGACATGGAGACCGCTTACAAGGAGTTCCAGGCCGGTAACCTCGATGTCTGCGACGTTCCCGTCGCTCAGATCGATGCCGCCAAGAAGGATCGCGGCGTGTCCAAGGACGGCTACACCATGGGTGACGGCGAGCGCATGCTGCTCGGCGCCGAGCCTTCCACGTACTATCTGACCTGCAACACCACGGCCGAGCCGTTCAACAACGCCGACCTGCGTAGGGGCATCTCCCTGGCCATTAACCGTGAGGCCATCTGCAAGACCATCTTCAAGGGTACCCGTACCCCTGCCGACGGCATTGTTCCTCCGGGCATCGATGGCTACAAGGAGGGCGCATGGGAGTTCTGCGCCTACGATGTCGACAAGGCTAACGAGTACCTCGACAAGGTTGCTCCCGCTGGCGCTAACGGGGATCGTGGCATTAGCGTGACCCTGTCCTACAACCAGGACGGCGGTCACAAGGAGATCATGGAGTCCATCATCGGCGACCTCGCCAAGGTTGGCGTTACCGCTGTCTCCGATACCCCTGAGTGGTCTGCCCTGCTCGAGCAGTATCAGAACTTTAACTATCAGTTCGGTCGTCTGGGTTGGATTGCCGACTACCCGATCATGGACAACTTCCTGTATCCGCTGTTCCACTCCGACTCCCTCGGTGGCGACAACCGCTCCGGTTACAACAACCCCGAGTTCGACGCCAAGGTCGACGAGGCTCGTACTATTGTTGACGACGAGGAGCGCGTCGCTAAGATGCAGGAGGCCGACGCAATGGTCGCTGCCGACTGCCCGGTCATCCCGATTATGTTCTACACGCACACCATCGCCGGCTCCGATCGCATCAAGCACCTCTATGTCGATCCGCAGAAGCACGCCGATCTGGGTACCGCTGAGCTCGCCTAAGAGTTTGCAGCTTCCGTGAGGGTCAAGTATTTACGTAGACCTCATGGGAAACATACAGTTCTCCCTAACCTGGGGTAAACTGGCTGATGGTAATTTTGGGATGCCGGTCTGGCGATCGGCATCCCATTTAGGTTAATCCCTAGATAGGGGAGTGGTATGGGTAAGTACATCGTTAAACGTGTGCTTCAGTTCATCCCGGTGTTTTTGGGCGTTACGCTGATTCTGTTCGCCCTCCAGAATATCGTGCCGGGAGATCCGATCAAGCTGATCGGTGGAGACAAGGCTCTGTCCCCCGAGGTGGAGCTTCAGCTTCGCGTTCGCTATCACCTGGTCCAGACGGACGAGGACGGCAACGCGATCCTTGACGAGAACGGCGACCCCGTTCAAACGTCGCTCGTGGACCGTTACTTGTATTACATGAACGGCCTGCTTCATGGCGATCTGGGCAATTCGTATCAGCGCAAGCTGCCGGTTACGGAAATCTTCGCCCAGAAGTATCCGTATACGGTCAAACTTGCCGCGTGCGCCATCGTGCTCGAGGCAATCATGGGTATCGGTGCGGGTATCATTTCGGCGGTAAAGCGTTATTCCTTCTGGGATATTTTGGTAACGCTCACCACGTCGATCCTCGTTGCGGTCCCGGCCTTCTGGCTCGGTATGTTGCTGCAGCTGTTCTTTGGCGTCATCCTCAAGGACGCCACGGGCGGTGCAATCTCCATGCCGATCTCGGGTGCCGGCGGTTCCAGCTCTCAGTATCAGGATTGGATGCACTATGTGCTTCCGACCATTACGCTGGCTTCGGTTTCGACCGCTTATGCTGCGCGCATTATGCGCTCGCAGCTGCTTGACGTCATGAACCAGGATTACATCCGTACGGCAAAGGCCAAGGGTCTCTCCAATCGTGCGATCATCGTCAAGCATGCGCTTAAGAATGCACTCATCCCCGTCGTTACCTATATTGGTGTCGACTTTGGCGGCATGCTTTCGGGCGCCATCCTGACCGAGACGGTCTTTAACTGGCCCGGTATCGGCTATGAGGTCTATCGCGCCATTAGCATGCGTGACTGGCCCATCGTTATGGGCGGCGTTACGCTCATCGTTGTCGTCGTCATGGTGATCAACCTGCTCGTCGACATTAGCTATGCATTCCTCGACCCGCGCATCCGCCTTGGCGGTCCGTCGGATAAGGCCTAAGGGAGGTACGTCTCATGCAGGAAACTGATTCTCAGTCTCAGTCTCAGGAGCAGGCTACCGCCACCAAGGTCGCATCTGCTCCCGCCAAGTCCCGCACGCTGTGGGGCGACGCTTTTAAGCGTCTTCGTAAGAACAAGCTCGCCGTTATCGGTGTCTGCTGGATCATCATCGTCGTTGTGGTTGCCCTGACCGCAGATCTGTGGGCTAAGCCCTGGCTCGGTTCCCCGACGGCTTCCGACTCGACCACTATGGCCGAGACGTCGCTGTTGGCTCCGTGTGCAGAGCACCCGTTTGGCACCGACGCCCTTGGTCGTGACATTCTCGTCCGCGTTATCTACGGTGCGCGCGTTTCGCTGTCCGTCGGAATTATGGCCACCGCGATCTCCACGCTAATTGGTCTGGTCATGGGTGCTCTGGCCGGTTTCTACGGCGGCATCTGGGATACGATCATCATGCGCTGTGCGGACATCTTCCTGGCGTTCCCGTACGTGCTGTTCGTTGTCGCCATGATCGCCGTTATCGGCCGTGGCCTTCAGAACGTCTTTATCGCCATCGGTATTCTCGGCTGGCCTTCGATTGCGCGCGTCTTCCGATCCGCGATCCTGACCGTCAAGGAAAACGACTATGTTGATGCTGCGCGCGCGATGGGTGCATCTGATGCTCGTATCGTCGTGCGTCACATCTTCCCGAACTCCGTCGCCTCCATCGTGGTCTACGCGACCATGAACATTGGTGGCGCCATTCTGACCGAGTCCGCTCTGTCCTTCCTCGGCATGGGCGTTATTCCGCCTACGCCTTCGTGGGGCTCCATGATTCAGGACGGTCAGCAGTATCTCCTGACTGCTCCCTGGATGATGATCATGCCCGGTCTGGCAATTCTCTCGACGGTGCTCGCCTTCACCCTGTTGGGTGATGGTCTGCGCGACGCCCTCGACGTCAAGATGAAGGACGCATAAGGATGAAGAAGAACAAGAACTATGTGGACCTGAAGGACCAGCCGGTTCCCGAGGGCCAGCATCTGCTCGAGGTCGATGACCTTAAGATGTATTTCCACACCGAGGATGGCGTCGTTCGCGCTGTCGACGGTGTCTCCTACACGCTCGATCGCGGCGAGACCCTGGGCGTCGTCGGTGAGTCCGGCTCCGGTAAGTCCGTGACCGCCATGACCATCATGGGCCTTATCTCGATGCCTCCGGGAAAGATTGAGGGCGGTGACGTTCGCTATCGCGGCCGCTCCATCCTCGAAATGACCGAGGAAGAGATGCAGCACATTCGCGGTAACGACATCGCGATGATCTTCCAGGATCCTATGACCTCCTTGAACCCGGTCTATAAGATTGGCAAGCAGGTGGGCGAGGGTCTTCGTCTGCACCGTGGCTACTCCAAGCAGGAGGCGCTCAAGCGCGCTACCGAGCTTTTGGACCTCGTGGGTATCCCCGAGCCCGAGAAGCGCGTCAATGAGTATCCGCACCAGTTCTCTGGCGGTATGCGTCAGCGCGTCATGATTGCCATGGCTCTTGCCTGCGATCCCGATATTCTGATTGCCGACGAGCCCACGACGGCTCTGGACGTTACCATTCAGGCTCAGATTATCGAGCTCATGCAGGAAATGCAGGAGAAGAACGGCAACGCCATCATCATGATTACCCATGACCTGGGCGTCGTCGCCGACATGGCCGATAAGATCATGGTTATGTACGCCGGTCGTCCCGTCGAGTTCGGTACTGCTGAGGAAATCTTCTACGAGAGCCGCCACCCCTACACCTGGGGCCTTATCCGCTCCATCCCGGAGCAGGCCATCGAAGAGAAGAAGCCGCTTACGCCGATTCACGGCAACCCGCCTTCGCTCATGAACCTGCCCGAGGGCTGCGTGTTCTCGCCTCGTTGTCCCTATGCGACCGATAAGTGCCGCAAGCAGCGCCCCGAGCGCGTTGTCACCGAGTCTGGTCATTACTCTGCGTGCCACTACTCCGGTGACCCCGAGTTCCTCAAGAACGCTCCTGAGACGTCCCGTACGCGCAAGGATTCCAAGAAGGGAGGCGAGGCGTAATGGCAGATACCAACGAGCGTACTCCGCTGCTGAAGGTCGAGCACCTCTCTAAGGAGTTCCCCGCTGAGTCCGGCATGTTCGCCAAGCGTTTTTCCAAGCGCGTCGTCTCTGCCGTAAACGACATCTCTTTTGAGATTTATCCTGGCGAGACCTTTGGTCTGGTTGGTGAGTCTGGTTGCGGTAAGTCCACGACGGGCCGCACCATCATGCGCCTGACCAAGCCGACCGCCGGTAAGGTGTTCTTCCAGGGTAAAGATGTTGCCGAGATGAGCAAGCATGAGATCAAGGACATGCGTCGCGAGATGCAGTTTATCTTCCAGGATCCTTATGCTTCGCTCAATCCCCGTATGACCATCGGCGAGATCGTCTCCGAGCCCATGACCATTCACGGCGTGGGCACCAAGGAAGAGCGCATTGAGCGTGTCCGCGAGCTTCTCGACGTTGTAGGACTGAACCCCGAGCACATCAACCGCTATCCGCACGAGTTCTCCGGCGGTCAGCGTCAGCGTGTCGGCATTGCCCGCGCGTTCGCTCTGAAGCCCAAGCTGATCATCTGCGACGAGCCTGTCTCTGCACTTGACGTATCCATTCAGGCCCAGGTTCTGAACCTTCTTAAGGAACTCCAGGACAAGTTTGGTACGGCTTATCTCTTCATTGCTCACGACCTCTCTGTCGTACAGCACATCTCCGATCGCGTTGCCGTTATGTATCTGGGCAAGATGGTCGAGGTTTCGGACTGGAAGACGCTCTACAGTGAGCCGCACCATCCGTACACGCAGTCGCTGCTGTCTGCCGTGCCGGTGCCCGATCCGGATATCCAGAAGACCCGCAAGCGCATCATCCTCGCCGGCGATCCGCCGTCACCGCTGGATCCGCCGACCGGCTGCCGTTTCCACACGCGCTGCCCGATTGCGCAGGGTATCTGCTCCGAGAAGCTTCCCGAGTTTAAGGAAGTTGCCCCGGGCCACTGCTGCGCGTGCCACTTCGCGGAGCCGTTCCCGATCAAGGAATCGCACATCGACCTGTAGTCGGTTGCTCTTGTCCGGGCCCGCCCTGTTGTTACTTTTCAGAACGTCCTCGGACATGTCGGAAGCCCCGCTGCGCGCTACGCGCTGCGGGGCTTCCTCCGTCCTGCGGGATGTTCTGAAAAGTAACAACAGGGCGGGCCCTGCGGTAACTCGGCAGGGGGAGTGCGATTCCCTGAGCGCTCACTTAAATTAATGAGAAATAAAGCGAGGCCGGAGCTTTAGCTCCGGCCTCCTTATATAAGGGCTCGGCAAAGCCGAGCCGCTAAATTTGTATCAGCCCTCAGAACATGTTTGAGAACTGTGCCTGAAGTACGTATTTGCAGGCCCCGTATCGGTGTTGCCTCCCGGCGCATTCCGCAGGGGGAGCGATATTTCGCAGCACGAAGTGCGTAGCAAAATATCGCTCATGCCCGAGGACGCGCCGGGAGGCAACACCGATACGGGGCCGGACATATAGATCTACCTGCGCATTTACAAATTCGTAAACTTTTTTCTAAAAAGTGCTTGCACAGTTCTCGAATCATAGGTTATTATCTTCCTCGTTGAACGCGCGGGTCCAACAGAACGAACTGCGAATCAACAACATAGCATGTCGGAGTGGCGGAATTGGCAGACGCGCTAGCTTGAGGTGCTAGTGACCGCTTTTTGGTCATGCGGGTTCAAGTCCCGCCTCCGACACCATCGCATTTGAGAAGCCTCTTCGGAGGCTTTTTTGTTACCGATAGACGGTGAGGTCCACGATGGAAACGCTTGAGCGCAACGAGTGGGCAGACGTTGCCCAACTGGTCGAGATCACGAGCGATGCTGTCATCATCTGTGAGCTCGACGGAACCATTCTGCATGTGAATAATCGTTTGCTCGACCTGATGTGCGAGGAACGCGCTGACGTCATCAGCGGTGATGTCAAAGACGTTCTGTACTCGTCTGCCTTTGAGCGCGCGACCGAACATCGTCTACCGTTTGAGACCGATGGCTCCGAGAGCAAGCTGATGCTCAAGCTGAGCGACGGGTCCTTTATTCCCGTCTTGGTTCGCGCAGGTTCCGTTACGCCTCCGCGTATCTTTGGACGTCGTGCACCGCGTGTCCTGGTGGCGCTTCACAGCATCGAAGAGCAGTATTCCCACGATCGTCAGCTCAAACGTGCGCTATCGGAGCTTAGGGTGGCGAATAAACGCCTTTCGGGTACCCTTTCGGTCATTATGAGTACCGTGGGCTCCGATGAGCTCCCCAGCTTGCTCGATACCGTTTTGAATCAGCTCGTTGGAATGCTCGATGCCTCCGGTGCGGCTATCTATTTTTCCGAGAGCGGCGGCTTTAAGCTCCGCGGTGTTTCTAGGGAGCTTGAGGATAGCTATCTGCCCGAGTTTATGCCGTACGGCGCGGGCATTCCGACCTACGTGCTTCGCGAGTCGCGTGCCTGTCGCCTGTCGATTCAGCAGGACCTTGAGGGCGACCGGGTTGCTTCGGGTATGTTCATGGATTTGGACAATCGTTCCAAGCACTTGCTGCGCGTGCAGGATATGCCCCCGTATCGCAGCGAGATCTGTCTTCCCGTGTTTTACGGCACGCAGGTCCTTGGCGTGTTGGAAGTTGGCTGGAAACGCCCCCAGGCGCCACTTGCCTATGACGTGAACGTGCTCGAGGTCATCTGCGATTATCTGTCTATTCAGCTGGTCGGCATGGCGTCGAGCTTACGTTCGCGCCGCACGGCGGAGCTCGGCCGCTCGCTCAATTTGCTGCGCGACGAACTGTTTACCTATCTCGATGATCCCGTTGCCGCCTCGCGAGCGGTGTCGACGGAAATCTGCACGGTGCTCAATTGTCATTTCTGCCCCGTGGAGTATGATGCGGGCCTCGAAACCTATGTCATCGATTTTGAGGGCGGCAGTCGTGTGGCGCTGCCGGACGATCCGGAGTCACTCTTCTTTTCTGTCACGGCGCCAGCAGCACGCCTGGGGGCAGCCCCCGACGGGTTTGAGACATCGGTGTTGGGCGGGACGAGCGCTGACGACCTCAAGCACGTGCGCCTTACACGTGTGGACGAATCCACGTCTATGGGTTCATGGTTGAGGGCCCACGGCCTACCGTGTCAGGGGCTTTATGTCGACTCCGGCATCGAAGCGGGGCGCTACCACTCGGAAGCGGATGGCAAACGAAGCAACGATGCGATTGTTCCCGCTGATATCGCCAAGGGGCCGACGAGGCGCGCTTTGCTGCTCCGCGATGGCAGCCAAGAACCAATTGACGACCTTGAATACGACTACCTGGTGCATCTGGCGCATGACTTTGAGCTGATCTATGAAGGCGAGTCTCAAAAGCGCGAAGAGCGTCATATCGCTCAGACGCTTCAGATTGGCATGAGAAATTCGCTTGGTGACGTTCCGGGCATTGCAACCGATTCGGTATACCTATCGGCAACGAATTCTGCGTTGGTCGGCGGCGACTTCTATACGCTTGTCCGTCTTCCCGACGATTGTGCCGTAATGATTTTGGGCGATGTATCCGGCAAGGGGATTGAGGCGGCGTCGATGTCGGCGCTCGTCAAGACGGCGCTGACGGCCTATGCCTGGGAGGGTGCAGGGCCTGCCCGTATGGCACGCTCGCTCAATAGCATGCTCATGGGCTTTTCGAGGGTCGAGACGTTTGTGACGGCGTTTATCGCCAAGATCGATCTTAAAGCGGGCCGCGCTACTTATTGCTCTGCGGGACATCCTCCCACTATGGTCATTAGGCCGTCGTCGACGCCGCGTGGCGGCGGCGAGACCTGCGGGGGAGAAGTGGAGCTCCTTGGGTGCCAATCGGGCGTGATCGGTGCCTTTGAGAGCATGGTCTACGAGACGGGCGTGTTTACATTCGCTCCTGGTGACATGCTATTTATGTATACCGACGGAACAATCGAAGCACGTGATCGCTCGGGTGCTTTCTTTGGCGAACAACGCCTTCGCGACCTTCTGCTCTCTGTCTCGGGTGAGGGCGTATCGGGAATCTGCGGCAAGGTCTTGGGCGAGCTTGACCGCTTTACCGAGTCGGCGCTGGACGATGACATCGCGCTGGTTTCCCTTGAGTTTTTACGGGGTCGATCGTAGGTCACGACGCCTGACGGGCGAAATCTGCGCGGTTGCAGATACGTGTGCATCGAGCGAGCTCTTTTGGGGAACCATGGTCGTATGAATGAGTGGAATGACATAGCGGTTTTGACGCCACCGGGCGATATCGACATCGCCTCGGTGCCCGCACTGCGCCGACGGTTGGATAATTTGATCGACCGGGGCGTGCGTCGTGTTGTCATCAATTGCCAGACCGTGGGCTTTATCGACTCGACGGGTTTGGCGTTTTTGCTTACACGTGCTAGAGAGCTTATGAGGCATGAGGGGCTGCTTTCGCTCGTTAACGCCTCCGATGAGGTCGTTCGCTTTTTGGAAATTGCCCGACTTGTTGACATCCTTCATGTCGCGGGCCCGGCGCGGGAGTCGATTCCCGCCATTCCGGTGGGGGAGTTGCCGCGATGGAGCAAGAGCGTCGAAGTGCAGCGAGGCATCGAGAATCTCCCGTATTATCGGCATCGTGTGGCCGAGCTCCTCGAATCGCTTCCCCTGAGGCGTGATGAGCGCTATGACGTCGCATTGGCGTTGGGTGAGGCATTGGGTAACGCATATGACCATGCGGGCGGTGTTGGCTGCATCCTGACGGTTCAGGCCTATGGGGACCGTGTTGTGCTCGAGGTGCTTGATCGGGGCGCTGGCTATTCTATCGATGGGGCGAGCGAACCGGTAACATCCGAGGAACGCGGACGCGGTATCAAGCTTATGCGTATGCTCGTCGATAATGTGGAAGTTGCCCGTCGTACAGATGGCGCCGGCACACGTGTTCGGATGGTGAAGCTGTTTAGCTCAGCATTGGAATCGTGTGCTTAGGGTCTTGGCTTGGCGCTATTTACCTGCATGAACTTGCTTTGAGCAACTTTTTTGAAAAAAGTACTTGCGTCTTTAGGACAACTCGCGTAAATTAATAAACCGCAAGCGGACATGGCTCAGTTGGTAGAGCACAACCTTGCCAAGGTTGGGGTCGCGGGTTCGAGCCCCGTTGTCCGCTCCATTGCATTTCCGGACCGTCTCAAGCGGTCCTTTTTCGGCGAAGTGGCCAAGTGGTAAGGCAGAGGCCTGCAAAGCCTTTACCCCCGGTTCGAATCCGGGCTTCGCCTCCAGGCAACATCCGGGCGCTCCGGCGCCCGTTTTGTTTTACATATGCGGACATGGCTCAGTTGGTAGAGCACAACCTTGCCAAGGTTGGGGTCGCGGGTTCGAGCCCCGTTGTCCGCTCCAAGCGCAACAGCCCGACTACTACGGTAGCCGGGCTTTTTTTGTACCTATCTCCTAGGCTCGAACCCGAGAGGGGGGCGAGCGTTTTGGGTCGTGGCTGTGGCGTTGTTTGCCGCGAATGTCCGCTTTGGGCGTATCATCGTGGGCATCTCGCATAACCTCGTTGCAAGGGAGATACGCCCCATGGCTACAGAAAAGTCTTCTTCGCGCTCATGGATGTCCGATGCCGCGATCTATCAGATCTACCCGCGCTCGTTTAAGGATTCGACTGGTTCGGGTCTGGGCGATATCGCGGGCATTACCCAGCAGATGGACTATCTTGAGCGGCTGGGTATCGAGGCCATCTGGCTGAGCCCGTTTTACCCATCGCCTCTTGTCGATGGCGGCTATGATGTGGCGGACTACTGCGATGTCGACCCGCGTCTCGGCTCGCTTGACGACTTCGATGACATGATCGCTGCGGCTCACGCGCGCGGCATCAAGGTCATCGTCGACATCGTGTCCAACCATTCATCCAACCAGCACCCCTGGTTCAAAGCCGCTCTTGCCGCCGGCCCCGGATCGCCCGAGCGCGCCCGTTATATCTTCCGCGATGGTCGCGGCGAGCATGGCGAGCTGCCTCCCACCAATTGGAATGCCAACTTTGGCGGCCCCGCATGGACGCGTGTTGCGGACGGTCAGTGGTATCTGCACATGTTTACGCCCGAGCAACCGGACTTTGACTGGTCATGCCCCGAGGTTCATGCGCTCTTTTGCGACGTCCTGGCGTTTTGGAGCGATCGAGGCGTCGACGGCTTTCGCATTGATGTGGCGCAGGGTCTCGCCAAGGATCTCGACCGCGATGACCTCGACCGGTGGCATCTCGCCGAGGGCGATGACATGGTTGACGACGGCACCCATCCGCTGTGGGACCGCAATGAGGTCCACGAGATCTATCGCGAGTGGCGCCGCGTGTTCGACCGCTATAATCCGCCGCGCAGTGCCGTTGCCGAGGCGTGGGTGCTGCCCGAGCGCCAGTATCTCTACGCGCGTCCCAGCGAGCTTGGCCAGACATTCAACTTTGAGTTTGCCAAGGCCACTTGGACCTATGATGACATGCACACTGCAATCGAGAAGGGCTTGAAGGCAGCCGTCGAATCCGATTCCGCCTCGACCTGGGTACTCTCCAACCACGACGTGCCGCGCGTGGCGACACGCTATGCCCTGCCGCAAATCAAGGCGACGCGCTACCACCAGATTGCGCTCGACTGGCTCTTACGCGACGGGTCGTCTTATGACGAGGACCGTGAACTCGGCGAGCGCCGCGCGCGGGCGGCCCTTTTGCTTGAGCTGGCGCTTCCGGGCTCGGCATACGTGTATCAGGGTGAGGAGCTCGGCCTTTTTGAGGTGGCTGATATCCCGTGGGCTGCACTCGAAGACCCTACTGCGACCAATACGCACGGACCGAAGCGCGAGAAGGGGCGCGACGGCTGTCGTGTGCCCCTGCCGTGGGTGGCGGCGGACGATCCCGCGCATGGCGGATCGTTTGGGTTTTCGCCGGCAGACGCCGATGCGGCGCCCCATCTGCCGCAGCCTGCATGGTTTTCCGATTATGCTGCCGATAGGGAAGAAGTGGACCCGACATCGATGCTTGCGCTCTATCGTGACGCCCTCTGGCTGCGGCGCAAGCTGCGCGGGTGCGCCAACGATCTTGCGTGGCTCGATCTTGACGGGCGCACCGGTCTTGCGGATGGTGCCGAGGGCGCTGAGGGCGGCGTCATCGCCTATCGCCGCGATAACGGCTGGGCGTGTGTGACGAACTTCGGTGCAGCACCCGTGGAGCTGCCGGCGGGCAGGGTCCTGCTCACCTCATCACCGCTTGCAGACGGCAGGCTCGCGCAGGACAGCTCTGCCTGGATCATGCTCGGTGAGATGTAGGGGCATCTCGCTGCGAGCCTGCGTTTGTTCGCGCCTTTCGTGACGACTGATGCCCTCGCGAGAGCGTCGCAAAACTTTTCAAAAAAAGTTCTTGCATAGGATGCGGGCATCACGTAAGATTAATCCTCGTAAGCGGACATGGCTCAGTTGGTAGAGCACAACCTTGCCAAGGTTGGGGTCGCGGGTTCGAGCCCCGTTGTCCGCTCCATTTGGGCGTTTAGCTCAGGGGGAGAGCGCTTCCCTGACACGGAAGAGGTCAGAAGTTCAAATCTTCTAACGCCCACCAAATGTTCGCAGCTCAGAGGCTATGTCCTCTGAGCTGTTTTGTTTTGCTACCAAGCACGCCGTCAAATATGCCAGCAAATATTGATCCAAGGTCCCCGTAGAGGTGCCGGCAGGTTGCATACGTCCTGGCCGACCGTGACCGCAACATGTTGGTCAAGCATAATCTTTTGGATTCTTTTGGCGTGAGCGGCTTGGTTTTGGTAGGATTTGTCAGCGGCTTGACTAAGGGGGTTTTATAACTGCCATGCAGGTAGCCGTGTTGGTAACGTTTTACCGACTTGCCAAGAACCCCTCATAATTAATGCGTCTGCAAAATAACTAATTGCTTTGACCTGCTGAAACACTATATGTTGTGTTTGTCCTAAAAAAAGAATACAGGATATAGATGCCTCTTTGTCGTATGATAGATGGCGGACAGAGAACGAGGACCTTATTCGCCCCATTTGGATGGATCTTCGAGCCCCTTGATTGGCTGCGAGGATTGTCCGCATGAGGGCCTATGGTATTCGAAAACACAGATTGCGCGACGGCGCCGCAAGACAGGGGCAAGCCCTGCCGGGCATCGTTTGGCTCTGAAGCGCAATACGATTTCGACGCGAAAGAGGCAAGAGGATGAAGATCATCAAGCGCAGCGGCACCGAGGTTGTCTTTGACATCGATAAGATTGTCAATGCCATCCGCGCCGCAAACTTGGAGGTCGAGGAGAGATCTCGTCTTACCGACCGCCAGGTGGTTTACGCGGCACAAAACGTCGCCGAGGCATGCGAGAACGCGGGCCACACCGTGTCGGTCGAGGAGATTCAGGATCTGGTCGAGGACGAGATTATGCGTCTCGACTGCTACGAGGTCGCTCGCCATTACATCATCTATCGCTATGTTCAGAGCCTGAAGCGCCAGAAGAACACGACCGACGACAAGATTCTGTCGCTGATTGAGTGCAACAACGAAGAGGTCAAGCAGGAGAACTCCAACAAGAACCCGACCGTCAATTCCGTTCAGCGTGACTACATGGCCGGCGAGATCTCCAAGGACCTGACCCAGCGTGTGCTGCTGCCCCAGGAGATTGTGGATGCTCACAATGAGGGTCTGATTCACTTCCATGATTCGGACTACTTTGCCCAGCACATGCATAACTGCGACCTGGTGAACCTGGAGGATATGCTCCAGAACGGTACTGTTATTTCGGGTACGCTGATTGAGAAGCCGCACAGCTTCTCGACTGCCTGCAACATCGCGACGCAGATCATCGCTCAGGTTGCTTCCTCCCAGTACGGTGGCCAGTCGATTTCGCTGACCCATCTTGCCCCGTTCGTCGAGGTGAGCCGTCAAAAGATTCGCGGCGAGGTCGCCCGCGAGCTCGAGGAGCTCGGCGTTTCCGCATCTCCCGAAAAGGTCCGCGAGGTCGTTGAGGACCGTCTGCGTGACGAGATCCGTCGCGGCGTTCAGACGATTCAGTATCAGGTCGTGACCCTTATGACCACGAATGGCCAGGCGCCGTTCGTGACGGTCTTTATGTATCTCAATGAGGCCCGTACGCCCCAGGAGAAGCATGACCTTGCCATGATTGTGGAGGAGACGCTTCGTCAGCGCTATGAGGGCGTTAAGAACGAAGCCGGCGTGTGGATCACCCCGGCGTTCCCCAAGCTCATCTACGTGCTCGAGGACGATAACGTTCACGAGGATTCCCCGTACTTCTACCTGACTCAGCTGGCTGCGAAGTGCACCGCCAAGCGCATGGTGCCCGACTACATCTCCGAGAAGAAGATGCGCGAGCTCAAGCTGTCGAAGGGCGAGACCGCGGGCAACGGCGACTGCTATACCTGCATGGGTTGCCGCAGCTTCCTGACGCCCGACCGCTCCGGTAACGGATTTAACAACGTGGCCAACGCGCTGAACTATGACCCGAACAAGCCCAAGTACTACGGTCGCTTTAACCAGGGCGTTGTGACCATCAACCTGCCCGATGTCGCGCTGAGCTCGCATCAGGACATGGATAAGTTCTGGAAGATCTTCGACGAGCGCCTTGAGCTGTGCCACCGCGCCCTGCTGTGCCGTCATGAGCGTCTGATGGGTACGCTTTCGGATGCCGCACCGATTCTTTGGCAGTACGGTGCCCTCGCCCGCCTGAAGAAGGGCGAGACGATCGACAAGTTGCTCGTGGGCGGTTACTCCACCATTAGTCTGGGTTATGCCGGCCTGTATGAGTGCGTTAAGTACATGACGGGCCACAGCCACACCGAGAAGGAGGGCACGCCCTTTGCCATGGCCGTCATGCAGCGCATGAACGACAAGTGCGCGGAGTGGAAGGCCGAAAGCGATATTGACTTCTCGCTGTACGGTACCCCGCTTGAGTCGACGACCTACAAGTTCGCCAAGTGCCTGCAGCGTCGTTTTGGCATTATCCCGGGCGTGACGGACAAGGGCTACATCACCAACAGCTACCACGTCCACGTGTCCGAGGAGATCGACGCATTCGACAAGCTCAAGTTCGAGGGTATGTTCCAGCAGCTTTCGCCGGGCGGTGCCATCTCCTACGTCGAGGTTCCCAACATGCAGGACAACCTCAAGGCTGTCATTCGCGTGATGCAGTACATCTACGACAACATCATGTACGCCGAGCTCAACACCAAGAGCGACTACTGCCAGGTGTGCGGCTACGACGGTGAGATCAAGATTGTCGAGGATGACGGCAAGCTGGTGTGGGAGTGCCCCAATTGCGGCAATCGTGACCAGGAGAAGATGAATGTCGCTCGTCGCACGTGTGGCTACATCGGTACCCAGTTCTGGAACCAGGGCCGAACCGAGGAGATCCGCGACCGCGTGCTGCATCTCTAATACCGCTCCGGGGCTGAGCCGGGAGGGCCGCTTGGGCATTTGCTCGCTATTTCGGACAGTCCTGCGCAAGACGAAGGCCACATTAAGTGGCCTTCTTTGCGTGCGGAACTCATATCGAGCAAAAGCCCAAGCGGCCCTCTCGGTTCAGCCAAGTTGACGTAGTTGAGATGTAGCATGCGGCCTGCTCACTCCTCGAAGTTCTTAGCGGAAATGAGTTGACTTGCAACAACGCTTTGCTTGCGATGGCGGTTGAGCTGCAACAAAGTTTTTATTGGACCTCGAACCCTATACTCGATGTTCGCTTCGTTCATTGAGTTACCCTTTGCATGAGGCCGGGACATATCGTCCCGCCCGCAGTTTCGCAGGCCGAAGGCCGAGAATGTTTGAGGACGGGATGATATGTCCCGGCCTCCCGGGAGAGTTACCTATGAACTACGCGAACATTAAGTATTTCGACATTGCTGATGGGGAAGGCGTTCGTACTTCTCTGTTTGTGAGCGGGTGCCGTCGTGGGTGCAAGAATTGCTTTAACTCTGTCGCGTGGGACTTTGCTGCGGGCGAGCCGTTCGATCGCGCCGTCGAGGATAAGATTATCGAGAGTCTCGATCATCCCTTTATCGATGGCCTGACGATTCTGGGCGGCGAGCCTATGGAGCCCGAGAATCAGGTGGGGCTTGTTGACTTTATCGAACGCGTGCGTGCGGCCTATCCTGCAGGGTCGGGCAAGACCATTTGGTGCTTTACCGGCGACGTGCTCGAGGAGCTTATGCCGGGTGGTCGTCACCATACCGAGGCGACGGACCGTATCCTTGCCTGCCTCGATATGTTGGTGGATGGCCCGTTTGTTCAGGATCTGTACGATATCTCATTGCGTTTTAGGGGCTCGAGTAACCAGCGTGTGATCGATATGAACGCTACGCGCGACCGCGCTGTGCGTGAGGGCGTTGCGCTTTGCGACGCTGTGGAGCTTTGGCGGGACGATCCAGTCTATTCGACCCATACTATGTAGCTTGTGGCCGATGCCAAAGGGCGTGGTACCATAGCGCGAACGCAAAATCGGAAAAGTGAGGCCCAGATGGTCGATCAGGAAAAAGTCGAGGCCGCCATTAAGCTGTTGCTTGAGGGCATAGGCGAGGACCCAACTCGTGAGGGCCTGCTGGAGACCCCGGCGCGCGTTGCCCGTATGTATGGTGAGATCGCCGGCGGTATGGATCAGAGTGCCGAGGAGCACCTGTCCAAAACCTTTGCCGTCGCTTCGAACGACTTGGTTATTGAGCGCGACATTACGTTTTACTCGCTGTGCGAGCACCATCTGCTGCCGTTTTATGGCAAGGCTGCGATCGGCTATATCCCTAACGGTCGCGTGGCGGGTCTGTCTAAGCTCGCTCGCACGGTTGAAGTCTATGCCCGTCGTCTGCAGCTGCAGGAGCAGTTGTGTGCACAGGTTGCCGATGCCCTCATGGAATATCTCGCTCCCCAGGGAGCGATTGTGCTCATGGAAGCTGAGCATATGTGCATGACCATGCGCGGCGTGCAAAAGCCCGGCACCAAGACCGTGACGCTCGCTCGCCGCGGCGTCTTTGAGACCGACCCCGCGCTCGAAGAGCGTTTCTTTAGGATGCTGGGACGCTAACTATGAGAGTCGTCAACGACTTTACATCGAATACTGACGAGGGAACGCCGCGTCGCGGTTTTATGGCTTCGGGCCTGGCGCCTTTTGGCGTCATGCCTCGTATCGATTACATCTGTGCCAACGGCCTGTTCCGGCGCCACCTGGGCAACATTGCTCAGCTGGAATCGGGGCGCATCTTCTGCCGCCACGGTATCGACCATCTGCTCGATGTCGCTCGCATTATGTGGATCAAGAATCTCGAGGAAGATCTCGAGTTTGACCGCGAGGTCATCTACGCCACGGCACTTCTTCACGATATCGGCAAAGATGAACAGTATGAATCGGGTATATCCCATGATGTTGCAAGCGAACGCGTCGCTGATGCAATTCTCGGCGGCATGCCCGATGACGTGGCGTTTGAGCCGGCCGATGCCGCAGCCATTAAGACGGCCATTCTGGGCCATCGAAAGCTGCGCGTGAACAGCCAACCGCTTGAGCGTTTGCTCTATGCAGCCGACAAAGCGTCGCGCGCCTGCTTTGCATGCCCCGCGCGCAATGCTTGCAACTGGAGCGATGATAAAAAGAACCTGTCGATTCGCGTGTAGTTAGTTTACGCGGTCGGGGTTCTAAACGAAGGAGACGATCGCGATGAGCAACAAGAAACTGCCCGAGAATGCAACCAAGACTGAAGGCGCCGAGCTCGCCCGCCGTGGAAGGGGCGAAATATCCACCGCAACGGCGGTGCCCCACGTGAGCTATGACGATCTGCGCCATGCCGATCGCATTACTATCGACGGTCTCGAGGTCTTTGCCAACCACGGCGTGTATCCCGAAGAGAACGCGCTGGGCCAGAAGTTCATCGTGTCCTTGGTGCTCTATGCCGACCTGCGTGCAGCGGGGGAGCACGATAACCTGGACGCCTCGATTGACTACGGCTCGGTGTGCCACGATGTCGATGGCTATCTGCGCGAGCATACGTTTAAACTCATCGAGGCGGCAGCCGAGGGTGTGGCCCAGATGCTGCTGCGTCGTTACCCCTTGCTGCTTGGCGTGCGTGTTAAGCTCGATAAGCCTTGGGCGCCCGTCGGTCTTCCCCTGGCAAGCTGCGGCGTCGAGATCGAGCGCGTGCGCTAACCGGTTCTAATACGTCTCTATGGGTGGCTGCTTGAGCCGCTGCGACAGCGCTCTATTGTTGGGGCAGTACCTGTCGAGCAGGGCGTGAAACCGCTGATTGTGGCTTGGCTCGAGCAAGTGGACGAGCTCGTGGGCGACAACCATGTCGAGACACTCGATGGGATAAGCGGCAAGTTCGCGTGCGATGCGAATGGCTCCGGTCTTGGGCGTGCATGATCCCCAGCGCGTTTTCATGCTGCGCACGGAGACGCGGGAAACGGCGACACTCATTGTGATTTCGTATGCGTGCACGATGTCGCGTAGCGCTGCGGTGACCTCGGTCGTATAAAGCTGGCTGATGTGGGCTTGGAGCTCGTCGGACGTTAGGCCGTCGAGGATTGCACGCCGCTTGGCCTGTGGGCCTTCGTCCGATTCGTCGGTACCCATAAAGCTTGCGAAGGTGGCCTGCTTGGGCCGCGGCGCGGGTGATGCAAAGTTGTGATCGAGTGCATCCTGTACCGTGATGGGCTTGCCCCAAAGTGCAATGACGGACGAGGTGCTGAGCGGCTCTCGCGCCGTCGCCTGATGTTGCTCGCGCTTGGCAAGTCGGCTGACAATCCAGGTGCTGTTGCGCTTCACAAATGCCTCGATGCGCTCGCGGCTGGCGCCGAGCGGTGCGCTGGCGTGGACCTCACCGCTTGATGTGACGCGTAGGTTGAAGTTTTTGACGCGCTTTTTGGTAACGACGACGGAGATGGGCGTCCCATCCGGTCGGGATATGGAAATCGTAAATTGCTGCGTCAAAAGCGGTCCTTCAGATTGGGGACGGGCCGGCATGTCGACCGTTCGGCATGCCGGCCCGCTCAAGGGATGTGAAATTAATAACGCTCAAAGAAGGCAAGCGCGTTGTCGCTACAGAGCTTCTGCATCACGGTCTTGCCAAAATGCTTGGAAAGCATGTTCTGGAACTCGGGCATCATGCTGGCATCGGAGAGGAAAGCGGGCACCGTGGCACCGTCCCAGTCGCCGCCGAGCGCGATGACGTCCTTGCCGCCCAGGTCGAGCCAGTGCTCGATATGTGCCGCCAGCTGGTCGAAGGTGACGTCTGCGGCGGTCTTGTCGGTTGCGTCGTTGGATAGGAACTCGCTGCAGTAGTTGAGGCCGACGATACCGCCCATGTCGCGAATGGTGCGGAACTGGTCGTCGGTGAGGTTGCGCTTGACGCTGCAGACGGTGCGGGAGTTGGAGTGGCTGGCGACGAAGGGACGCGTGGCGTGGGCGACAACCTCGTCAAAGCACTCATCGTTGAGGTGGGAGACGTCGAGTACCATGCCGGCGTGCTCCATCTGCGCAAGCGCCTCGATGCCGGCGGCGGTGAGGCCGGCGTGGGTATCGTGTCCGCTCGCGAGCGGTCCCTGCGCGTTCCAGCTGAGTGACGACATAAGCACGCCCAAGCTCTTGAGCACCTCGATCAGTGCGGGGTCCTCGGCAAAGAACGTGGCGTTTTCGATGGTGTGGATGCAAGCGACTTTACCGTCCTTGAGCGCGGGGCGAATGTCTGCGGCGCTGCGTACGTTGACCATGCGGTCGTGGTTGAGCATTGCCTGGCCGCTCATATGCGCCATGATTTGCGCCTGGAAGCGCGCGGCGTGGGCGGTGGGAATCTCGTCGGGGACAAACGTGGCGAAGCACTGTGCCCACGGCGTGTTGCCGATCTTTGCGAGCGAGATGGCGCAGGCGTTGCCCTCGATGAGGTCGAAATCTTGCGGATGCGTTTCGTCGCCGGGGAAATAACCGTCGGTGCCGGCGGTAAAGCGCAGGTCGAGATCGAGCGTGGCCCAGCCGATTCGGTCGGCGGTGTCGCAGTGTAGGTCAAATACGGGATATGCCATGGTTCCTCCGGTTGCAGCGTTTCTTTGCAAACTGTCATTGAATTGTATGACTAGGGTATAGTTAGCGCCATATGTTCACGGCGGCCTGCGTTGTGCGCCGCCCTTATCACGGAGGTTACCATGTCCAACCAGGGCAAGAAGGTCAAGACCCATTATCGCGGCACGCTCGACGACGGCACGCAGTTCGATAGCTCCTACGATCGCGGCGAGCCGCTGGAGTTCACCTGCGGTGCCGGTCAGATGATCAAGGGCTTCGACGCCGCTGTTGTCGACATGCAGGTGGGCGAGAAGAAGACCGTGCACATTCCTGCTGCCGATGCCTACGGCGAGCACAATCCCGAGATGGTTCTGACCTTCCCGGCCGAGCAGGTTCCCAACATCGAGCAGATCGAGAAGGGCATGAAGCTCTTCCTGTCCACGCCGAGCGGTATGCCCGTCCCCGCCGTCGTCATTGACGTGACGCCCGAGGCTGTGACGCTCGATGCCAACCACGAGCTTGCCGGCAAGGATCTCAACTTCGATATCGAGCTCGTCGAGGTCGAGGATTAGGCTATGCCTGCAAATCTGGTTTCGACAACGTGCCTCGGAAATCTCAACGACCCGTCCTATGAGCTTTTGCTTCGCCGGGAGCTGGGCGGTGTCTTTGAGGTCGATGAGCTACTGCTCGATTGGGACCAGGCTGATGTATGCGCGTTTGCGGGCGTGACGGAGCTGGGGCGCACGATCGATGTTCGGCCGGATGCTACCGACGGTGGTCGTCTTGCCGACGGCGACGTGCTCGCCATTGACCGTTCGGGCGTGGTGCCCGTGGCGGTTGTCGTGCGCCTGCGCAGCGCCGAGGTTTATTTGGTCGAAGTCGACCGCATGGATCCGATTGCGCTCGCGCATGCGTGCTGGGAGATCGGCAACATGCATGCGCCGCTTTTCCGAGGCGACTCGGACGAGCATACCGTGCGCATGTATACGCCGGTGCAGCCTGTTTTGGGCCGCATGCTCCGGGGTATCGAGGGCGTTCGCCTCTCGGTGGTCACGCGCGAGCTCGATGCCAGCCGGCGCTTTGCGTCGAGTGCGGCGGAGGTCGTCGTGAGCATGGCTCCCGACTTTACGATCGTAAAGAAGGCGCGCGGTTAACGTGCGTATGAGTAAGACGGACTTTGAGAGGCAGCTATTCAAAGTCCGTCTTACTGTTGATGAGGTGCTTTGGAGGAAAGCATATGGGTCTTGAGGGAATCAAGCTGATTGCATGCGATTTGGACGGCACGTTGCTGCATCCGGGGGAGCGCGAGCCGCGTTCCGAGGCCTTTGAGCTTATCGATGAGCTGCATCGTCGCGGTATCGTGTTTATGCCGGCGAGCGGCCGTCAATATGCGAGCTTGCGCCACCTGTTTGCCCCGGTGGCCGATGAGCTCGCCTATGTATGCGAAAACGGAGCCCTGGTGATGAGCGAGGGACGTGCCGTTGTCAAGCGTTCCATGGAGCGCAGCCTTGCTATGGATATCGCGAATGCCGTGGTTGCGTATCCCCATGCCGACGTGACCCTTTCGTGCGAGGGGCACCTCTACACCATGGGCGGCAACGATGCGTTCGTCGACCATTTGCGCTATGAGGTCCACTGCGATGTGGCGGTGGTCGACCGTCCCGAGGACATCGACGAGGACGTCATTAAGATTGCCTTCCAGACGCCCGAGATGGATCAGCCGGCCGCGCTGGAGCATTTTGAGCGCCTCTTTGGCGACCGTGTCGACGTGATGACGTCGGGAACCGAATGGACCGACTTTATCGGCTTTGATTCGGGCAAGGGGTCCGCGCTTGCCGATTATGGTCGCGCGCTGGGGATCTCACCTAACGAAATGGTGGCGTTTGGCGATAACGAAAACGACCGCGACATGCTCAACGTGGTGGGCCATCCTTATCTAATGGAGAGCTGCAATCCCAGCATGCGCGGTGTCAATGACCGTGTCCGTTACGTGCACACGGTCGAAGAAGAACTGCGCCGTCTGCTCGCCGAGTAGGTTTTCGGGACATACCTAGAAATGTGCTGTTTGCTGTAGCGGATGGGCAAGTAGATTTGCACGCATGTCTCAAAGACTACTGGCAGTCGGGGCAGAGTCCCTCAAAGATGGTGTAGTGCGACGTGACGTTCCAGCCGATTTGCTCGGACGCTTTGGCGTCGAGCTGGGCATCGAAGGGGAGCGGTACGTCGATGACGCGGTTGCACGAGGTGCAGATGATATGCGCGTGCGGCTCGATGGTGCGATCGAAGCGACTGCCGCCCGGTGTCTTGATGGAGAGGATCTCGCCGGCGTCGGCCAAGAGATTGAGATTGCGGTAGACCGTACCGCGGCTGATTTTGTCATCCTGCGCGCGCACGGCGTTGTAGATCTCGTCGGCGGTGGGATGGTTATAGCTTTGGCGCACGGCGTCAAGAACCAGCTTTCGCTGCTTGGTATTCCTTCTTTGCACCGCCATGCGCCTCGCCTCTTTTCTATCAACGGTCGTAGGTAAATGATACCGTATTTAGCACACAATACTAATAATGAGGACTGAAACCGTCTTCATTGGCAAGTGGGGCTCGGGCCTGGGCATCTACGAGGCGAAAACGCGTTCCCATGCGCTCGTAGGAGGCATGAAGTGCCTCGAGATGAGATAGGATGCTTGCCGGAGCTCCCTGTATCTCCATCTCGACTGAGCCGTCTTCCATGTTACGTACCCAGCCGGTGAGTGCGCGTGCCTGCGCGAGGTTGGTGTTGGTAAAGCGAAAACCAACGCCTTGGACTTGCCCCTCCCAGCGCAGGAAATAGCGCAGGGGAGTGTCTTGAGTGGCCTCGTCGCTTGCGAGCACAGTAAGCCTGCGGCGCAGCTCGAGCTCGACGTTTGATGGTTTTTGAGGCTCTCGACTGCCGCCGGTGACGCTGGAGAAGAACGTATCGAAGAAGCCCATCGCTATGCCTGCTTGCCTGCGTCGGCCGGGAAGGTTATGCCGGCCTGCTGGCGCACGGCATCCATGATGCGCAGTGAGACGAGCGTGACATCGCGGTAGTGGCCAAGCTCGTGGCGTCCCGCCGGGGTCTCCCAAATCTCTTCTTTAACGTTATCGATGCCGCCGATGGCGGTGATAAAGTCTGTGAGTTCGTATTCCATAGTGTTGCTCGATTTGGGTAGGTCGAGCACGCGGCCGTTGTCGCCCTGTCCGCGCGGCGCCTCGGTCGCCGAGCCGCGTACGACATCGCCGCGATAGTCGATACGGACGTTGCGGGGCGTGGACAGATGGTCAATCTGGATAGTGCCACGCTCGCCTTCGATCTGCGAGGGAAGCAGGTCATTCGTAATTTTGGAGTGCGCGAGCTCGACGGAGATACGGCCACCGCCGTAGCTGGCGAGGATGGAACCGCAGCCGTCGATGGGGCCGTGCGTGAGCTGTCGCGTGGTGGGGTCGAGCAGAGTAGCCATGCTCGTAAGGCCGGAGGGCATGCCGAAAATCTCGACCATGGGCTCGACGGTGTAGACGCCAATATCCATGAGGGAACCCGATGCCATATTGCAGTCGAAGATATTGGTGGCGCGTCCCGCGAGAATCTCGTTGTAGCGCGAGGAATACTTGCCAAAGCGCAATGAGGCGCGGCGGATGGGCGCAATCTCGCCCAGGGCGTCCTCGATGGCGTGGAAAGCGGGGTCATGGAGCGGGCGCATGGCCTCGAGGGCTACGACGCCCGCTGCCTCGGCAGCGCGGAAGACTTCCAGCGCCTGCGCCTCGGTGGCGCAGAAGGGCTTCTCGACGATGACGTGCTTGCCACCAGCGATGCAGGCAAGGGCCTGCTCGTAGTGAAGTGCGTTAGGGCTGCCGATGTAGACGGCGTCGACGTCGTCGGCAGACGCAAGCTCGTCAAGTGCGGTGAAGTTACGCTCGCCGCCGTGCTTAGCGGTGAAGGCGGCGCCGCGATTTGCATCGCGCGAGAGCGTGCCCACAAACGCGGCTTGGTCGTTGGCGTTGACGACCTGGATAAAGTCGTCGGTAATCATGGATGTGCCGATGGTCGCTATACGCAGCATGTATCCCCCTCGTGCCGTTCGGTTTACAGGATGAGTGTAGCGCGGGAGGACACAAAAGCGTGCGAAAACGCCGTTACAGGTCGCTCTCGTTAAAGCCGGCGTCGATATCGAGGTTGGCTCCGTCGGCCGCGGTGGTGGCGAGCTCGTCGCAGCGCTCATTGAGCTCGTGGCCGGCATGCCCCTTAACCCAGATGAACTCAACCTTGTGCTTGCTCTTTGCGGTGAGCAGGCGCTCCCACAAATCGCGGTTCTTGACAGGCTGCTTGTTGGCGGTCTTCCAGCCGCGTTTTTTCCATCCGTCAATCCAGTGCTTGTTGAAGGCGTTGACGACGTACTGCGAATCGGAATGGACTTCGACGTCGCAGGGGCGGTTGAGCGCCTCGAGTGCCACGATGACCGCCATGAGCTCCATGCGGTTGTTGGTGGTCTTAGCGTAGCCGCGCGAAAGCTCAGAGGTGAAGGTCTTGCCGGCGGGGTTGGTGTATTTGAGCACGGCGCCGTAGCCGCCGCGTCCCGGATTTGATCGAGCCGAGCCGTCGGTATAGATGATGACCTTCACATGGTTCCTTTCGTTGGGTACGTTTCGCGTGAGTGACCATTGTAGCGCCATGCCCGCCGGGGGCTAGCAATCTACGATTTCTACCCCGTCTTCCGACAGTTGGTTGGCATGGATGATGCGGTTGAGCTCGTCGAGGTATTGCTGCAAGAGGGGAGAGGGCTTGCGGTCGTCATGCATGATGTAGCCCACATGCATCGTCGGGGCGTCTGCCAGGGGGATCGAGGCCATGCCCCACTGCATTTCGCTGGAGAGGACGCCGGTCGACAGCGCATAGCCGTTCGAGGTGATAAGCAGGTTGGTGAGCGTCCCGCGGTCGGATACGCGGATATTGCGGTTGCAGGGAATATAGCTAAACGGTTCCTCGGCGTAATAGAAGGAGTTGGAGGTTCCCTGCTCAAAGCTGTAGCGCGTATAGGGTGTGAGGTCGGCAAGGGACAGCTGGGGGCGGCGTGCGAGCGGGTGGCGCTCGCTGACGAACACGTGGACTTTCGCATCAAAGAGGGGATGAAAGCTCGCTCGGGCATCGGTAAAGGCCTTCTGCAAGACACGGGTATTAAAGTCGTCCAGATAGAGGATGCCGATGTCGCTGCGAAACGCGCGTACGTCGTCGATGATCTGCGCCGTGGTGGTCTCGCGCATGATGAACTCGAACTTGTTGTCGCGGCAGCGCTCGACTACGTTGACAAAGGCCTCGACCGAAAACGCGTAGTGCTGGGCGGAAATGGCGAGGCGGGCTTGCGGGGTGCCGCCGTCCTCGTAGCGCGCCTCGAGCATGTCGGCCTGCTCTACGACCTGGCGCGCATAGCCCAAAAGCTCGGTGCCGTCGTTGGTGAGCGTGACGCCGCGGCTGGAGCGCGTAAAGATCTCCAGGTGGAGTTCCTGCTCCAGGCTTTTGACGGCGTTTGAGATGTTGGACTGAGCGGTATAGAGGCGCTGAGCTGCGGCATTGATTGAGCCGGACTCTGCTACGGCGATCAGGAAACGAAGCTGCTGGAGGGTCATCGGCGCCATCCTTTCGAGTGTTATCTATAAAACCGATAACAGGTTAGCGCTTTTAAGTGATTGACCGAGGGAAACAATGCTCGTACTATTCAAAACACACAAAGGCGGTAGGTAATTAAGCCAACCACGGAACCGGGATGCGAAAGGAGGCCCGCATATGAATTGCTTACCAAGACGAATGCCGGGCTCCTGTTTGCGCCCGTCGGCGTGATCAGGAGACAGCGACTTACTTCTCTCTAATTTATTAACTTATGTTCGATCAAGGAGATCATCATGAGCCAGTTCATCAACAACCCCGAGCACACCTTTGGTTTCGATACCCTGCAGCTTCACGTTGGCCAGGAGAGCGCCGATCCCGCATCCGACTCCCGCGCCGTGCCTATCTACCAGACCACGAGCTATGTGTTCCGCAACTCCCAGCACGCCGCCGACCGCTTTGGTCTTGCCGACGCCGGTAACATCTACGGCCGTCTGACCAACTCCACCCAGGGCGTCTTCGAGGATCGCATCGCCGCGCTCGAGGGTGGCGTTGCTGGCCTCGCCGTCGCCTCTGGTGCCGCCGCCATCACCTATACCCTGCAGGCTCTTGCCCAGGCCGGTGACCACGTGGTGGCTCAGAAGACCATCTACGGTGGCTCCTACAACCTGCTGGAGCATACGCTCTCCCAGTTTGGCGTCGAGACCACCTTTGTCGATGCCCATAACCTGGAAGAGGTCGAGGGTGCCATCAAGGACAACACCACGGTCATCTATCTCGAGACGCTCGGCAACCCCAACTCCGACATCCCCAACATCGACGCCATTTCCGAGATTGCCAAGAAGCACGGTCTGCCGGTTGTCGTCGACAACACCTTCGGCACCCCGTATCTGTTCCGTCCGCTGGAGCATGGTGCCAACATCGTCGTCCACTCCGCAACCAAGTTCATCGGCGGGCACGGCACTTCGCTGGGCGGTGTGATCGTCGACGGCGGCAACTTTGACTGGAAGGCGAGCGGCAAGTATGCGCAGATCGCCGAGCCCAACCCCTCCTACCATGGCGTCTCGTTTGCCGAGGCTGCCGGCCCTGCCGCCTTCGCGACCTATGTCCGCGCCATCCTGCTGCGTGACGAGGGCGCCTGCATCAGCCCGTTCAACGCCTGGGTCCTGCTCCAGGGCACCGAGACTCTGTCGCTGCGCGTTGATCGTCATGTCGAGAACACCAAGAAGGTCGTTGAGTTCCTGGCTGGTGACAGCCATGTTGCCAAGGTGAATCACCCGAGCCTGCCTGAGCACCCCGACCATGAGCTGTACCAGAAGTACTTCCCCCGTGGCGGCGCCTCGATCTTCACCTTCGAGATCAAGGGTGGTCAGGAGGCTGCTTGGAAGTTCATTGATCATCTGCAGGTGTTCTCGCTGCTCGCCAACGTGGCCGACGTCAAGTCGCTCGTCGTGCACCCGGCTACCACCACGCACTCCCAGCTGTCTGCCGAGGAGCTCGCCGAGCAGAACATCACGCCCTCCACGATCCGTCTTTCCATCGGTACCGAGAATGCCGAGGATATCATTTGGGATCTGAAGCAGGCCTTCGCCGCGCTGGACGAGTAAGGCGACTTGTGCAAGGACCCCTTGCGACTCGATAGGTATAACTGTATAAAATGCCTGCTCAAGGCGCCTGTGCGAACAATGGTTGCACAGGCGCCTTTTTTGCATAGAGAGGGCGCAAAAACAGGGTTTTTGACACGCTTTATGCATTCGAGTTGTGGAAAACTCCTGTTGAGAGGATGTGAGTTTTACGCAATTGACGTGCGCCTTTTAAGTAAAACCGCAGGTCGCGATTTGCTCGGGGTACTATGCAGCGCGATCGAATCACACGCAGCTCAAACGCAGCAAAAACGCACTACGGAGGTTTCCAGCTACATGAGGATTGATTCACGAAAACCGAAAGCCGCCGCCCTTTCCGCCGCTCTGACCGTGGCACTTTTGGCGGGCGCCGGTGCAACCGATGCCCACGCCGCAACACTGTCCGATACGGTTGGATCTACGCCGTCTGAGACGACGCTGGTGCAGCCCGTTGACTATCGCGGCGATGGTTATGGTTCCATGCAGGAGTGGAACGCCTCGATGGAGGCCAAGCGCGATTCCCTGGAGATGCGCGCTCAGATCATCATGAACATGTACGGTGACTATGCCACCGATGACGAGCGCGCTGTGCTGCAGGGCTGTATCGATGGCGCGGGTAGCCTGTTGACGATGGGGGAGGTCGATGCGAAGTCGACCGAGCTCGATGAGCTGCGCACTGCGCTTGAGGATGCCAAGCGCGAGGCGCTCGAGGCTGCCGCCGAGGCGGAGGCTGCCGAGGCTTCGTACTACAACGCTGGTTACACTCCGTCCTACGCGTCTGCCGCGTCCTGCACGAACGGATCGGGCCTGACGCGCTCTGCGGGTGTCAATAACTACAACGGGCGCCGCGAGACCTATTACAGCAGCAATGTGCTTTATCACTATCGCACGGGCGAATGGACTCAGGATTCTGAGGGCTTCTGGCGCGATTCCGACGGCTATTACGTTGTTGCCGCGGGCGATATGGCCCAGGGCTCGACCTTTACGGGCTCCAAGGGTGATTGCAAGGTCTATGACTCCGGCTGCGCTGCCGGAACCACCGACTACTACACCGGTTGGTAATTTTTCTGCATCATGGATATTTGGCGGACGGGTGTCTTTACCGAGCTTTAGGGCAACGTAAAGACGTCCGTTCTTTATGCGCGTTTGAGTTAACAGAGCCCTTACCGTGGCGGTACGCTGGGCGTATGGATGCGGGGCACACTGGTTCTTGAGAAATAAGGTCTTTCTCTTGGAGGAAGTGGTCTTGTGAATGCTCGAGATATTGCCGTTGCCGCCGTCGCGTTGATGCTTGGCTGCCTTGGTCCCACGGCCGCGCTCGTCGCGGGCATGCAGGGGACATGCGGGGCTGCTCCTATCGTGGTCGGCGCGCTGATCGCGGCCACGCTGCTGGGAAGCGCAGGCGTGGTTCTTTGCCGCGACGATGAGGACGAGGTGCCGGGGTCGCAACGCTAACTGTTGTGAAGCTGATTTTTGGCCAAAGATGAAAAAGGAAGCCGCCGCGAGGGGAGTGCCCCTTGCGGCGGCTTTGCCATTGGATCTGCTGGCTACAGTATGCCGAGCACTACCAGCTGCTTTCTATTTCGCGAATCCTCTGGTAGAGCCAATCGTTTTGCGGCACTTGGATATCGTGTTTGGCGGCCAGGCGGCAAATGGTGCCCGCGAACTCCTCGACTTCGGTTTTTCGTTGTGCGATGCGGTCCTGCGCCATCGAGGGCATACCGGCGGGGTCGATTCCCTCGATGAGGTGCACCATTTGCGTCAGGTCTGCCTCGGTCAGCTCAACGCCCTCGGCGTTGGCAACCGCAAGCGTCTCGCGCATGGCGGAGACAAAACAGCGGCGCTGCTCGGAGCCCGGCTCCGTGGCGCTTCCGTAGGTCCCGCCGTAGGCCATGCAGGTCTGGTTGATGCCGTCGTTGAGCATGAGTTTGGCCCACATGCGGTGCGCAATATCGCTCTCGACGGTATGGGCGATGCCGCAGCGCGTATAGAGCTCGTCGATGGCGGTAACGGTTGCGGGCTTGGTGCCCGCTGCCGCGCCAAAGCGAATCTCGCCCGCATTGGTAAAGGTGAGCGCGCCGTTGAGGAACACGGCGTCCATGCCCTGGCAGATACCAAGAACGGTATGCTTCCAGCCAAAGCGTTCGGCAATCTTTTGCTCGCTCGTAATGCCGTTGCACAGCGAGGCGATGAGCGTGTTGGGTCCCACGACACGCTCCATAGTCTTGAGTGCTTGGTCGAGACCGGTGGTCTTGACCGTCAGGATGACCAGATCGGCGGGCGCTGCCTCGCTGGCGCGGACGGACGTGAGATCGCAAGGCTTTCCGTTGACGGTGAGCGCATCGCCCGCGTGACGCTCAAAACGGGCGTCATCCATAACGTATTCGACGGCGTCATTGCCGAGGGCCTTGGCAATCATGCTGCCGTAGAGCAGGCCGACGCCGCCCTTGCCGATAAAGGCAACCTTGTTGATCTGCATGTGAATCATCTCCTCACAAAAAGGCGCCCGCGTGCGGGGCGCCTGATGGATTGTATGCCGCTGGGGCGTGCAGCGTGCACCGGAGGCGGAATTTAGAAGAACAAACGCATGGGAACTTATGCCGCGGGGCAGACCGCAAAGACGCGGGCGGGGTATCCGACGCCATCGCGGACCTTGGGGAAGGTGCAGAAGATGACGGCGCCCGTGGCGGGGAGCTCGTCCAGATGGTCCATGACCTCGATCTGATAGCGGTCGACCGAGAGGATGTATTGCTCGCCGGGGTAGGGGTAGGCGTCCTCGCGCGTGGTCATGCCCGGCTCCTTTCATCGGGCTTTTTGCTGATGTTAAAGCGGTGCCGTGACGGCTCGATTTCTGCTGCGTTACGATACGTTCTCAATTGCGATTCCGATGTGTTTCGATGACGTGACGGGTTTTGTTTCGCCTTGTCAGGGCTTCGATGGGAGGGGAGGGGCCGTGCAATATCGCGTTGACCCCAAAAGCGGCAACCGTATCTCGGCGTTGGGGCTGGGCTGCATGAGGTTTCCCGGTGCACCGGGGCACCCCGATGCGAAGACAGCCGATGCCATCATTTCCCGTGCCGTGGAGCAGGGGATTAACTACCTGGATACGGCCTATCTCTATCCCGGCAACGAAGCTTGTGTGGGCGCTTCGCTTGAGCGTTTGAGCCTGCGCGACCAGGTTTTGCTCGCGACCAAGCTGCCACATGCTTCGTGCAAATGCACGGAGGATTTCGATCGGTTCTTCGACGAGCAGCTGCGCCGCCTGCAGACCGACCATATCGACTATTACCTTATGCACAACATCACCTCGCCTGCACAGTGGGAGCGCGTGGTGGCGTTGGGCATCGAGGACTGGGTCGCGCGTCAAAAGGCGGCGGGACGCATTCGCCAGGTCGGTTTTTCGTATCACGGCAGCGCGGCGGATTTTCTGACGATGCTTGACGCATATGACTGGGACTTCTGCCAGATTCAGTACAACTATGCCGGTGAACGCTATCAGGCGGGAACGGCGGGGCTCATGGCCGCCGCTGAGCGGGGTCTCGCGGTGTTTGTGATGGAGCCGCTTTTGGGCGGGCGTTTAGCGGGCAAGCTGCCGCCACGGGCTCGCGCCGTGCTCGACGGTGCGAGTGATCCGCGCCTGCAGACGCCGGTGGCTTGGGGACTGTCGTGGGTGTGGAACCATCCGCAGGTGACGATGTTACTTTCGGGTATGACCGATACCGCGCAGGTGGATGAGAATGCAGCGCTGGCCAATCGTGCGCTGCCGGACTCGATGACGACAGGTCAGCTTGATACCATCGCGCGCGTGCTGGAAGAGTTTGAGAAAACGAGCCGCGTGCCCTGCACGGGATGCGGCTACTGCATGCCATGCCCCAAGGGTATCAACATTCCCTGCTGCTTTGCCGCCTACAACGCGAGCTATGCGCACAGCTGGTTTACGGGGCTGTCGCAATACTTTACGGCGAGTGCGGTGCGCACGAGCGAGCCCAAACTCGTGAGCAATTGCGTCAAGTGCGGCAAATGTGCGCGTCACTGCCCACAGCACATCGATATCCCCGAGCGTCTCGACGACGTACGCCGCCGTTTTCAGCCTGGACCCGTGACGGCAGTGCTTAAGGCCTTCGGCAAAACGCGCTCCTCGTGACCCTTTTATAACTTGCGGTGGAATAGTTCCTGTTTGCGGCAGAATAAGGCATCAACAGGAACTATTTCACCGCAACTGATGGGAGGCTATCGTGGGTGACCGAGGTTTACGAAATGATTCGCGTGAGGTTCGTTGGGGCATTTTGGGCGCTGGGCACATTTCTCATCGATTTGCATCGTCGCTCAAGAAGGCCGACGGGGCACGGCTGGTGGCTGCGGCCGGCCGCACTCCTGCACATGTCGAGGAATTTTGCCGAGCGTTTTCGATCGATGCTGCGCATGGCCATGCCTCGGTCGACGATAACGGCAATGCGGCTTATGACGCGCTGATTGCCGACCCCGATGTCGACGCAATCTACTTGGCTCTTCCGCATGGCATGCATACGCGTTGGGCCTGTCGCGCACTGCGCGCCGGAAAGGCCGTGCTGTGCGAAAAGCCGGCCGTTTTGAGTGAGGAAGAGGCTCTCTCGATTGCCTCCACCTCTCGCGAGCGCGGCGTGCTGTTTATGGAGGCGATGAAGAATCGGTTTTGCCCGATGCGCACTCGCGTGAAGGACTTGCTTGCGTCGGGTGAGCTTGGCCGTATTGTCTCGATTGAAAGCGTGCAAAAGCTCGATTACGGCGAGCCTCCTTCGGGCTATCTGCTTGATCCGTTGCAGGGCGGCTGTCTATATGACATGGGCTGCTATGCGGTCGGTTGGTTTGAGGATTTGCTCGCGGGCGCGTGCGAGGTTTCGTCCCGTGAAGTTCGCTGGCGTGACGTGTCAGGCGGCCGCGTCGATTGGGCCGATGAGATCCATATGAGCGTCGGCGGTATACCCATTCATATGGTGTGCGATGGCAAGGCAGCATATGAAAGCCGCTTAACGATTGCCTGTGAGCGGGGCTCGTTGGAAATCGAGCGTCTCCATCGCCCCGAGCTCGCCCATGTGAAGTATTCCGACGGTCGAGTACTCGAAATCGATGCACCATTTGAAGTCGATGATTTTTACGGTGAGGCGTCGCATGCGACGCAGCTCATTCAGGCGGGGAAACTCGAGAGTCCCGTCATGCCCCTTGCCGCCACGCAGCGCTGCGCGCGCATTATCGATGCGATTCGCTTGAAACTTTAGTGCATGGGGGCATGGCGCCAGCGCCTGGAATGCCTTGGAGGCCTTTGCCCCTGATGCCCCTTTTATAACTTGCGGTGGAATACGGTCTGTTTGCGCCAAAATAGGGCACCAATAGACCGTATTTCACCGCAACTGATGAGGAGGGAGCTGGAGATGCTGACGATCGGGTGTCATCTTTCGACGACGAAGGGCTATCGGGCAATGGGGGAGACGGCGTTGTCCATTGGCGCCAATACCTTTGCGTTCTTTACGCGCAACCCGCGCGGTGGCAAGGCAAAAGAACTTGACATGGATGACGTGGCGGCTCTGCGCGAGCTTATGTCGCAAAACGACTTTGGACCGCTGGTGGCGCATGCCCCGTATACCTACAACCCCTGTTCTGCCAAAGAGCGGGCGCGCGAGTTCGCCTTGGAGGCTATGGCAGAGGACCTGCGGCGCATGGAGGCGCTGCCCGGCAACTACTACAACTTCCATCCCGGTGCGCATGTGGGGCAGGGCTCCGACGCCGGCATTCAGATGATTGTCGACACCCTGTGCCAGGTGATGTTTGAGGGCCAGCAGACGACAGTGCTGCTCGAGACCATGGCCGGCAAGGGTACCGAGGTGGGCCGCAGCTTTGAGGAACTGGCGCTCATCATTGAGGGTGTTGCCGGCAAACGCCCCGAGCTGTCGTCCAAGCTGGGCGTTTGCCTAGACACTTGTCATGTGAGCGATGCCGGCTACGACATCATCCATGATCTGGACGGCGTACTCGACGAGTTCGACCGCGTGGTGGGTATCGATCGCTTGCATGCCGTACACATCAACGATTCGAAGAACCCTTGTGGCGCCCATAAAGATCGTCACGAGTGCATCGGCAAGGGATACCTTGGCAGCGAGGAATTTGGTGGCGGTATGCAGGTTATGCAGAATATTGTATCGAATGGCCACTTGCGTTCGCTGCCGTTTATTTTGGAGACTCCGAACGAACTTGCAGGTTATGCAACTGAAATTAGACTATTAAGGTCATTGCAGCAGTAATGACTGTCACAAAGTAGAGTATTCCATTCACGTTATGGGTTTGTTTCAATCAGTTTTCTCATTGCAGATTCGTAATTCCGGGTGCATAATAGCCAACAGTTTTTGCAGACCTCTGAATCAAACGAGGTCACCGGAAGGAGACTGATTATGAAGCTGAAGAAGCTTGGCGCATTTGCCGCCACGGGTGCTATGGCACTCGCCCTTGCTCTGACGGGCTGCGGTTCGTCCAACGCCACCTCTGGTTCTGATGCCGGTTCCAGCAGCTCTGACGACGCTAAGGTCGAGAAGGTCGACGGCTCCAAGGAGTACGCGCTCGTCAAGGACGGTACGCTGACCGTCGGCACCTCTGCCGAGTACGCTCCGTTTGAGTACAAGGATGACAACGGCGATTATCAGGGCTTTGACCTTGAGCTCATCAAGGCTATCGGCGACAAGCTGGGCCTGGATGTCGAGTATGTCAACAATGACTTTGACACGCTGGTTCCGGGTGTCGCTTCGGGCGCCAAGTATGACGTCTCCATCGCGGCTATCACCGACACGCCCGAGCGTGAGAAGGAAGTCACTTTCTCTGATTCCTACTACATGGACGATCAGGCTATCGTGACCAAGGTCGATAACACCGACATCACGGCCGACAACTACAGCGAGAAGCTCAACAACGCCGACGCTACCATCATCGTCCAGTCTGGCTCGACCGCCGAGTCCTTTGCCCAGGAGAACTTCCCCAAGGCCAAGATCGTCCCCTACAAGGACGCCACCGAGTGCTTCAGCGCCCTGCAGTCCGATAAGGGCGACGCCGTAGTCACCAACCGCTCCGTTGCCAGCCAGCTGACCGCCGAGCAGTTCAGCACCTGCCAGACCATTAAGCAGATCAGCACCGGCGAGGAGTACGCCATCGCCATCAACCAGGGCAACACCAAGCTCAAGGACGACATCAACCAGGCCATCAAGGACCTGACCGACGACGGTACCGTTGACGCCCTCATGGCTAAGTACAACATCAAGTAAAATAACTACTTGATTGCGCGCGGGCCCTTTCCGTTTTGGCGGAGAGGGCCTTTGCGCTTCTCTTGACGGAGAGCATTTCCGTCTCGTTTTGCCGGCAACTTCTACGATAGGAGCCACCTTGTCTCGATTGAACGAAGGGGCCATGGGTCGGCGCTTCCCGCTGCCCTCGATGCTCCAAAAACTAGCCTGCGCCCTGACTGTGACGCTCGCTTTGCTGTGCGCGGGGACAGCCGCGCCTTCGACCGCTCAGGCGCTCGAGACCGCAAAGATCACCGCGCGTCCCAATACCGGTTCGGGCAGCGACGTGGTCGGTGGCACCGAGACGCGCATTACCTGGGAGGTCCAGGCCGATGCCGATGAGGAGCTGAGCGGTCTTTCGCTGACGTTCGTCGACGGCACGACGTTTGGTACCGATGACACGCGATTGACGATGCTCTCGGGCGAGGACCTCATGGATCGTACGCCCATGAAGCCCACGTGCAAGGCTGACGGCCAGACGCTCAAGATTGACTTTGGCGAGACGGCGCCTGCCGGCGGCTTTTTCCGTGTCGAGGTTTACGGCGTGACGTTTCCCGTCGAGGGCGGCGAAGAGGCCTTTAGCGGCACCTATACGCTCGCCGACGGTTCGACCAAGAAGATTTCCAAGATTCCTTCCGTCGAGATTAAGGGCGTGACGGCATTCGATAACTTCCTGGCCGATCTTAAGGAGCAGCCGTGGGTCGAGGCCTGGAACTCCAATATGTTCCTGCGCCTGTTCTTAAACCCAGTCATTTTGGTCCAAAGCCTGCCGATCGTCTTTAAGGGCTTCCTTATGTCGCTCTCGATCGTGCTTGTGGCGTTTCCGCTGGCAATTCCCTTTGGCTTTGCCTTGTCGCTCATGCGTATCTCCAAGTCGCGCATCCTGCGCTGCCTCGCCGGCATCTATGTGAATATCATCCGCGGTACGCCGGCGTTCCTGCAGATCTATATCGCGTTCTTCGGTCTGCCGTTGGCCGGCGTCAAGGTTGATGACTACGTGCTTGGCGTTATCGTCATGGCCATGAACTCGTCTGCGTACCTATGCGAGATCTTCCGTGCCGGTATTCAATCGATCCCCAAGGGCCAAAACGAGGCTGCGCGTTCGCTGGGCATGAACGCGTTCCAGACGCTGCTCTATGTCATGATTCCGCAGACGTTCCGTAATGTTTTGCCTACGCTGACCAGCGAGTTTATCTTGCTTTACAAGGATACGTCGCTGCTTGCCGCCGTGGGTGTGGTCGAGATCGTCATGAACGCCCGTACCATCGTGGCCACGACGGGCTCCATTACACCGTACGTGGTTGCCGCCCTGTTCTATCTGGTCATCACCCTGCCGCTCGCTCGCTTGGTGAGCGGTCTTGAGGCGAGGCTTTTGGGCACGGCCGAGACCAAGAAGAAGCGTCCCGCCAAGAGCGCCGGACAGGTTGTCGCGACGCCCGCCGATCACATCGCCGGTCTGTAAGGAGGTCCTATCATGAGCGAAACCAATAACTCGAACGAGGTCGTCGTCAGCATCAAGAACCTCCAGAAGGCCTTTGGGGACAACGTGGTCCTGCGCGATATCGATCTGGATGTGCACAAGGGTGAGGTCGTTGTGGTCTTGGGCCCCTCAGGCTCGGGCAAGTCGACGATGCTTCGCTGCATCAATCGCCTGGAGCATCCCACGAGCGGCTCGATTGTCGTCGAGGGCGTGGATGTGTGTGCCAAGGGCGTCGACCTCAACAAAGTACGCACGCACCTGGGCATGGTGTTTCAGCAGTTCAACCTGTTCCCGCACCTGTCGGTCAAAAAGAACGTCATGCTTGCGCAGCAAAAGGTGCTCAAGCGCAGCAAGGAAGAGGCCGAGAAGATCGCCGTCGAGGAGCTGACCAAGGTCGGCCTGGCCGAGCGCATCGACTTTATGCCGAGCCAGCTCTCGGGCGGCCAGCAGCAGCGCGTGGCCATCGCCCGCGCCCTGTCGATGAACCCGCACGTGATGCTCTTTGACGAGGCCACGTCGGCGCTCGACCCTGAGCTCGTGCGCGACGTTCTGGGCGTCATGCGCGACCTGGCGCACGACGGTATGACCATGATCGTCGTGACGCACGAGATGGGCTTTGCCCGCGATGTCGCCGACCGCGTCGTCTTTATGGACGGCGGCGTCATTGTGGAAGAGGGTACGCCGAGCGAGGTCTTCGACCACCCCAAGAGCGAGCGCACCAAGGCGTTCTTGGGCAATATCTCGTAGCCGCTTTATATGACTGACATAGCAGAAAACGGGAGCCGGATGTGATCCGGCTCCCGTTTTTGTTGGGACGCGAATGTGTTTTGTTGCAATGCGCGTTGCGGGCGGAGCTCATTGCCGCTAGGCGAGCTCGGCTCCAAGGGCGCGGCAGGCCGCTTCGCTCTCATCATCGGGGGCGTCGTAGCAGATGACGGAATCGACGACGTTGACGCCCTCCTCGTCGGCGTCCGCCTTCCAGTTGTCCATCCATTCGCCCTCGGCCCACGAATAAGAGCCAAAGAGGACGACCTTCTTGTCGCCGAGGGTCTCCTTGACCTCATCCCACATGGGCTGGAACTCATCATATTCAAGCTCCTCGGAACCCATGGCGGGGCAGCCGAAGGCGATAGCGTCATAGCCAGCGGCCTTGTCTGCGGAGAAGTCGGCGCAGGAGATGACCTCTGCCTCGGCGCCGGCATCGGTTGCACCTTCGGCAACGAGGTTTGCCATGGCCTCGGTGTTGCCCGTGCCGCTCCAGTAGACGACGGCGATCTTGCTCATGTTGAGTCCTTTCAGTTGTGCGGCAGGTTGCCACGGCTTCTATGTTCTATCGGGTTGCCTGGGCAAGTTGCGCCAAGCTGTAGCCCTGCTGATAGACAAAGGTGAAGTATTGGGTGCAGGCGCGGTAGGCATCAAACGTCGCAAGTGCCTGCTCGACATTTGCGTAGACCTTCCAGGCCCCAAAGACCTTATAGTTCTCGCCGCGCTGGACGATAAACTCGTGCACGTCGTCGTAGGGATATCCTAGGAAGTAGCCTATTTCGTGCGGAAACTCGCAGGTGCAGTCGTTGCTGCAGCTAGCTTGCTGGGGTAGTGCGCATCGAGTCTGGCTACAGGCGCATTCCGCGACGTTATTACTCGCGAGCGTGATGCGTGATGCCAAATGCACAAGGCATGTCGAAAGGTCTCTCGTGTCGTAGCCTTCCGAGGCGAGCGCCGTTTTGGCGCGAGGGTCCGCGAAATAGGTGGTGAGGCTTTTGGCTCGGTACACGTACACGAGCGCTCCGCAGGGCCGCCAGACCAAAACACTCAGGTGGATGCCAAGCGGGTCAAGCTCGCGGTTGCACTGGGCGATAACGTTGAGCAGGCGTGCTCGGCGTTCTGCGATGGTTTCTGTTGCGGTCGAGCCGTCCCCGTGGGCGTAGGTGCCTGGATAGGTAAAGAGCGATGCCGGCTTGATGCCCGCGAGCGTGGGGGAGCAGTTGCGCACGACTGCTGCCTGAAACGTTGGGATGTCTATGGTTCGAGTCACGTCGCTCCTTACGGATCTAAACTGTTAGCCTAGGAAAACTTATACACGAAAGTAAGCCATGGTCAACAAAAAAGTTTGAAGAGGAAAACTAATTGACCGAACGGACATGATTTTGGGTTAAGATGGGGACACCCCATGGGGGTATCTAGATAGTGCTACTGAAAGGGGAACGCATGAGTGACTTGCTCAACCCTGCGAATCTCATCGTGCTGACCGTCATTGCCGTCGGCATGTTTTTTGGACTGCGTCGCATTGCCGCTTCGACACACGGGAAGAGTTGCTGCAGCGATGGTGCGAGCGGCAAGAAGGCCAAAAAGGTTGTGGTGGCAGACACCGACGAGTCCCACTACCCCTATCGTGAGGAACTCCTTATCGGCGGCATGAGTTGCGACGGCTGCGCCCGGAATGTGACGAATGCCCTCAATGCGCTTGATGGCGTGTGGGCTACGGTAACGTACGCGGACCACACGGCACGCGTGCGCTCGAAGCGCCCGGTTGATCGCGACACACTCGAGACGGCAGTGAGGGGTGCGGGCTATTACGTTATGAAAATGTAGGCGTTGCCCTCTCCGGTGGGTACCAGCCTCCTGCCCATTGTGACTATCGGCATCCAAAAATTTGCGCAAAAATAACCTTTAGATGCGGCAAAAGTGGAGTTTGGTGACGGTTTGCGCGGAATTCGCTACCAATCGAGCATCTATGAACCCGTCCAAAAAATTACAGGTGTATATTTATACACTGATTATTGCTGTGCTCAGATTGCAATTAACCGTGGACAGAAATGAAGAATGCTAAAACTGGGCTTTAGGACAGGGGAGGCTATAACCTTATGAGACGAGTGGGAACACTTGGCTTGGTGGCAGCGCTTGCCGCTATCTTGGTATCGCCGCTGCCGGCGCACGCCGAAGACGCATCGGGTGCCGTTACCTACAATGCGGGAAATGGGTATTCCTTTGAGAAGCTCTCGCATCCTACGGTAGGAACGTCGCAGCCGGATGGCATCGTCGACTACCAGGGTAACGGTGCCGTTGCCGTTCCGGGCGCCGATGGTAATACGGCCAACAACGAAGGCGATCGCGGCCAGAGCTACACTTGGGCGGCTGCGAGCTATGGTGACTGGCTTTATGTGGGCACCTGCTATGCGGCGATGGGCAACACGCTGACGCTCATGAACAGCACGCTGGGCGATTCCTTTGATGTCGAAACCATGCGCCTGACGCTGGAGGCCATGTTTAACGGTACCTTCTTCTATGGACAGCAGAAGGAGGACGGCACGGCCGACAAGGACAGCGGCGGCATCTTGGTCAAGATCAATACCAAGACCGGTGAGACCAAGCTGCTACTCTCTGAATCGCTCAACGGCGTCGCTCCTTTGTTCCGCAATGCCGTGAGCTATAAGGGTAAGCTCTATTTCTGCGGCAGCGTCAGGACCAATGACGGCAAAGGCGGCCTGCCTGCTGTATACGAGATCGATCCTAAGACGGATGAGTACAAAGTTGTCTATCAGGGCCTTTCGAGCATGCAGGATTACGGTGCTGCCTACAAGCAGGGCATTTCTACCGGTATCCGCGGCATGTGCGTCCATGATGGCCAGCTCGTCATCAGTAATGTGGGTAAAGACGCGAACGGTAATTTTGTGTCGACAATCCTGACGTCGTCTGACCCCTCGAAGGGCCAGGACAGCTTCACCGAGATTGCCAACTCGGAGACGCTGTTTGGCTATCCGGCGATTCGCTATCAGGACAGCATCTACGGCGGCGCCATTTGGGATATGGTCTCGTACAATGGCCATCTCTATGCGACCATCTGCACCGGTACGCCCGAGAACGCTCCCGATGATAATTCCATGCAGTCGTTTGCCATGGTCCGTGGCGACAAGAATGCCGACGGCAGCTATTCGTGGACTCCCATTGTCGGCGATCAGAAGACGGACGGTGCAAAGTACTGCTTTGGCATCGATCCTGCCCGTACCCGTTCTGGCGCTGCCAACCTCATCGTCTACAACGACTACCTCTATATCGGTGAATACAACGACGAGGAGATTGCCCTCGAGCGCATCCTGTTCAACAAATCCAACACCGAAGAGGGCGGCAAGAGCAGCATGGGTGGCGTTGACTGCTCGTTTGTGAATGCCAATCTTGAGCAGTCGGTTAACATCTATCGCATGGACAAGGACGAGAACATGGAGCTCGTCGTTGGCGATCGCACCGACATGTTCCCCGAGGGCGGTATTTCCGGCCTGACTTCGGGCTTTGGCCGAAACGAGAACCAGTACATTTGGCGCATGCAGAAGTTCGACGGCAAGCTGTATATCGGTACCTTTGATACCGCGAGCCTGCTTGAGCCGATCGGCCAGTTCTCCAATGGCGACATTATCGATATGACGCCCGAGGAGTGGGACTCTCAGGTTCAGCGCCTTAGGGACCTGCTCGATCACCTGCTCGACAAGAAATCGCCTGACGACCCCATCGTTCCCGTGAACACGCTTGCGGACGATGATTCAAACGAGGCCGCCGAGGTCGATGATTCGAACGAAGCTGCTGAGGTTGATGATTCAAACAAGGCCGTCGATGTCGATGACGAGAAGACCGAGGTTGCTAAGGGCTTTGGCGATCTGAGCGATGCGCTGGAGGATGCCGCGGGCGGTCTTTGCGATCAGGCCGCGACGATGTCCCAGGACTTTGAGGACGACGCCGCTTATGTCCAGAAGATCGATGGCGAGATCGCGTACTTCAAGTCCTTTGCCGACCAGTATCAGGACATGCTCGATAGCTATGAGAGCCTTAAGCAGCAGTACGAGGATGCCTATGGCACCGAGCTGCCGAGCGATATTCAGGATGCGCTCGATAAGCTGCTGAGCGAGGAGAACCTCAAGAAGTTGCAGAGTGTCCTTACGTGCATGTGTTACCTGCGCGATGCCGAGCGCGGCTTTGATATGTATGTGACCGAGGACGGCGTGAACTGTACGACGCTGACGACCAATGGCTTTAACGATCCGTATAACCATGGTCTGCGCACCTTTGCGGTGACCAACCAGGGTCTGTGCCTTGGTACCGCCAACCCGTTCTATGGTTGCCAGGTCTGGATCCAGCGCAAGGAGAATTCGGAGAATCCGGTTGATCCCGGTACTCCGGATCCGACGGAACCCACCGATCCTTCGCAGCCGGGTGGCGGCGATCAGCCTGGCGGCAGCCAGACGGGTGGCAACGACCAGTCGAGCAGCACCACGACCACCGTCACGACGACCGCTAAGAAGACTCCGAAGGACGGCTCGCTGCCTCGCGCTGGCGACTCGACCTTCACGCTGGTCTTGGGATTGCTGGTTGCAGCTGCCGCAGTGCTTGGCATTGCTCTCGTCTTGCGCAAGCGTTCTCGTCGCTAGGCTCGTCCGCGTAGCTCAATGTCCTGGATATCGTCGAAGTTGATGGCGATATCCCTGAGTTTGAGCAGCTTGAATGCGGGTAACGCTTCGTCGAGAATGCCCGTGCGGCTACGATAGCCGTACGTATCGTAATAGGTGACGCGCACCAAGTCGCCGCGTTTGAGGCCCTCGAGCTTTTGCGAAAGCTCGAGGGCTTTTTCTTCCGTGAGCTCACGTTTTTGCTCGACGGTGATTTCCTGCTTGCGCACGAGTTCGTAGTATCCCGTGAGGGCGGCAAAGGGCATAAACTGTGCGGCGCGGTTGGCGCGCACGGTACCGTTGGCAGTGAGGTTGGGGTCGGCTGCGCGGCGTCTGCCCTCGGGGTCCGCCAGGCGCTCGAAGGCGGTCGGCGGGCGCATGGGCTGTTGTTTGGGTTTAGGCACGGTGTCCTCCAACTTGATCGTTGCGCTCGCGCGCGGTGGCGCCGGCGGTAAAGCTTAATCCCTTGACGAGCGCGTTCTTGCCGTACTTGCCTTTCACGGCCAGGACGGCGCGCGCCAGGTCGCGCTCGCGCTCATCGGCCTCGATATCGCTGAACAGATCGATGGTGGCAAATTCCTCGGGCACAAGATTGCTAAAGCCCAGGTTGATGCGCTTGACCGGTCGTTTGGGATCGACAGTCTGCGCCCAGAGCTCATCGAAATAGCCCATGATCTTCTTAAACGAATTGGTACGCTCGGGCAGCTTGCGCGAGGCGTTGGAGTGCGCAAAGAGCGCGGCATAGCCACCACGCGGTTTGCCACCATGCTCTCCCACAAAGATGCCATCGATTGCCTGCGCTTCGCGCACCAGGCGGCGCCGTTCGTCATCGCGCTGGACGGGCTTGGGAGCACGGGGCGCGAGCTCGGGGCCGGCGGTTGCGGTGGGTTCGATGCTCGATGTGCTCGAGCGCAGGTGCCCGCATCCGTCCACATATTGCGCTGTACCGCTGGCGTCGAGGCGGCGTATGTCGGCTCGCTCGCTCGCGTAGCCCACAAAGAGCGAGATGCTGTCGCAGACCACGTGCTTATCGATCAAGTCCAACACGGCGTTGTCGACCATCTCGCGCAAGACGGTGTAGGCCTGCTCGTAGGCATAGCCCTTCGAGAGCACCTGTCCTGTGGTGGTCGAAGTTGCTTGTGGGCGATAGGCTTGGATATCGGCGATGGTTGTCGGCTCGCGCCCAAAGGCGTGGTCGATGAGATATTCGGCATTGACGCCGAGCTCGTCGTAGAGCAGGTTCTCGTCGAGTGCGGCGACACCCATCAGGTCGTAGACGCCATACTTTTCGAGTCGTGCTGCCACGCCGGGGCCGATGCCCCAGATATCGGTGATGGGACGATGGGGCCAGATCTCTTTGCGAAAGGTCTCGTCGTCGAGTTTGCCGATGCGACTGAGCACGTGCTTGGCGGTGATATCGAGCGCAACCTTGGCCTGGAATAGGTTGGGGCCGATGCCGACCGTCGCCGTGATGCCGGTGCGCGCCAGGACCTCGTCGCGCAACATGCAGGCGAACCCTTCCGCATCGGTGTGATAGAGGTCCAGATAGGGCGTCACGTCGATAAAGCACTCGTCAATTGAGTAGACGTGAACGTCTTGCGGACTCACGTATTCCAGATAGATACCGTAGATTTGCGCCGACACCTCCATGTAGTGCTGCATGCGCGGTACGGCCTTGATGTAGTCGATGCCGTCGGGAATCTCGAACAGACGGCAGCGGTTGTGAATACCTAAGTCCTTCATGGCTTGTGTGATGGCGAGGCAGATGGTTGTGCGCCCGCGCGATTCGTCGGCAACGACCAGGTTGGTGGTGAGCGGGTTGAGCCCGCGGTCGACGCACTCGACGCTGGCATAAAACGTCTTGAGGTCGATGCAGATATAGGTGTGCTGCTCGTGCGCCATCCGTGTCCCTCCATCAAACACATGTTCTTATCGAATATCTGTTCGATAATACCCGCTCGTCCGGACATCGTCAAAACCTGTCAAAAAGGGACTGGTTTGTTTTGGTAGGTATGGTCGTGCGGTTGGATCGGGTTTTTAACGCAGCTCTAAAGAGTGCGAAACAGCTCGGAAAACCTTGCTTCGTAGCATGAGCCTAACGATTGATACCGCCTATGCGCACGGAAGGGTTGTGGGAAAGATGGTCAATTATGGGTTTGGTATGCCGACACGCCTTGTTGCGGATGGAGACGTGGCTCGCTGGTGCGGACGATTGGTCGCTCACTACGGTGGCACCAAGGCGCTGGTCGTGCTGGGCGGAGACAAGCATACGCGTGATGAGCTCGTCTCGGCGGCGCTCGGCTCGCTTGATCGAGCTCTGCTCGAGCGCGTGCTTTTTCGCTGCGGCTCGGTTGAGGGTGACGGGGGAGACGAACTGATCGACGAAGCCGTGGCCCTGGCGACCGACGAAGGCGTGGACTTTGTCCTGGCGATCGGCGATGCCGATACTGCCGGCTTTGCGCGCGAACTCGCGCGTCGCATGGCCGTGCTCGATGCCGGCGAAGACGGTTTTGTCCCTTATGGATGTATTGTCTCGGAGGGCAAGGTGCCTGCTGTCGCGGGAGCCGGCGAGGTTCCCGTTTTTGCCATTATCGCTCCCGAATTGCTGGAGGGCATTGGGTCTCCTCTGCGCGAGTTGCTCGGCAGCGTGTGTGCCGCGGCCTAATATTTGGCATAAAAAGACGGGTTATTTTTGATTGGTAAAGCGTTTGACCTGCCAAAATAAACCTGTCCCTATTTGGTCGGTTGCCGTTTGGGGGCCGATTGGCAACGCTCGCTGATTATAGTCTTGACCTGCGCTAGAATAGTGGCATCTGAATGTCCGGGCGCATGGAGGCGTGCGCCCGTATGCTGAGGAGGACTCTATGGCAACTGTTGCCGCACCTATCGATGCTATGTCGACTGCCGCTTGGAAGGCACTCGAGGCCCATCAGGAGAAGCTCGAGGCCGAGGGTATCGACCTCAAGGCCTGGTTCGCCGCCGATGCCGAGCGCGTGAACAAGCTGAGCTTTGACGCCGGTGACCTGCACTTCGATCTGTCGAAGAACCTGGTGACCGATGAGACCGTCAAGCTGCTGTGCGATCTTGCCCGCGAGGTGAAGCTCGAGGAGCGCCGCGACGCCATGTTCTCCGGCGAGCACATCAACACCACCGAGGACCGCGCCGTCCTGCACACCGCGCTGCGCCGCCCGGCAAGCGAGAAGGGCCAGCTCATCGTCGACGGCCAGGACGTCGTCGCCGACGTGCACGAGGTCCTGGACCGCATGTATGCCTTCGCCGAGCGCGTACGCTCCGGTGAGTGGAAGGGTGTTACCGGCAAAAAGATCGAGCACCTGGTGTCCATCGGCATCGGCGGCTCCGATTTGGGCCCGGTCATGGCTTACGAGGCTCTGCGTCCCTATGCCGACGCCGGTATCGACTGCCGCTACATCTCCAACATCGACCCCAACGACCAGGCCGAGAAGCTCAAGGGCTTGGATCCCGAGACCACGCTCGTGATCATCGTCTCCAAGACCTTCACCACGCTCGAGACCCTCACCAACGCCCGCGAGGTCAAGACCTGGATGCTCGAGCAGCTCAAGGCTCAGGGCGCCATCGACGGCTCCGATGAGCAGAACGCCGAGGCCGTGGCAAAGCACTTCGTCGCCGTCTCCACCGCACTCGAGAAGGTCGAGGCCTTCGGTATCGACCCCGCCAACGCCTTCGGTTTCTGGAACTGGGTTGGCGGCCGCTATTCCGTTGACTCCGCCGTGGGCCTGTCGCTGATCGTCGTGCTCGGCCCCGAGCGCTTCCAGCAGTTCCTCGAGGGCTTCCACGTCATCGACGAGTACTTCTGCAACACCCCGCTCGAGAACAACGCCGTCGCGCTGATGGGCCTGCTCAACGTCTGGTACGTCAACTTCTTCGGTTCCAAGAGCCATGCCGTGCTGCCGTACTGCCAGTACCTGCACCGCTTCCCGGCCTACCTGCAGCAGCTCACCATGGAGTCCAACGGCAAGCACGTCCGCTGGGACGGCAGCGCTGTGACCTCCGATACCGGTGAGATCTTCTGGGGCGAGCCCGGCACCAACGGTCAGCATGCCTTCTACCAGCTGCTGCACCAGGGCACTGTGGTGGTCCCGGCCGATTTCATCGCTTTCGCCAACACTGCCAACCCTGCGACCGACAGCGGCCAGGATGTCCACGAGCTGTTCCTGGGCAACTTCCTGGCCCAGACCAAGGCGCTCGCCTTTGGTAAGACGGCCGACGAGGTTCGTGCCGAGGGCACGCCCGAGCAGATCGTCCCGGCCCGTTGCTCTGAGGGCAACCGCCCGACGACCTCGATCTTCGGCGACACGCTGACCCCGTTCGCGCTCGGCGAGCTCATCGCCCTGTACGAGCACATCACGTTTGTCGAGGGCACGGTCTGGGGCATCGACTCCTACGACCAGTGGGGCGTCGAGCTGGGCAAGCAGCTTGCCAAGCAGATTACCCCGGCCTTCCACGACGACACCGCCAAGGCCGAGCAGGACGCTTCGACCCAGGCGCTTATCGAGTTCTATCGTGCGCATCGCAAGTAGTCGCTGCTGTTAACGCATTGCGCCTTATAGTCAGGGGCCCGTATCCTATCGGATGCGGGCCCCTTTGCTTTGCCGTAGTCCCGGGGCGCACGGCCTTTGTGGAACATCGCCGGGGCGCCGCGCGCCGCGAGAACCCTGCGCCTAGATCTCGGCCTCCGCATGGCCTCGCTGCGCCTCGGACAGCTCCCCGTAGAGCGGATGGTCTTCGAGCCTAAAGCGCTCGACCTGTTCGGGAGTGCGACCGCGCACAAAGAGCCACGAGCGATCGATCGGCGTCGCCATGAGCGTGCTGGGCAGCGCGTCGGCGCGGTCGGAAAACACCCGGGCACTCTCGGGATCCTGGAACGCCAGCACCAGATGTGTGTCGCAGTTGCCCATGATGGAGCGTGCGCGTGCCTCGCCATAGAGCGCATCGAGCTGGTTGGTCGACTGCAGCAGCAGCGTTGCCCAGATGTTGCGGCTTCGGATAATCGAGAGCACGTTGTCGATCTGGGGGATCTGCAGATTTGCGAAGTCATCGAGCATAAAGCGCACGGGCACGGGCAGGCTGCCGTCGGGCTGCCTATCGGCCTCACGAATGAGGCCCATAAACGCCTGCGAAATAAAGAGGCCGGTCAGCGGATCGAGATTGCGGTCAATATCGCTCACGGTTACAAACAGGGCGCAGGGGGTGTGTCCCATGGAAGCGAAGTCCACCTGATGGCACTCACGATAGAGCTGTGCCGCACCGTCGAATCCCAGACACATGACCTTTTCGGCAAGGATGCCGACGATGCTCGCGTGCATGCGCTCGGCATTTTGCGTAATGGCGTAGCGCCGCCATAGCGAGAGGGCATAGCTTTGGGGGTCGGTCGTGATCAGGTCGTCAAACAATCGACCCGTGGCGCCGTCCTGCAGGTGCTCGATCAGCTTGATGACCGAGCTGATCGTCTGCTCGTCGGCGGGTAGCTGTTCGGTGACGTAGGCGATAAGACACGACAGCAGGTTTGCCGCCGCATGATCCCAAAAAGGCTGGTTGTTGTCCTCGATGGGGCAGATGGCCTTTGCCACCGAGAGGATGTCCTGCTGGTTGGACCTGCCGTCCGCCTTGCGGCGAATGTGCCTCAGGGGGTTGTAGCCGCAGCGCTCGATGCCGGGCGCAAGGGCCGGGACGGTGTTGAGGTCGGCGAAGTTGAGACATTGCACGCGGTAACCGTGGGCTGCCAGCACGGGTCCCACTTCGCGACAGAGCGTGCCTTTGGTGTCGAGCACGATGTAGCTTGCGTTCATTTGCAGCAGGTTGGGCTTGAGGACGTTTCGGGTCTTGCCGGCTCCCGAGGGGCCGATCACAAGTGCGTTGTTGTTGAGTCCCGTTTGGCGGGTGTCGCAGGAAAGCGTTCGATCCTTGGCGAGGATGGTGGACGATGCGGACTCAGATGCGGCGAGGCGGCTGGTGAGGTTAGACATGGGCGACCTCCTTGGTGGTCGAGAGGATTTCGTGGGCAAAGCCGAGCTCGACGGCGCGCTCGGCCGAAAGGTAGGTGTCTTTTGCAGTGAGGGACTGGATGCGCTTGGGCGTGAGGCCGCTGCGGTCCGAGAGGATTTGCGTGAGGGTCTTGCGGGTCTGCATGAGACGCCGGCTGGTTTCCTGCAGCGCAAGTGCCGAGCCGCCTGCCCCCTGGGGGATCAGTGGGTCGTGAATCATGAGCTCTGCATGGGGCGCCATACGGCGATCGTCGCCGCCCATAAAGATCACGGCGCCCATGGACGCGGCGAATTCCAAGCAGACGGTGCGGATGGGGCACGATGCGAGGCGCATGGCGTCATAGATTGCAAGACCCGATCGCACGCTTCCGCCGGCGCTGGCGACAAATATGGTGATGGGGCGGCTGGGGTCGGTGGCATCGAGCAGGCGGATCTGCTGGCATAGGTCGTGGGCCATCGGGGTTTCGATGTTTCCCATGACGGAGAGCTCGCGACGGGCGAGCATCTCATCGTAAATGCTGGTGAGCGTGATACCTCGGGCGGATTCACGCATGGTGAGGGGGCTGATGATGGGGGAATGATTGGTGTCCATGAGGACTCCTTTCTGTTGGTGGTGTTGTGGAATAGAGTCGCTGCCCGCGGAGGGGCTGGCGGGCTACAGGGTTCGTCCGAGCCTGAGATCGAGCTCGGTTGTGGGGCAGGCTGCCTGTCCGTGCGGCTCGCAAGCGCCAAGGGTTCCAAAGCGATGGAGCGTTGCGACGGGCGTGGTGTAGGCGAGCCGCAGCTGATGCTCGATAGGGGCACATCCGTCATTTTTGTAATGAGCCGCGTAGTACTGCGCGATGCTGGCGTTCATCTCGCTGCCATTGCGATGGCGCTCAAACTGGCGTCTGCAGGTCTCGATGATCTTTGCTACCGACTTGGGTGCCGTCGCGGGAACAAGGGCGAGATAGCCCTCAAATAGCTCGTTGATGTTCAGGAGGCACAGCAGGTCGATCAGCGTCCTTATGGCTGCTCCCTCGGCAGAAAAGTGCGCGGTCATGCGGTTATATCGGTTGCGGTCGACGATGGCCGCATGGGATCTTGGAGTTTTCTGCCCCGTGGTCCCGGGCTTTTGCAGCGCCTGTGTATTGAGCTCGACGTTGCAGCGCTTGAGGCCGTCCAACGGAAGGAACAGTGCGGTGCGCAGGGTGTTCCGCTTACTTTCGAGTTCATGACGCTCGTCGGGTTCCCATTCGAGCTTGAGTTTCGTGTCGAGCGCCGTAAGCATATGGGCTAGGCAGCCTACGGTAAGAACGTACGAATCGTTGTCGCGTTTTGGGGCATAGGGGCCTGTCAGCTTGCGAATGTCGGGGTCGCCCATGATCTTTGTGCAGCGCTTCAGCAGTTGAGGGTGGTCGGCCAAGATCGTCGCGAGCGGTAGCGACGCGTAGTTCTTTATGGTCGCGGCGGCAAAGGCGGCGTCATATTCGTTTGCATATGCTCGCTCAATGCGGGCATCCAGAATGCTATTCTTATCGCCGTCTTCAGCGTGGTGGTTTGTCATAGCTTCTCCAATCGGTTGATGTTCGTGCTGTTTGTTGATGTGTTGGTTGTCGTGAGTGATGTGCTTGCCGTGGGTGATGTGCTGACGTTGGGGTGCTATGCGGTTTTCAATGAGCCCGTGAGGCAGTTGCTGCAGGGGCGGGATGGAACGGCCCGTGCAAGGCGGAAGGCATCGTGCTCAAAATCGAGACAGCAATGTCCTGGGTGCCTCACATGTGGCAGTTACCTCATTAAGTTGTCATTGCGTTTGGGGTTGTACTTTGCCGATCTTCCTTCTCTTACATGCTGAAAACTGAAACTGAATATGCTCGATCTACTTAAAACCGCAACGGCGGTCTTTTATCAACTTATATGTCGGAACGCGTCTTTGCAAGTACTTTTTTGCCTTTGTTTCAAATGGGGTGGTTTTGCAACCGTCACGCGCCACGCTATGCGAACGTGCCCCGGCTCGGATAAGATAGTGCGCGATAAAAACGATGCAAGGAGGCACATATGGCAATTAAAGCCATCGCAATGGATATCGACGGTACGCTCACCAACGACCAGAAAGTGATTAGCCCGTGTACGCGCGAGAAGCTGCTCGCGGCGCAGGAGTCGGGCATTAAGCTCATTTTGGCTTCGGGCCGTCCCGCATGGGGGCTGCACGCCTTGGCGCAGGAGCTCGACCTTCAGAGTCATGATGGTTTGCTGGTGGCCTTTAACGGCGCTCACGTCGTCGATGCCCAGACCGACGAAGTGCTGTTCGATCAGGCTATGCCTGCCGACGAATTGCATCGCCTGATTGATCACCTGCGTAATTTTGACGTGATCCCTATGATTTCGCTCGGTCGCGATTTGCACGTAGAGGACTCGTACCGCTGCATGATCACGCTGCCTGACGGCTCGCAGAAAAACATCGTCAAATACGAGCGCGATGCGTGCGATCTTAAGATCCGCGAGGTCGAGAGCCTGCATGAGGTCGCTGATGCTTATCCCGTGGACAAGCTGCTGACGGCGGGCGATCCGGCCTACCTGCAGGCGCATTACGAGGAGATGTATGCGCCCTTTAAGCAGACGCTTTCGGGCATGTTTACGGCCGACTGGTACTTTGAGTACACGGCGCCCGGTATCGACAAAGCCCGTGCGCTCGAGGGTGCCCTGCCCAAACTCGGCATCGATGCCAGCGAGGTCGTATCGTTTGGCGACGGCCAGAACGACAAGTCCATGATTGAGTGGGCCGGCACCGGTGTTGCCATGGGTAACGCCGTCGATGAGGTTAAGGCTGTGGCCCAGATGGTGACCGCCGATAACAACGAAGATGGTATTGCAATGGCGCTGGATAAGCTGCTGGGTTAGAATCGCCGATAATGCATGGTTTGGGCGCCTGCTTGCAGGCGCCCTTTTGTTAGGGAGGGTGCCGTGTCCGCATTTCCGTTCGACGCCGTTATCTTTGACATGGACGGCGTCATTGTCGATACCGAGTATTACTACCTGGGCGAGACTGCCGCGTTTGCCAAGGAGCTTGGGCTTAATCTGACTCAAGAGGAGTTGAATGGGCAGGTCGGTACCTCGCATCAGTTCTTCCTGCATATGCTGGTCGATTGGTTTGAGCGCGCCGGTAAGGGGCACTTCACTGGCGAGGAAGCGTTGGCCCGTTGGGACGAGTGGGCGCATGAGCGTCCGCGCGACTATCAGGCTTTGATTAACCCAGGCGCCGTGGATACGATTCGAGAGCTGCCGCGCCGTGGCGTTCGCGTGGCGCTTGCCAGCTCGTCTCCCATGGTTAGCATCGAGGAAGTGCTCAACGCATGCGGGCTGTCGGATGCCTTTGAGTATGTGGTGAGCGGCGAGCAGTTTAAGGAGAGCAAGCCCGAGCCCGACATCTACTTGCATGCGCTGGACCTGCTGGGGCTGCCCGCGAATCGCTGCTGCTGCGTTGAGGATTCGGTGCCTGGCATCACCGCTGGCAAGCGAGCCGGCCTGACAGTTATTGCCAAGCGCGAGGAGCGCTTTGGCTTTAGCCAGGATGCCGCGGACAAGATTATCGACCAGCTGCCGGAGCTGCTGGAACTCGCGTAGATTCTGGGCGGTACTGCTGTCACAACAGTGGTTCCGTTGGCATAAGAGAGAGGGGCGGCGTCATGGCATTTAACGTGAGCGCACTGGGGTTTGGCGACAACGTCGTCGACTGCTACGAGCATATCCACACAGTGTATCCGGGTGGCAATGCGGTGAACTTTGCCGTGTATGCCAAGAAGTGCGGCGCCGCGCGCTCCGCGTATATGGGCATCTTTGGTAATGACGCTGCTGCTGAGCATGTGATTGCGAGTCTTGAGGATGAGGACGTTGAGCTTGCCAAGTGCAAGCAGCTCATCGGCGAGAACGGTGCGGCACGCGTGACCGTCGTTAACGGCGACCGTGTTTTCCTTGGCTCCAATGAGGGCGGCATCCGTGGTGATGCGCGCTATGTGCTCGATCGCTTTGACCTTGCGTACGTGAAGCAGTTCGACGTAGTCCACTCGGGCAACTATTGCTTTACCGAGCGTGAACTTCCCAAGTTGAAGGCCGCGGGCATCACGGTTTCGTTTGACTTCTCGGACGATTCGACCGACGAGTACTACGAGCAGATTGCTCCCTACGTTGACTTCGCGTTCTTTAGCGCGGCAGACGCCGCGAGTGAGGATGAGATTCGCGAGCGTCTGGCATGGGTGAGGAGCCTAGGTCCGCGTTTCGTATCGGCAACGGCTGGCGCTGAGGGCTGCATTGCCTATGATGGCGATCGTTATTACCGCCAACTGGCTAAGCCGGTAACGGATATGAAGGACACCATGGGTGCGGGCGACTCATTCCTGACTTCGTTCCTGATGTGTTATCTCGATTCCGTCAAGCGTGGCGAGGATGGTGCCGAGGCCATCGAGCGTGCACTCGACTTTGCGGCGGGGTTTGCTTCGACCGTATGCGGCATGGAAGGCTCCTGGGGCCATGGAGTGCCGATTTCCGAATAGGTGAGCAGTCCCGGGGAGTCGAATTGTCGCCCCCCGGGACTCCATGGACAAAAAATGCTAAATATGAGTACTGTCACTAATTTAGTAACAGCGAAATGAGGCTATTGAGGGCCTAGTTGGGTGTCTGCGAGTGATTAAAACCTGCTAAAAATGACTTTAACCACCTTAAAGTGCCTTGATAATGGATAGCTGTACATTATCAAGGCACTATTTTGCCGTAAAATAATGTGACTGGATTTGCAACAGTACTCATATTTGGCATTTTTTGCCCACCGGGGCTAGCGAAGGTCAAAAACAGAGTGCGCATTTGCTAAAACTGCCGACTCGATGCACTCTGCGTCGCGGTTTTTGAGTGAGACGATGCGTTCTGAGGTCCATGTGAGCGATCTGATAAGCGACTGTGCGCTTGTTTCGGTGTTTGCCTCCGCCGGCGCATCGGTCTCGAGCAGTAAACGATCGAGTGGGATCTGTCGGGCGTATTCGCGACCGCGCTTGGTGGCGAGCATGCGCTCGTTCACGGAAAAATAACAGCCCGCATTACGCGCGCGGACGAGTTCGTCCGAAGTACCGCTAAACCAGTGGAAGATGATAGCGGGGGAGTCGGGGTTTGGGATGAGTAGTCCATGCGATTCGAGGACGTCCAGTACGGCTCCTGCCGAACGAACGTCGTGAATTGATATCACACGCCCGGTAAGAGGATGTTGCGCGAGAGCCTCGCAGAGCCGGTCAAGTGCCTGTGTTTGCAGCGGCTCGCTTCCGGCAAAGCGCGCAGAAAAGTCGAGTCCCACCTCGCCGATGTAGCGCTCTTGGGCTGCAACTTCGCAAAGCAGATTGATTTCGGCAGGACCGCAGCGACCGTCGGCAAGCCACCAGGGGTGAAGCCCAATGCCGGCGATGATGCTTGGTTGGCGATGGGCGCGCTCGTTTGCGGCCGAAAAGTCACGTGGATCGACGCCGCAATCAAATAGGCCCAAGCCCAGTGCCGTCGCCTCATCGGCAACGGCGTCCGGGTGAGCCATCAAATCAAGATGGCAGTGTGCATCAAATAACCGGGGCTCCATCTCGGCGCACTCCGCTAGTCCAGGCGTTGGCCGTCGGCGCGCACACGCTCGGTGCCGCGTCCACTGATCTGGCGGATAACCTCGCCGGCAATCATCTGACCCATGATGGGCGGCATAAAACTAGCGGTACCCAACTCGGTACGCTCGTGGATGTTGGACGGGTCGCGGGGTTGGGTCTTAACCGATTCCTCGCAGCTAAACAGCACGTGCAGACTCTTGATTCCGCGCTTCTTACATTCTTTGCGCATGATCCGGCTCATGGGGTCACGTACCGTATCGAAAATGTCGGCAAAGCGGAGGCACTCGGGATGGAGCTTGTTGGCCCCGCCCATGGAGCTAACCAAACGAATGTCGTGGTCCTGAGCATATTTGGCAATGGTGAGCTTGGCCGAGATGGTGTCGATGGCGTCGACGACGTAGTCGAGCTTGCCGTCCGTCTGCTCCAAAACGCTCGCGAAGAACTCGTCGATGTTGTCGCTCAGCAGGTATTCGGTGCGTTTGATAACGGTGGCGGTGGGATTGATGTCGTGGATCATGGCTTCCATAACATCGACCTTGCGCTTGCCGATGGTGCTGTGAAAGGCGATAGCCTGGCGATTGATATTGCTGGGCGCGACGATGTCCTTGTCCAGAATGACGAAATGACCAATGCCGCCGCGGGCGAGTGCCTCGCAGCAGTTGGAGCCCACGCCTCCGCAGCCGAGCACCAACACCGTAGCATCGGCGAGCTTATCGAGTGCCTCGCGGCCCATGATGATCTCGAGCTTGGTGTCGCGTGTCTCGACGAGAGCGGCAGCGGTTTCGGTCATAGACATCCTCCGATGGGGAAGCGAATCGTGTTTTAGCTATCGCCATTATAGGTGTTATCGCGATTCCATTTGAGCCCTTGGGCTTGTTGAAATGGGATCGGGGTTCGCATAAGATTGAAGCAGATGGCACCCGTTGCAGCGGGTTGGCCAACTCCAAAACACGTTTGTAGCGTGAGAAGTGGCCGTCTTCGCATTACGCGGAGGCGGCTATTTTTTTGAATACAATATTAGATAGTTAGACAAACATCTAAATATCGAGTATAATGTGCGCGTCATGAGAGATGATGAGAGGAGGTCTTGTGCCGGGAGAGGGTTTTAAGGCGCTGGCCGATCCTACACGGCGTCACATTTTGGAACTGCTGCGCGAGGGCAATTGCACGGCCGGGGAGCTTGCCGAGCATTTTGACATCAGTAAGCCGTCGTTGAGCCATCACTTGGCGACGCTCAAAAACGCCGGGTTGGTGACCGACGAACGTCATGGCCAAAACATCGTTTACAGCTTAAACACCACCGTCATGCAGGACTTGATCGGTTGGTTTATGGGCTTTACAAACACGGAAGGTGATAAGGATGAATAACGAAAACAAGGGCATTCACGCCACGGGGGTATCGTCGCGCGTGTGGGCCATGCTTGTTGTGGTCTGCGCTATTAATGTTGTAGCGCACCTCATGGTGATGCCGAGCCTGCCTGCACAGATTCCCACGCACTGGGGCGCGAACGGCGCCGTCGACGGTTGGGGTCCTAGTTGGATGGCCTCCGCGCTCGGCGTGCTGCCTCTGGCGCTTCTCGCAATGTTCTGCATGGTGCCGCGCATCGACCCCAAAGGTGAGGCATATCGAACCTCGGGCAAGTTCTACCAGGGCTTCGTAATCGCCTTCACCTTGTTCATGTGCGCCATAAGCTGGCTGGGAGAGCTTACGGTCTGGGGCGTAGTGCCGGCGGTCGGTTCGGTTAACGTGCTGATTTCCGGTGTTGTCGGTTTGCTGTTCATCGGCGTAGGCAACTACTTGCCGCGTGTGAAGCAGAACTATACGCTCGGTATCAAGACACCCTGGGCGCTTGCCGATCCCGAGAACTGGCGCCGTACGCAGCGTTTTGGCGGCGCCTGCTTTATGGTGCTGGGTATTGGCCTGATTGTGATGGGCGTGGCAGGCAGCGTGCTTTCGAGTGAAGTCGTCGCCGCGGTGATTGCGGCTCTGGCGTTTGGTTCGGTTGGAGCCGTTTACGTCTACTCGTATCTGTTGTGGCGCAAATCGCAGCGAGCCGCTCGTTAAGGTTGCGGAAAACTAGCGTACGCAGTTCATAGTATGTTCCGGGGGACTTTTCCCAGGTAGTATTAGGGGGTGTGGGCAACCATGCCCCTTTTTCGTTACGTTTCAGAGCTGGTTCCCTCATTTCGTTTCCACTAAAGCGAATCAAGAATAGGGAAACAGCAGGTAGAAAGGATAGAACAGGCAAATGGCAGAGTTTATCTACCAGATGTATCAGGCTCGCAAGGCCCATGGCGACAAGGTGATCCTTGACGACGTGACCCTGAGCTTCTACCCCGGTGCCAAGATCGGCGTCGTGGGCCCCAACGGTATGGGCAAGTCGACCCTGCTCAAGATTATGGCCGGCATCGAGGAGGTCTCCAACGGCGATGCCAGGCTCACTCCCGGCTACACCGTGGGCATCCTGCAGCAGGAGCCGCCGCTCGACGATGACAAGACCGTCATCGAGAACGTGCGCATGGCGTTTGGCGACATGATTGCCAAGGTCGATCGCTTCAACAAGATCGGCGAGGAGATGTGCGACCCGGATTGCGACATGGACGCCCTCATGGCCGAGATGGGCAAGCTCCAGGACGAGATCGACGCCGCCGACGGCTGGGATATCGATTCCAAGCTCGGCCAGGCCATGGACGCCCTGCAGCTGCCCGATTCCGACATGCCGGTCAACGTGCTTTCCGGCGGCGAGCGCCGTCGCGTGGCCCTGTGCAAGCTGCTGCTCGAGGCTCCCGACCTGCTGCTGCTCGACGAGCCCACGAACCACCTGGACGCCGAATCGATCCTGTGGCTCGAGCACTTCCTGCACAACTACCAGGGCGCGGTGCTTGCCGTCACGCACGATCGCTACTTCCTGGATAACGTTGCCGAGTGGATCTGCGAGGTAGACCGCGGTCACCTTTATCCCTACAAGGGCAACTACTCCACGTATCTGGAGACCAAGGCCGCCCGTATCGAGGCGCAGGGCAACCGCGACGCCAAGCTCGCCAAGCGCATGGAGGCCGAGCTCGAGTGGGTACGCAGCTCGCCCAAGGCTCGCCAGGCCAAGAACAAGGCCCGTCTGGCTCGCTATGAGGAGATGGAGGCCGAGGCCCGCGCAAGCCAGAAGCTCGACTGGACCGACATCCGCATCCCCGTGGGCCCGCGTCTGGGCAACAAGGTGCTCGAGGCTCATCACCTGCACAAGGAGTTCGATGGCCGTGTGCTCATCGACGACCTATCGTTCACCCTGCCGCGCAACGGTATTGTGGGCGTCATCGGCCCCAACGGTGTGGGCAAGACCACGCTGTTCAAGACCATCGTGGGCCTGGAGCCGCTGACTTCGGGCGAGCTCGAGGTGGGCGAGACCGTCAAGATCTCCTATGTCGATCAGAACCGTTCTGGCATCGACCCCGATAAGAACCTGTGGGAGGTCGTCTCGGACGGCCTGGACCACATGATGGTCGGCGAGACCGAGGTTCCGAGCCGTGCTTATGTGGCGAGCTTTGGCTTTAAGGGCCAGGACCAGCAGAAGCGCGCCGGCGTACTCTCCGGTGGCGAGCGCAACCGTCTGAACCTGGCGCTCACGCTCAAGCAGGGCGGAAACCTGCTGCTCCTCGACGAGCCCACGAACGACCTCGACGTCGAGACGCTGTCCTCGCTCGAAGCGGCGCTGCTCGAGTTCCCGGGCTGCTCGGTGGTCATTAGCCACGACCGCATGTTCCTGGACCGCGTCGCTACGCACATTCTGGCGTGGGAAGGCACCGACGAGAATCCGGGCAACTGGTATTGGTTTGAGGGCAATTTCGAGGCCTATCAGGCCAACCGCATCGAGCGCCTGGGCGAGGACGCAGCCCAGCCGCATCGTATTCACCGCAAGCTGACGCGCGATTAGTCGAGCTCAGGTGACCTAACGAGAAAGGGACGATAACCTTGGGGTTATCGTCCCTTTTTGTTACTTGGTAGAAGGCTCGACTTTATCGATGGCCCAGGTGGATCCGAGGCCACCGGTGGTATTGCGGCGGATGCGCACGGCAACCTCGCGGCGCTCGCCGGCCTGCGTGTAGCGCAGGGGGAAGCTTGCGCGGTTTCGCGCGGCCTCGATGGTACCGCGCTCGCGGGCGATCCAGTAGTACTCGCCGACAATGCCGAGGGTATCGGCGCCGTAGGGGAGATAGGTCGACAGCTGGTGCAGAAGCGGGCCGGGGCAGAAGACCTCGGTTGCGAAATCGACGGGGAAGTCCTCGGGGATGGCGGGCGCTACGGGTGCGGGGGTTGGGGCCTCTGCGAGTACCGAAGCCGGTGCCGGTGCGGGAATTTGGTCGCAAGCAGAGGCGGGCACGGATTCGATGACGGGTGCGAACTCCAGCGTCGTCTTCGGCTTGATTGTGGAATCTGCGGGCTTCACGGTGACGGGCGCGTCTGCAGCTTCAGTTTCAACCTCAACCTGCGTCGCGCTCTCATTCTCGACGCTCGACTTTGCCTCGATGGGCGTGGATGCCATGGTGGTGATGCCGGCATTGGCATTCTCGGGGTCATAGACGACCGTGAGCGAGATGGCGGGCTGCGGCGTCTCGGGTTCCGGCGCCGTCTCGGTAGCGTCTTGATCTGTGGGCTCGTCGGACTGATCGTCCTCGGCCTCGTCGCCAAAGACATCGCTGTTTTGGAACGCAGGCGGCTCGGGTTGGTCAGCGGCTTCTTCGGTTGTCGACTTGGGCGCTTCGTTGAGCTCCACAGTGGCTTCCTGCTCGGATATGACTTTGGGATCGGTCGTGGCGGCGATTTCGGTTTCGGCTTCTGCCGTTACCTCAATAGCGACTTCGATCTCTGTCTCGGGCTCGGGTTCCGGCGCGGCTTCAACCATGGCTTCGGGCTCGGGACGCTTAACGTGCTTGGGGCGCACGGCCTTGAGGTCCTTCTCACCGCGCTTTTTCTTTTTGTAGGACTGCTTGGCGCCCTTGGCGGTCTTGGGCTTGTCCTCGCCCTTGGCAAGCGCAGCATCCCAGGCCTCGTTGGCGATGACCGTGGCATACAGGCGGCCGCCTTTAAAGACGGTCAGCTTAATGCAGTCGTCGAGTTCCTCGAGCAACTCGCGCGTGGACTCGAAGCCCAGGTCATAAGCGGTCATGTCGCCAGCGGCGAGCGCCTCCTCGACCTGCGTCATAAACGTTTGCTTGCCACATCCAATCGCATCGCGCAGCAGGCGATACAGATAGATGTGGTTGCCCAGCGAAAGCGTGGGCCTAATTATTGTCTTGCTCATGGCAAATCTCCTCTTTACACATGTAAAGCATCTTACCATCGCATGGCGTTCGCCATGGCGGCGCCCAAGGCAAACGGGCGCGAACCGCTTTCGATTCGCGCCCGTTGTACAGGTCGGTTATCTATGAGAGGCAAACGTGCTTAGTTGCCCGATGCCGTGCCTTGGCTCGAGTTGTCAGATGCCGTGCCGGAAGCGGTTCCGCTCGAGCTGTTGGTGTTGTTACTGTCTGCCGTGCCCGTTCCCGACGTGGTGTCGCTCGTCTGGCCTCCCGTGTTCGGCTGTGAACCGTCAGTCGTTTGGCTTGAGTCGGTCGTGCCGGACGGCGTGCCACTGTTGGCCATAGAGGAATCGGTGCCCTGCGATTGGTTTTGGGTGTTCGAGGACGAATTGGCAGAGGTAGGACTGTCTTGCGTGTCGTCCGTCTGTGCCTGCTGATCCTGCGGCTGAGTGTTGCCATTTGCATCGCTCTCGGTCGTGCGCGACGACAGGATTGGCTCGGGACGCTCGCCCAGACCCTCACCGGCAGTGGTGATAAGGATGGCGCCGGCGCAGGCGATGACCGCGACGATGGCGATGGCGATCGAGAAGACGATGACCTTCTTTTGTGTCTGGCTGCGCTCTGCCGCCGCCTTGGCGCGCAGGCTGTTGGGGGCGACGCGCGCCGTGGTCGCGCGTCCCGCAACCTGGCGCATCTCCTGCGTGGTCGCGGCGCCACCTAGGTGCTCCTCGACATCGGGCTCAACGGGCTCGTAGGCGCCGGCAGGGTAGTCGACAGCGGCATGCGTGCCCTTGATTGCTTCGGCGCTGGCGGAGATAAAGTGGCGATAGACCTGCGAGGACACAACAGTGATGACTGAGCTCACAGCGGCACCAATCACCGAGCCGGCAATGCCGATCTTTGAAGCAAGCGCCACGCTCGTGGCGGCAGCTGCGGCGCCGGCGATGATCTGGGGAATGGAAATGTCGTCGAACAGGCCCTTTTTGGGCGCGATGGCCATGGTCTGTCCAATGGAATGGTTCTCGTGTACGCCGTTGTTGAGCGATGCCGGCGTCATGACGCGCGTGCGCGGCGCGTCGGTGTACTTGGTTGTCATACGGGGTCCTCCCGGTGTAAATCTGCTTCGTTTCGTGTAGCCATCAGGGTACCCACCAGATGTGAATCGTACGTGACATTTAACAGATACCATCAACTCATCAATTGCTCACCAAGTTGGTGGGATGCGGTTCCACCCGGCGGTTGAACTACAATAGGGCTTGCTAATTGTGTTGAATAGCGTTTACGCACGGGAGCATTCTTATGAATCTTCACCTTTCTCAGTCTGATGGCTTTTTGCGTGTGGCGGCGGCCTCGCCGCGGATTCGCGTGGCCGATGTCGAGGGCAATGCCGAGGTTGCGCTGGCGGCTGTTCGCGATGCTGCCGGGCGTGGCGTTCGCGCGCTGGTACTGCCCGAGCTTAACTTGACCGGCTATACCGCGGCCGATCTGTTCCATAACCGCACGCTGCTGCATGCCTGCGAAGCAGCGCTGGTGCACATCCTCGATGAAACCCGTGAGCTGCCGATCGTCTTTACCGTTGGCTTGCCCGTTGCGGTGGCTGAAAACATCTACAACTGCGCCGCCGTGTGCTGTGCGGGTGAGCTTTTGGGTCTTACGGCTAAGAAGTATCTGCCCAACTATGGCGAGTTCTATGAGCGTCGCTGGTTTGCTCCGTCGCCTGCGGATCCCGTGTGGGTTGAATTTGCCGGTCAGGGTCCGGTTCCGCTGGGTTCGGGGCTTGTCTACCGCTGCTGTGATGAGGGTGCCGAGGATATGGTGCTGGGCGTTGAAGTCTGCGAGGACCTGTGGGTGCCGGCGCCCCCTTCGACCGAGATGGCGCTTGCCGGTGCGACGGTGATCCTCAATCCGTCGGCTTCGGACGAGATTATCGGTAAGGCGGATTACCGCCGCAGCCTCATCTCTAACCAGAGCGCACGCCTGTACTGCGCCTATGCCTACGCGGACGCGAGCGAGGGCGAGTCCACGACCGACATGGTCTTTGCGGGCGAGAACCTTATCTACGAAAATGGCTCCAAGCTCGCCGCCACCAAACTGCTTACCTGCGATATGGCCATCGCCGACGTTGACCTTGACCGCCTGGTTGCCGAGCGCCGTCGCTCGACGACGTGGGCGCGCACCGACGATGCGCCGGAGGCCACGACCGTTGAGTTTTCGTTTGAGGGCGTGCTGGCCGAAGAACCTGTCCTGCGCGATGCCTGCGATATCGACCGCGTTTTCCCGCGCGCGCCCTTTGTGCCGGCCGACCACGGCGACTTGGCCGAGCGCTGCGAGACGATCCTCGATCTGCAGACTGCGGGCCTCAAGACCCGCCTTGCCCACACGGGTACCAAGGCTGCGGTTATCGGCCTTTCGGGCGGCTTGGACTCCACGCTAGCGCTGCTTGTGACCGTGCGTGCCTTCGATGCACTGGGGCTGCCGCGCACTGGTATCACAGCCGTGTCCATGCCCGGCTTCGGCACGACGCATCGCACCAAGTCGAATGCCGAGTCGCTCGCTCGCGACCTGGGTGTGAGCTTCCGCGAGGTTTCGATCCACGCGGCTGTGGAGCAGCACTTCAAGGACATTGAGCATGATCCAGCTGTGCAGGACGTGACCTACGAGAACAGCCAGGCGCGCGAGCGTACGCAGATTCTGATGGATCTGGCCAACCAGGCTGGCGGTTTTGTCATTGGCACGGGCGACCTGTCGGAGCTGGCGCTCGGCTGGGCTACCTATAACGGCGACCACATGAGCATGTACGCCGTCAACGCGAGCGTGCCCAAGACGCTTGTGCGCCATCTGGTACGCTATGCCGCCGATGTCTTTGGCGGGCGCATTGCCGAGGTCTTGCTCGATATCCTCGATACGCCGGTGTCCCCCGAGCTTCTGCCGCCCACGGGCGACGGCGAGATTGCGCAGAAGACCGAGGATTTGGTGGGTCCGTACGAGTTGCACGACTACTTCCTCTACTACCTGCTGCGTTTTGGCTTTGAGCCGGGCAAGATCTACCGCATGGCGCTCAAGAGCTTCGAGGGCGTCTACGACGCCAAGACCGTCCACACGTGGCTACGTACGTTCTACCGTCGCTTCTTTGCCCAGCAGTTTAAGCGCAGCTGCCTGCCCGATGGTCCCAAGGTGGGCTCGGTGACGCTCAGCCCGCGCGGCGATTGGCGTATGCCGAGTGACGCTAGCTCGCGTCTGTGGCTTGCGCAGATCGATGCGCTCAATCCAGTTGACTAAGGTTGGCTAAATTGAACCAATACGGGGGTTGCAAGCGTTACACTTTTGCAATCTGATGGCCCGTATCGCGCGGCGCTCTTGTCGGAGCGCCGCGTTTTTCATATCGAAAGGTGGCACCATGCAGGCATCGCAGCGTCTCGACCGCTTTGGCGCGGAGGTCTTCGCCTCGCTCAACAACAAGCTTCTCGCGCTGAAGGATCAGGGCAAGACCATTTACAACATGAGCGTGGGCACGCCCGATTTTAAGCCGTACGACCATGTGGTCGAGGCGCTCACGCAGGCAGCCCAAGATCCCGAGATGTGGAAGTATGCCCTGCGCGACCTGCCTGAACTCAAGCAGGCCGTGTGCGATTACTATGAGCGTCGCTTTGGCGTTTCGGGCATTACGCCGTCTATGGTGCAGTCGTGCAACGGCACGCAGGAGGGCGTGGGCCATTTGGGCCTGGCCCTGCTCGATCCGGGTGACACCATTCTGGTTCCCGATCCGTGTTACCCGGTCTTTGAGGCGGGCGCCAAGATCGCCGATGCCAAGCTCGAGTACTATCCGTTGGTTGCCGAGCATAATTACCTGCCCTATGTGGCGGGTATCGATCCCGAGGTGGCCGATCGTGCCAAGTATATGATCGTGTCGCTGCCCGCGAACCCGGTCGGCTCGGTGGGCACGCCCGAGGTCTACGAGGAGATTATCGCCTTTGCCCGCGAGCATGATCTGTTGATCGTTCATGACAACGCGTACTCCGACATCGTGTTTGACGGTGAGCCGGGTGGCAGCTTCCTGCAGTACCCCGGTGCGCTCGAGGTGGGCGTGGAGTTCTTCTCGCTCTCCAAGTCGTTTAACGTCACCGGCGCGCGCATCGGCTTTTTGGTCGGTCGCGAGGATGTGGTCTCGGCCTTTGCCAAGCTGCGCGGCCAGATCGACTTTGGTATGTTCTTCCCGATCCAGAAGGCCGCCATCGCCTGCCTGAACGGTCCGCGCGATGAGGTCGAGGCGCAGCGTCTGAAGTACCAGGAGCGCCGCGATGCCCTGTGCGACGGTCTTGAGGGCCTGGGCTGGGAGCGTCCCAACGCGCATGGCTCTATGTTTGTGTGGGCCAAGCTTCCCGGTGGTCGCACCGATTCCATGGCGTTTTGCGAGGAGCTCATGGAGAAGGCCGGCGTTGTGGTGACGCCGGGCGCGAGCTTTGGCCCTTCGGGCGAGGGGCACGTGCGCATGGCGCTGGTCCTGCCGCCCGATCAGATCGCTTTGGCTGTCGAGGCCATTCGCGAGGCGGGCCTGTATTAGAAAGCTATTTCGGCTCGTCAATAGCTCGAAACCGATTTCGTGCAGTTATTTTACGAATTCTGCAAACAATTTCGGTAAACGGTCGATTTTTGGCTGCGAATAGGAGCATAATCAAAGTCCCGATTGGATGTATTGGGATTACGGCAAGCCGCTCGGGTCGTTCCCGGGCGGCTTGTTTGTGGAGAGAGATGGGAGTTTCTAATGGTTAACGAGAAGAAGGTCGCTATTGTCGGCTGCGGTTTCGTCGGTTCGTCTTCGGCGTTCGCTCTGATGCAGAGCGGTCTGTTTTCCGAGATGGTCCTCATCGACGTGGACAAGAACCGCGCCGAGGGTGAGGCTCTGGATATCGCGCACGGCATGACGTTTGCCGAGCCGATGAAGATCTACGCCGGCGATTATTCCGATGTCGCCGACGCCGCCATGATCGTCGTCACCGCTGGCGCTGCCCAGAAGCCCGGTGAGACCCGCCTGGACCTGGTCAACAAGAACGTCAACATCTTTAAGTCCATTATCCCCGAGATTAAGAAGTCCGGCTTCGACGGCATTCTGCTAATCGTCTCCAACCCGGTTGATGTTCTGACCTATGCTGCCATCAAGATGTCCGGCCTGCCCGAGGGCCATGTCATCGGCTCCGGCACCGTGCTCGACACTGGCCGTCTGCAGCAGATGCTTGGTGCCCACGTCGAGGTTGACCCGCGCGACGTTCAGGCCTATGTCATGGGTGAGCACGGCGACTCCGAGTTTGTCGCTTGGTCCAGCGCCCAGGTTGCCGGCGTGCCGCTGAACACCTTCTGCGAGCTTCACGGCCACCTGGAGCATGAGACCGCCGAGAAGCGCATCGCCGAGGACGTTAAGAACTCCGCCTACACCATCATCGAGAAGAAGCACGCCACCTACTATGGCGTCGCCATGGCCGTCAAGCGCATCTGCACCGCCGTTATGCGTGATGAGCAGACCGTTCTGCCCGTTTCCTCGCTCATGGTGGGCGAGTATGGCCTGTCCGATCTGGCCATCTCCATGCCGACGGTCGTTGGCCGCGACGGCGTCGTCTGCCGCGTCCCCGTGCCGCTGAACGATGACGAGCAGCATGAGCTCACCGCCTCCGCCAAGGCCCTCAAGGACATCATCGACAGCGTCGACTTCTCCTGCTAAATCAAGCTCTTTTGGGCAACAGGCTACAATGAAAGGCGTCCGGGCCACACGGTCCGGGCGCCTTTTTAGTGCGGGGGGTCAGGTTACTTTGCACCACCCCAATGCACCATAGTTGATGGGAGGGCCATGTCGGATTCGCCTAATTTTTTGACCTATGCCCAGACAGCGTTTGATCCGTTTGAGGAACGGCCGTTCTGCGCGGTGGATAGCCTGGTCTTTGCGTGGTTGTCCTATTTGCGTTTGCCGGGTGATATGGCGGAGCTGACGAACTGGCAGGGCCTAGACGTACGCGAGCTGCTGCGCGCCGAGTGCTACCAAGACATGATTGGCGACCTGTGGGATCCGGAGGGGAGTCGTGCCCTGTTGGAGGCTGTGGCAGCAAGCCCTCGCTACCGTGGCGTTCGTGTTTGCGGCTATCGTAGCGTGAGTGATGCCGAGACAACGGAGCAGTTTGCGGCCATGACGTTCCGATTTCCGGCGGGGTTTAGCTATCTTGCCTTCCGGGGGACCGACAGCACGATTGTGGGCTGGAAAGAGGACTTTAACATGGCGTTCCGGTGTCCTGTGCCGGCCCAGGAATCCGCGGCGCGTTATGTAGACGAGGCGGCGGATGCGATTGACGGGCCGCTTTTGTGCGGAGGTCATTCCAAGGGTGGAAACCTTGCGGTGTACGGTGCGGCGATGTGCCCCGATGTCGCCCGTGAGCGAATCGAACGGGCGTATTCCCATGATGGTCCGGGCTTCGTCGAGGAGTTTCTGAGCGGCAACGCCTTCGCCGATCTATCCGGTCGAATCGACAAGACGCTACCTCGGTCGTCGATCTTTGGCATGATGTTCGAGACACAGGAGGACTATGCCATCGTTGAGAGCACCGAGTTCAGCCTGCTTCAGCATAATCCCTTTAGCTGGGTGGTTGATGGTCGCGACTTCGTGTACTGTGAGCGCCTGTCCGCCGGTGCTCGATACGTTGATGGCTCCATTCGCGAGATGCTGCTTGCGGTGTCGCCTAACGAGCGCGAGCGTTTTGTAGATGCGTTGTTCTCCGTGCTTGAGGCTACGGGTGCTGAGCGGTTTGCGGATATCGCTGGGAATCTGCGCGAGAGCCTGCCCGTGATGCTCCAGGCTGCGCAAGGCTTTGACAAGGATACGCGACGCTTTGTCTCGCAGACTATCGTTGCGATTCTTAAGTGTGCGCTTCTGCCCAAACGTCCCCAGATCGACATGCCCGCTGCCGGCAAGAGCTTGGCAGAACAGCTCGAGGCTTGGCAGTCCGAGCTCCTGCGCTAACCATTGGTGCAAAGCAACCTGTCCCCGATGCACCAATCTTCGATGCGCCTGGGGCGGGATCGACCGCTATACTGGTTCGTGCCGAAATCGATCTAGAACGGAATGCCGTATATGAAAATCAATCACGCGATTCTGCATATCCTGGACTTTGACTCTGCCGTCAACGTTATGAGCCAGCGCGAGCTCGATATCGAGAGCCGCACCGTGCGTAATTTCGTAACCACGCACCTGCGGCGCGCTCGTACCTCGGCTGATAACAAGCGTGCCACGTTTGCCGAGAACTCCGCATTCGGCGGCGAGCTCAAGGGCTATTTCTTTGGTGAGCGTGAGTTCGTGGATCTGTCTCAGCAGATTGCGGAGTTCATCTCTTCCGAACTTACCAAGGCCGAGAAAGCCGAGTCCACTGACGTGCTTGTGGCGGACTTTGATGACGATGAGGATGCCCGCTGGTTTGCCGTGATGCTGCTGGGCTCCAAGCAGGCTTTTATGCACGAGGTGGGTCGCGAAGAGGGCGAGGTGCGCAACGACATTGCGCGCCACTACGCCATTCTGCCGAATCCCTCGCAAAAGGTGCCGAGCTATGCAATCGTGCGTGCAAGCACCATGGAGATCGGCTATGTGGATAAGAAGCGCAAGATTGCCGGCGAGGATCGCATGCTCATTCCCGATGGCCTGCTGCAGTGCGACACGGGGGTATCGGGCAAGGAAGTCATCGACACCGTGACGCGTGTGGTCGAGGAAGTCGCCGAGGAGCACGGTGCCAACACGGCTGTAGCACTCGCCAAGGTTAAGGCTGCTGTTGCCGAGAAAGTTGAGGATGACGAGGAACTGCCCCCTTGGGATATCGTCGACGAGGTCTTTGAGGACGAGCCGGTCATCAAGGAGAGCGTGCGCGCGGCACTGACCGAGGAGAAGGTGCCTGAGCGTGTGCCCGTGGAGCGCAAGCAGGTCGAACGCGCGGCCGTGCGCAATCACAAGATCCGTACCGACACGGGTATCGAGATCAGCTTCCCGGCCGAGATGGGTTCGAACTCCGAGTACATTGAGTTCGTCAACGAGCCCAACGGCCTCATTTCCATCGAGCTCAAAAATATCGGGTCAATTGAGAATCGATAAGCTGCGCTGGACGCTGCTGAAAAACAAAGGTCGAAGCCCTTCGGGACTTCGGCCTTTGTTGCTTGGGGCTGAATTACGTTGCAGGTTGAGCATACGTCAGCGAAAACGCCCCTAGGCGAGCAAGGTGACGTGAAAGAGGAGGGAAGCGTACTTCGGTACGCGACCGACGATTGAACGTCAGATTGCCGCTTAGGGGCGTTTGCAGCGTCGACTGGTCCGTCGTTCGTTAGAACGACGGAACCAAAGGTGGAGCGTCGACTAGTTACGCGGTTTGGTAAAACCGCGTAACCCTACAGCTGGCGCAGGCCTTCCTCGAGACCGGTCTTGCTGTCGGTCTTCTCGTCGCGCATCTTGATGACGCGGGCGGGGACACCGGCCACGACGGCGCCGGCGGGGACATCCTCGACGCACACGGCGCCGGCGGCAACGACAGCGCCCTTGCCTACGTGCACGCCCTCCAGGACCACGGCGTTGGCGCCGATCATGACATCGTCCTCGATGATGACGGGCGTGGCGCTGGCGGGCTCCACAACGCCTGCCAGCACGGTGCCGGCGCCGATGTGGCAGTTCTTGCCCACGGTGGCGCGGCCGCCCAGCACGGCGCCCATATCAATCATGGAGCCTTCGCCAATGACGGAGCCGATGTTGATGATGGCGCCCATCATGATGACGGCGCGATCGCCGATCTCGACGCGGTCACGGATGATCGCGCCCGGCTCGATGCGGGCGTTGATGCCCTTAAGGTCGAGCATGGGCACGGCAGAGTTGCGGCAGTCATTCTCGACATCGTAGTAGTCGATGGAGTCGGCATTGGCATCGAGGATGGCCTTGAGCTCATCCCAGTCGCCAAAGACGGTCTTGCCGCGACGGCCGCCGTAGACATGTGCGTCGCCCCAGGCAACCTTCATGCCGGGCTTCTCGCGCACGTATAGCTTGACAGGTGTCTTTTTGGGCGCGGTGGCGATGTAGTTGATAATCTCCTGGGCATTCATCTCGGCTGCGTTGCTCATTTGCTATCTCTCCTTTGGGTGGATTCGGTTGATACCTGGTTAGGCAAACATGACCTGGTCGAACGTATAGAAGCCGGGTTCGCGGGTGACGAGCTTCTGGGCGGCGGCCAGGGCGCCGTTGACGAAGATCTGACGGCTCGTGGCGCGGTGGGTGAGCGTGACCTCCTCGTCCTGGCCAAAGAAACTCACTTCGTGGACGCCGGCGACAGTGCCACCGCGCAGCGAGTGCATGCCGATCTCCTTGGGATCGCGCGCGCCGCACATGCCCTCGCGTCCGTAGACGGGGTGGTAGCCTGTCTCGGGCTCGGCCTCGACTACGGCGTCGAGCAGCAGCTTGGCGGTACCGCTGGGGGCGTCGACCTTTTGGTTATGGTGCGTCTCGACGATTTCGCAGTCAAAGCCGGGCAACTCGCGCGTGGCCTGGGCCACTAGATGACGCAGGGCTGCGATGCCGATGGAGTAATTGCCCGAGTGCATAACGCGGGTGTTCTGGCCCAGCTCGCGCAGACGGTCCATCTGCTCGGGGGTGTAGCCTGTGGTGCCCGAGACCAACGCCGCGCCCGTGCGCTCGACATAGGCGACGACGGCATCGAAGGTCACGACGTTCGAGAAGTCGATAATCACATCGGCAGCCGGTGCGTTCTCGAGCTTGCTCAAATCGAAGCCAATCTGGGCCACGATATCAAAAACGGGTTGACCGGCGGCGTCGACAACGCCCTCGGCGGTGGTGCGGATGAGCGAGCCCATGCGGCCCGTTCCCATAATGACGGTCTTAATCAAGCAGACCAGCCCCCTTCAGAGCATCGGTAAGTGCAGAGCGCGTGTCGTCTGCCATGGGGCACAGCGGCATGCGGTAGTTTGCCTCGATCATACCCATTTGGGCGAGCGCCTCTTTGACGGGGATGGGGTTGACCTCACTAAAGAGGGCATTGATGAGCGGCTGGCCGGCAATTTGGATATCGCGGGCACGCGCCACGTCACCGTCCAAATAGGCACGGCACATGTCATGCACGAGCTGCGGCTGCACGTCTGCCCACACGCTGATGGTGCCCGAGGCGCCCAGACTCATGAGCGGTACGGTAAGCGCGTCCTCGCCCGAGTACATGCGGAAGTCGTCTGACAGCAGGTGGGCGATCTTGGCCGCGTAGGCGACGTTGCCCGAGGCCTCCTTAATACCCATGATGTTGGGGTGCGCGGCCAGGCGTTCTACGTTGCGCTCGCTGATGCCGCAGCCACAGCGGCCGGGGATGTTGTACAGGATGCAGGGGATGTCCACGGCATCGGCGACGGTCTTAAAGTGCTGATAGATACCCTCTTCATTGGACTTGTTGTAGTAGGGGGTGATGAGCAGCAGACCGTCGGCGCCCAGGCCCTGATAGGTGAGCGACTTGGTGAGCATGGTCTGCGTGGAGTTGGAGCCCGAGCCGGCAATAACGGGGACGCGTCCTGCAACATGCTTGACCACAGCGGCGACGACGGAGTTGTCCTCGTCATCGGTCATCGTGGCACTCTCACCGGTGGTGCCCAGGGTGAGGATGGCGTCAGTGCCATTTTGCAGGTGGAAATCGATAAGGCGCTCAAGCGCGTCAAAGTCGACACTGCCGTCCTTTTTAAACGGCGTGACAAGGGCGACGATTGAGCCCTCGAGATTGCGGATATCCATGTTCTTCTCCTTCGCTTCCGCGATCTGGACGCGTTTGTTCCATTGGGCGGCGACTGCTAGGCGCTCGTCCTGAGCGCGATGGCGGGCGCTTTCGGCGCGCGATTTGGCCAGCAGCTCGCGGCCGCACGGCAGCACGTCGAGCGTGGCAAAGTAATCGCCCGGGCGCTCGGCGCGGCGAATGAGGTCTGCCGAGCCATCGGGGCGCAGCAGGACCTCGGCGGAGCGCAGGCGGCCGTTGTAGTTGTAGCCCATAGAGTGGCCATGCGCGCCGGTGTCGTGAATCACGAGCAGGTCGCCCATGTCGATATGCGGAAGCTCGCGGTCGATGGCGAACTTATCGTTGTTCTCGCACAGATTGCCCGTGATGTCATAGGTGTTCGTGACGGGCGCCGTGGCCTTGTCGGCGCCGCCCGGCTGACCCATCACCGTAATGTGGTGGTAGGCGCCATACATGGCAGGGCGAATCAAATCGACGGCGCTTGCATCGACACCGATATAGTCCTTGTAGATCTGCTTCTCGTGGATAGCCTTGGTGACCAGACAGCCGTAGGGGCCCATCATAAAGCGGCCCATCTCAGTGCAGATGGCCACATCGCCCATGCCGGCGGGAACCAGGATCTCGTCGTATGCCGCGTGTACTCCCTCGCCGATGGCGCGAATGTCGTTGGCCTGCTGCTCGGGCAGGTAGGGGATGCCGACGCCGCCGGACAGATTGATGAAGGCGACGTGTGCGCCGGTCTCGCGCTCCAGGCGTACGGCAAGCTCAAAGAGGATACGCGCGAGCTCGGGGTAGTAGTCGTTGGTGACGGTGTTGCTGGCAAGGAATGCGTGGATGCCAAAGTCCTCGGCGCCCTTGGCTTTGAGCATGCGGAAGGCCTCGAAGAGCTGCTCGGTGGTCATGCCATATTTGGAGTCGCCTGGGTTGTCCATGATGCCGTTGGAGAGCCGGAACAGGCCGCCTGGATTAAAGCGGCAGCTGACCGTTTTGGGGATGGGTCCCGCAACACGCTCAAAGAACTCGATGTGGCTGATGTCGTCAAAGTTGACGATGGCACCCAGCTTGTCGGCGAGCTCAAAGTCGGCAGCCGGCGTATCGTTGGACGAGAACATGATGTCGTGTCCCGTGATACCCAGCGAGCGGGCGATCATGAGCTCGGTATAGCTCGAGCAGTCGCAGCCGCAGCCGTATTCGTTGAGAATGGAGATGAGCGCCGGGTTGGGGTTGGCCTTGACGGCAAAGTACTCCTTAAAGCCCGGGTTCCATGCAAAGGCGTCGCGCACTTCTTGCATGTTGCGGCGGATGCCTGCCTCGTCGTATAGATGAAACGGCGTGGGGAACTGCTCGACGATATGCTCGAGTGTCTCCTTGTCCACAAACGGCTGCTTGGCCGCATATGCCTCGTTGGGGGTCAATGCCATGTCCCGTAAACCTCGCTATCCAGACGGCGCCATCTGCGCATCGAATCCGCATAGCGTGGACCCAATGTCCGGATAGCGCTCCCGCATTGCTGCAGACAGTCCTGCGGGTGTTTCCCGCAGGCCCACCAGGTTGTTCGTGCCTGAAAAACCCAGTTCGGCGGGTTTCGCCTCCCCGCGGGGTCAAAGCCTGCCGGCTCGCCCGCGGCTCTTCGTGCCCGCGCCTCTATCAAGTGGTAACGACCCTACCACGTTGCACTTTACCAAACAAGAGTATTCGTATATAACGTTTAAAAAATGCAGCAATATGCTGGAAACATGTGTGCCGCAATCCTGTATCACAATATTGTGTGAATGGATATGCCCCATGAAAGGATCCTTTATGACCGAGCTCCAAGAACTTCGTCGCTATCGTCGCGACCTGCATCGCATTCCGGAGCTCGATTTCGATCTTCCTCAAACCATAGCCTATATCGAGGGCGTGCTCGCTTCGCTTGCCTGTGAAGTGACCCATCCCTGCCCCAGCTGTGTTTGTGCTTTCTTCGACGCTGGCACGGGCGCCGCGCATGCCACGGCGATTCGCGCCGATATGGACGCACTGCCCATCGCGGAGGCGACGGGTGCGGCCTTTTCCTCGAAGCATCCCGGAAAGATGCACGCTTGCGGACACGATGGACACATGGCCATGGCCCTTGCGGCGGCAACCTTTGTCGATCGCACGATTCGTGAGCAGCCGGGCGCCATTAGGCGCAACGTTCTCTTTGTGTTCCAGCCGGCCGAGGAAACGACCGGTGGTGCCAAGACGGTATGCGAGAGCGGTGTGTTCGAGCGCTATGGGGCTGACCGCATTTTTGGCTTCCATGTGTGGCCCGATCTGCCTGCCGGCACGTTGGCGAGTTGTTCCGGTCCGCTGCTGGCGCGTTCGAGTGAGACACACATTCATATTCACGGGACGAGCATCCATATCGCTAAGACCTATGGCGTTCCGGTCGAGGAGTCGCACGATGCGGCGCTGGCGGCTGCCAAGTTCTTGGTTGCCGAGCGCGAACTGATGGACGAGCTGGGCACCGACGAGCCCTGTATCGGTAAGTTTGGTCTGCTGCAGGCCGGTACGGTTTGCAACGCGGTGGCGGGGGAGGCCCATGTGGCCGGAAGCCTGCGTGTGTTTACGGACGACATGTTCGACCGGGCGCGCGAAGGCGTGCGCCGCGTGCTGGACGATGCCTGTGCCGCAACGGGCTGCACGTATGATCTCAACTTTGCCGAGGGCTATCCGCCGGTCGACAACGACCCCGAGTTGTTTGCCAGCGTCGCGCCTGCCTTGCCCGGGCTGCAGCTTGTGGAGGAACCGCTGCTGATCGCCGAGGATTTCGCGTTCTATCAACGCCATCTGCCGGGCGTGTTTTTCCTGCTGGGCACGGGTATGCCAGAGGACCAAGACAACCCGAGTGATTCGGATGGCTGTCCCGCCTATGCCACAAGCGCTCTGCATACCGATAGCATGCTCTTCGACGAGGAAATCCTTCTCAAAGGCCTCGATGTCTACAAACGATTGCTTTTGCTTGACTAAGGCGCAAAGGACTATTTGTTCTAGAAAACACGAACAAACGTACGATATAATAGAGATGTAAGTCTATAGAAACGTTTGACGTTACTAACGTAAGGCGATACTATGATTGCATCGTATAAAGATGAGGATACCGAACGCTTTGCCATGGGTGTGCGGGTCAGGAGGTTCGTGCCCTTTGAGCGTGTTGCGTTGAGGAAGATTCGCCAACTGCAGGTTTGTGCTTCACTTGATGATCTTCGCGTTCCACCGGGCAACCGCCTGGAAGCTTTGAAGGGCGATCGTGCCGGTCAATATAGCATCCGTGTTAACGAGCGCTATCGGGTCTGTTTTGAGTGGAGACAGGAGATGGCTTGGAATGTCGAAATCGTCGATTATCACAAGTGATGAGGCTTCGGCCGATTTGCTGTCGCCGGTGACTCCTGGTGAGCTTCTCAAAGAGGAGTTTCTTGTTCCCATGGGCATTTCTCAATATCGTCTTGCGAAAGAGACTGGGATTCCGGCTCAGCGTATCGGGCAGATTGTCTTGGGAAAACGTCGCGTGACGGCCGACACCGACCTCCGTCTTTGCCGCTACTTTGGCCTGACGGATGGTTATTGGCTGCGCGCTCAGGTGGCGTTTGACCTTGAAGCCGAGAAAAGGCGGATCGAACCGGAACTCGGCAAGATCGTTCCTGTTCAGCAGGCCATCGCACTGTAGTGCTCAAAGATGATGGGGGTGGCGCGGCGATGAGGCGATGCCGACAGTCTGCCGTTTATAGTCCCGGTGGGTGTGGCTGCGGCTTGCTGCTGCTTCCGGTTATTGCTGTGAGCATTGGCGTGATGTTTGCGCTTGCCGGGTTGGCAGCAGCGGCACTCGTGTTGCTGATTGTGGCCATTGGCGTGACGATTTGGCTTTGCCGTAATCGCGAGCAACGCCGTGCCGACGGTAAAACCAATGTCGGCTGGGTCGTCTTCCTGATTATTGCGTACTTGCTGAGTGTCAGCTACCTGGTGTTCTTTGTCCTGTTGATGATCAGTGCCTTTACCGGGGAATCCGTCACGGTGGGTTGATGCGCTGCCAGCAGACGGTTGCGCAAAGTGCGTTTGCTCAACGTTTGGATAACTGCATTGGCCGTTTACCGCAGCCTTAGCTCTCAGCTAATGAATTCAAGTTCAATCCTTCCTACGATGTGCTGTGTGTCGGCACGGTAGCCGGATCGTAGGAAGGATGAATAATGGCAAAAGAGGGAAAGAAGCCGATCGGCAAGATTGTCCTAGGCATCATCGTGGTGCTGGTTATTGTCGGTGCCGTGGGCTCTATGGGCGGCAACTCAACCGATTCGTCTGCGAGCGATTCGGCAAAACCTGCCGAGACGACACGGCAGGCTGAGGAGCAAAAAGAACCGCAAGAACCGTATACCATTGCTGACGAGGCTGAAGACACTTCCAATCAGTTTACCTATAAGATCACGGGCACCCTGACCAATAACACGGACAAGGAAAAGAGCTACATTCAGATTGAATATGTTCTGTATGATGCCGATGGCAACCAGGTTGGAACGGCTCTTGCAAACACCAATCATCTGAAGGCGGGCGGCTCCTGGAAGTTCGAGGCGCTGGGTACGGTGTCTCCCGACCAGGTTGCTAGCTGGGAGCGTTCGGACGTAAGCGGTTTCTAGCATGTTGCATGCACTGGGGGAGGTGAAGTCGTATGCCCGATAAAAAGCTGACTGACGAGTTGCTCAATGAGCTTCTCGACGCGCCAAACATCGATGGCTATATCAAAGAACACGACTTTGCCGCCCCGTCGCTTTCGGACTACCTGAAGCAGCTGCTGCAGGAAAAGGGCTTGGAGCGCTCGCGCGTGGTTCGTATGGCCGATCTCAATGAGACCTTTGGGTATCAGATCTTTACCGGTGCGCGGCATCCGAGCCGCAATAAGGTGCTGCAGATTGCCTTTGCGATGGCGCTGACGCTCAAAGAGACCAACCGTGCGCTGACGGCTGCCGGGGTAAGCGTCCTTAACTGCAAGGACCGCCGCGATGCGATTATCATCTTTTGTATCGATCGCGGGTGCAGCCTCCAAAAGGTCAACGAGGAGCTGTATCGCTTTGGCGAGGAGACGGTGAGTTAGCGGTTGATATCTGAGCTGGCGGAGCTGCCGAACAACGACGCAAACGAACGGGGCGCGGATGCCATGGGGTGTCTGCACCCTGCGCTATGATGGAGGCTATGGATACTCAGACCCCAACATATTCCGATGACGAGCTGACCGCAGCGCTTGCCGAGCACCTGGCGTCGCTCGATTGCGACGACAGCTATCGCGTGGAGCGTGTGCTTAAGCGCTCGACCGTTGAAACAACCGAGCTCGTGTACTTTGAAGGAACCGGCGGTGGCTCGCTCGGCCCCTTTGTCCGTAAACGCATCGATGCTTCGGCTCAAATCGGCGGGGCATACGAGCGTCTGTTTGCCGTTCAGCGGGCAGGCAGGCGTTTTGAGCACCTGCCCAGAATCGTCGATTGTCGTCGTGTGGGCGACGAGCTCAACGTGGTTATGGAATACATCGAAGGGGAGACGCTCGGGGCGCTGGTGGACCGTCTGGGAGCCACCCCCGATTATGCGCGTGAATTGTATCCTGTCCTTTGCGACGCCGTGGGCGAGCTCCATACCGGTTTTGCAATGGCGGGGGAGACGTCGGCGCCGGTGATCCATCGTGACCTCAAGCCGTCGAATATCATCGTGACAGGTGCCAACTATACGCCTGATGACGGCCTGACGTTTTCATCGCTGGTGATTATCGACCTGGGGATCGCGCGCGTATGGCACGATGGCGCCGATGCCGACACCGTCAAGTTTGGCACGCGACCCTATGCGCCGCCCGAGCAGTATGGGTTTGGGCAGACGAGCGTGCGAAGCGACGTCTACGCACTTGGCGCCCTGTTGTTCTTCTGCTTGACGGGAGTCGACCCTAAGCCAGGGCTCGACATGCGCGAGCAATGCGAGGCGCGCGGCATTCCCACTCCACTTGCCGATGCCGTCTGCATGTCGATGGCGCTCGACCCGGCCAAGCGTTTTGCGAGTGCGGAAGCGTTGGGACGGGCGACGCGCGCGGCATACGATCTGAGTCGCCCCGTGCGGCCTCCTGCGCCGCCTGTCCGAACTCCGGCCTCGGAGACGGTGTTGACGCCCCAAGGGCTCCAGAACCCCGCAGGGCCTCCTGGCCCTGCCGCCTCCGCTGCATGCGGCCTGCTCTCTCGCGTTCCGGAGTCTCTGGGCCGCATTTGGAATACGCTCGTCTGCTTCTCGCTGCTTGTGTTCTTTGCCGGAAGTCACTTTGCCGTCTTTCACCCCACCGGAGCAAACCAAAGCTACCCGACGTGGCTTCTCATAATCGAGTATTTTTTCTTTGTCGATGGCCTTATGGTGCTTATGCATTTCGCACTGCTCGATAAGCGCCGTCTTCGTCGGCGATTCGCACTGCTCGACAGCTATCGCGGCAAGAAACTCGCGAAACTCTGGCTCAAGGCATTGGGTGTGCTGCTCCTATGCATGATTGTCATAGTCGCGGTTGCCAATGCGACCGGCGTCGTCGATACCTCCGCTACCTAAAAGAAAAGGACCCCATTGGGGCCCTTTGCAGTTGCACTTAGATGCGGTTCATCTGAGCGGCGACTTTGTTGTACCAGTCCTGCCACGTGGGCGGGCAGTACTTTTTGGCCGCTGCCGGGGTAAGGGTGGAGCCGTAGTTGGCGCCCAGATAGGCAACGTGAGCGGAGATGCCCTCGCTCCAGCTGCCAAAGCTGCGCCAACCGCCGCCACGTGCACTCCAGCCCCAGGCGTTGTAAGAATTGGCGCAATAAGCACCCTTGGTGCTCTCGATGCAGGCGATGGCGGGGGACCAACGGGGGTCGACACCGGTATTCCAAGCGGCGACGGCAAAGTTATAGCCCTGGCCTGCCATGGGGGAGCCGGCGAGATAATTGTCGATGCGGCCTGTCCACTCATTAATGAACGAATCGTAATCGGAGCTACCAGTATTGGAGCTGTTCACCGTGGTGTCGATGGTGGTGTTGGTGTTGGTGGCCTGGCTGCTGGAATTGCTGCCGCTTACGCCCTCGCCCGAGAGCTTCTCGGCGGCAGCGGCCTTATCGGCCTCAAGCTTGGCAAGCTCGGCGGCATTTTCCTGCTCGGCTTTTGCCTGTGCCTCGCTGCGGAGCTGCTGGGCCTGTGCCAGCGCATCCTCGGCGTTTTTCTGCTCTGCCTCAAGCTGAGACTTGGCCTGCTGGAGCTCAGCCTTGTTCTGCTCGAGTTCGGTTTGCATGTTATTGAGCTGTTCGATCTCGTCGACGCTCGAGCTCGTGATCTGGTTGGTGTATTTGCAGGTCGTGATGAACTCACCCAGGCTCTGTGCGTTGACCAGGAAGCTCACGATGGGATTGGTGCCCTTCTGATACTTGTACAGATCGCGCATGGCGGAGCTTGCCTTGGCCTGCTGCTCGGGAAGCTTGGCCTCGATTTCCTCGATGCTTGCCTCATTGGAGTCAATCTGCTTTTGCAGGTCATCGAGTTTGGTGCGGGCGTCGTTGTAGGCGCTCGTGGCGGCTTCGATCTTCTGCTGGGCTGCGGAAAGCTGGTCCTGCGTTGCCTGCGAGGCGGCATACGCCGCAACGGGGGAGAGCATCGGCGTGGCCGTCAGCGCAACGGCGAGCACGGCGCTCGTGATGATACGAGCCGGCTTCGACGCAATGAACGCTGCGGTGCGATGATTCGAATGCTGCATCCAGTCCCTCTGCAATCAATCGTAGGTTATGGTTCGAACGGTATTCTACTACTGCTTTCGACCTCAACTTGAACCTTAAAGGTTCCAAAGGGTCAAGTTGAACTTGAGGCTTTGGCTTTGACCTGCAGTTATGATGAATTGTTGAGAAACCATAGAGTTCAACTTTAACGTTACAGAGCTCTGTTTGAGAGGAGTTTTGGGCTGTAAAAGCCATCTCAACGTGGGGTTTTATAACTACAGCGTGCCCTTCTGGCGAGCCTGCTCAATCTCTTCGAGGGCCTCGGCGGGGGTGAACGAACAGGTGCCGTCGCCGAGCTTGACTACCTGGATTTCGTCACCGGCGTTGACCTCTCCGCCCTTTAGTACCACGCCGAAAACGCCCTCGTGGGGAAAGATGCAGTCGCCGGCGAGATAGTAGATGGCGCAACGGGTGTGGCAGACCTTGCCGATTTGGCTGATTTCGACGAGCACGTCGCTTCCAAGCTTGAGCTGTGTGCCCAAAGGGAGCGAGAGCAGGTTGATGCCCCGGGTTGTGAAGTTCTCCCCAAAGTCACCCTCGTGTACGTCGAGCCCGCGTGCCTGCGCCGTCTGGATGGACTCCGCGGCTAAAAAGGAAACCTGACGGTGCCAATGTCCGGCGTGCGCATCGGTGGCGAGGCCAAATTGCTCTATAACGGTGTCGCGTCCATCGGCGACGGGCGACTTGCGAGTGCCCTTGTGTACCGACGTGTTGATCGAGACGATGTGGGCGGGTCCGTTGTAGGCGTCGTTTGCCGTGCACAGGGGAGCGGTCGCTTTCGCACGTTTCGCCAGCTCGCGCCTCGCGGCATTGAGGATGGGATTATCGGTCGGATGGTCTTGGGGCACGTGCGCGCCTTTCGCTCGAGGATGTCAATACACTGAATCCTACAACAATGGTAGGTTCATTGCCCGTTGTCATACAACGGTGAGCGCCGTCTTCGTGCTGGACGATTACGTCGATTGCCATAGATACGGTGGAGCTTTGGGCGCCGGCGGCTTGGCACGCTAAAATAAATCAGTTGCGCAAAGACCGCCCGTTGTGTGGGCAGTTCATGATAGGAAGTTTCCATGGCATTGCAATTTACAGAGCGCGAGTTCATTCCCGTGCTGCTTGGTGGCGACATCAACGCCTATTCGGTGGCGCGCGCCTTCTACGAGGAGTACCAGGTCAAGAGTCTGGTCTTTGGCAAGTATCAGACGGGTCCCGCGTACCGCAGCCAGATTATCGACTACACGCCCAACGTGGATATCGACACCATGCCCGTGATGCTCAAAACCGTCAACGGCATTGCCCAAGCGCATGCCGACAAGACTATTGTCCTTGTGGGCTGCGGCGACAACTATGTCGCTCTCGTGGCTCAAGCCAAGGATGCTCATGAGCTGGCGGATAACATCGTCGCTCCCTACGCGCCCTACAGCATGCTCGAGCAGTGCCAGAAGAAGGAGATCTTCTACGAGCTGTGCGAGAAGCATGGCGTGCCCTATCCACACACGTTTACCTTTACCAAGGCGATGCTCAATGCTCAGGGTGAGGCGCCTGCCGAAGTGCTCGACCAGATCGATTTTCCTTACCCGATGATTCTGAAGCCTTCTGACGGCATCATGTGGTGGCAGCATGAGTTCGAGGGCCAGAAGAAGGCCTATGAGATTGCCGACCGCGCCGAGCTGGAACAGGTCATTCGCGATTCGTATGCCAGCGGCTACACCGACGATCTGATCTTGCAGGATCGCGTGCCCGGCAACGACGAGTACATGCGCGTGCTCACCAGCTATTCCGACCGCAACGGTAAGGTCCGCATGATGTGCCTGGGCCATGTGCTGCTCGAGGAGCATCAGCCCCACGGTGTCGGCAACCATGCCTGTATCATTACCGAGCCTAACGACGAACTCATGGGCGGCGTGCGCAAGTTGCTCGAGGACCTTCACTTTGTGGGCTATTCCAACTTTGACGTTAAGTACGACGAGCGCGACGGCTCGTTTAAGTTCTTCGATTTCAACACGCGCCAGGGCCGCAGCAACTACTACGTCACTAACAGTGGCTTTAACGTTGCCAAGTATGTGGTGGACGAGTATGTGTTCAACCGCCCGTTTGAGCCGGAGTTTGTGACGGCGCAGGACGAGGCCCTGTGGATGGTCGTCCCCATGGGCGTCGTCGACAAGTACGTCAAGGATCCCGAGCTGCGCGCTAAGGTGCATCGCCTGGACAAGGAAGGTAAGGACGCCGACCCTTCGTTTATGAAGGGCGACTTTGTCTTTAACCGCTGGCTGCGCATGTGGCACACCAAGCTGCGCCACTTTAAGCTGTTCAAGACGTATTACAAGTAGATGAGTGCGGCGCCCGTCCGGTTTGCATCGGGCGGGCGCGGGTATGATACGCGCAATTGCGCAAGCGTCACCAAGGAGGCGGCGATGGAAAAGCTGGGAGTTATCGGCGGCATGGGCGCCGAGGCCACGTCGTATTACTACGACCAGGTGGTGCGTCATACGGCTGCTGCCTGCGATCAGGAACATATCGACATGGTGGTGCTCTCCAAGTCGACCATGCCCGACCGCACGTTGGCCATTAAGACCGGCGAGCATGCCAAGCTGCTGGCGACCATGAAAGAGTGTGCCCAGGCACTCGAGTCGCTGGGCTGTGCGCACATTGCCATTCCCTGCAACACGTCGCACTACTTCTACGACCAGATCCAGTCGTTTACCACAGTGCCGATTATCCACATGCCGCGTGAGTCGGTGCGCTATGCTCTGGCCGGTGCGGTGATGGGGGAGTGCGAGTTCGACCCCAACCTGAGTATGCCGGCCGAGCCGGTGCACAAGATTGGCATCATGGGCACCGACGGAACCGTGGGCGCGGGCGTCTACGGCCGCGAATGTAAGGCTGCGGGTGTTGAGGTCGTCTATCCCAGCGAGAAACGTCAGAACGATGTGATGTCGCTTATCTACGATGATGTGAAGGCCGGACGTGAGCCCGATATGGATAAGTTCGACCGCGTGATGTGGGAGTTCGCCCGTAGCGGCTGCGACCGCGTCATTCTGGCCTGCACCGAGCTCTCGGTGCTGCAGAAGTACCGAGAGATGCCCGAGATCACCCTCGACGCCATGGATGTCCTGGTGCGCGAATCCATCATCCGCAGCGGCGCCCCCTACCGCCTCTAGCTTCCGACCCGCCAAAAAGGGACAGGTTAATTTTGGTAGGTTTTATCTGGTGAAACAGTAAAGGCCTCGGCTCGTTTGGTGCGAGCCGAGGCCTTTTGCGTTGGGCGGTTGCTGTCGGTGGTGAACTAGAACAGGAAGCCGATGGCGATGAGGGCGATACTGACGATGAGCACGGCGATGTCCAGGCCCTTGATGGGGTAGCGCTTGTACGAGCTGGCGCGCGTACGCAGATAGAAGCCGCGCTGTTCTGCCGCCAAGGCTGTGGCATCGGTCTTGCCCACGCTCGAGATGAGCAGTGGCACGCACAGTGGCAGCATGAGCTTGAGCTTCTTGATGGGGTTCTTGGTGTCGTACTCGACGCCGCGTGCGGTCTGCGCCTCCATGATGGCGTTCATCTCCTGACCAAACACCGGCACGAAGCGCAGCGCCGTGGTAAAGGTGAAGGCATAGCGATACGGCACGTGCAGCACCTCGACGCAGGCGTTGGCAAGGTCGTTGAGCTTGGTCACCATGAGCATGAGGATGAGTGGTAACGCCACGCCCAGCAGGCGCAGACAGGCCTTCGATCCCGTGATGAGGCCCGTGTCGGTGATAAAGCTCCACACCACGTTGCCATCGCGCATAAAGGCTAGCTGGAGCACCAGCATGATAAGCGCGAGCGGAATCAGCAACTTGAGCAGCGAGAGCAGACGATCGACGACGCCGGCATAGGCACCCAGTGCAAGGGTGAGTGCCAAAAAGCCCAGCAGCGCTACGTAGGTGTCGGACAAGAAGATGCCGACGATGATGGCGGCGGCGAGGCCCAGTTTGACGACGGGGTTCAGGCGATGCAGCAGCGTATCGCCCGGCATGTAGTCGATGACGTTAACCACGGTGGACCATCTCCTTGGTAATTCGAACGACATCGGTGACCTCGCTCACCTGCGCAAAAGCGGGCGAGACGGAAGATGCCAGACGGCGCGAGAGTTCAATAACCTGGGGAGGCTCCACGTAGGCACGCCGCATGAGATCGATGTTCGAGAATAGCTCGTGCGTGCGGCCGCGGTCGAGGATGCGACCGTCGGCCATTACCACAATGCGCTCGGCAAAATCCGAGACGACTTCCATATCGTGGCAAACCATGATAACGGCGCAACCGCGCTCGGCCATGGTGCGCACCGTTTCCATGACGGTCATGCACTCGCGGTAATCAAGGCCGCTCGTGGGCTCATCGAGTACGACGATCTTGGGCTCAACCACTACGACGGAGGCAAGCGCCACCATTTGTCGCTGGCCACGCGAGAGCGAGAAGGGCGCCTCGTCGGCCGGCAAGCCAAAGCGGTCGATGACGAGTTGGGCACGACGCAGAGCCTCGGCACGGTCCATGCCGCCAAGCTCCAAGCCAAAGGCGACCTCGTCGAGCACGGTGTCCTTGCAGATCTGGCGGTCGGGGTTTTGGAAGAGGGTCGCGACCTCGCGAGCGATGCGGCTCGTGGGAACGGCTGCGGTATCCAGTCCCGTGACGCGCACGCTGCCCGAGGCGGGCTTAAGCAGGCCTGTGAGCAGTTTGGTGAGCGTGGTCTTGCCGGCGCCGTTTTGGCCGACGATGCCCACGAGCTCGCCAGGATAGAGCGTCAGGCTAAGGTCGTGTACGGCGGCTCCGCCATTGGGATAGGCAAACTCAACATGGTCGAAGGTGAGTACGGGTTCGGCGTCCTTGGCATGAGGACGCAACGACGGTGCATGCGGGGAACCGGCGGGCGCCTGGGCTTCGATAGCCGCGTGTGCGGGGTCGACGATGCCCGAAATCAGGCGCTCGGCCTCATCGACATCCAAGCAGGGGGTGCCGCTTACCAGGCCATCGGTTTCGAGGCTATTGAAGATACGCGTGACGCGAGGGCAGTCGACGCCGATGGCACGGAGCTCGTCGGTATGCGCGAAGACCTCGTGTGGCTCGCCCTGCAGCGCGATTTCGCCATGATTGAGCACGAGCACGCGGTTGCAGTACTCCGAAAGCAGGGCGACCTTTTGCTCAACGACGACGATGGTGATGCCGAGTGCACGGTTGGCCTCACGCAGGGTCTCGAAAACCAGCGTGGAGCTGGCGGGGTCGAGTGCCGCGGTGGGCTCGTCGAGAACCAAGACGCGCGGACGCATGGCGAGGATGGCGGCGATGGCCACTTTTTGCTTCTGTCCGCCCGAGAGGGTGGCGATCTCGCGGTCGCGCAGGTCGCTGATGCCGACGGTCTCGAGCGTTTCGCTCACGCGCTGCTCGATCTGGTCGTGGGGAACGCCAAAGTTCTCGAGGCCAAAGAGCATCTCGTCCTCGACGACCGAAGCGACCATCTGCGTGTCGATATCCTGCAGCACACTGCCGACGATTTGCGAGACGTCGGTGAGCGAGACTTCGCAGGTGTCGTGGCCGTCGACCATGGCGGACCCAAAGAACGTGCCGGTGTAGTGGTGGGGCACGGCACCCGACAGGCAGGCGGCAAGCGTGGACTTGCCGGCGCCCGAGGGCCCGATGATGCCGATGAAATCTCCCTTGTTCACGCTGAGCGAGATGTGGCTGAGCGCCTGCTCGGTCTGCGTGCCATAGGAGAACGAGACATCGTCGACGTTGATGATCGTTTCCATGGATACCTTTCATAGTCATTGGGGACAGTCTTAAATGACCAGTTGTTTAAGACCGTCCCAAAAAAGTTCGTTGTTTGGGACGGTCTTTGGTGGTGAAGCACGGAGACGGCTTTACGAGGGGGCCCAGGTTGGCGCGAAAGAGGAGCGAAGCGTACTTGGGTACGCGAGCGACGAATGAACGCCAAGATGGGGTGGCTCGTAAAGCCGAGCGGGTTAGTTGAGCCTAAGGGCCTTCTGGATGGGCAGGTAGAGGGCGCCGACCAGAATGGCGTTAAAGACGGCGGTCATGGCGACGACGGGCAACATGGCGGCGGCGAGCTCGCCTACCACGCCGAGCATGGCCATCTTGATGACCATGAAGATGACGCCGGAGACAAAGGTGGTCAGGAAGGTTGCAACAATGGCGACGGCAGGCTTGACCTGACCGTTCTTGCCGGCGGCGTTGACGATGCCGGCCATGAGCATGGCGGCGATGCCCTCGGCGGCAAAATCGACGAACGGCGAAGTGGTGGTGATCTGGATCACGGCAGCCGAGATGAGGCCGATGACGAGCGCTTGGCCGATGTTAGGGCGAACGACCAGGATGGTGAGGCAGAAGGCCGAGATGATGAACTCGGGGCTGATCATGCCGCCCGAGATGCCCGAGATGGCCTTGCCGACGGTGAAGTTGAGGATGAAGCCTGCAGCGAGCAGGATGGCGAGCAGGACGAGAGCGCGGACGTCGAGTTTGCCGCGGTCGGCGGTCTGGACGGTGCGGGGCTGGGCGGCGGTGGTGTTCTGAGACATGGTGAAAATCCTTTCGGAATGGGGGTGCAAGAGAAAAGCGGAGGCGCGTGATGCGAATGCGATCGGGCTCGAGATAGAAAAAGGCCCCCGGTCGAAACCGGAGGCCTTCCAATCACCTAGAGCGCAAAAACAGGCGTGAGGGACTCACTGTCGACCGATCGTATTCGCATCACGCCACCACCAGTTGTTGAGAGACTTCATCGTGTTCTTCATGTCGGTGGCTCCTTTCGTGATGCCGTGGCGCGGTCGCACCTAGTTGCTGTTGCGCTGCACTATAGCACAGCGAAGTGTGTGCGGGGAAATCTTTTTAAAAAGATTTCAGGCGGGTTTCCCGCCGGTCAAAAGAGCGGGCTGAGCGGGCGAGGCTGCCATTGCTGCCTTGCCCGCTCAGCTAGGACGTTACTCCTTATTGCGACGGTAGAGGAAGTAACCGCCCGCGGAGATGACGGCAACGCCAGCGATGGCGAATGCAGCCACCACGCGGCCATCAAAACGATCACCGGTGGTGGGCAGGCCGCCCTTGGTGTTCGCCTTGTTGGTGGTTACCGTGGTCGTGGTGTCCGACTTGCCAGGCTTCTCGGGCTTGGTGGTGGGCTGCTCGGGCTTAGCGGGCTGCTCGGGGGTACCGGGCTGCTCAGGAGTACCAGGCTGCTCGGGAGTGCCAGGCTGATCCGGGGTTACCGGGTCGGTGGCAAGAGCGTCCTTGGCGTAGGTGATGGACACCTTGAGGCCGTTGGTCTCGGTGTTCAGGTCGCTCGGGGTGAAGGGCTGGTCGAAGTTCTCAGCCTTCAGATAGGCGCGCATCTCCTGGAGCAAGGCCTTGCACTTGACGTAGGTGTTCTCGGTGGCAGCATTGCCGGCCTTGTTTGCCAGGGCGGTACGGGCCTCGGTGCCCTCGGTGGCCTGCATGACCTCGTCGACTTCCAAGTTCTGCTCGACGAGCTCGTTCTGGAGGGCGTCGAGGTAGGTGCGAACGCCGGTGCCGAGCTGCTCACGGTGCTCGAAGCACAGGGAGCTGATGTCCATGAGGACATAGTTGATGGAGTTCTCGGGCTCCTCGTTGTTCACGATGTCCTCCTCTTCGCAGTGATCGAAGGAGACGGTCTGGTCGCTGTAGTACGGGCTAACCTCGGTGAGCAGTGCGGAGTAGTAGGGGATGGCGACGGAGTAGGCGGCGCGGGAGAGCATCTCCCACTGGATGGTCGCGATCTCGGGGTCCATGCCCTGACGGATCTGGAAGAGATTGACCTCGGTGTTGGTCTCGGTACCAATGGCGTAGGCGCCGTCGGTGTTGGCGTTGAGGCCCGGGACCTTCTCGCCGCGGTTGCCAAACGCGCGGATCATCTCAAAGGTGTTCCAGTCGGACTTGCCGGGCTGGAAGAACAGCGGCTGCGCGTTGCTAACCAGGGCGCCGGTCGTGGCACGAGCATCTTCGCGCTCGTCCTTGACGATCTCGTAGTCGGTGCCCTCGGTGAGCGGCACACCGAAGTAGGCGCGACCCTGGACATAACGGGCCCAAGAATGCATGGCCTTTTCGCTAATTGCCTCGCCGTAGGTCTGGGCAACGTCAAATTGACCGTCATCGAAGTACTTGGCGAAGCCATTCTCCTTAGGCATGGACTCGATGGTCGCAGAGTGGAGACAGTTCGCGGTGTCGGTGAGGTCAACCTTGTAGTTGAGGTTGCCGATGTTGGGGTTGAGCGAGGCGATATCGTCAGTGAGCCTCATGGCGATCCACTGGTGGCCGGAAAGTGCGGCAAACAGCCAAGTCTCGTTGCTGTCGGCGATGATAATCTGATCGTTGCCGCAGGCGCCCTGCTCGTCGATGATCTTGCCGAGGAGCTCGACGCCCTCACGTGCATTGGCGCTTTCACCTAAGATAACGCTGCCGTAGCTGTACTCGCCAATACCGGTTTTGGTCAGGGGGTCTGCTGCCTCAGCATCAGCATTCATGCCGGTGGTCAGCGTTGCGGAGCAGGACACGCCCTTCTCATTGATGCCTGCCTCAGAGTAGGCATCATAGCGCCCGTGCCACTGGGAGGGATGGTCGCGTACATAGGTGTAGCGATACGTGGTCTTGGTCGAGGTATACATGAATGCGGACTCGTCCGAGCCGTACGTATGCCCCGGGCCGTGAGAAGGCTCAATGCCAAAGTGCTTGAGGTAGCGCTTATCGAAGTCCTCGGCGCGGCCATAGTACGTGTCACCGTCGGCCGTCAGCTTGTTGCCCATGTACATCTGCGTGCAGGCGAGCGCAGATGTCGGCATGGACATGATGGTTGCAGCTCCAAATGCAAGGCCTATGCCAAGCTTCTTGAGCGCGTTGACGGGATGAGTTTTACTCATATTCCCTCCCAGCGTGCGAAAGCCCTCTGTCTCCAGAGGGCTTCACCCAATAATTACACCCCCTTAGCGTAACGAATTCGAAACAATATACATTCATGAAAGTTATTTACTCGATAAGCGTAGCGAAATATGCGATTAACGGTAAATTGAACTCATTTAGTGGGAAATCAATTTGTATAACGCCAGCGAAAAATGTAGCTAAATAAAGCGTCAAGAAAAAAGCGGACCCCTCGCCGGCATGTGGTTTCATGCCGGCGAGGGGTCCGGGCTGCACGGGCCGTCTAAGAGTAATGGCTACTTCTTTCGACGGTGAATCACGTTAATGGCATAGCCGACGAGCATGGCCAAAACGATGACGATAAAGCCAAGGATGGGGTTGTCGTTCACGGGGGTCCTCCTATTTTCCGAGCGGCGAGAATTCGTCGACGATGATATCAAGGCATTGCGGTAGCGCGCGGGCGCCAAAGACGCCGGAGTTGCTGGAGATGATCTCGCCATCAAACTGCATGCCGAGCGATGGCGTGCAGGTAATCTTGGCTTCTTTGGTCTGGATGATCTTAAACTGCGGGCGGCCGAGTACCTTGCCGGCGGGGTCGAGCGCGGCGGTGATTACCGTGGGGAGCAACTGCACCGTGCGCACGGGCTCAATAACGACGATGTCGACCATGCCGTCGTTCATGCGGCAGTCGGGGAACAGGTTGATGTCGTTTTGGATGACCGAGGTGTTGCCTGCCATGCAGCAGATGCCGTCGAGCTCCTCGACAATGCCGTCATGCTCAATCGTAAAGCGCGCCACTGTGGGATTGGGCGTGGCAAGCGCCGACAGGAAGTAGGCGATCTCGCCGATGTCGTTTTTGGTGGGGGCGGCCTTCATCATGATCTCGGCGTCGAAGCCCGAGCCGGCGATGATGATAAAACCATGGCGCTTTTCGTTGCCGTCCTCGTCGAGCCAAAAGAGCTCACCCATGTCGACCTTGACCGTGCGGCCGGCGCGGCAGGCCTTGGCGAGTGCCGCCGCCTCGGGGGCATTGCCTATGTTGTTGAAGAACAGGCAGGCTGTACCGGAGGGGAAGACGAGTGTGGGGACGCCGCATCCGCGCATCTGGTCGAGCACGTTGGAGACGGTGCCGTCGCCGCCCGAGACCACCACGCGATCGAACTCGCGCACGTCCGCCACGGCGTCCTCGGGCTCCATGCCATCGCCGATAAAGCGCATCACGACCTCGTCGCCGCCCTGCGCGAGGGCGTGCGTGAATGTGAAGATACCATCTGAGCTGGGGCCCGATGCCGGGTTGTGGATGATAAGGCAGCGCATACTTACGTTCCCGTTCTGTGACTAACCGAGTATAGTTGTAAGGCAATGCCGATATCCTACCCGTGTTTTTCGGGCCTAACCTTATTCGATGGGTTGATATGTACATTTCCACACATCAGGCTCTACTCGACTTTTGCCAGCGCGCCCGCGAGTTCGACGCGATTGCCGTCGATACCGAGTTTTTGCGCGAGCGCACGTTCCATCCGCGTCTGTGCCTGGTTCAGATTGCCACCCCTGCCGAGAGCGTCGCGGTCGACCCCCTGGTGATCGACGACCTGTCGCCGCTCGCCGAGCTTATGGCCGATGAGAGCGTAACCAAGGTGTTCCACGCCTGCTCGCAGGATATGGAGGTCATGCTCCATACTGTGGGCGTGCTGCCGCGTCCTATTTTTGATACGCAGGTGGCCGCCGCCTTTTTGGGTGAGCGCCAGCAGATTTCCTACGGCGCGCTCGTGCAGACGTTTTGCGGCGTCTCGCTGCCCAAGACTGAGTCGCTGACCGATTGGTCGCGCCGCCCGCTGACCGACAAACAAATTGAGTACGCGATCGATGACGTCAAGTACTTAATCGTGGCCTATACCGAGATGATGAGCCGCCTGCGCGAGCTGGGCCGCGTGGACTGGGTGCTCGACGAGCTACGCCCGCTGGCCGACGAGTCGCATTATCGCGCCGACCGTCACGAGGCATTCCGTAAGGTCAAGCGCATCAACTCCTGCAGCCGCCATCAGCTGGGCATCGCGCGCGAGCTCGCCGCCTGGCGCGAGGACCGCGCCGAGCGCCGCAACATCCCGCGCAAGTGGGTCATGTCCGACGATACGCTGCTGGCGCTCGTCAAGCGCAATCCCGTGCGTGTCGAGGAGTTCCGCAGTATCCGCGGCACCGATCAGCTGGGGGAGCGCGACGTGGACGGCGCGCTCATGGCCATCAAGCGCGGCGCGAGTTGCCCGCACGATCGCCTGCCGCTCATGGTGCGCGGACACCGCCAGATCTCGCCGGAGCTGGAGAGCGTGACGGATCTGATGTATGCGCTCATTCGCCTGGTTGCCGAGCGCTCGGGCGTGGCGACCTCGGTCATTGCCTCGCGCGATGACTTGGCCGACTACATTGAGCATCCCGAGCAGAGCCCCCTGCGCGAAGGCTGGCGTTTTGAGCTTGTGGGCTCGCGCCTGGACGATCTGCTTTCCGGCAATATGGGGTTGACGGTGAAGGACGGCAAAATCGAGCTTTTATAGTTACGCGGTTTTACCAAACGCTGCAAACGTTCTAGAGCAGCAATGCCAAAACATCGATGGCGTCTCGTTGGCTGGGCGAGTGGGTAGAATGCCTCCAACGTGTAACTCGATTCGGAGGAATTCGCATGCCCTATTACTATGGATACGGCTTTGGCATTGACCCGCTGTACCTGCTGGTTGTTCTTGTCTGCACGGTGCTTGGCCTTGTCGCACAGAACTATATCAACTCGACGTACAAAACCTGGTCCAAGGTTCGCTCGGACGGCGATACGGGTGCCACGGTCGCTCGCCGCATGCTCGATGCCAACGGTTGTAGCGCCGTGGGTATCAAGGGTGTCGCTGGCGAGCTCACCGATCATTACAACCCGCAGGACAACAACCTGTATCTGTCGGATGCCAACCGTTCGGGCGGGTCGGTCGCAAGCGTTGCCGTCGCCTGTCACGAGGCGGGCCACGCCGCCCAGCGTCAAAGCGGCTACGCCATGATGAAAGTGCGTACCGCCCTGGTTCCGGTTGTCAACTTTACCCAGAACACTTGGACCATCGTGTTGCTCTTGGGCCTGTTTATGAACATTGCCGGGCTCACATCCCTCGCACTGATCTTCTTCTCGTTTAGCGTGCTGTTCCAACTGGTTACGCTGCCGGTCGAGATTGATGCCAGCCGCCGCGCCGTGGCGTACATCGAGCAGTCGGGCATGAGCTCCAAGCAGGTCAATGGTGCCAAGAAGGTCCTGACGGCAGCCGCGCTTACCTATGTTGCTGCAGCGCTCACTTCGATCATTCAGCTGCTCTACCTGATGGCTCGCTACAACAGAAACTCCAACCGATAACAAATTGGCTTGACAGGCGCCGCGGAGATTTGTGTCCCCGCGGCGCTGTACTATGTGTTGGACTTGAATTTGCGCAGGGCCGGAGCCCTTGTGCACGATAACGAAAGGAGGCTGCGTGGCAGGCTGGAATCTGACCGGCAATGCCGTTTCCGCCGAGTTCGACGGTTCGGACGAGCAGGAGCGTAAAGAGCTCAGCGTGAGCCAGGCGGTAGAGATCGCCGCCGGTGCGCTCGATGCCATTCCGCAGCTGAGCGTTCTGGGCGAGGTCACGGGTTTCCGTGGCCCCAATGCCCGAAGCGGTCACTGCTACTTCCAGATTAAGGACGACTCGGCCGCCGTTGACTGCATCATCTGGAAGGGCGCCTACCTTAAGCGCACCTTCGACTTGCGCGATGGCATGCAGGTGAGCTTTAAGGGCAGCTTCAATCTCTATAAGGCCACGGGCCGCATGAGCTTTGTCGCTCGCTCATTTTCGCTGGCGGGCGAGGGTCTGCTGCGTCAACAAGTGGCGCAACTGGCCGAAAAGCTACGCCGCGAGGGCCTGATGGACGAAGCGCGCAAGCGCCGCATCCCGGTGTTCTGCTCCCGCGTGGCGGTCGTTACCTCGCTTTCGGGTGCCGTAATCGACGACGTCAAGCGCACATTGCGTCGTCGCAACCCGCTCGTCGAGCTCGTCTGCGTGGGCGCTAAGGTTCAAGGCGAGGGTGCGCCGGCCGAGCTTATTGAGGGCCTGCGCCGTGCCGCCGCAATCACGCCGGCGCCCGACTGCATCTTGCTGGTGCGCGGCGGCGGCTCCTTTGAGGACCTCATGACCTTCAACGACGAGGAGCTTGCCCGTGCGGTGGCTGCCTGTCCCGTGCCCGTGGTGACCGGTATCGGCCATGAGCCCGATACCTCGATTTGCGACATGGTGAGCGACCGCCGCGCCTCCACGCCCACGGCGGCGGCAGAATCGGTGGCGCCGGCTATGACGGAGTTGGCCGATGTGCTCGAGGCACGCCATCAGCGTCTGGGTGCCGCGATGGCATCGATGATTGGGTCGGCCCAGGTCGACCTGGAGATGCTCGATCAGCGCGGTCGCCGTGCCTGGGATACCTATACGGCCCGCTTGGGCGATGCGCTCGATGCGGCTGCATGCCGCCCGTGCCTCAACGACCCCACATTTATGGTCGAGCGTCGCGAATCGGAGCTTGCGCTGACCGCCGATCGCCTGTCGGGTGCCATAGTACGCTCGGTCGGAGCTTTCCGATCCAGCTTTGAACGCTTGCCCGAGCGTCTGGTTGCAAGCACCTCGGGGCTCGATGGCAAACGCCATGCGCTCACGCTTGCGAGTTCCCGTCTGGAGCATCAGGGACGTACGATGCTCGGCAAGCCCGCGTCCGACCTGGGCCGAGCTGCCGCGTCGCTCGATGCCCTGTCGCCGCTCAAGGTGCTTGCCCGTGGCTATTCCATCGCGTACAGCGATGATGGGGTGGCTACGAGTGCCAAGACCTTTAAGCCCGGCGACGCCATTCGCGTGCGCATGGCAGACGGCAACGTGGCGGCAACGGTCGATACAGTCGAGTAGTCCGCGTTTCATAGCGAAAACCTTTAGGAAAGGAAACAGATATGGCAGAGAAGACCCCGGTCGAGCAGCTTACGTACAAGCAGGCCTCGCAGGAACTGGAGCTCATCATCCGCAGCTTGGAGTCGGGCGATATGGAGCTCGAGGAGTCGCTCGAGAGCTATACCCGCGGCGTTGAGCTTCTAAAAAGCCTGCGCACCCGCCTGTCCGATGCCGAGCAGAAGGTCTCGGTGCTCCTTAAGGATGTCGACGGCAACGACGTGCTCGCCGACGGCGAGGCCGCCAACACCGACGACAACCTCTCGTTCTAACCATCCCGACCAAATATAATTGCCTTGGTCTGTGAGAAAGGAACCAACCATGTGCGATTGCATCTTCTGCAAAATTGCCAACCACGAGATCCCCTCGACCGTTGTCTATGAGGACGACCAGGTCATCGCCTTCGACGACCTCAATCCCCAGGCGCCGGTCCATACGCTCGTGATTCCCAAGAAACACTACAGTGACATCGCCGACAACGTACCGGCCGAGACCATGGGCGCCATGGCTCATGCCATCCAGGAGGTCGCTAAGGCCAAGGGCTTGGAGGACGGTTTCCGCGTCATCTCCAACAAGGGCGTCAACGCCGGCCAGACCGTCATGCACTTCCACATGCACGTCCTCGGCGGCAAGAACCTGGGCGAGAACCTCATCTGAGGACGCACAGCCTGTCGCCTTGGCTGCCTTTGGAGTAACCTATGCAGCTTTCTCAGCTCGAATACCTTCAAGCGGTAGCGAACTACGGCGGCGTGCGCAAAGCGGCTCGCGCCGTTCACGTGAGCCCCACAGGCCGTTTCGTCGGCAATCAAAAAGTTGGAATCTGAGTATCAGATTGTTTTGCTCGACCGATCGGCGGGGGAGGCTGTTTTGTCTCCGGCGGGCAGAGAATTTGCGCGTCGTGCACGCGTGATCCTGGCACAAGTCGACGATCTCAAAAAGTACACCCAATCGGGGAACGGCGGCGTTTCGCCCGACGGTCACTTTCGTCTTTACGCCCCCTGTCTTCACGGGCGGGGGCGTCTTTTTTCCGAAAACTGGTACGACTCGTTTGAAAGCTCGCACCCTCAGATTCACCTTGATGTTTGGCATCAGCCAACGGCTACATGCTTTGAATCACTTGTGCTTGGCATTTCGGATGCGGCCATCTCATTTGAGGAACCAAGGGACAGTGTCCTTTCTTCAAAATATTTGGGTGAAAAGGAGCTCAAGGTTCTTTCATGCCCAGCAGGTCATCAATCTGTTGACGCTATGACCATCCGTGAGTTACTGGGCGGCAGGCTCGCTGTTCCAATTAACTTGTCACCCTGTCTCAATGCAATCAATCAATGTCCTGAAGCTCAGCTGGTTAATTTCCGCTTTCGCGATGTCGAATACGGAAACAGGGCACAGGCTGAGTTTCTTCAAGCCGGGGGATTGATATTGAGCTTTTCTGGCTCTTCTCTCGCATCAGATGGACCGGAAGTGAGCGAGTGCTCCATTGAAGGCTCGCATGACGTAGCCTTGCCCATCTACTTTTGCTATCGACAAAATGCCTGGACCGATCGACACCAGACGGTATTTCTTCACCTATTGCGTCATCTCGCTTCGTGAGGCCATTTGGCCTCGTGGCGTCAAGTGAATGTTGACGCCTTGTAACACATGACTGACGGCTCTGCCCTCATGCTTTTCCAAGATTTCGGGTTTGGGTTATTGGCTCTTGGAGGGCGGAGCATGAACAATCGTACGATTTTGCTTTATATGACGTTCGTTTTTCTGTCGAACTTCAGCACCATTTTGTATTTTCTGACGGTTTACCTTGAATTCGTCGGATTCTCGATGGTGGCGATTTCTAGCATGATGATTGCATATCAAGTGAGCAAGTTCATCCTTGAAGTTCCCACTGGCTATATTGCCGATAGGTTTGGACGAAAGACAAGTGGTCTCGTTGGCGTCGTGGGGATGCTTGGATACTATGTCGCCCTGCTTCTCGTCCGTTCTCCTCTGCTTTTAATCGGCGCGTTTGCTCTCAAAGGTTTTGCCGTTGCATGTATGAGCGGATCCATAGAAGCGATTTACATTGACAGCGTCTCTCAGGACCAGCTCGTAAGACTTAATGTCGTTGAGCGATTCATCTTCTATGCGTCTTATGCCCTCTCCGCTTGTGTGGGCGGTTTCATTTCGTCCGCTGGCGCGTATCTCATTGGGCTTTCGGTCGATATCATCGCAATGGTGCTGACATTGGTTGTCGTTGTCTGTATTCCTGAGGTGAGAAGAGAGGGCACCGCGGTGACACCTGAGCATGGAATTAGCCCGAAGATGATCGGTGCTGCTATTGCGGGTAATGGCATTCTTCGGTCAGCGTTCATCATGGACTGTTCTCAAGCATTTGCTTTTGTCGCCCTGGAAGACTTTTTCTCACTGTTGCTTGCGGGTCGCGGAATGAATGCCGTCGCTTCGGGTGTGATCATTGCGGTCCAGCTCCTTGCCTCGGCCTCCATGGGGCTTATTGTGCCCAGTGTGATTGCTCATGTCGACAAGGGCCGTTTTGCGCGTATTTGCGGCATCGTGCGCCTTTCCCTGACTGTTCTATTTTTGATTCCCTTTACTCCGGTCTATTTGCTGCCCGTGTTCTATGTGTTGCAGACGGTCGCCTACTCGTTATTTGCTCCAATTAAATACTCAATTTTTCAAAATGCTGTCGATTCATCGATGCGCTGTTCACTGATTTCGGTTCAAAGCCAGATGGTGGCGGTGGGTGCTGTTCTTTTCTATCTGCTCAACTCTGTGCTGAGTAGCGTTGCGGGCATTCGAGTCGTATTGCTTGTTGCGCTCGGGATTTCTTCCCTGGTGTATATCCCCGCGCTATTTCGTCTTACAAGTCAAAGGCCATGAGTATTTAGGCACCGATAACTTATATATCAACGCAATAAACCCGAGCGCGAGGGCGTTTGGGTTTATTATTGAAGCGTATGTAACCTGGCGGCGCCACACCGCCTGTTAGTAGGGAGACACATGAACGTTCTGGTCGTCAACGCGGGATCTTCGACCCTTAAGTATCAGGTCATCGACACCAAGTCCCATAAGGTGTCCGCAAAGGGCTCCTGCGAGCGCGTCTGCTTTACCGGTGGTACCTTCACCCATGCCGCCAATGGCTCCAAGAAGGTGACCGAGAACATCGAGTTCCCCGACCACAAGGTCGCCATCGAGGTCGTCCTGAAGGACCTTGAGGCCAACGGCGTCAAGATCGAGGGCATCGGCCACCGTATCGTTCAGGGTGGCTGGTACTTCGGCGATTCCTCCCTCGTCGACGAGGACGTCCTCGCCAAGATCCGCGAGGTCGCCCCGCTGGCGCCGCTGCACAACAACCCCGAGGCCAACGTTATCGAGTACTGCCTGGAGCAGTATCCCGATCTGCCCAACGTTACGGTCTACGACACCGCTTTCCACTTCAACATGCCCGAGGTCGCCAAGACCTACGCCCTTCCCAAGGATGTTTGCGACAAGCTGCACATCCGTAAGTACGGCGCCCACGGCACCAGCTACCGTTACATCTCCAAGAAGGTCGCCGAGATGACCGACGGCGAGGCCCGCAAAGTCGTCGTGTGCCATATCGGCTCCGGCGCTTCCCTGTGCGCCATCGAGGACGGCAAGTGCATGGACACCACCATGGGCCTCACCCCGCTCGACGGCGTCATGATGGGCACCCGCTGCGGCTCCATCGACCCGGCTACCGTGTGCTACCTGCAGCGCGAGGGCGGCTACACCTTCGACGAGGTCGACGAGATGATGAACAAGAAGTCCGGCCTTTTGGCTGTGACCGGTGGCAAGACCAACGACTGCCGCAACGTCGAGGAGCTTGCCGCCGCTGGCGACCCCGAGGCTCAGCTCGCCTTCGACATGTTCGTCTACAAGATTGCCGCCAAGGCTGCCGAGATGGCCACTTCCATGTGTGGCATGGACACGCTGGTCTTCACCGCCGGCATCGGTGAGCACGCTCCGGCCGTTCGCGCCGGCGTTGCCGACCGTCTGGCCTTTATGGGCGTCAAGATGGACCATGCCCGTAACGCCCTGCGTGGCGATGGCGCTTGGTGCCTGTCTGCCAAGGATTCCAAGGTCAAGATTTTCGTCATCCCCACGGACGAGGAGTTCATGATCGCTTCCGACGTCGAGCGCATCGTCAACGGCAAGTAATTGCAAGAGGGGAGGGGCTGGACGACCGAGCGCCGTTCGGCCCCCCTTTTATGCTCGTTGGGCGATATGCCTGATAGCTATTTATTAAGTTGTGATAACTTCTTATTAAAATGCGGCCGCCTTAAGGGGTCTGCGTCGACCGTATTGCACTGCAAAGGAGTCTCATGAACGTACTTGTTGTCAACGCCGGCAGCTCAAGCCTTAAATATCAGCTTTTGGATACCGATACCCGCAAGGTTTTCGCCAAGGGCAACTGCGAGCGTATCGGATCGGACATGGGCATCTTTGGTCACTCCGAGAACGGTGGCGCCAAGCAAACCGAGGAGGTCCCTTTCCCCGATCATCGCTCTGCTATCGCTCGCGTGCTCGAGGAGCTCGAGAAGACCGACTTTACGATTGATGGCATTGGGCATCGCATCGTTCAGGGCGGCTGGCACTTCGATGATTCCGCAGTTGTCGACGACGAGGTTATGGCCAAGATTCTCGAGGTGGCACCGCTTGCTCCGCTGCACAACTACGGCGAGGCCGCAGCAATCGAGTATTGCCGCGAGAAGTATCCGGAGCTGCCCAACGTCGCCGTCTTCGATACCTCGTTTCACATGACCATGCCCGAGGTCGCCTATACCTACGCGCTGCCCAAGGACGTGTGCGACAAGTACCACGTGCGCAAGTACGGCGCCCACGGCACGAGCCACCGCTATGAGTGGATGATGGCCAAGGAGATCCTGGGTTCGCGCTGCCACCGCCTGCTCTCGTGCCATTTGGGCAACGGCGCCTCGCTTGCCGCCATCGAGGACGGCGTGTGCCGCGACACCACGATGGGGCTCACGCCGCTTGACGGCCTGATGATGGGAACCCGCTGCGGCTCCATCGACCCGGCTACCGTGTGCTACCTGCAGCGTGAGGGCGGCTACAGCTATCAGGAAGTCGACGACATGATGAACAAGCAGTCTGGTCTGCTTGCTATCTCGGGTATCTCCAACGACGCCCGCGACATCCGCACGCGCGCTTCCGAGGGAGATGAGCGCTGCCTGCTTGCCTTCGATATGTTCGCCTATAAGGCTATGCAGCAGGCCGGCTCCATGATCGCTTCCATGGCGGGCGTGGATACCATCACCTTTACCGCCGGCATCGGCGAGAACGACTGGTCGATCCGCAAGGCCTTCTGCGACTGCTTTGAGTGGCTGGGCGTGCGCATCGACAACAACAAGAACCGCGAGGCCGTGGGCAACGGCCCGCAGGTCATCAGCGCCGCCGGTTCTGCCGTCACGGTCATGGTCATCCCCACCGACGAGGAATACATGATCGCCCACGACGTCGAGCGTCTGACCAAGAACAACTAACGCGCGCATTTGCAAGTAAACGAAAGGCCTCCAGAGCAACAGCTCCGGAGGCCTTTTTGCTGACAGGCGGAAATTCCAGTCCCAAAGTGATCATCACCAGTAACGCCTGTGCCCCCAGCAACGACACCCATCCATTCAGATCCTCAGCTCCAGCTCGTAGCCAAGCCGCCGTCCACTTCAGATTCCCTGAATGCCACGTGGCGGTAGAAGGCCGTACGGGCTAACCCCTGAAAACATCCCGCAGACCAGAAACGCCCCCGTTCGTAGCTCCGAAGGAGCAGAACGGGGGCGTTTCATTGGTCGAGGACGTTTTCAGGGGTTAGCCCGTACGGCCTTCGGGTGAGTGCGTACGCTACTCAGCCATCTGAGCCTGGACGGCGGTGATGGCTACGACACCCACGATGTCGTCGGCAGAGCAGCCGCGCGACAGGTCGTTGACCGGCTTGGCGATGCCCTGCAGGATGGGGCCGTAGGCGTCGGCACCGGCGAAGCGCTGGACCAGCTTGTAGCCGATGTTGCCGGCCTCGAGGTCGGGGAACACGAGCACGTTGGCCTTACCGGCGACGGAGGAGCCGGGAGCCTTGAGCTGGGCGACGGTGGGGACGATAGCGGCGTCGAGCTGCAGGTCGCCATCGATGGCGAGTTCGGGAGCCTTCTCCTTGCAGAACTTCACGGCTTCCTGGACCTTCTTGGCGACCTCGCCGCCAGCGGAGCCCATGGTGGAGTAGGAGAGCATGGCCACGTGCGGCTCAACGTTGCCCATGAAGGTGGACCAGGAGTGAGCGGAGGCGATGGCGATCTCTGAGAGCTCGTCAGAGGACGGGTTGATGTTGAGGCCGCAGTCGGCGAAGATCAGCGTGCCGTCGGTGCCAAACTGCGGGGTGTCGGTGCACATCACGAAGAAGGCCGAGACCAGCTTGGTGCCCGGGGCGGTCTTGAGGATCTGCAGAGCGGGGCGCAGGGTATCGGCGGTGGAGTGACAGGCGCCGGAGACCAGGCCGTCGGCATCGCCCATCTTAACCATCATGGTGCCAAAGTAGGTGGCATCCATTACCTGGGCGCGAGCCTGCTCGATGGTGACGCCCTTCTTGGCGCGGAGCTCGGCAAACTTCTGCGCGTACTCCTCGTGCTTCTCGGCATTGCGCGGGTCGATGATGGTGGCGCCGGGAACGTTGATGTCATCGGGATTGCCCAGGATGACGATGTTGGCCAGGCCCTCCTCGATGATCTTGTTCGCCGCGACGATGGTGCGCGGGTCCTCGCCCTCGGGCAGGACGATGGTCTTAAGGTCGGCCTTGGCGGCAGACTTCATACGGTTTAGGAAATCGCTCATGTTACTCCTTACAAGCATTTCGCTAAGCTCCAGGCACCCGGCTGTTCACGAATAAACCCGCTGCTAGCGGGTTTACCTTTCAATTATGTTCGCCACGGTGCTTGAGCTTTCCTTGTGTGGCAAGCTCATTATAGGACGCATTAGCGCTATAATCGCTCTGATAAATATGTCTCGAAGAATGTTCGAGAAAAGCCCAGCTAACAAGCGCGTGGCTTTTGACAAGGAGTATCGATGCAGATTACCTCAGGCCTGCCTGAAGGCTTTAATGCCGGTGCGTACGACATGATCGTTGTCGGTGCCGGGTACGCTGGTGCCGTTTGCGCCCGCCGTCTTGCCGAGACTATCGGCTATCGCGTTGCCGTTCTGGAGCGTCGTAGCCACATTGCAGGCAATGCCTACGACTGCGCTGACGAGGCTGGAATCCTGATCCACGAATACGGTCCGCACATTTACCACACCTTTAACGAGCGCGTGCACAATTTCCTGTCGCGCTTTACCAAGTGGACGGACTATCAGCACAAGGTGCTTGCCAACATCAACGGCACCCTTATGCCCGTGCCCTTCAACCACGCGAGCCTCAAGCTTGCTTTTGGTGATGAGCGCGGCGAGGAGCTGTATCAAAAGCTCGTGGAGACCTTTGGCAAGGATGTCAAGGTGCCCATCATGGAGCTTCGCAAGAAGAATGACCCGGATCTGGCCGAGGTCGCCGACTACGTCTACGAGAACGTCTTTTTGCACTACACCATGAAGCAGTGGGGTCAGACGCCCGACCAGATCGACCCCTCGATCACTGGCCGCGTCCCCGTCTTTGTGGGCGATGACGATCGCTACTTCCCGCAGGCCCCCTTCCAGGGTATGCCGCAGGACGGCTATACCGCGCTGTTCGAGCATATGCTTGACCATGATCTGATCGATGTGTTCTGCGACGTGGACGCCCGCGATCTCTTCGAGATCGACGAGACAACCGTCAAGGTCGACGGCAAGGTCTACGGCGGCGAGATTGTCTATACCGGTCCGCTCGATGAGCTGTTCAACCTCGACCTGGGCGCGCTGCCGTACCGCACGCTCGACATGAAGTTCGAGACGCTCGATATGGACCAGTTCCAGCCCGTGGGCACCGTCAACTACACCACGAGCGAGGATTACACGCGCATCACCGAGTTCAAGAACATGACCGGTCAGGTTTTGCCCGGCAAGACCACCATCATGAAGGAGTACTCCAAGGCCTATGCGCCCGGCTCGGGCGAGACGCCGTATTACGCCATTCTTGAGCCCGAGAACCGTGAGCTCTATGAGCGCTATCTTGAGCGCGTCCAGAACCTGACAAACTTCCACCCGGTGGGTCGTCTGGCCGAGTATCGTTACTACGATATGGATGCCGTGACCAATTCCGCCCTCGATCTTTCGGATGAGATTATCGCCTGCCATGCATAAAGTCATAACATTCGGTATTCCCTCGTATAACGCCGCTAAGGACATGGACCATTGCATCACCTCCATCTTGGAGGGGAGCAATTATGCCACCGATATCGAGATTATCGTGGTGGACGACGGCTCCAAGGACGAGACGGCCGCCAAGGCCGACGAGTGGGAGGCCCGTTATCCTGGAATCATCCGCGCGGTGCACCAGGAGAATGGCGGCCACGGTATTGCCGTCCTTTCGGGTCTGCGCGAGGCGCAGGGCACCTACTACAAGGTTGTCGACTCGGACGACTGGCTTGACGGCGCTGCCCTTTCGACCATGCTGTCGATTCTGCGCGGCTTTGAAGAGCGCGACCAGCGCGTTGACCTGTTTATCTCGAACTACGTGTACGAGAAGGTTTACGAGGGTACGCATACGGCCATTGGTTACAAGTTTGCCCTGCCTCGAAAAAAGATCTTTACCTGGGACCAGATCGGCCATTTCCGTCTGGACCAGAATCTGCTCATGCACAGCCTGTGCTATCGCACGGACGTGCTGCGCGAGTCCAACCTTCCCATGCCGCCGCACACGTTCTATGTGGACAACATCTACGCCTACGTGCCGCTGCCGCGTTGCAAGACCATGTACTACGCCGACATCGACCTCTATCGCTACTTTATCGGTCGCGAGGGCCAGAGTGTCAACGAGGCCACGATGGTCAAGCGTCTGGACCAGCAGTTCCGTGTTACGCGTATCATGATGGAGTCGTACCACCTGTACAGCGATGTCGAGTCGTCGCGTCTGCGTTCGTACATGATGGGCTACTTCACCATGATGATGGCGATCTGCTCGGTGCTCACCAAGCTTTCCGACGAGGATTGTGCCGACGAGCGCCTAAAGACGCTGTGGAATGATTTGAAGGCCTATGACGAGCGTATGTATCGTCGTGCACGTTACGGTGTGGTCGGCTTCTTCACTAACCTCCGCGGTCGTGCCGGAGACAAAACCACACTCGGCCTATACCGTCTTGCCTCAAAGATCTTCAAATTCAACTAGCTGCTGAGTAATCGCTGCTGATAGGTTGACTGGGCCCCTTGGCCTTTAGTTTGCTACTGCGAACAGTCCTGCTCGCACGGAAAGCACATTAAGTGCTTTCCGGCTCGTGCGGAACTTGTAGCAAACTAAAGGCCAAGGGGCCTCTGCTATAAGAATCGATTGTCAGGTTAATTGAATTTGAAGATCTTAGACGCGCGGTACACAGGGGCCTGGGCTGAAAAGATTTTGGTTGGTAGGTTGCCCGGTGGGTCTTGGTTATGTTTGTCGCGAGTTCCGCACGAGCCGAAGAGCACTTAATGTGCTCTTCGTGCGAGCCAGGACTGTAGAGCAGCAAACATAACCAAGACCCACCGGGCAACCGGACGAGCTAGTTTACTTCGCGGCGCCGGGGATGCCGTGGGAGGTTTTGGCGGTTTTGGCTCCGTTTACGATGGCGGTCTGTAGAGCCCTTACGGCGAGCATACCCAGCAGGTCTAGGGGTACGGCGGCGCTTGCCTGGGTGCCCAGTTTGCCGCTGGCGAGGGTGTAGATGGTGTCGCCGTCGTTGGTGGTGTGCGTGGGACGGATGGCGTGCGCGTAGGCGTCTGCGGCCATCTGGGAGACCTTGGTGGCTTGCGCCTTAGTGAGTTCCACGTTGGTGACGATGCAGCTGATGGTGGTGTTGGTGCGGTCGAGCGGCATTTGCATGGAGCCGGCGGCGGCAAAAGCTGCGAGCTCCATGTCGACGATCTGGTCGCTATCGGCTGCGGCGCGCATGCCGGCGACCCACTCGCCGGTGAGGGGGTCGACGACGTTGCCGCATGCGTTGACCGAGACCACGGCGCCCACCTTGACGGGGCCGAGTGCTACGGCGGCGGCGCCAAGACCTGCCTTCATGCAGGTGGCAGGACCCATGAGCTTGCCTACCGTGGCGCCCGTGCCGGCGCCTACGTTGCCCTGCTCGAGCGTGGTGGGGGTGTGGTCGAGCGCCTCGCGCACGGCGGCGATGCCGGCCTCGATGTCGGGGCGCACGGTGGGATCGCCGTAGGCGAGGTCGAAGATGCAGCTGGAGCATACGATGGGCACCTGCGTGGGGCCGACGGGCAGGCCGATACCGCGGCTCTCGAGCTCGCGGGCAACGCCGCTTGCTGCCTCGAGGCCAAAGGCCGATCCACCCGAAAGGCAAACGGCGTGGACCTTGTCGACGGTGTTCTCGGGGCGCAGCAGGTCGGTTTCGCGCGATGCCGGGGCGCCGCCACGAACGTCAACACCGCCGGTGGCGCCTTCGGCTGCCACGATTACGGTGCAACCGGTGCCGGCCTCCTCGTCCGTATAGTTGCCAAAGCAAAAGCCATCGACATCGCAAACGTCAATGGCTTCGAGCAGTGTGTCCATGTTTAACTCCTATCGGTTTTCCGCCGCGCCTTGTGCCCGGTCGGGATCCGTACGGTACGCCAAAAATTGTAGGCGCTGGGGGATACCCAGCGCCAGATACAATTACGAGAGTTTTTGAATCGCTCGCGCGACGCGGGCGATGGGTAGGCCCACCACGTTATAGAAGTCGCCCGAAATATCGTGCACGAGCATGCGTCCCCCTGTGCCCTGAATGCCGTAGGCGCCGGCCTTGTCCATGGGCTCACCCGAGGCGACGTAGTGCTCGATCTGCTCGTCGGTGAGTTCGTAGAACGTCACGTCGGTCACATCGACAAAGGACAGGCTCTCGGCGGCATGCGGGGCGGCCGTATCGCCTGCCTTAACGATGCAGACGCCGGTTGCGACCTGGTGCGTGCGGCCCGAAAGCTCACGGAGCATGGTGCGCGCCTCGTCCTCGGTTGCCGGCTTGCCCAGAATCTTGCCATCGAAGGTGACGATCGTATCGGCTGCGACGGTCAGCTCGTTGGGCTCGGCTTGCTCGGCGGCAACGGCGGCTGCCTTGGCTCGTGCCAGACGCTCGACAAGCGTAAGCGGGGCTTCGTCATCAAACGGCGTTTCATCGATATCGGCAGGGATGATGCGGATGTCATAACCCGCCTCGCGCATCAACTCGATGCGGCGCGGTGATTGCGAAGCCAAAATCATAGCTGGATGCCCTCGGCGACCTTCTCGACGGCCTTGTCGCCGGCGAGCGTGCGCAGCAGCTCAAGCGCAAAGGGGAGCGACTGGGCCATGCCGCTGGCGGTGATGACGTTGCCGTCTTGCGTAACCTTCTCGCCGGTATAGGCGCCTTCGGGGAAGCTTTTCTCAAAACCAGGGAAGCACGTGGCGTGGCGCCCCTCGAGTAGGTCGAGCTCGCCCAGGATAAACGGGGCGGCGCAGATGGCGGCAACGTGCTTGGTCGCGGCGAACTCGCAGACCACGTCGCAGACGCGCTGATCGGCGCGCAGGTTGGTGGCACCGGGCAGGCCGCCGGGCAGCACGACGCAGTCGTACTCGTCAAAGTTGATCTCATCAAAGAGTGCATCGCAGGTCACGGGGATCTGCAGCGAGCTTACGACCTCACGCGTGGGCATAATCGAGACGAGCGTGGCACGCACGCCGCCGCGACGCATGACATCGACCATGGTCAAGCATTCAATAGTTTCAAAGCCATCGGCGGCGAGAACGGCAACGCTGGGCATGAGGGTTCCTTTCATAGGCGGCATACAATTAGCCGTCTTATACCCCGAAGACCTCCGCTTGCCACGCTCGATTTCCCAATGATTTTTCTGAGCAATGATTAAGTGGCTAGTTGCGCTTGAGGTGGACGACGGTCTCGCAGTGGAAGGTTTGCGGGAACAGATCGACTGGCGTGATCTTTACGGGGGAGAAGGTGCCTTCTTCGACAAAGCGTTTGAGATCGCGCGCCAGGGTGGCCGGGTCGCAGCTCACGTAGGCGACATCGCGGGCACTCGTGCTGGCGATAAGGTCGATCGCCTCGGGGGCGAGGCCTGCGCGCGGCGGGTCGACCACCAAGATGTCGGCATCCTGGTCGGGGAACTCGCGCACCGCATCGCCGCCGATGACGTCGACGTTATCGAGCTTGTTGATCTCGAGGTTGCGGCGCAGGTCGCGCACGGCGGGGCCGTAGGCCTCGACGGCAGCGACAAAGTCGCAGCGGCGGGCGAGCGGCAGGGTAAAGGTGCCGGCACCGCAGTACAGGTCCACGGCAAGCTCGTCTTCCTGCGGGTCGAGCGCTTCCATGACAAGCTCGATCAAAATCTCGGCACCCTTGGTGTTGACCTGGAAAAAAGACGGGGCAGACAAGCGCATCTGACCCTCGGCGATATTCTCGGTCCATGAGCCCTCTCCGGCGAGCATTTCGACCTTGGAGACACGGCGGGCCTTCTTTTCGCCCTTGCTCATCACGCGCACGATGCTCGTGGGATGAGCGGCGTCCGCCAGCACGCGGGAGACCTGCGAGCGCGGAAAAGAGCCTGTGGGCGTCCAGAGTGCGACCTCGAGTGCCTTGGTGCGGCGCGATGCGCGAATGCCCACGCGTTCGAGCCCCAAGTCATGGCTGCCGCTTAGATAGTTGAGTGCGCCGACGACCGATTTGAGCGCCTTCGGGAAGCGCTTATCGAACAGCGGGCACGTATCGACGGTCACGATTTTGCTGGGGTCGACACCATGCATGCCAAGGCGCACGCGACCGTTGACGACGGTCGGCTCGAGTTCGATTTTATTGCGGTAGCCCCAATCATCCTTGGTGTGGCGGATGGGTTGCACCAGTTCATCGACTTGATCGGGGCTGAACTTGCCGATACGCTCGAGCGTGGAGCGCAGATTTTGCTCCTTGGCGGCGAGCTGTGCCGTGCGTGAGAGATTGCCCCACGAGCAGCCGCCGCAGATGCCCACGAAGGGGCAGGGAGGCTGAATGCGATCGGGGCTTGGCTCCAGAATCTCGGTGGTGCGGGCACGCATGAACGACTTGCCGTCCTGTACGACCTCGGCCTCGACGGTGTCGCCTGCCACGGCGCCCTGCACAAAGACGGCCTTGCCGTTGTCGGCGTGCGCCAGCCCGTCGGCGCCGTAGGTCATCGATTCTATAGTGAGCTTCATATCCCTGCCTGTCATTCGCGTTGTTGTTCGCACCATGGTAGCAGGGAAAAGCGCCCCGCATCCGAGGCTTTCCTCAAATGTGGGGCGCTTCTACAAACTGCTTCTACAAACGACTATTTCATCTTGCCGGTAATGAGCGTCTTAAGACCCAGGCCGATCAGACCCAGGCCCATGCGCACGCGGCCGGGGCGATGGCGCTCGATGGCCTTGGTCTTGCCGGCGGGCTTATCGCGACGGGCGCTCGTCTCGGGTGCGGGCTTGGTGACCTGCGGATCGGGCTGAGGTGCAGGTGCAGGCTCGGGCTCAATGACGGTCGCCTGGACCTCTTGGACCTTGGGTGCTACTGGCTGCGGCTCGGCCTCGGGGGCAGGTTCCGCCTCAATGACAGGCTCGGGCGCGGCCTCGGCGTTGCGATAGGCACGCTCCAGCAGGGCTTCCTGCGAGTTGAAGGGTTTCTCACCCTCTGCACGCTCCACGGGGACCCAGGTGCCGTCGCTCGTGAGGCTGCGGGCCTTCACGTTGTCCTGCAGCTGCATGCCCATGTACTCGTGCACTAGGGCGCGGCAGGTGGGGTCGAGCACGGGGAAGGCGATCTCCACGCGGTGCTCGGTGTTGCGCGTCATCATGTCTGCCGAGCTCAGATAGATCATGTCCGAGTCCACGCCAAAAGCGTAAACACGGGCGTGCTCCAAAAAGCGTCCGACGATGGAGCGGACATGCACGTTCTCGGTCTTGCCCGGAACACCGGGCTTGAGGCACGAGATGCCTCGGATGATCATGTCCACGCGCACGCCGGCGCACGATGCCTCGGCGATCTTGTCGATGACCTCGCGGTCGGTCAGCGAGTTGAGCTTAAAGAACACACGGGCGGGCTCGCCAGCGAGGGCGCGCTGGATCTCGCGATCCAGGCCGCGCATGATGAGCGGCTTGAGGCCGACCGGCGCCACGCCCAGGAAGCGGTAATCGCCGCGCAGGTTGCCCAGCGACAGGTTGCGGAAGAACAGGTTGGCGTCCTCGCCGATGCCGGGGTGGGCGGTCATGAGCATAAAGTCGCTGTAGAGTTTGGCCGTCTTCTCGTTAAAGTTGCCGGTGCCCAGCAGCGTCAGGCGCGTTAGCGCCATGCCCTCGCGATAGGTGAGCTGGCAGATCTTGGAGTGGCACTTAAAGCCCTCGGAGCCGTAGATGACGGTGCAGCCTGCCTCTTCCAGACGCTCGGCCCACTCGATGTTGTTCTGCTCGTCAAAGCGGGCACGGAGCTCCATGAGCACCGTGACCTCTTTGCCGTTCTCGGCAGCATCGATCAGCGACTCGCACAGGCGGCTCTGCTTAGCCACGCGGTAGAGCGTGATGCGCAGCGAGATGCACTCGGGGTCGTAGGCGGCCTCGTGCACCAGATCCAGGAAGGGGTTCATGGCCTCGTAGGGATAAAAGAGCAGCTTGTCGCCCTGCAGCACCTGTTCGCGGATGGAGCGGGTCATATCGATGGTGGGGTTGGGCTGCGGCTTAAACGGCGTAAAGAGCAGCTCGTTGCGTAGGTGCTCGGGAATCTTGCCCTCAATGCCAAAGACGTAGCCCAGGTCGAGCGGGATATCGCAGGTAAAGACCGAGCGGCGCGAAAGCTCGAGCGCCTTGCGGATGGTCTTGAGCGTCGCCTTCTCGAGCGACCCCGAGACCGCGAGCACTACCGGCTGCAGGCGCAGGCGCTTCTTGAGAATGCGCTTCATGTGCTGGCGGTAGTCCTCTTCCTCTTCGACGCCCTCGCCGTCCGGATCGATGTCAGCGTTGCGGGTGACGCGGATCAGCGCACGATCCAGCGGCTTATAGGAGCCAAAGCAGCTGTCCAGGCAGGCGAGGATGACGTCCTCGAGCAAGATGTAGGAGTAGGTGCCGGTGGGCGAGGGGATCTCGACCACGCGGTTCATCGAGGCGGGAATCTCGATAAGGCCCAGCAGGCTCTCCTCGTCGGTGGCACCGTCCAGACCACAGGCCAGATAGAGCGCGCCATTGCGCAGGTTGGGGAAGGGGTGGCGAGGATCGATGACCAGCGGCGAGATGACCGGTGACACGTAGGCCTGGAAGTAGCGGGTTACAAAGGTGCGCTCCTCGGGCGTAAGCGAATCGATGCGGGCGCGGTGAACGCCCAAGGTGTCGAGCTTGCCCTCGATGCTCTTAAAGATGGACTCCCAACGGGTAAGGAGCCCGGGCATTTCGGCCATGACAGCATCGACCTGTTCGGAGGCGGTCATATTGCTCTTGTTGTCGACAGGTTGTTTTTTGAGCTCCGCCAGATCGGACAGGCCGCCCACGCGCACCATAAGGAACTCGTCGAGGTTGGACTCGAAGATCGAGACGAACTTTAGTCGCTCGAATAACGGAACGGTTTCGTCGAAGGCTTCGTCGAGCACGCGGTTGTCAAAGCGTAGCCAGCTGAGCTCTCGGTTTTGCGTGTACGAGAAGTCGCGCGGCGGTTTGCGCAGCTTTGCGGCGGCTTGCTTCTTTTCGATTTTGCTCGGCATATGCATCTGTCCGTTCAGTCCCCACAAGGGACGGTAGCCTAACACTAATCACTATTGTCTCAATTTAGTCGACCGCTGGCACGGACGTATCGCGTGAACGGTATCTTTACCTACTTCTTACGCTGACAAGTCATAGGACTGACGTCCTGCTCGTCTGCAAGCGGTCTATATCCTCACTCAACTGGTACGTAAGTGTGAATAAGAATGATGGATAGCTGAATATCATTGAATGCAGGCGGAAACGTAAACAAACATCATTTATATACATAAAACCGATTTAGCTATGCAATTCTGAATCAAAAGTTTAGAGATGCAATTGCAAATAGTTTTTTGGAAAAAAGAGCGTTTACCTTAGAAAAGTTACTTTAGAACGCCGAAGTACATTATGGGGGAATCTCGTGCGATATACCGTTCATCGCACTTTGTTGACCGTTCGGGGGCGAGGTGGAATTGCGGGTGGAATTTGGATATAACTAGAGCTGTCAGCAAGCAGCGTCCGCTATGGAAGGGCGCTGAGAGATTCGGCCGAAAGGCCCGAAAGAAAGGTAGGAGGCCATGACGAAAGGTCTGCACGTGCCTTCCGAGATCGGCAAGCTCAGGAAGGTCTGCCTGCACCGTCCCGGCGACGAGCTCCTCAACCTGCCGCCCGACGAGCTCGAGCGACTCCTGTTCGACGACGTCCCGTTCCTGGAGGTCGCGCAGCAGGAGCACGACACCTTCGCCCAGATCCTGAGGGACCAGGGCGTGGAGGTCCTCTATCTCGAGAACCTCGTCGCCGAGGTGTTCGACCAGGTCCCCGGCGCCCGCGCCGAGTTCACCGACCAGTACATCGCCGAGGCCGGCATCCGCGGCCAGCACATGCCGCAGATCGTCCGCGAGAAGCTGGACTCCATCGAGGACAACCTCGAGTTCGTCAAGAAGACCATGGCCGGCATGACCAAGTCCGAGATCGACATGCCCCTCACGGCCTCCACGACCCTCGACTCCCTGGTCAACTCCGAGTCCGAGTCCGACCTGATCATCGACCCGATGCCCAACCTCTACTTCACCCGCGACCCGTTCGCGGTCGTCGGCGAGGGCGTCAACCTCAACCGCATGTACTCGGTCACCCGCAACCGCGAGACCCTGTACGGCAAGTACGTCTTCAAGTACCACCCCGACTACAAGGACGTCTCGCTGTACTTCCGCCGCGACTGCCAGTTCCACACCGAGGGCGGCGACGTGCTGAACATCAACGAGAAGACCCTCGCCGTCGGCATCTCCCAGCGCACCCAGGCCGCCGCGATCGACGTCATGGCCCAGAACATCTTCTGGAACTCCGACTCCAAGGTCGAGCGCATCCTGGCCTTCGACATCCCGGTCTCGCGCGCCTTCATGCACCTCGACACGGTCTTCACCCAGATCGACGTCGATAAGTTCACGATCCACCCCGCCATCATGGGCACCCTGCGCGTCTACGAGCTGACCGCCGGCAAGAACCCGGGCGACGTGAACATCCGCCTGATCGAGGACACCCTCGAGCACGTCCTGGAGGACGCCACCGGCGTCGACCAGGTCAAGCTGATCCCCTGCGGCGGCGGCGACCCGATCGCGGCCTCCCGCGAGCAGTGGAACGACGGCTCCAACACCCTGTGCGTCGAGCCCGGCAAGATCTGCGTCTACGCCCGCAACACCGTCACCAACGACGTGCTGTACAAGGAGGGCCTGGACCTTCTCGTCGTGCCCTCCGCCGAGCTCTCCCGCGGCCGCGGCGGCCCGCGCTGCATGAGCATGCCCTTCTGGCGCGAGGACCTCTAGGGTCTTCTAGGACCCGTACAGGTCATAATACATACATCTAGCTGCCATTAGATGTTTCCCATTGGGGCGGTGCGGGTTTTCGCACCGCCCCAATCTTGTATGAGGAACGTCAACACGATTGGATGACTGCTTTTGTAAGGAGCTTGGCCATGGACATCAAGACGATTGGCGTTGAGGAATGGCTCAACGTTTGGGAGAAGAGCGCCACGTGGGACATCGCCCAGTCGACGATCTCGTCGCTCACCATGGGCGAGCTGCGCGCGCTTGATGAACAGGACGGCGCCACGTTCTACGAGCGCCTGGATCGCGAGAAGATGAACTACGGCTGGATCGAGGGCTCGCCGGAGTTTAAGGCCGAGGTTGCCAAGCTGTATCGTCGGGAGGTCAATCCCGATCACATTCTGCAGACCAATGGCTGCACGGGCGCTAACCTCAACGCCATCATGGCTGTGGTCGAGCCCGGCGACCATGTTATCGCCGAGTGGCCCACCTACGCGCCGCTCTACGAGATTCCGCGCACGCTGGGCGCCGAGGTCGAGTATTGGGAGCTTCGCGAGGAACTCGGCTGGAAGCCCGATATCGAGGAACTCAAGCGCTTGGTGCGCCCCAACACCAGACTCATCTGCATCAACAACGCATCGAACCCCATCGGTACGGTGCTCGATGCCGATATGCTCGGCCAGATTGCCGAGATCGCCCGTTCGGTGGGCGCCTACGTGCTGTGCGACGAGGTGTATCTGCCGCTTGAGAACACCGAGGCCTTTATGTCGATGGCTGACGTGTACGAGAATGCCATTGTCACCAACTCGGTGTCCAAGACCTATTCGACGCCTGCGGCCCGCGTGGGCTGGGTCGTGGCAGACGAAGAGATATCCAGCCGCATCCGCACCTATCGCGATTACACCATGATCTGCGGCGGCGTGTTCAACGATGCCCTGGCGACCTATGTGCTTGAGCACAAGGACAAGATCCTTGAGCGCAATCGCAAGATCGTGTTTGGCAACCGCGATATCGCGCAGGCTTGGATCGATACGCAGCATCGCGTTTCCTGGACGGCGCCGCAGGGCGTGTCCACCTCGTTTATCCAGCTTGATATTCCCGAGGACGACGAGGAGTTCTGCAAGCGCCTGCTGTCCGAGAGGGGAGTGCTGCTGGTACCCGGCAGCCGCTTTGAGCTTCCCTGCGGCGCACGCCTGGGCTACTGCGCGAGCGAGGACGTTCTGCGCGAGGGCCTGAGGCTTTTGGGCGAGGCACTGGCGGAGTTCGATCGCTAGGATTCCGATGATCTTCGAGGGCCTTATCCAAATTAGCCGAAGATAATCGAAAACGGACCCGTTTCCCTAGTGAAGCGGGTCCGTTTTTCTATACCGAGAAGTCAAGTTGTTACAAATGGAGCCGTAAAGCGAGTCGGTATCCGCTGGGCCTTATACTGAGTTTCCGGTGAACGGTATCAAGCGTCTGGTAAACGGTAATTTATTTACCAGAAATGAATAGGACAAACTTTTTTCTGAATAAAAATGAAAATGGTTGAGACACGGTATGAACCGCTAATTCTATTCATAGCTTTATTGGAAATATGCAATATGAGGGTGGTTTAGCAAAGTTTAGTTCCATTTGATTTTAGGATTGAAAACGCGTTTAAGCACGTAAATACGCTTTATTAAGATGAAGTGTGCCATGCGTGAAGTATATGTGTATGCCGTTCACCCCCTATAAAAAACCGTTCGGGGGCAAGGTGGAAGTATGAGCTGATTTTGGATATAAATATGTCGTCAGCAATAACGCCTCACACGGAGGGGCGCTAACGAATCGGCCCTGACAAGGGCCCGAAAGAAAGGTAGGAGGCCATGACGAAAGGTCTGCACGTGCCTTCCGAGATCGGCAAGCTCAGGAAGGTCTGCCTGCACCGTCCCGGCGACGAGCTCCTCAACCTGCCGCCCGACGAGCTCGAGCGACTCCTGTTCGACGACGTCCCGTTCCTGGAGGTCGCGCAGCAGGAGCACGACACCTTCGCCCAGATCCTGAGGGACCAGGGCGTGGAGGTCCTCTATCTCGAGAACCTCGTCGCCGAGGTGTTCGACCAGGTCCCCGGCGCCCGCGCCGAGTTCACCGACCAGTACATCGCCGAGGCCGGCATCCGCGGCCAGCACATGCCGCAGATCGTCCGCGAGAAGCTGGACTCCATCGAGGACAACCTCGAGTTCGTCAAGAAGACCATGGCCGGCATGACCAAGTCCGAGATCGACATGCCCCTCACGGCCTCCACGACCCTCGACTCCCTGGTCAACTCCGAGTCCGAGTCCGACCTGATCATCGACCCGATGCCCAACCTCTACTTCACCCGCGACCCGTTCGCGGTCGTCGGCGAGGGCGTCAACCTCAACCGCATGTACTCGGTCACCCGCAACCGCGAGACCCTGTACGGCAAGTACGTCTTCAAGTACCACCCCGACTACAAGGACGTCTCGCTGTACTTCCGCCGCGACTGCCAGTTCCACACCGAGGGCGGCGACGTGCTGAACATCAACGAGAAGACCCTCGCCGTCGGCATCTCCCAGCGCACCCAGGCCGCCGCGATCGACGTCATGGCCCAGAACATCTTCTGGAACTCCGACTCCAAGGTCGAGCGCATCCTGGCCTTCGACATCCCGGTCTCGCGCGCCTTCATGCACCTCGACACGGTCTTCACCCAGATCGACGTCGATAAGTTCACGATCCACCCCGCCATCATGGGCACCCTGCGCGTCTACGAGCTGACCGCCGGCAAGAACCCGGGCGACGTGAACATCCGCCTGATCGAGGACACCCTCGAGCACGTCCTGGAGGACGCCACCGGCGTCGACCAGGTCAAGCTGATCCCCTGCGGCGGCGGCGACCCGATCGCGGCCTCCCGCGAGCAGTGGAACGACGGCTCCAACACCCTGTGCGTCGAGCCCGGCAAGATCTGCGTCTACGCCCGCAACACCGTCACCAACGACGTGCTGTACAAGGAGGGCCTGGACCTTCTCGTCGTGCCCTCCGCCGAGCTCTCCCGCGGCCGCGGCGGCCCGCGCTGCATGAGCATGCCCTTCTGGCGCGAGGACCTCTAAGTCTTTCCGTTTCCGGTGCGGTCCCCCTACAACCGCACCGGCTTCGCCCGTTAAACGGGCAACACTGATACTTACGTAATTCATTTCTTCGAAAGGAATCGAACCATGGGTGTTAACCTCTCCGGCCGTAGCTTCCTCAAGCTTCTCGACCTCACCACCGAGGAGATCGAGTACCTGCTCAAGCTCTCCAAGAACTTCAAGGATATGAAGCGCGCTGGCGTTCCGCATCGCTATCTCGAGGGCAAGAACATCGTTCTGCTCTTCCAGAAGACCTCCACTCGTACCCGCTGCGCCTTCGAGGTCGGCGGCATGGACCTGGGCATGGGCGTGACCTATCTCGATCCCGGTTCGTCGCAGATGGGCAAGAAGGAGTCCATCGAGGACACCGCCCGCGTTCTCGGCCGCATGTATGACGGCATCGAGTTCCGTGGCTTTGCCCAGGACGACGTCGAGGAGCTCGCTGCTAAGTCCGGCGTGCCCGTGTGGAACGGCCTGACCACTGAGTGGCATCCCACCCAGATGCTCGCCGATATCCTGACCGTCCAGGAGAACTTCAACTACGACATCAAGGGCAAGACCCTCGTCTTCATGGGCGACTGCAAGAACAACGTCGCTCGCTCCCTCATGGTCGTCTGCTCCAAGCTCGGCATGAACTTCGTGGCCTGCGGCCCCGAGGAGTGCATGCCCGCCGACGACGTCATCGAGGCCTGCAAGCCCATCGCCGAGGCCAACGGTTGCACCATCAAGCTGACCACCGACGTCAAGGACGGCGTCACCGGTGCCGACGTTATCTACACCGACGTGTGGGTCTCCATGGGCGAGCCCGACGAGGTCTGGGCCGAGCGTATCGCTCAGCTCACCCCGTATCGTGTTACCTCCGAGGTCATGGCTATGGCCAACCCGGGCGCCATCTTCCTGCACTGCCTGCCCAGCTTCCACGACACCAACACCACCATTGGCGCCGAGAAGTGCGAGCAGTTCGGCATCACCGAGCAGGAGGTCACCGACGAGGTCTTCGAGAGCCCCGCTTCCAAGGTCTTCGACGAGGCCGAGAACCGCATGCACACCATCAAGGCTGTCATGTACGCCACGCTCAAGTAAGAGCATCTAGCATCTCGCTCGGGGTGTCTTGCTGCACACCCCGAGCGGCTTTGTCTGGTAAATATCTCGCACCAGGCGGCAGGCACGGCACGGAAGAGCCGCTTCGGGCGAGATCAGTAAATGATTTATGAAGGGGGGATGAGAACTATGACTGAGACCGCTAAGAAAAAGCGCGGTATGCCTTCATCGTTCACCATTCTTCTTGCTCTGCTGGCAATTGTCGCAGTGATTACCGTTATCGTCTCCGGCACGTCCGGTGGCGCGGTTACTGCCGCCCGTCTGAGCGATTTCTGCACCGCCCCGATTAAGGGCTTCGCTGACGCTCTGCCCGTCTGCCTCTTCGTTATGATCCTGGGCGGCTTCCTCGGCATGATGACCGAGACCGGCGCCCTGGACAACGGCATCGCCGTCCTGGTGCAGAAGCTTAAGGGTAATGAGATCATGCTCATTCCCGTGCTGATGCTCATCTTCTCCCTCGGTGGTACCACCTATGGTATGTGCGAGGAGACCGTTCCCTTCTACGCCTTGCTTGCCGCTACCATGATGGCCGCTGGCTTCGACCCGATGGTCGGTGCCGCCACCGTCCTGCTCGGCGCTGGCTGCGGCTGCCTGGGCTCCACGGTTAACCCGTTCGCCGTCGGCGCTGCCGTCGACGCTCTGACCGGCGTTGGCATTGAGGTCAACCAGTCCATCATCATCGGCCTCGGTGCCGTCCTGTGGATTGTTACCACTGCTATGTCCATCTTCTTCGTCATGAGCTATGCCAAGAAGGTCAAGGCTGACAAGGGTTCCACCATCCTGTCGATGCAGGAGCTCAAGGACGCCGAAGAGGCTCACGGCAAGGCTGCTTCCGAGGTTCACAATGAGGTCAAGCTCACCGGTCGTCAGAAGGGTGTTCTGATCGCCTTTGCCTTCACCTTCGTCGTCATGATCGTCGGCTTCATCCCGCTGGCCGACCTCAACGAGGGCGTCGCCAACTTCTTTGACGCTGGCGCTGTCTACGATGCCGACGGTAACGCCGTCGTCCAGGGCTGGTCTGCCCTGATCACCGGCCTGCCCATTGGCCAGTGGTACTTCGACGAGGCTTCCACCTGGTTCTTCCTCATGGCTGTCCTGATCGGTATCATCGGTGGCCTGTCCGAGAAGCAGATCGTCAACACCTTCATCACCGGCGCTGCCGACATGATGTCCGTTGTTCTCGTCATCGCCCTCGCTCGTGGTATCTCCGTCCTCATGGCTAACACCGGCCTCGACGTCTACGTCCTCGACGCTGCCGCCAATGCCCTGGCTGGCCTGTCCGGTGTGATCTTCGCTCCCATGAGCTTCCTGGTCTACTTCGGCCTGTCCTTCCTGATCCCCTCGACCTCCGGTATGGCCACCGTCTCCATGCCCATCATGGGACCGCTGGCTGTTAAGCTCGGCTTCTCGCCCGAGGTCATGGTCATGATCTTCTCCGCCGCCATCGGTGTCGTGAACCTGTTCACCCCGACCTCCGGCGCCATCATGGGCGGTCTCGCCCTGGCCAAGATCGAGTGGACGACCTGGCTCAAGTTTGCCCTTAAGCTCATCGTCGCGCTCTCCGTCGTCTGCGCCATCATCCTGACCGTCGCCTGCGTGTTGCTCTAAGTACCCAACGGGTACCCCACGGAAACCTTGACGATCCTGTAAAGGATCACCTGGTCATCGTCTGTCCGGTGGGGTCAACCCACCGGTAGACTCCTACCTTTAGCCCCCTCCCGTTCCGTGCGCGGGAGGGGGCGCTCTTGTGTTCCGGCGTTTTACCAAACGCCGGAACCACTCGACGCTGCAAGCCCGCCAGAGCGGCAATCTGACGTTCAATCGTCGGGCATGGCCAAAAGGCCTATGCCCTCCTCTTTCACGTCACCTTGCTCGCTCTGGCGGGCTTTCGCTGACTTTTGCCCCACCTGCGGCGCTGCCATTGTTGCTGCAGGGGGACAGCTTGCTCGCTCTGGTGCCTGTTCGCTGTCCGTTCTCTGCCCGCGACGTTTCTGTCGTTGGTGTAAAGGGGAAGTTGCGGTGGAATAGTTCCTGTTTGACCGTCTTGAGGGGTTAAACAGGGACTATTTCACCGCAACTTATCGATGACGTGTTTGGTTGATGCCCGTTGGCTGCTTGGGTGTTGGGAAGGGTCTGCTCCGCTATAATCGCCTAGAACATTAAATGGAAACGGGACGGGAGCCATACATGCGCCAGGGTTTCGACAACGCGAAATATATCGAGCTGCAGGCCGCTCATATTAAGGAGCGCATCTCGCAGTTTGGCGGCAAGCTGTATTTGGAGTTTGGCGGCAAGCTGTTTGACGACTATCACGCGAGTCGCGTGCTGCCGGGTTTTGAGCCGGACAGCAAGTTCCGCATGCTCAAGAGCATTGCCGACGACGTCGAGGTCATCATCGCCATTAACGCGAACCACATCGAGAAGAACAAGGCTCGCGGTGACCTGGGCATTACCTATGACGAGGACGTTTTGCGCCTGGTCGACCTGTTCCGCGGCAACGGTTTTGCTGTCGCGGCCGTGGTTATCACCCAGTACGCCGGCCAGCCCGCCGCCGATGTGTTCCGCAATCGCCTGAACGCGCTCGGCATTCCTGCCAAGCTGCACTATCCCATCGAGGGCTATCCGCACGACGTCGACCTGATCGTGTCCGACGACGGCTATGGCAAGAACGAGTTTGTCGAGACCACCCGTCCGCTCGTCGTCGTGACGGCGCCCGGCCCTGGCTCGGGCAAGCTCGCCACCTGCCTGTCTCAGCTCTATCACGAGCACAAGCACGGCACCGCCGCCGGCTACGCCAAGTTCGAGACTTTCCCGGTCTGGAATCTGCCTCTTACGCATCCGGTCAACATCGCCTATGAGGCCGCCACGGCCGACCTCGACGATGCCAATATCATCGACTCCTTCCACTTGGAGGCCTACAACAAGACCACGGTCAACTACAACCGTGACGTCGAAGCCTTCCCGGTGGTCCGTGCTCTGATGGAAAAGATCCTGGGCAAGAGCCCCTACCAGAGCCCCACGGACATGGGCGTCAATATGGTCGGTTTTGCCATTACCGATGACGATGCCTGCCGCGACGCTTCCAAGATGGAGATCGTCCGCCGCTACTTTACCGCGGTCGAAAATGTGCGCCGTACCGGCGTGGGCGATGAGCAAGTCGACCGTCTCAAGATCATTATGAAGAAGGCTGGTATCGACAAGAATTACTCGCCGGCACGCTCGGCCGCTCTTACCAGGGAGCAGCTGACGGGTGGCCCCGTAGGCGCCATGGTCATGCCCGATGGCTCCGTGGTGACCGGCAAGACTTCCACGCGCCTGGGCGCCGCGAGCTCGCTCATCATGAATGCGCTTAAGCATGTCTCGGGCGTTGACCTTGAGCTCGAGGTCATTAGCGATGAGGCGATCGAGCCTATCAGCAAGCTCAAGACGCATTTCCTGGGTAGCAAGAACCCGCGCCTGCACACCGACGAGACGCTTATGGCGCTCTCGATCACCTCGGCAACGAGCGAGACGGCGGCCCGCGTCCTTTCGGGCCTGGAGCAGCTGCGTGGCTGCGATGCCTTCTTTAGCGTGATTATCTCGCCGACGGACGAGACGGTGTTGCGCAAGCTGGGCATCAACGTGTGCTGCGAGCCCAAGTTCGAGCGCCGTGGCTTCTTCCATCGCTAAGCCTGGATAAATTGGTCTAAAAGGGGCGCATCGGGTATACATTCGGTGTGCCCCTTTTATCAACAAAGCTACCGTTTAACCTAAAAGTAGCCCGCTTACCTGCCTATAAGCGATTTGGGCGGTATACAATAACCCTAATTGTTTCATCCTTTTGCGGGGATGCCGCATGATGGATGTTGCCGGCCATCATGGGGTGTGCCGGTCGCGCACGGTGCAAGTGATGCCCGTGCTCGGTTTGAGGAGGCTGCCATGGCTGGCAAGGGTCGTGCGAGTGTCAACGATATGAAGCGTGTCGAGGTGCAGGTGCTGACGGAGATCGCACAGCAGTCCGAAGACAACGGCGGATTTTATGGCTTTTCGCGAAAGGCGCTTGCCGAGCGTGTGGGGGTGTCTCCGTATCGCGCCCGCGCGGCAATCGAACGCTTGGAATCCGAAGACATCATTGAGGTCGTCTCGCGCTACAGCGACGACGGCGGCCAGCTCGCAAATGGTATTTGTCTCACGGAGCGTGGCGAATGGTATCTGGAGGGTATCCGTGCCGGTATGCTCGTGCAGGACTTGATCAAGGACGAAGTCGCCGATCGATAACGGCGCGCATTCATAGTGGAAACGACGCCGCCTGGGCAATCGGGCGGCGTTTTGTTTCGAGATGGAGAAATGCGATTGCGCGTAAGAAAAATTGTGTGCGGCGCGCGTCGCGAGTATTACAATGAAGACCCGTAAGATGTGTATGGACAACTTCTACGGGAAGCGCAGGTAACTCAATATGACCAAGCATGTGTTCGTGACCGGCGGCGTGGTTTCGTCTCTGGGCAAGGGTATTACCGCGGCCTCGCTGGGCCGTCTGCTCAAGTCGCGCGGCTACAAGGTAACGATGCAAAAGGCCGACCCGTATCTGAACGTCGACCCCGGCACCATGAGCCCGTTCCAGCATGGCGAGGTCTTTGTGACCGAGGACGGCTACGAGTCCGATCTGGACCTGGGCCACTACGAGCGCTTTATTGATGAGAACCTGACCCGCGATTCCAACTTTACGACTGGTGCCATCTATAAGAGCCTGATCGCCCGTGAACGTCGCGGTGACTTTTTGGGCGGCACCGTGCAGGTGATTCCGCACGTCACGAACGCCATTAAGGATAAGTTCCGTCGTATTGAGGAGCAGACCGGCTCCGACGTGGTCATCACTGAGTTGGGCGGCACCATCGGTGACATCGAGTCGCAGCCGTTTGTCGAGGCCATCCGCCAGTATCGCAAGGAGGCCGGCCCCGAGAACGTCTGCTACATCCACGTGTCGCTCGTTCCCTATATCGCCGCCGCCCACGAGGTCAAGACCAAGCCGACGCAGCACTCCGTCAAGGAGCTCCGCAGCTTTGGTATCCAGCCCGATATTATCGTTCTGCGCTCCGATCACCATATCGACGATGCCATCCGCGGCAAGATCGCAAGCTTCTGCGACGTCGACACCGACTGCGTCTTTACCAACGAGGACTGCGCGAGCATCTACGATGTTCCGCAGCTGCTCGCCGAGCAGGACTTTGACCTGCGCATTTGCGAGCGTCTGGGTCTGGACCCGCGTGAGCGCGACATGAGTCAGTGGAACGAGTTCCTGCGCAAGCAGAACCATGCCAACCAGCACGCCGACAAGGTGAAGATCGCCGTCGTGGGCAAGTATACGCAGCTGCCCGATGCCTACCTGTCGGTTATCGAGGCCCTGCACCATGCGGGCGTGTTCTACGATCGCCACGTTGACGTGCAGCTGGTCGATGGCGAGAGCCTCGACGAGCAGAACGTCTCCGAGGTCCTGGGTGACGCCTCGGGCATCTTGGTCCCTGGCGGCTTTGGCAAGCGCGCCCTGGAGGGCAAGATCCTCGCGGCCGAGTTCGCCCGCGAGCACAAGATTCCGTATCTGGGCATTTGCCTGGGTATGCAGGTGGCCGTGTGCGAATTTGCCCGCAACGTGGTCGGCCTTGCCGGCGCCAGCTCTTCCGAGTTCGATCCTGATGGCCCGTATAGTGTCATCGACCTGATGAGCTCGCAGGAGGACGTGACCGAGAAGGGTGGCACCATGCGTCTGGGTGCCTATCCGTGCAAGCTCGCCGCCGATACCCTCGCGCGCGAGGCCTATGGCGAGGAGCTCGTCTACGAGCGTCACCGTCACCGTTTTGAGTTCAACAACGCCTTCCGCGACCAGCTCGAGGACGCCGGTCTGGTTATCTCGGGCCTTTCGCCCGACGAGCGTCTGGTCGAGATGGTCGAGCTGCCGCGCGACGTACATCCGTGGTATGTGGCCACCCAGGCTCATCCCGAGTTCAAGAGCCGTCCGACCAACCCGCAGCCGCTGTTCCGCGAGTTCGTGCGCGCCTCGATTGGCCAGCATGAGGGCGTCGACCGTCTGCAGGTGACGCCCAAGAACCTCGCTACGGACTAAGGGTGCCGGAGAACCAAGAACATACCGAAGCTACTCCCTCGTCGCTCGCTGTGGTGGCGGGGGAGTATCTCGATTACCTTGCGGTCGAGCGGGGTTTGGCGCGCAATACGATTGCGGCCTACCGTCGTGACCTGACGACGTACTGCGCCTATCTGGAGCGGGCTGACATTGCGTCTTTTGAAGATGTGAGCCGTCAGGTCGTGGAGGGCTTTGTTGCCGATCGCCGCGACGGAGGCTATTCCGACGCCTCGGTGGAGCGCGCGCTTGCTGCCGTGAAGGGTCTGCATGCCTTTTTGGTGCGCGATGGGGCCGTGGCCCAAAACACGACGGCGGCGTTGCGCCTGCCCAAAAAGGCAGATCGCCTGCCGGAATACCTTTCGGTGGAGGATGTCTCGGCACTGCTCGATCAAGACTTTCCCGAGGGCGAGATGGGGCTGCGCGATCATGCCATCTTGGAAGTGCTTTACGGTTGCGGCTTGCGCGTGAGTGAGCTGGTTGGGCTCGATGTGGGCGATATCCATATCGATGACGGGTTTGTCCTGGTGCGCGGTAAGGGCTCCAAGGAGCGTCTGGCCCCGTTGGTGGGAAGCGCGGCGCGTGCCCTGACACACTATATAGGTGACGGGCGCGCTCTCCTGGCCGCCCATGCTCGCGGGACGGAGACCTCGGCGGTCTTTTTAAATAAGAACGGACGTCGCCTGTCGCGACAGGCTGTGCATGCGATATGCGAGCGGTATGGGCGCCAGGTGGGGCTGGTGGGGCTCCATCCCCATACCTTGCGCCACTCCTTTGCCACCCACATGCTCGCGGGCGGTGCCGACCTGCGTGTGCTGCAGGAGATTTTGGGCCATGCCGATATTTCGACCACGCAGGTCTACACACATGTCGACCGCACGCAACTGACCGAGGTCTATCTGGCGGCACATCCGCTGGCACATCGCTAGCACCTCGCTGACCTGCATATTTATAAATATTAAGGGGGACGGGCCCCAGATTGCCGAGACGCACTTTTGCGCGCATGGGCAATCTGGGGCCCGCCCCATTTTTCGCCAGACACCGACGCGGCGGTGGGCCGTGTGTGTCGTGGGTGGGGGAGTTTGGGGGCGATGTGAACGGCGTGTAAAGGGACGTAAAAATCGCCTCAAGGTCAACTTGAAGGTTGAGGTTCGCGGGCGCGGTTCTACAGGTGGCATCCCGCCTTTGCTGTAAACACAACATATTGTGTTTTCGAACATATGCTCGGGGGTGTTTTACAACATATTGAGGGTGGAGTGGTGGGGCGGGGTGGGGGAAGGGGTGGGGAAAGGTGTTGAAAAATGGGGCGGTTCCCCATATTATTGATGACGTCGACAGGCGGGGTGGTTCCCCGCGTACGTGCCATCTGAGTAACCGAGGGGAGGGCGCACATGGGAATGACGGGTGCATACGAGCGCAATCTCGATGCAAAAGGTCGTCTATCCCTGCCTGCACCCCTTCGTGAGGAGCTTGGAGAGCGCGTTCGCGTGTTCAAAGCCCTGGATGTCGATGCTCTGTACGTGTTCTCTGCCGAGGCCTTCGATAAGTGGGTCGAAGGACTCTTCGCGGGTCGTGAGGGCCACGAGGGTTTTAACCCGCGTGACATCAACGACCAGAAGCTCATGAGGGCGATCAACAAGCGCACCACGTCGATGGATGTGGACAGCGCGGGTCGTATCGGTCTTTCTGAGTCTCTCCGCAAGCAGGCGAACCTCGACCGCGAGGTCACGGTTGTGGGCAACTACGACCACCTTGAGGTTTGGGACCGCGCTACGGCCGATGAGGACGATGACGACGAGGCCCTGCTGGACCTCTTCTTCTCGTAAGGGCAAGGCACGAGTAACGGATGGAGCGTGGGATCTTGACACAAGAATATCGGCATGAACCTGTCATGCTCGGCGAAGTGCTTGAGTCGCTGCAGCTAAAGAGCGGCTCCGTCGTCTGCGACTGCACCCTTGGCGGTGCCGGCCATTCGGTAAAGATGGCCGCGCAGGTGGGGGAGACCGGCCTTTTGCTCGGTGTCGATCAGGACGACATGGCCCTCGAGGCTGCTGGCGCCCGTCTGGACCGCGAGGTTCCCGGCGTACCGCACCAGCTGCTGAAGGGCAACTTCGGCGACTTGGACGAGCTGCTTTGCTCGGCCGAGGTGCCCGGGGTCGATGGCTTCCTGTTCGACTTGGGCGTTTCGTCGCCGCAACTCGATATCCCTGGCAGGGGCTTTTCGTACAACGAGGACGCCCCATTGGACATGCGGATGGATCCGGGTAACAACACCTTAAACGCAGCTGAGGTCATCAACACCTATAACGAACACGACCTCGCCCGGATTCTACGCGTCTACGGCGAAGAGAAGTTCGCCTCGCAGATCGCGCGTGAGATCGTGCGCCGCCGCGAGCATGAGCCGATCGAAACCACCGGCCAGTTTGTCGAGATCATCAAGGCTGGTATCCCCGCTGCCGCCCGTCGGCATGGCGGACACCCAGCCAAGAAGAGTTTCCAGGCCATTCGCATCGAGGTCAATCACGAACTCGATGTGCTCGAGCGGGGGCTTGACGCCGCCACAAGGTGGCTCAATCCGGGCGGACGCATCTGCGTCATCTCGTATCACTCGCTCGAGGACCGTATCGTAAAGAACCACTTTAAGGAGATGAGCCAGGGGTGCACGTGTCCGCCGGAGATTCCGGTGTGCGTGTGCGGCAACGTGCCGATACTCAAGGTCATCACCCGCAAACCCCTGGTTGCCCAACCCGATGAGGTTGCGCGCAACCCTCGGGCGAGATCAGCCAAGATCCGCGTGGCACAGCGTCTGTAGACGCGACCGCGCGATATTGGACCTCCCGCTCGTACCACAAACGAAGCTTAAACACACTACCAACGTACTCGGGATGGGAGGCGGCATATCATGGGCTACAACACCTCAAACGCAGCACTCGCCTATGATATGAACGCCATGCCCGCCTATCGTGAGGCACCGCAGGCTCCCGTTGCTCCCCGCGAGCAGCGCACGCCGCGCTTTGATGTCTACACGGGCGCGGGCCGTCAGGCAAACCAGGCGGTAAGCCCGGTTTTCATGAGCGTTCTTAAAACGTTTTGCATCATTGCGGCCATCTTCATGACGATCGGTGTCGCCCGTGTGGCGCTCGCCGGCGTTACGGCCCAGGTGCTCAACAGCAACGCCGCGCTTACCAACACGCTCGAGAAGGCGACCGATGAGAGCTCCGACCTGGAGGTCATGCATTCGGTCTATGGTGCCGACACACGCATTCGCGACCTTGCGGGCGCTTATGGCATGGTGGAGCCCAGCGAGAGCGTTACACTTGATTTTTCGCAGGATGCAGCCGCGGGCGCTAGCTCGACCGCGACCGCTCAGTAACAAGACGGTAGCTGAGTATGACAAATGACTATCGCCGCGGCTCCGACGGGGGTCGCGGTTCTGGACGTCCCTCATCGCGGGGACGTTCTGGTTATCAAGGAACGGGTCGGCCATCTTACAACGCGATGCCGTCCTATGGCAACGACCCCGCGTCGCGTCTCCGTGGCTCGAGTGGTCCTCAGATGCATAACACCAGACCGCGCAAGAGCTCGTCGACCGAATGGCTCACGGGCACGCCGCTGCCCCGTCGCAAAGCCGTCATGGGCTTCATCGGGTTTGGCTTGGGTTTGGGCGTCCTTCGCCTTGCCGACTATCAAATCGTGGAAGCCGAAAAGTTACGCGACCGCGCCGATGCACGTCGCTTGCTTGCACAGACGCTGTATGCCAAGCGCGGTACCATCTACGACCGTAACGGCAACGTGCTGACGTCGTCGGTCGAATGCCGCAACATCGCCGTGAACCCGCAGCTTGTCGAGGATGTTGACAAGACGGTGTCGGCGCTGGTCAAGGCAACTGGAATCGATAAAAAGACCTGCCGCAAGCTCGTTGAGTCCGATGGAACCTGGGTGTATATCAAGCGCCAGGTGGACGAAGACGATGTTGCGGCGCTGGAGAAGAAGAACCTGCCCGGCGTGCTTTTTGAGCAGGCCATGAAGCGCGTATATCCATACGGCAATCTGGCATCGCAGGTGCTGGGTGTAGTGAATGTAGACAACGACGGCTTGACGGGTCTCGAAAAGCAATACAACAAGCTTCTGACCGGCACGAACGGTTCTCTCGTACGCGAGCGCGCGAGGGACGGCAGCTATATCGCGGGCGGTGCCTATAAAAAGGTGGCTGCGGTCGACGGCGTTGATATCGTGACGACGCTCGACGTCAATATCCAGCGTGCGGCCGAGGATGCCCTGGCAGAGGCTGTCGAGAAGACAAAGGCCAAGAACGGCTCGGCGCTGGTCACCGATCCTACGACAGGCGAGATCTTGGCAGCCTGCTCGTATCCGACTTACGACCAGACCGATCTGGAAAACGCCAAGACCGAGGATATGAACTTGCGCCTGGTCACCGACGCCTACGAGCCCGGCTCGGTCTTTAAGACGCTCGTGGCGGGCGCCGGCTTCGACTTGGGTGTCGTGCGATCGAGTACGTCGTTTGAGGTGCCGGCGAGCATCAAGGTGGGCGACGATACCGTCACCGATGCCGACAAGCGCGACTACGCCATGACCATGGATGTGCGCGAGATGATGCGCCGTTCGTCCAACGTGGGCTTTGTCCTGGTGGGGCGCAAGATCGGTGCCGACGACTTTGCCACCTATGTGGACAAGTGGGGCATCGGTCACAGCTCTGGTGTAGATTTTCCGGGCGAGAGCCTGGGTATCGTCAAGGAGCGTGACCAGTATGACGGCGCCACGCTGGGCTCGATGAGCTTTGGACAGGCACTGTCTGTCTCGCCGATTGAGATCGCACGTGCCGTGGGCGGCATCGCCAACGGCGGCGTGATGATGACACCGCACTTCTATAAGTCCAGCAAAGGTGACGAGAAGGACTGGGGCGAAGGCGAGCGCGCGATTTCGGAGGACGCCGCATCCCAGGTGACATCGTGCATGCAGACGGTCGTGTCCGAGGGAACGGGCGTTGGCGGCGCGGTTGACGGCTATGACGTAGCGGGTAAGACCGGTACGGCCGAACGTGCCGACGAGAACGGCGGCTACCTCAAGGAGAACTACATGTCGTCCTTTATGGGCTTTGCGCCGGCACAATCGCCCAAGGTGCTGTGCTATATCACGCTCGACGGAACGCCGAGCGGCTCAGATGCCGCTGCGGTGCCGTTCCAGTCCATTATGGCCAACGCGCTCGACGTGCTGGGTATCCCGCACACGAAGTAGGGGGTTACAATCTTTGGGGCGTGGTTTGTTGTCCCATATGAGGGTGTTCACATGCCCTGCACCACGCATGTGCGGCGCTGGGATACAATACGCCGATAGCATTATTAGGTTTACAGGGGAGCTGCAATGATAGAGATCGCCGTCAACAACCTCGCGGCCGCAACAGGGGCCCGAACCGTGACGGGAGAAGCCGATCGGGTATGCCGCGGGTGCGTTATCGACTCGCGCCAGGTCGAGGAAGGGACGATTTTCGTCGCCTTTCCCGGTGAAAACGTCGACGGCAATGATTTCGCTTCCCGTGCCGTCCAGTCGGGTGCCGGCGCCGTCGTGATGACGCGTGAGCCCGAGGCCGAGCTGGTCTCGCTGGCGCAGGACAAGGGCTGTGCCATCTTGCTGACCGATGATCCCGAGGAGTTTCTGCTGCGTTTGGCGCACGCGTATCGCCTGGAGCTTGGCTGCCTGGTCGTTGGTATTACCGGTTCCATCGGCAAGACGACGACCAAGGACGTGCTCGCCGCCGTGCTCGCCAAGCGCTATCGTGTCTGGGCCACCAAGGGCAATTTCAATAACCTGATCGGCATGCCGCTCACGGTGCTTTCCGCTCCGGCCGATACCGAGGTCCTGGTGCTCGAGATGGGCATGAACCATTTCCACGAGATTGAGCGCCTGTCCCAGTCCGCCAATCCCAACCTTGCCATCGTGAGCAAGATTGGTACCTCTCATATCGGCATTTTGGGTAGCCGCGAGAACATCGCCCGCGCTAAGGCCGAGATTGTCCAGGGTATGTGCGCCGCCGGCGACTTCTTGCCGCTGCTGGTTTTGGGCGGCGAGGACGACTATACACCGTTCATTCGCGATACGTTCGCCCAGCCTGCTGGTATCGACGTGATGCTGGCCGGCGTCTCGGACGATGATGAGGTCCGTGCCCGCGACATTCGTGTTGATGACGAGGGCCGTCCGGTCTTTACGCTCGATTTTGGCCAGGGTGAGACGATCGATACCATGCTTGCCATCCCCGGCGTGCAGTCCGTTCCTAATGCCGTTAAGGCCGCCGCGGTTGCCTATCTCTTGGGCGTGACGCCCGAGCAGATCGATGCTGCCTTTAGGGGCCTCACGATCACCGGTCACCGCCAGGAGATCAAGCGCGCCAAGAGCGGTGCCCGCGTCATCGACGATTCCTATAACGCCAGTGCCGAATCCATGGCTGCTGGCCTCGATCTGCTGTGCTCGCTTTCGTGCACGGGGTCTCGTATGGCGATCCTGGGCGAGATGGGCGAGATGGGCGATGAGGCTCCTCGCATGCATGAGCTCGTGGGCGCCTATGCCGCCGCCAAGAAGCTCGACATGCTGGCGTGCGTGGGTGGTGAGCTGGCCCAGCTTATGGCCGATGCCGCGCGCATGATGGGCATGGACGAGGACCGCATCCAGGTGTTCTCCGATTATCAGCAGGTGCTCGACCGCATGGGCGGCGCGCTTGAAAAACATGATGTTGTACTGGTCAAGGGTTCCCGCTTTGTTGAGCTCGACCGCTTTGTGGAAGGTGTGTGCTAGCCCATGTTCGGCAATCCCTCGTATCCAACGTATCAGGCTTTTTTGGGGCTTGGCATCGCCGCCGCCATTGCGCTGCTGCTCATGCCGTGGTGGATCAAGCTGCTCAAGGTCGAGGGTATCGGCCAGCAGGTTCGTGCCGACGGCCCCAAGCGTCATTTGGTTAAGCAGGGAACGCCCACCATGGGTGGCGTTGTCATTCTCGTCGCGATTTCGCTGACCTGCCTGCTGATGGGCAAGCTCACCACCGAGCTCGTGCTCGTGCTGCTCGCCACGCTGGCGACCGGCGTGCTGGGCCTGATCGACGACCTGACCTCCGTTACGCATGGGCGCTCGCTCGGTCTGACGCCTCATGCCAAGATGATCGGCCTAACCATTATCTGTGTCACCTTTACGGTACTTGCCGTTAACTGGTGCGGCGTCGCCCCCGAGATTCGTTTTCCCGGCGGCCTGACGATTGACCTTGGCGTGCTTTCGACCACCATCTGCGGCCTTTCGTTCCCGTGGCTTTACATTGTCTTTTGCTGGCTGATGATCGCCGGTCTTTCTAATGCCGTGAACCTGACTGATGGCCTTGACGGTCTTGCTGGCGGCACCTCCATGATTGCCATGCTCGCCATGGCTGCCATGGCGTTTTTGCACGGAGACGTGAACCTGTCCATCTTCTGCACCGCGTGTGCCGGTGCCTGCTTGGGCTTTCTGTGGTTCAACTGCTATCCGGCGAGCATCTTTATGGGCGATACCGGCTCGCTTGCCCTAGGCGCCGCGTTTGCCTGCACGTCCATCATGACCAACACCGAGGTCGTCTCCCTCATCATCGGCGGCCTGTTTATCGTTGAGACCCTGTCGGTCATGATTCAGGTTGTCTACTTCCACTTTACGCACAAGCGCGTCTTCCTTATGGCGCCCATCCATCATCATTTCGAAAAGAAGGGCTGGGCCGAGACCAAGGTCGTCATCCGTTTTTGGATTATCGCTGCTGCCTTTGGTGCCGTTGGCCTTGCCCTGTTCTTCCAGTTGGGATAGTGGTCTTTCATGCCTCTTGCTGATGTCTTTAGCCTGCTCGTTTTGGGTCAGGGCAAATCTGGTCTCGATGTCGCCCGCTGGGCGCTGGCACATCCCGAGCGCGTAAGTGCCGTTACCGTGTATGGCGGTGGCACCTCTGAGCCCAATGACGCCACGCGTGCGCTCGAGGCTGCTGGTGCGTCGTTTGTCTATGGGACCGAACAGGTCGAGGGCGCCTATGACGTATGCGTGACGTGCCCGGGCATCTCGGAGTTCTCGGGCTTCTTTAAGGCCGGGCGCGAGCATGCCGCCCAGATTATGGGTGAGCCCGAGTTTGCCTATCGCCTGTCGCCCGATAACTGGATTGCCATCACGGGCACCAACGGCAAGACGACCACCACGTCGCTGGCTGATTATCTGCTTAAGGCTGCCGGCGAGGCCAGCGTTGCTGTCGGCAACATCGGCGAGCCGCCGGTCAACGAGATTGACGGCCGAGCCCATAACGAGTGGTTTGTGGCTGAGCTCTCGAGCTATCAGATTGCTACGACAACCGAGCTCCACCCCCGCGTGGCGGTGCTGCTCAACATCACTCCCGACCACTTGGGCTGGCATAAGAGCCATAAGAACTATGCGCTTGCCAAGATCAAACTGTTTGACAATATGGTCGATGACGATCTGGTGGTTGTCGACGTCGAAGACGCCGGCATTCACGAGTTCGATGAGTACATCTACACGCCGGGTCGTCGCATCTGCAAGGTTGCCTTTGACGAGCCTGAGGGCGAGGATGCCGCCTTTGTGCGCGATGGCAAGATGATCGTGCGTCTGAAGGGTGTCGAGACCCCGCTCATCGCTATATCCGAGCTCAAGATCTCGGGCCATCACAATGTTATCAATGCCCTATGCGCTGCCACGGCTGCCTTGGCGGTCGGTGCCGATGTCGACGGTGTCTGCCGCGGTCTTGCCTCGTTCCAGCCGCTCGAGCACCGCGTGGAGCCGTGTGGCGAGATTGACGGCGTGCGCTACGTCAACGATTCCAAGGCGACCAACACCGATGCGGTCGAGAAGGCACTGACGGCATTTCCCGATGACGACGTGATCTTGCTGCTCGGCGGCCACGATAAGGGCACGCCGCTCACGGACTTCGCGCGCGTCGTTATGGACAACGTGCGCTCGGTCGTCTGCTTTGGCGATGCGCGCGAGCGCTTCACCGCCGCTATGGACGAGGCTGATGTCGATGGCGATGTGGATATCGCCCAGGCGGATGACCTGCGCGATGCCGTGGACGTCGCCCGTTCGCTTTCGAGCCGTGGTGATGTGATCTTACTTTCTCCTGCCTGCTCTTCGTTCGATGAGTTCTCGGGCTATGAGGAGCGCGGCCGCGTGTTTAAGGACTACGTGGCTCAGCTTGCCGCTACAGCGAAATCACAAATGGAATAGGGGTTGCCGGTGAGAGAGGAGAGCCCCCGACAAGGTACGAGGAGGCCCGACTCGGACCGTGCTTCCTCGCGGCGCAGCACACCGCGTTCCAGCCGCGGCGGGCAGTCGTTTAGCGAACGCTATATTGCCGGCGTTCCCGCCCGTATCATGCGCCCCCGTTTGATATTCATGGCCTGCCTGTTTACCTTGGTGTGCTTTGGCCTGCTGATGGTGTACTCGGCGTCTTCGGTCGAGGCGCTGCACGAGAATGGCTCGGCGACGTTTTTTCTGTTTCGACAAGCCGCGTTTGCCGGAGTTGGCGTGCTGGCTATGGTTGCCATCGTGCGCATCTTGCCGGACAGTTGGTTTGGGGAAGACGTGCTCAGGATCTTCCTCATAGGCATGATAGGGCTACTGTTTCTGGTGTTCTTGGTGGGCAGCGGCAGCCGTGGCGCCACGCGCTGGCTCAACATCGCCGGCATTCAGTTCCAGCCTTCCGAGTTTTTAAAGCCATTTGCCATTGCGTATTCGGCCATCATGCTCGATCGCTTCTTTTCGCCCGGTGGCAACATCAACGAATTCCTTCGCAAGATGGGCATCTACCTGGGCATTTCGCTCTTTCTGATCTTTATCCAGCCCGATTTCGGTACTGTCCTGATCATCCTGTTGACCCTCATGTGCATGGCGTTGTTTGCGGGTCTCGACCCCAGATTTATCATCGGCGTGCTAATCTTCGGCATTCTCGTGATCGTGATTGCGCTTGTCGCAGAGCCGTACCGTATGGTGCGTATTCAGGTTGCCTTGAACCCTTGGGCCGACGAGTATGGTGACGGCTATCAGGCCACGCTTGCCATCATGGCCTTTGCCTCGGGCGGTCTGTTCGGCCGTGGCATCGGCAACTCAACCATGAAGTACTCGTATCTGCCCGAGGCGCACAATGACTACATCCTGGCTATCATTGGCGAGGAAGTCGGCTTTGTCGGAACCGTGCTGTTCTTCTTGGTGTTTGCGATGCTGATCTACTCGGCGTTTCGCATTGCCGAGCAGGCGACCGATCGTCGGGGCGCGCTCATGGCGTCTGGCTCCGCGGTCATTCTCGCAGTGCAGTTTTTGATTAACGCGCTGGGCATCCTCAACGTGTTTCCCATGACGGGCAAACCGTTGCCGTTTATTAGCTACGGCGGTTCGTCGATTATTGTGTCGCTTATGCTTGCCGGGTTGATCCTGCGCGTTTCGTACGAGAGCGCCCGCCGCGATGAGTATGACCGCCGCCGTGAGAGCTTTGCCGTTATGGACGAGAGCACCGCCGGCGTAGCCCATGTGCGCGGTGAACGACCTTCGCGTAGCGGCTTTACCGTTCTGGATGGTTCTGCATCCGAGCCGGCAGCTCGTCCACGCCCGCGAATGGCTCCGCAAGGTCGTCCGCAGCGCCCCAGCCCTCGCAACGCGGGCGGCGGATATAATCGAATCGATTTGAACTCGGACCCGTCGGCGCGTCTGCGTACCGACGACCAGGGACCGCGTGTACGAAGGGACTACCATGACCGATAAAATGACCGTTGCTATTGCAGCCGGCGGCACGGCAGGACACATCAACCCCGCGCTCGCCTTGGCCGAAGAGCTGCGTGACCGTGGCCACCACGTTGTGTTCGTGGGCCAGTCGCGCAAGCTCGAGGGTCGTCTGGTCCCCGAGGCTGGGTTTGATTTTGTGCCCATTACGGTCACGGGCTTCGACCGCTCCCGTCCTTGGACGGCGCTGACCTCGCTGTGGCGCGTCAACAAAGCCAAGCGTGCGCTCGCCAGTCATTTCTCAAAGGTCGGCAAGCCCGATGCCGCCATTGGTTTTGGTGCCTATGTCGAGGTTCCGCTGCTGGGGTGGTGCAAGGGCGCGGGCGTTCCGTATCTGCTGCATGAGCAGAACTCTGTTCCGGGCCTGGCCAACAAGATGATGAACTCCCACGCCGCCCGCGTGTGCATCTCGGTGCCGGCAGCGCGTTCGGTCTTTGAGCGCGAAGGTGACCCTGACCACGTGCTCATGACCGGCAACCCCGTACGTCGCTCGGTGATCGAGGGCGATCGCGCTCGCGGCCGCAAGGCACTTGGCGTTCCCGAGGACGCTACGCTGCTGCTCGTCTTTGGCGGTTCACTTGGCGCCCAGCACCTCAACGAGCGTGTGGCTTCGCTCAAAAACGAGCTGCTTTCGCGCAAGAACCTCTATGTGTTGCATTCGACGGGTGCCGACGGCTTTGAGGAGACCGAGCGCGCTTTGGCGCTGACGCCCGAGGAGGCGAAGCATTACCGCGTCCAGCCTTACATCGACAACATGGGCGATATGCTGGCTGCTGCCGATTTGGTGCTCTCGCGTTCGGGCGCATCGAGCGTGGCCGAGATCGCTGCACTCGCCGTGCCTTCGGTGCTCGTGCCGTACCCGCATGCGACGGCCGACCACCAAACCACCAATGCCCGGTATCTGGTCGACGCCGGGGCCGGCGTGCTCTGCGCCGATGCCGATATCGACGGTTCTGCCTTTGCCGATGAACTGCTGCACCTGGTCGATGACGCGGCGGCGCGCGACGCCATGCGTCAGGCGGCGCGTGGTCTGGCTCAGGATAGGGCCGCCGCTCTTCTGGCGGATGCGGTAGAGGGTTTGCGTTAGTTAGACGGGATATCGTCGGTCGCCCTCGCGCTGATGCGGTAGGTGCGGTACAGTTAACGGGTTACAGGCAGTGTTTACGCAAGGAGTACACGAGCACATGGCTGATTCCCAGACTGCAACCTCCGCGCCCGAGTTTAAGAGCGCCCACTTTATCGGTATCGGCGGCACCGGCATGAGCGGCATCGCCCTCGTTCTGCACGAGCGCGGTTATGCCGTTACCGGCTCCGACCTTAAGACGTCACGTTATATCCGCCAGCTTACCCGCGCTGGCGTGAAGGTGCATGTGGGCCATGAGGCCGCCACGATCGACGAGGTCAAGCCCGACGTGGTTGTTGTCTCCACCGCTATTCCGGAGTCCAACCCCGAACTCGTGCGCGCTCGCGAGCTTGGTATTCCCGTGTGGCCCCGTGCCAAGATGCTCTCTGCTTTGGGCCACGGCTACACCACCGTCGCTGTTGCCGGCACGCATGGCAAGACCACCACGTCTTCGATGTGCGCCACCATGCTCGACCGCATGGGTCTGGATCCGAGCTTCTTGATCGGCGGCATCGTCGAGGGCTATGACACGAACGGCAAGAACGGCTCGGGCGACTACTTTGTCGCCGAGGCCGACGAGTCCGACAGCTCCTTCCTGTTCCTGAACCCCAACGTAGTCATTGTGACCAACGTCGAGGCCGATCACCTCGATCACTACTCGGGTATCGAGGAGATCGAAGCGACTTTCGCCAAATTCATGAGCCTGGTGGGCGAGGACGGCACCGTCATCGTCTGCGGTGAGGACCCGCATCTGGTCGAGCTCGCCAAGTCGACGGGCCGTCACGTGCTTTCCTACGGCTTTGCCGAGAGCAACGACATCGTCTGCATGCACCCGGATGTCAAGGGCATCCAGAGCGACTTTATCGTTCGCTTTGAGGACGGCACTGAGCACGCTGTGGAGATCAAGAGCAATCCCGGTCGCCACAACATGCTCAACGCCACGGCGGTGCTCACCGTCGCCCATGTCCTGGCCCTTGACATCGACGCCGCCGCCAAGGCGCTCTCGAGCTTTGAGGGCGTCCGCCGTCGCTTTACCCACGTGGGCGATATCGATGGCATCACCGTGGTCGATGATTACGGCCATCACCCCACCGAGATCAAGGCGACGCTTGCTGCCGCTTCGTCGCTGGGCTACAAGCATGTCGACGTCGTGTTCCAGCCGCACCGTTATTCGCGTCTGCAGGCCCTGTGCGACGACTTTGCCGATGCATTTGCCAATGCCGATAAACTGCTGCTGATTGATGTGTTCTCGGCTGGCGAGATGCCCATTCCGGGTGTTACCTCTAAGATGCTCGCCGATACCGTGCGCGCCAAGCATCCTGGCAAGGAGGTCGTGTATTGCTCCAGCCGTCTTGAGCTCAATCAGGAGCTCGAGCAGATGGTGGGCGAGGGCGACCTGCTGCTCACTATGGGTGCCGGTGACGTTACGACCGTCGGTCCCGAGTTCATCGAGTATCTGACTGCCAAGAAAGACGCTTAAGTCTAATGGGTCTGTTTAACGCCGTCATGGCGCTCTCGGGCATGATCGACACGGATGTGATCGAGGACGAGCGCCTTGCGCGTCATACGAGCTATCGTATCGGCGGCAAGGCCGACCTCTTTGTGACGTGCCATAGTTATCATGCCCTCCGCCGCGCCGTGGCGGTGCTCGATCGCGAGCAGGTGCCGTGGGTCATCATCGGCAAGGGCTCCAATCTGCTGGTTGCCGATGGCGGTTATCGCGGTGCCGTCATTTCGCTCGGACGTGAGTTTCAGCGCACGGTTGTTGCCGATGACGGTTGTACGCTGACGGTCGGTGCGGGCGTGATGTTTGCGCGCCTGGTCAACGATGCCCTGTCGCGTAGCCTCTCGGGCCTTGAGTTTGCCGTTGGCATCCCTGGTTCGGTCGGCGGTGCGATATCTATGAATGCCGGCACACGGACCGAGTGGATTGGCTCGCTGGTTGAGGATGTCGTAACGTTTGACCCGGCATCCGGTATCAAGCATTATGCGGGGTCCGAGATCACTTGGGGCTACCGCGAATGTAGCCTTCCCCGCAATGAGATCATCCTCGAGTGCGTGCTCAAGCTTAAACCGGCGCCCAAGGCCGACATTCGCGAGCGCATGGAACGGTACCTGACGAGGCGCAAGCGTACGCAGCCCATGGGTCGCGCATCCTGCGGGTCGGTCTTTCGTAACCCGCCCGATGCGAGTGTGGGCAAGCTTATCGAGGATTGTGGATTAAAGGGTTTTTCGATTGGCGGCGCGGAAGTTTCGCCCGTTCACGCTAATTTTATCGTTAATAACGGAACTGCCTCGGCCGATGACGTTGCCGCGGTTATCAGACATGTGCACGGAAAGGTGAGGGAGGCGTATGGCATCGAGCTCAGACCGGAAGTTAAATTCCTCGGCTTCTAGAGCATCGAAACCCACCTTCCGCCGCGCCGGAGGGCGTTCCGGCGCGCCTGCCAAACCTCAACGCAATACCGTCGCGCACTCTAAGTCTGTCGGGCATGCTCGACAGACCAGTCGTCCGGTTGTCGGCTCGCAGCTCGGTAATCGTCCGGCCGCAAAAAAGTCCTCGCGTCCCTCGGTGACGTCAAAGCCTGTTATGGGCGCCAAGCCTGCCCGTCCTATGGCAACTCCTAAGCCCTCGACGGGAACTAAGGCGGCGCGTCCGGGTCGCACGCTGGGCGCATCGAAACCGCGCTCGCTGACATCGGTGCCGGCTACCGCCAAGAAGCCTTCGGGTAAAAAAGGCGTCAACCCGTTGTCTTCACTTAGGGCGATGGCAAATAAAACATCAGACGCCGCTTCTGTCGTTACAGGCAAAGGCAAAATCGTGGGCGGCGTTTTGGCCGTCTTGGCCGTGCTCGTCGTCGTTGCTATCGTGGTGATTAACTCTGGATTGTTTACCGCCACTGATATTGAGATTCAAGGCAGCGAGCATGTGACGAAGCACGATGCTATCCAGCTGATCGATTTGCCCGAGGGAACGTCGCTTTTTAACGTCGATCCCGACCAGATTACCGAGGACCTCAAGCAAAATCCGTGGGTCTCGGGCGTGGATGTCCAGCGTCAGTTCCCGCATACGCTCATCATTACGCCGATGGAGCGCAAGGTCATCGCAATTGCCTATATCAGTTCCGATGACCTTGCCTGGGCCATCGGGGATGATGACACCTGGATCGCCCCACTGTCGACGTCGGTCGAAGTGGACGACCAAGGCAACGTCATCACGACAGGGCAGGGCTCAAATACCTTGACCGGAATCGATGCCGCGCTGGCGCTCGCTAAGCACTATGGCGCGGTGTTGTTGACTGATGTCTCGGCGGATGTCGCTCCGGTTTCCGGCCAGGCAGTGAGCTCCAAGGCCGTTAAGGCTGGCTTGGATTATGTGCGTGGTTTTTCGAGCGAGTTCTTGGGACAAGTCAAGGATATTTCCACGCCTTCGGTCGAAGCCATCTCGGCAAACCTCAATAACGGCATTGAGGTGTCGCTGGGCGATTCGAACGATATCGTCAAGAAGGAGCGCGTAGTCACCAAGCTGCTTTCGCAGGTAGAGGGCGTAACGTATATCAATGTGCGCTCTCCGGGTAACTATACATTTAGGAACGCTCCGACCTCGTAGCGCTGGTTGATGCTTTGTTGAGGGGCCATACCACGCCGTTTATCTGGTTTGTTTGGTTTTCACGGTCAATTATTTGACTGATACGTTCATAATGTGCAAACATAATACGGTTTACCTTTGCATTTACTTTCAACCTGAAGGTTAATGTGCGCAGGGGTCGACCCATGCTATGGCTATAACCTTTGTTCGGAGGACCGACATGCACGAGACAGAGATCAACAACTACCTTGCCGTCATTAAGGTGATCGGCGTCGGCGGCGGCGGTACCAACGCGGTCAATCGAATGATCGAAGAGGGCATCCGCGGCGTCGAGTTTGTTGCCATCAACACCGATGCTCAGGCACTCGCGATCTCTGATGCCGATATCAAGGTGCACATCGGCACCGACCTTACCCGCGGCCTGGGCGCCGGCGCCAACCCCGAGGTTGGCCGCAAGGCTGCCGATGAGTCCCGCGACGACATTGCCGAGGCGCTCGCTGGCGCCGATATGGTGTTCATCACCTGCGGCGAGGGCGGTGGCACCGGTACCGGCGCTGCTCCCATCGTTGCCGATATCGCGATGAACGAGGTCGGTGCGCTGACCGTCGCCGTCGTGACCAAGCCCTTCACCTTCGAGGGCCGCAAGCGCAAGAAGAGCGCCGAGGAGGGCATTAAGACCCTCTCCGATTGCGTCGACACCATGATCGTCATCCCTAACGATAAGCTGCTCGACATCGCCGAGAAGAAGACCACCATGCTCGAGGCCTTCGCGATTGCCGATGGCGTCCTTTCCCAGGGCACCCAGGGCATCACCGACCTCATCACCGTCCCCGGTATCATCAACCTGGACTTCGCCGATGTTAAGACCATCATGAAGCAGGCCGGTACCGCCATGATGGGTATCGGTACCTCTTCTGGGGACACCCGTGCCGTCGACGCTGCCCAGCAGGCCATCTCCAGCCCGCTGCTCGAGAGCTCCATCGATGGCGCCACGCGCGTGCTGCTCTCCATCGCCGGTTCCAAGGACCTGGGCATCCAGGAGATCAGCGACGCCGCCGACGTTGTCGCCAACGCCGTCGACCCCGAGGCCAACATCATCTTCGGTACCGTTGTCGACGAGTCCCTGGGCGATCAGGTGCGTATCACCGTCATCGCTACGGGCTTCTCCGACTCCAACGTCAACCGTCAGGACGAGCTCTTTGCTGCTCAGCAGTCTCAGAGCAAGGCCGCTGCCTCCGCTGAGCCGCAGCGCACCGCTCCTGCCACGAGCCCGGCTCAGGCCGCTCCGACCCGCAACGTCGGTGGCACCGAGCTTCCTAACTTCGGCAACGATCAGTTCGAGCTTCCCGACTTCCTGAAGCGCGGTAGCTTCTAAGTCGTTCTTTGCATTGTTGTGCACAGGGGCGTGTCCGTATGGACGCGCCCTTTTTATTTCGACTTTGTAAACTAGAACCTCCAATCTCTTTACGTTCCCTTTACGATTGCCTCCAGCGCAGCAGGTATCCTTTTAGAGAAGTATGACAGCCGTATAAACGCGGGCTGTAGCGGCGATGCCGCGGTACTTGTGTTATTAGGAGGCTTTAGTATGGCAGCACGTGCGGACAAAGTTTCGCGTGTCGACCATGATGGAGTTACGTTGGTGGAGGGCGCGACATCCGATGTTCGCTTTGCCTTCACCGAGCGTGCCGGTGGCGTTTCCGAAGATGCGTACTCCTCACTCAACTTGGGCTCGCATGTTGGCGATGACCCCTTTGCTGTTCAAGAAAATCGTCGTCGTGCGCTCGAGGCTATGGGTGCCGCCGAGTGCGAGCATAACCTGCTCGTTCCCAATCAGGTCCATGGTGATCATATCGTTGCGGTGACCTCGAACGGCGCCGATGACCTTGAGGACGTTCGCGAGCAGATTGCCGAGGGCTGTGATGCCATCGTCTGCACGGCGCATAACGTGCCCGTGCTGCTCTGCTTTGCCGACTGCGTTCCCGTGGTGCTGGTGGCCCCCGGCGGATTTGCCGTGGTGCACTCCGGTTGGAAGGGCACGATTGCACGTATTTCCGCCAAGGCGTGCCAGGCGCTTTGCGATGCTGCCGGTTGCGATGCGAGCGACGTTTCCGCCTATATCGGCCCCCATATCTTGGGTGACGAATATGAGGTATCCCAGGAACTCATGGATCGCTTTGCCGCCGAGTTCTCTTGCATCGATGCGAATACCTCTCGCATGCTCGATCTTTCCGCTGCCATTCGCGAGGCGCTGGTAGATGTCGGTGTCGACGCGGATAATATCGTGGATACCCAGCTTTCGACCGTGCGTCAGAACGACCGCTTTTATTCCTACCGTAACGAGGACGGCACCTGTGGGCGCCATGCTGCGATCGGCGTGATGCTATGAGAAAGATCGTATCGGTCCTGAGCGCCGCTGTGCTTACGCTTACGCTGTGCGCCTGTTCTTCGGGATCTTCTAGCTCTTCCATTACCGTGGCCGGCTCCACGACCTGCCTTCCTATCGCCGAGATTGCGGCCGAGGGCTTTAAGGAGGAGACCGGCATCGACGTGCTCGTTTCCGGTTTGGGTTCTTCCGCTGGGATCGAGGCCGTCAGCGCCGGCACGGCCGATATCGCCAGCTCCTCCCGTGGACTCAATGCCGACGAACAGGATCTGAGCCTGACTCCCATCGTCATTGCCCACGACGGTATCGCGGTCATCGTGAACGACGATAACCCCGTCGATAACCTCTCGACCGAGCAGCTCCGCGATATCTACGCCGGCAAGATCACCAACTGGAAAGAAGTCGGTGGCGAGGACCTGAGGATTCAGGTCATCAACCGAGATGAGGCGTCCGGCACGCGTGAGGCCTTTCGCACCATCGTGATGGACGGCACCCCGTTCGATCGCCGCTCGGCCGTTCTTTCGGGCACGGGCCAGGTGCGCGACGTGGTATCTCGTTCGCGCGGTGCCATTGGCTACATTTCGCTGGGCTTCGTCGATAGCCTCAACGCCAAGACCTCGGTCAAGGCCGTCTCGGTCAATCATGTTGAGGCGTCCGAGAAGACGGTCGCGAACGGCGGCTATCCTATCTCGCGCGACCTTTACTTCTTTGTGAAGGGTGTGCCCTCGCAGCGGGCGCAGGATTACATCGACTACGTGACGTCCGAAAAGATGGACAAGCAGATTCGCGAGGCGGGCTTTATTCCCGTCACCAACGACGAGAAGGGGAGTGAGTAGCATGGAAGCACAGGAAAACTCCCAGACTGAGCAGAATGTTCAGACGCCCAAGAAGCGCGAGCTGGCGCTCGTATCGCGCAGTACCTATATCAAGGAGAAGGCGCTGCAGTGGATCTTCTTTGCCTGCGCGTTCTTGGCGGTCGTTACCGTCATCCTGATTTTTGTCTTTACCACGTACTCGGCGCTGCCCGTCTTTACTGACATCGGTCTGGCGGACTTCTTTAGCTTTACGTGGGCGCCTTCCGAGGGCCACTACGGCATCTTGTCGCTGCTTGCCGGCTCGGGTCTGGTGACCGTCGGTGCGCTCGCCATGGGCGTGCCGCTGGGCGTGGGTACGGCCGTTTACCTGGTCGAGATTGCCAGCAAGCGCGTGCGCAAGCTCATCAGCCCCGCCGTTGACCTGCTGGCGGGCATACCCTCCATCATCTACGGCTTCTTTGGCATGATCATCATCCGCCCGTTTATCGCACAACTGACCGGTGGTCTTGGTTTTGGTGCGCTGACAGCGTGGTTCGTGCTCGCCATCATGATCGTCCCTACCATCACGACGCTTACCATCGATGCCCTCAATTCCATTCCCATGGGCATTCGCGAGGCATCGTATGCCATGGGTGCTACTAAGTGGCAGACCATCTATAAGGTCGTGCTACCTGCCGCCAAACTGGGTATCGTTGATGCCATCGTGCTGGGTATGGGCCGTGCCATCGGTGAGACCATGGCCGTGCTCATGGTCGTGGGTAACGCTCCGGTTATTCCCGACAGCATTGCGAGCCCCATCTCGACGCTCACGAGCCAGATCGCGCTCGACATGAGCTATTCCTCGGGCCTGCACCGCTCGGCTCTGTTCGGCATGGGCGTGGTCCTGTTTATCATCTCCGCCATGCTGGTGGGCATCGTCCGTCTGATTTCCAAGAAGAAGAGGGGGTAGGCTATGTCCGATTCCGTTGACGCGACGGTCGATGCGACCTCGTCGCGCGAGCGCATCAAGCGTGCCCTTTCCCACGGCAAGAAGGGCCGCATCAACAAGGACCTGTCCAACAAGATCATGCTTGGCGTGTTCCGTGCCGCGGCATACATCACCACGCTGGTGCTGGTCGCTATCATCGCCTACGTGGTTGTTAACGGCTTACCGCATATCTCGCTCGACTTTATCTTCGGTTGGCCCCAGGGCGTCAACGCCGAGGGCGGAATTTGGCCCACGATCGTCTCGACCGTCTACGTGACGGCGCTCGCCATGCTTATCTGCACGCCGATCGCTGTGCTGGCAGCCGTCTATCTGGCCGAGTACGCCAAGCAGGGCAAGGTCGTCGAGCTCATTCGCTACGCTGCTGACGCTTTGGCCTCGGTGCCCTCCATCGTTATGGGCCTGTTTGGCTACGCCTTGTTTGTCGAGGCTATGGGCCTGGGCCTTTCGATGGTCTCTGCCGCTCTGGCACTTGCGCTCTTGATGCTCCCCATCGTCATGCGCACCACCGAAGAGGCCATTCGCGCCGTTCCGCGCTATATCCGTTGGGGCGCGTACGGCCTGGGCGCCACCAAGTGGCAGGTTGTCTCCAAGATCGTGCTTCCTTCTGCCTTTGGCCGTATTGCCACGGGCATCGTCCTCGCCATCGGCCGTGCCATTGGCGAGACCGCGGTGGTGCTCTACACCATGGGCCAGGCCATCAACCTGCCTATTTCGCCGCTCGATTCCGGCCGCCCCATGACGGTTCACCTGTACCTGCTTGCCAACGACGGCATCAACATGAACGCAGCCTACGGCACCGCGCTCTTGCTGATGGTGATCATTTTGGCCTTCAACCTGTTTGCGCGCTTCCTGTCGCGCAAGCGTCGCTAGTTAAGGAGTCCCATGTCCGTTTATCAGTCCGCTCCCACGTTGGAGCAAGCGGCCATTACGGCCAAGGATTTCAACTTTTGGTACGGTGACTTTCATGCGCTGACGGGGCTTGACCTCAACATCGCCAAAAACGCCATCACCTCCTTCATTGGCCCTTCGGGCTGCGGCAAGTCGACGTTTTTGCGCTGCATCAACCGCATGAATGACCTGATCGAGGGCACGCGCGTCGAGGGCACCATGACGCTCGACGGCAACGATATCTATGCCGAGGGTGTCGACCCGGTCGATCTCCGTCGTCGCGTGGGCATGATCTTTCAGCAGCCCAACCCATTTCCTAAATCCATCTACGAGAATGTCGCCTTTGGCCCTCGTCTGCAGGGCGTGACTAGCAAAAGTGACCTCGATGACATCGTGGAAGAATCGCTCAAGCGCGCCAACCTCTGGAAAGAGGTATCCAATCAGCTCAACAAGGATGGTTTGGCGCTCTCGGGCGGTCAGCAGCAGCGTCTGTGCATCGCGCGCGTGCTTGCGGTGCAACCCGATGTCCTTCTGATGGACGAGCCCTGCTCCGCCATCGACCCCACGTCCGTCTCTAAGGTCGAGGATCTGATGGCCGAGCTGGCGCCCGAGATGACGATCATCATCGTCACGCATTCAATGCAGCAGGCAGCTCGCATTAGCGACTACACCGCATTCTTCTTGCAGGAAGTTGCCGGCGAGCCCGCTACGCTCATCGAGTATGGTCAAACCGACGCGATCTTCACCAGCCCGGTGGACTCGCGGACGGAAGACTATATCACCGGCCGCTTTGGCTGATCGGTGCGACTAGTCCCAAGCCGATCGGATCTGGTCCGGTGCGTATTCACTGTGCGGGCGGCATGACCGCACCCAACTGATTGGAGTGAACCATGCGCAAACTGTTTTCCCGTCAGCTCATCGAGGCCCGTCACGAGATGCTGAGCATCTACGAGGCCGTCGATCTGGCCCTCCACGATGCCGTGAAGGCCTATGTGACCGACGACCGCAAGCTCGCCACCAAGACCAAGAAGCGCACGCTTTCGATTGACGCACGCTGCGCCAACCTGGAGGCCGTCTGCTACAACCTGATTGCCACGCAGTCACCGGTCGCCTCCGACTTCCGCTTGCTGCAGACGATCATCTACGTCGACTTTAACCTGCAGCGCATGACCGATAAGGTTCGCCAGATTTGCCGCGCCACGCGTCATATGATCAAGGCCGACATCTCGCTGCCCAAGGAGCTTTTCGGCACGGTCGAGGCCGAGGCTGAGGCCGTCTACCAGGTGCTGGGCTCTTCGCTTTCTGCGCTCGTCACCAACGACATGTCCATCATCTGCAACTTGGCCGTCGAGGACGAGCCAGTGCACGCCGCCTACGAGAAGTTCTTCCGCACCTTTAACCGCATGGACACAGGCGATTTTATGGACGACGACAGCAACTATGACGATCTGCGCCGCGCCATCATGGTCTCGCGCTATCTCGATCGCATCGCCTCGATTTCCATTGATGCCGCCTGCCGTCTGACCTTCCTGTTGACCGGACAGCGTATGACTGCCGGTGATATCGCCTGCACTGATGAGGATGAGCTCGAGAGCATGCGCGTGCCTTCGGGCGAGGGTGTTATCATGAGGCCCGCCGTCGACGCTCGCTACGTTGCCAAGGTGCCCACTAACGAGGTCAGCGAGGGTCTTCGCTACCTGCTCGATCATCTTGAGGACGAGGACGATGGCGAGGACGACGAGGAGTAAGTAATTCCGTTCGTCGAAAGATTGTAAATACCTAAGTGAGCGCGGCCTTGCACATGCGGGGCCGCGCTCTTGCGATAGCATGGGACTACTTGTTTGGCTGTCAGCGGAGGCGATTGGCAATGGATAACTATTTGGACTTGATGCGCGCTCGCCGCGAGCAGATTCTGGAACGTTTTTATGCGGCGCTCGATCGCGCAGGCCGTCCCCACGACGCCGCGCGCCTCATTGCCGTGTCCAAGACCGTTGGTGTCGATGAGACCGTTGCCGCCATCCAGGCGGGGTATCGCCATTTTGCCGAGAATCGCCCGCAGGAGCTGGTTCGCAAGCTCACGGGTCTGGCGGAGCATCCGGAGCTGGCCGAGGTGCGCTTCGATATGATCGGCAACCTGCAGACCAATAAGATCAATGCGGTGCTGGGCTCAGCCGAGCTGATTCACTCGGTGGGTTCGCTGCATCTGGCGCAGGCGATCTCGAGCCGTGCTGTCCGCAAGATTGAGGCAGGCGAGCTCGCCGGCCCCCAGCGTGTGCTCATTGAGGTCAATGTGAGTGGTGAGGAGTCGAAGGGAGGCTTTTCGCCCGATGAGATTCGTGCCGACGCGGGCGAGCTTGCGGAACTTGAGGGAATTTGCGTACAGGGGCTTATGACTATGGCGCCCCGGGGGAATAAGGATGTGGCACGCCGCACCTTTGCGGGGCTTCGTGAGCTGAGGGATGAGCTGGAGGCGGCGCATCCCGATTTGAACCTGCCTGAGCTTTCCTGCGGCATGAGCGAGGACTTTGAGCCTGCCCTTGAGGAGGGCTCTACGCTCGTTCGCCTGGGCAGGGTAGTATTTAGCCCGGAGTTTGCAGTAAAATAAGGCTCTGAAGTGCGCACTGATTATCGGGGCGCCTGCACTAAACCGCGAGAGGACACAACCATGGGCTTCCTTGACGAGATTAAAAATAAGATGCACCTGGGCGGCCAGCAGGGTTACGACCAGGGTTATGGCCAGGACGACGACTACGGCTACGATGACGGCTATGACGATAGTTATCAGGGCAACGGCTACAGCGGTGCTTCGGGCGAGGGCTTCTACACCCAAGACGAGCCGAGCAACGGCCTGCTTGGTCAGACGCGCCGCGGTGAAGCTGAGTCGGTTGCCGTGTATACGCGCTCCGGTCAGCTGGTCGGCGATGACTCCCGCCATGCCACGACGTATAACCCGCCTTCGCGCTCGCAGGACAGTGTTGCGAGCGGTTATCGTCCCGGTGCCTATGACACGCCGTCGAGCTACGCCGAGAATACCCGCGCCCGTGCCGCCGCTGCACCCGCGCCTGCACCGAGCGATGCCTCGGCCTATGCGAGCAATATCATCAACGCCACGCCGCAGCTGCCGGCCTATGTCCTGCGCCCCGAGAGCTATGACGACGTGGAGACTGTGGTGCGCCGCGTTCGCACCAAGCAGCCTGTCGCACTGATTTTTGTGGGCGTACGCACCGAAGTTGCCAAGCGCGTCTTGGACTTCTCTTACGGCTTTGCCTGCGGTCTGGGTGCCACGGTCAAGGAGGTGGGCGACCGCGTGTTCATGGTGCTGCCCGCCGGTTGCGAGGTCAAAGATTCCGATCTCAAGAAGCTTCGTGCCGACGGCTACCTTAAGTAAAGACAAGACGAGGAGATTCCCATCAACATCTACACTATCGTCCAGCTGGTCAACACGCTGTTCAACTTCTATTCCACGCTCATTGTCGTCTACTGCTTTATGACGTGGATTCCCATGAAGCAGGGTGGTTTGCTTCAGGATATTGCTGCGGTGCTTGATAGCGTGTGCGGTCCGTGGCTCAACCTGTTCCGTCGTTTCATCCCGCCGATGGGCGGTATCGATTTTTCGCCGGTCGTTGCGATTATTGCGTTGCAGTTGGTGCAGAGGCTGGTTCTGCAGCTTCTTATAGGTATACTCGTGTAGAACTGTCTTAGTAACTTACGTCGGGCGTGTAGCGCCGAGGCGATGAAAAAGGAGACTTGTTATGGCTATTACCCCTGCAGACATCCAGGCTCAGACTTTCTCTGAGGCCAAGCGTGGCTACGATCCTGCCGAGGTCGACGTCTTCTTGGAGACGCTGTCCTCCGAGGTTGACGCTATGCTCGCTAAGATCGTCGACCTTAAGGGTCGTCTGACTGCTACCGAGCAGCAGCTTGCCGATGCGCAGGCTCAGCTTGCCCAGGCTCAGGATGCCACCGCCCAGGCCGTTCCTGCCGCCCCCGTGGCTGCTCCCGCCCCTGACTTCTCCGCTCAGGAGCGCCAGATTTCCGCTGCCCTGATCGCTGCCCAGCAGACCGCTGAGACCATCGTCAACGATGCCAACGAGAACGCTGAGCGTATCCGCAACGAGGCTGACGCCAAGGCCCGCGAGGTTATCCGCCAGGCTCTGACCGAGAAGCAGGCCGAGCTCGAGGAGATCGATCGTCTCAAGGCTTCCCGTGAGGAGTTCAAGGCAGAGTATCTCAAGCTCATCCAGCACTTCATGGACGATGCCCAGAATTCCTTCCCGGCCGATCTGATGGCTTCCACGCCGGTCGGTTCTGCCGCTTCTCCTGCAGTGACTGTTCCCGCCGAGCCGCTGCCCGTCGCTGACCCGGTTGTCCCCGTGGCCGATCCCTTCGCCCCGATCGACAACTTTGCTGCCGACGACCTGGACTAACATTCGGCCTACAATTTAGTGCCTAGAAAGGACCCGCAGCTTGCGGGTCCTTTTTTATGACTGTGCCGGAGTGCGTAACATAAAAAACCGAGCCCTGCACATAATGGCGCAGAACTCGGCGAACGGGTGAGCGGTCAAGGGTAGGTTTTAAGGCATGTCCCAAAACCTACTTGAGGAGGAAGTCGGAGAGGGGAATGGTACGGGCCTCGCGATGCTCGGGATCGGCGATGTGGTCGGCGGGATAGCCACAGACGAGCATGTGATAGGGATAGACGCCCTTGGACAGATTGAACTGCTCTTGTGCCACCTCAGGCTTAAAATGGCATACCCAGCACGTTCCCAGGCCCTGCTCGGTGGCCTCCATCATCATCTGATCACACACGATGGACGTATCGATTTCACTGGAATTCATCTGGTCATACGGGCGCACCCAAGCATCATCGGTAACGCTGCAAATAAGGAAAACAAGCGGAGCCCCAAAGATAGACCCATCACGAGCAAACCGAGGCTGACAAGCAGCAGCCTTCTCCAGAAGCTCAGGCGTATCCAACACCATTACACGGGCTGGATGATTATTACAAGCAGAAGGGGCAATACGCCCAGCCTCAACAATGGCATCCACCACAGCCTGCTCCACAGCCCGATCTTCAAACTCACGACAAGAATACCGACCCCGAGCCAGATCCAAATAAGACATACAAGCCCTCCAACAATTAAAAATCAAACAAACCCAAAGTAACCCAAACAGTACCCAAAGCAGCAATCAGCCAAACGCTCATCAAGGGCCAAAGTGTCCGAACGGATACCAAAGGTCCCTTCAGCCAAACCCCCATTGCGCTAAACCTATCAGCCAAAGTTCCAATGGTGGTACATAAGGGAGCGGGCCCGACCACTCATAACCTTTTGAACGACTCTGCTTGCAGCCGGAGTGAAAAAGGTTATTAGTGGTCGGGCCCGCGACCGGTGGGACACGTACCCCCAATTAACTGTTCTTCATGACAATCGAATCCACAACATCGGCCACATTCTCGCAGCAGTCAGCGCAGTACTCCAGGAAGGCGTACACGTCACGCCAGGCGATGACCTCGAGCGGGTCCTTGCCGTTAACGTGCAGGTTGCGCATGGCGTTGATATAGAGCTCGTCGGCTTCGGACTCGATGGTGTTGATCTGGATGACGAGTTCGCGCAGGGTCTTGGACTTGCGGTAGTTGGGCAGCTCGACCATCAGGTCTTTCATGGCGCGGCAGGCGTCAGTCACCTTGTGGGCGATGACGATGGCGTCGGGATGGATACTCTGGATGTTGGTGAAGTAGACGCGCTGCACGACGCCCTCGATGCGGTCGAGCACGGTGTCGAGCGCGCAGCTCATCAGATCCAGATCCTCGCGCTCGAGCGGGGTGATAAAGGCGGTGAGCAGGGCGTCTTCGAGCTCGTGGTGCTTCTTGTCTGCCGCATGCTCAATCGCATGCATCTTATTGAGCATGTCGTGAATCTGCGCGGGATCGAAGTTCTCAAAAATCTTGGTGAGCAGCTCGGCGGCCTGGACGGCGAGGTCGGCGCAGGCGACGTAGTTGTCAAAGTAGAACGAATCGGGTTTCTTAGCCATGGGTGGGTCCTTTCGAGGCGAAGACGGGTGGGCGAAGTGTTGCGGTCCAGATGGACGTTCGGTTTGACTAGAGGAACATCATGAACAGCTTGGCCATGACAAAGCTGATGAGTCCACAGGCGGGGAAGGTGAAGAACCAGGTGAACATCATGTCTTTGACGACGCCGAAGTTGATGGCTGAGAGGCGCTTGACGGCACCGACGCCCATGATGGCGCAGGTCTTGATGTGTGTGGAGGACACGGGGATGCCGGTAAGGGTGGCAAGCAGCAGGTTCGCGGCGCCCGCGAGGTCGGCGGAGAAGCCCTGATACTTCTCGAGCTTAACCATGCTCTGGCCGACGGACTTGATGATGCGCTCGCCGCCCACGCTGGTGCCGATACCCATGGTGGCCGAGCACAGCAGCATAATCCAGATGGGGATGCCGGCATCGCCGACGCTGGTCTGGCCGTTTGCGAAGGCCACGCCTAAAAAGAGCACGCCGATGAACTTCTGTCCATCCTGCGCGCCGTGCATAAAGCTCATGGCCGCAGCGCTCGCGATCTGAGCGTATTTAAAGAAGACATTGGCACGTCGCCTGTTGGCGGCGGCGAAAAGAATCGAGACGAGTTTGCACAGGACCCAGCCCATGACAAAGCCCAGGCCGATGGAGAGCGCCAGGCCGTAGATGACCTTCATCCACTCGTGGACGTTGACGCTGCTCGCGCCGCCGAGGGCGATAGCGGCACCGGTCAGGCCGGCGATAAGGCTGTGGCTTTGCGAAGTGGGGATGCCAAAACGCGATGCTGTGGCGCCGTAGACGACGATGGAGAACAGCGCTGCGCAGAGGCAGGCGAGCGCCATGGTGCTGTTTCCGCCAAAGTCGACGATATGTGAGATGGTGTTGGCGACGCTCGCATTAAAGTGCGTCATGATGAGCACGCCGAGGAAGTTGAATGCGGCGCTCATGAGAATGGCGGCGCGGGCGGGCATGCAACGCGTAGTGACGCAGGTCGCGATGGCGTTGGGCGCGTCGGTCCATCCATTGACGAAGATGGCGCCGAGCGCGAGGATCACGGTGACGGCAAGGACTGGGTTCGACATAATTTGGCCGAGGAAGGTTGAGAACGTTACGTCCATATATGGGCTTTCTCGAAGTTTGCAGGCACGTTACAAAAACATGATAAATCGTATCACCTCCTGTGGGTTTCTTAACGGAGTTCTGACGTGAGAAGTGGATTTTTTGGCACTAAAACTGAATATTAGTCCTGTTGACCGCGGGTATTCTTTTTGCTAACACGCCATGCGGACACGTGCGATTGCTACGACACTCCAAAACCACAGTCTGTTCGCTTTACAACATACAAACATGCGTTCGATAATAGGAGGCATGGAATATCGACAGACAGACGGCAAAACTCGGCGCGTACACAAGCAGTATGTGGACGTCGTGGCTCGCATCCTCGCGGGCGGACAGGTTGTGCCGGTTACCGTCTGCTGGGTTGACGGTCGCTGCTTTACGATTGACGAGATTGTCTCGTCTACCGGTTTTGGCCTGACGGTTCACGGCATTCGTACGGCGACTTATAAGGTTCGTTTTGGTGGACATGCGACCGAACTGTATCTGGAAGAACAGGCACGCGAGCGACCGGATGGCTCGCAGGCACACGTGATGCGTTGGTGGGTCTGGGCCTTTGATCGCACGCTCGAGGGCGAGCGCCGTAGGTAAGGACGTACGGCATTCGGGTACAATGACAGGAATCTTGTCACCTACGGTGCCGTCGCGGCGCTTTGTGAAAGGACGAAGTATGAACGATATCCAGGGCTATCAGAACGGCCTCATCGAGACCGGCGCAAGCCGCGCCAAGGAGATGTCGCCGCGCGCGTACAACCTTGTCATGTCTGCCCTGATCTTTTTGGGCTTTTGCGCCATGGGCGCCGGCGCCTATTTTACGAGCACCATGTCGTTTGCGCGCATGATGATGAGCGGCGCCGCTTTGCCGCTGGTCTTTGGCTCATTTATTTTGACCATCGTCGGCATGGTCATGATGTCGGCTGCTGCCAGCAAACAGTCCGTGGGCCTGTCACTCGTGGGCTACGTGGTCTTTGCGAGCACCTTTGGTCTGACGGCGTCGTTTGGTCTTGCAAACTACGACCTGCCTACCATTAACACCGCCTTTATCGCCACGGCCGCCATCACCTTTGTCTTTGGTGCGCTGGGCGTGACCTTCCCCAAGTTCTTCCAGCGTGTGTATGGCATTGGTTTTGGCATCCTGCTTGCCACGATTCTGGTCGAGATCGTGCTGATGTTCATGGGCGTTTCGCAGTCCATCACCGACCTGATCGTGATTGTGGTGTTCGCCGGCTTCATCGGCTACGACACCTATGTGGCAACGACGGTGCCGCTCACGCTGCCCAACGCCGTACTTATGGCATCCAACCTGTTCGTGGATATTATCAACGTGTTCCTGCGCATTCTGAACATCCTCGGCCGTCGCGATTAAAGCGCGGCATTGCGATGCTTCCTGCCGGACACGGTAAAACGATGCGAAAGGCGGTCCTTCGGGACCGTCTTTATGTGTGCGGCGGGGTATCATGGATGGGAAAAGCCGATAGCGGCAGCGACAGGAAAGGTGGCCATGTATGGCAGACGTCGACAGCAGGAACCGTAACCGCAGGTCCAACCGAGCGGGTCAGCCCAATCCCAAGCGTGAGGCACGTGCCAAGGCCGCCGAGTGCCATGTGACGGCTGTGTCCGAGGCCTGTGCCAAGGACATCGAGCGTTCGCTTGCCGGCGTGCGCGAGTTCGATGGTATGCCTGCCGGTTTTGTCGCGGCGATGAAGACCAGGGTCCAGAAGGCAGCGGCTGCTGAGGAGCAAGCTGCCGAGGACGTCGAGGCTGCCGAGGTCGAGGCTACTGAGGCTGCTGAGGTCGAGGCTGCGGTCGATGCCGAGGTGGCGCCCGAGCCCGTCGAGGAGGCCACCGAAGCCGAGCCCGCGCCTGCCGCCGAGGAGCCCGCTCCGGTCCTGCCCGAGGTCACCGTGCTCGACGCCTCTGCCACGCAGGCCATTCTGGATAACGGTCGAGGCTACGCGCAGTTCTGCGACATGGCTGTGCTTGCCTTTGCCTCGTTCACCAATCCGGGCGGTGGCTACATCCAGGGCTATCTGGGCCAGGAGGCCACGCTGTGCGCCGATTCGTACCTGTACAATGTCCTTGATAAGCAGCGTAAATGGTACGGCGAGAACCGTCGCCGCAACATCAACTGTGAGCTGTACCGCAACCGTGCGCTGGTGGTGCCCGTGGTGCGCTTCGACCGCAAGCATGTGCACGCCTATGCCGACGTAATCGTCGCCGCTGCACCCAACGCCAAGCGTGCTCGCCAGGAGTACCGCGTGAGCGACGATGCCTTGCTTGACGCCCTGCGCGACCGCATTCGCTTTGTGCTTGCTATCTGCGATGAGCTGGGCCGCGAGAAGCTCGTACTGGGTGCTTGGGGCTGCGAGAACAACGGCTTTGACGCCGAGGCCGTGGCCGAGCTCTTCCGCAAGGAGCTCGCATCGGGCGACTTCAAGGTCAAGCAGGTCTTCTTTGCCGTGCCCTCTACGCGCTGGGACGAGGATTTTGCCAAGTTCGAGCACGTGCTGGCAAACTTCCCCGAGCGCAACGAGGAGTCCTATGCCCAGGTTGCCGCCCGCGCCGCAGCCGCTCGTGCCGCCGAGCAGGCCCAGGCAGCAGCCGAGGACGATGAGGACGAGGACGACTGGCGCAAGTACCTGTAAGCGGTGCGCGCGATGTGATATGCCAAGCCGACGGGAGGGATTGCTCCCGTCGGCTTTTTACGGAATGGGGAACTCAAGATGAAAAACGTTCTGTGCTTTGGTGACAGCAACACCTATGGCTATGATCCGGCGGGTATGCGCGACGGCACCGCAGTGCGCTATGCGCAGGATGTGCGCTGGTGCGGTGTGGTGCAGCGTGACCTGGGTGAGGGTTGGCATGTGATTGAGGAAGGCCTAAATGGTCGCACGACGGTGCGCGACGATATGTGCCATCTGGACACCAACCTCAACGGCATTCGCGCGCTGCCGATGCTGCTCGAAGCCCATAAGCCGCTGGACGCGATCGTGATTATGCTGGGCACCAACGACTGCAAGACGGTCTTTGGCGTGACAGCCTCCGATATCGCCCGTGGCGCCATGGCACTGATTCGCGCCGTCCGCGCGTTTGCCTGGACCGATGCCGCGCCCTGCCCACGGATTCTGCTGATGGCGCCTATCAAGATTAAGCCGCAGATCGCCGACGTATATATGACCGATTTTGACGAGCATTCCGTAGAAGCCTCGGAACATTTTGGTGAGTACTACGCGCATGTGGCTGAGCAGTTTGGCTGCGACTTTTTGAATGCCGCCGACTTTGCCGAGCCGGGCGATATCGATTATCTGCACATGATGCCCGAAGGCCACGAGAGCTTGGGACATGCCGTGGCAGCCAAGCTCCAAGAGATGCTCGGTGAGTAGCGCAGCCCCAAACCAGTACAAAAGTTTCCCTTGCGGCGGCTTGTTTCGTTGGTTTGTCTCGATCTGTAACAGCTGTAAGGCCGAAAACGGGCTAGATGTTACAGATTGAGATTATTCAGGTTGATATCGGTCGTTTGTCTCGATCTGTAACATCTAGGGTCGATTTTGCCGATCTACTGTTACAGATCGAGATTATCTTCTCGGCAGAATTTGAATGTCTCAATCTGTAACAGGTGGGCCGAAAAATGGACTCTAACTGTTACGGATCGAGATGTCTGTGGGAACCACCGCAAAGGTGTCTGTCCCCTTTGCGGTGGTTTTGGACTGCGAATCTTAGTACTGCCACAACTAATGGCGTGCCACCTACCTGCGGCTTTGCGAGGGAATATCCTAACTTGTCCCAAGCGCGTCGAAGGCGGCGCGGACGACCTGCTCGGCGGTGGGGCGGATGTAGTGCCTACCCGACACGCCGGGGAGGGCGTGGCCCATGAGCATCTCTATGAGGTCCCACGGCAGGCGAAGCTCGACCTCCGCTATCGTACGCCATGAGTTGCGGAGGTTCGACCACGGGATGTGCTCGATGCCGCGGGCGGCGCAGAGTTTCCGCCAGCGGTCGTTGCAGATGCTCCGGTTCATGGGCAGCCCGTCGCCCCGGTCGCACATCCACTCGCGGCCCTCGGCGGCGCGCGAGGCCGCTATCTCGACGAGGCGGTCGGCGGCCTGCGGCAGGATCACGACGGTTCGGGCGGACTTGGCGGTCTTGAGGGCACCCACCGGCTCGGTGCCGGACTGCTGCATCTGGCGGCAGATGTCGGCCGAGGCGAGGACGGTGCCGCTACGCTCCCAGCGCAGCACCTCCTCAGCGCGCACGCCCAGCGACTCGCCCGAGCAGCAGGAGCCGAAGCACGCGAGGATGAACGCGGGCTCCAGGGGGTTGCCGCGCAGTGCGTCGAGGACGCCCAGGGCCTCGTCGAGGGTGTAGACGCGCTTTGAGCGCTCGCGGGTCTTGCGGGTGGGCATGGTGTACCTGACGCTGGCGGCGAACGGGTCGAGCGGCAGGCGGATGAAGGTCGAGACGCAGGCGTAGACCTTGTGCAGGGTGAGCAGGGCGGTATCTGCTGTGGCGGCGGGCAGTGTCAGCAGCCAGTCCTGCAGCTCGACGGCGCGGAGCTGGTCGACGGGCATTGCGCCCCAGCGGGGTCCGACGTAGTTCTTCCACGAGCGCAGCACGAGGTCGCGGGTGTTGGGGGCGAGGGTCCCCGCCTCGACCTGTGCGGCCATCTTGGGGACGAGCCACGTCTCGTAGGCCTTGGCTATGGTGGGCACGGGTGCGTCGTCGGCGTGCTCGACGTGGATGCGGTCGAGTTCCGCGCACGCCTCGCGGTAGGTGCCGTACACGGTCTTGGTCTTGCGCCTGCGGCCCTGCGGCGTGTTCTGCATCCAGCGCAGGACGTACTTCTTGCCGCGCCTCATCTCGGTCACGGAACCCCAGACGCGGCGGCGCTGCTTCTTTGTCATATAATCAGATCCGTTCAGATCGCGGGCTTATTCTCCGTTTCGCCCGGTTCTGACTCCGGCCCCGTCTCACGTTCCAAAGTGCAGGGGCCGTCTCCTTAGTCTCGGGACCGCGGCATCAGCCTGCGGTCCCGAGATTTTTTGCTTTCATGGGCATCACCTCCCTAGATGTAGACGCATGGAATCTCGCCCTCGACGGTGTAGCCGAGCCCCGCGCCTAGGTTCCAGCTGCGCGCGGGGCGGCTTTTTCTTTAGGCGAGCGGGTGGAAAATGCCCTTCTCGCGCAACTTCTCGCTCGTCCGGTACTGTTCGGCGTCGGGCACGCTGTGGAACTCGACGGTCTTGTCGTAGTTCGCCTTGACGACCTCCTCGATCTCATCGAGCGACACGCGGAAGAACTCCCTGCGCTGGTTGACTATGTTCACCTTCCTGTCCTCGAAGGCCCGGTGCAGCGCCGCCTCGAGCTTCGGGGCGTCATCGCAGAAGATGAGCGCGTGCACGTCGAAATTGAACGGGACGGACGCGTCTCCGAGCTCGCGGATGCGGTCCATCGGCTCAAGGCGCCTCGTCATCCCGATCTTGTAGACGCCCTCACCGAATGAGCCGATGTTGGAGATCACGTATACGAAGCCCGCCTTCTGGTTCGCCTCTCGGTAATCGACATCCGACACTGCCCTGTCCACGTCGTCGAGCTTCGCCTTGAGCTCCGCGGCCTTCTCCTCGAGATCGGCGCGCTCGTCGTCGCCGGCATCCTTCAGGCGTGCCGAGACGTCCTTGTACGCCTTGAGGTACTGGGAGCGCTCCTTCTCGAGCTTCTTGCGCTCGGCCGCTATCTCGCGCTCGAGCTTCCGGGCCTCGCGCTCCTGCTCGCGGGCTTCGCGCAGCGCCTCCTTCTCCTCCTCTTTCTCCTGTGCGAACTCGAAGGCCAGCTGGACCTCCTCCTGCTTGAGGAGGACGTATGCGGCGGGGATGGATATGCCGAGGGTCTTGCCGTTGCGGTTGATGGCTGCGGCCGACTTCTCGATTCTCTCGAGCGAGCGCTCGACGTTGGTCGCCTTGACTTTGCGCACGATTTCGTCGCACTCGCCGTTGTACGCCATCATGAGCAGCTTCGAGATTTCGCGGACCATCGCCTTGCCCTTCGAGGCGCTGCCGTTGACCGTCCAGGATGTCTTGTCCGCGGCCTTGCTGAAGCTCTTGACGGCCTCCTTCTGTTTCCTGCGGCATCGGTCGAGGGCGTCCTTGTAGTGAGTCGAGTCGGCGAAGTCGAAGCGTGGGCGGTACAGGCCGAACTCCTCGACCAGCAGCTCGTCATCGAGGACGCGCGACTTGGACTCCTTTGCCTTGACGATGGCATCCAGTTTGAAGTTCTGCTTCTCCAGCTTCTCGAGCGAAGCCTTCTCCTCCTCGATTTTCTTCCTGAGGTCCTCGGCCTCGCGCCTGAGCCTGTCCGCGTCCGCCATCTCCGGCGTGAGCATGGACTCGAGCTCCTCTACCCGCTGCTTGTACTCGGTCGCCTTGAACATGTCCCTGAAAGCCATCGGTTCGCCTTTCTGTCTCTAATACCTCTTGACCTCGCTGGCCTGGTGCCACTTGACGACGCCGCGGAAGTTCACGCTGGCGTTCTCCGGATCGTCGAAAACTATGTCGGTGTAGCCGTCCTCGTAGCTGTCCGGCGACAGCACGAGAGTCGACGCCCCGCGGTAGTAGCTTCTAAGGATCATCTCGCCGTTGTACTCGGCCGCCACGGCGTCGCCGTTGCGCGGTTCGCACCTGGGGGAGAGCAGTGCGTTCTCGCCGTCGGCAAACCTGCGATTCATGCATGAGCCGCGCACGCGCATGAGGTAGGCGTCCGGGTCGTTGACGCGCTCGAGGACTGAGATCGGCACGTCAGCGACCTCGTCGGGACCGAATTCATCGGTGAACTCGCCTGCGTGCCCGGCGACGAGCACGGGTAGAGTCACGTACTGGGCGCCGTTGGGGCGCACGGGCTCCGGGGTCTCGCCCATGAGTTCGGCCACCGTCGTGCCGAAAAGCTCGGCGAGTTGCTCAAGCCGGTACATTCTCGGTTGAGATTTGCCCGACTCCCACGAAGCAACGGCGGCTTTGGTGACCTTCGGGTTGAGTCTGTTTCCGACGTCCTCCTGGTTCCAATTACGCGCCTCACGCAGGGCTCTTACTCGGTTTGCGAAACTCATGGACCCTCCTTCGGTTAAACGTAATTTAATTCTAACTAAAGAAAAATTGATTTATAGATAATTCTAAGTTGACCAGCGGTCAAATAAGGTTTAACCTTAGGTCAACGAAAGGAGGAGCACATGCAGAGCTTACAGGAGTACCGAGAGGCGGGTGTCGAACGCTTCCAGAAGAAGAACATCGCCGCAGCTCTCGGAATCTCTTTGCCGGCATATGATGCCCTTGAGAACGACCAAGAGCACCGTATGAACCCTGCAAGAGCCAAGGCGCTCGGAGAGCACTTCGGGGTGGACCCGACTATTTTTTTAACTGAGAAGTCAAATTAGATTTGACCACACGAAATGGAGGAAGACATGATTCAACTGATTATCGGAGCAGGCCTTGGACTCGGCGGCGTGGCCGCCGCCGTCGCCATCAAGCGGTATAACGAGGTCGAGCGCGAGAGGGCCGCCGGGCCCGCGGACCGTTGGGGCAACAAGTACGAGCCCCGCATCGTCTCGCCCGCGTGCGCCCTGCCCCTCGTCCTGGCAGGTGCCATCATCGCTGCCACCGCCTGCTTCTACACGCAGGACACCGGCGAGGTCTGCGTCATCCGCAACCTCGGCGGCTCGCTCGCCGGCTCGACCTCCGAGGCCGGCTTCCACGCCAAGGCCCCCTGGCAGGACGTCGTGACCTACGACACCCGCAACAACCTCATCAACTTCTACGGGGACACCGACTACGAGGTGGACGGCGGCTCCTACGAGGGCAAGCAGGTCTCCATCAACGACAAGTCGGGCGCCAGCGCCAACATCGACATCCAGGTCAACTACTCCCTGAACCCCGACGCCGCGCTCAGCCTCTACAGCGAGTACGGCACGCAGGAGAGCTTCGTGGAGAAGTACATCTCCAACGACGTCCGCGCCGTCACCCGCGAGGTCTCGGGCGGCTTCGACACGGTGACGATGCTCACCGACCGCTCCCAGTTCACCAAGGCCGTCCAGAAGGCCCTCACCGAGAAGTGGAAGGGCATAGGCCTCACGGTGGAGCAGGTGAGCGTGCAGGACGTCCGCTACCCGAAGAACATCACCAAGAGCTACAGCGAGGCTCAGGCCGCCGAGGTCGCGAAGCAGAAGGCCCAGAACGAGCAGGAGACGGCCAAGGTCGAGGCCGAAACAAAGAAGATCGAGGCGCAGGGCGAGGCGGACGCAAACGCCGTCCTCGCGAACTCGCTCAACGACCAGGTCCTCCAGCAGCACTACATCGACGCGCTCAAGAGCATCGGAAAGGACGGCAACCTCGTCGTCGTGCCCGAGGGCTCCCAGCCGATCGTGGGCACAAAGTAGGGGCGGTGGCGATGTTGAACCTTATCCATGCGGCCGTCCGGGTCTTCCTCGACGTTCTCGCGGTCGCGTTCGTGCTAGAGCACACCCGCGAGCTTCATGAGAAACATCGCGAGATCAACGACGCGCCCAAGCAGGTCGCAGGCGTCGTCGATGAACCCGGCGAGGACGATCGCGGCGCTGATGCGAGGGTGCCGCTCGACCCAGTCGACGAGCCGCACGAGTAGGGGGCCCGCTGGTCGGACGTGCTTCGGGCGATATGTCTGCTGTCTACGAATCATGGCCCGAAGCCTAACGCGTGTGTAACGCGTCAACGCGGGTATTGCCGCTCAGGCAATACCCGCGGGCCCCATCCCCGGGGCGGCACCGTTGCCCCGCGGCTCTCCATAACCATCCGCGGGGACGTTCCCTACCGGTGCCGTGCCGGGGGCGGGGCCCCGGAAAGCAACAAAAAAAGAGCCGCCCGGTGTGGAAAGCGGGGACGGCTCCAAACCTGAAAGGAGGTCACTCATGGATTCTAGCAGAGCCAAAACGTTCCAGCAGATGGCCGACGAGCTTGGCATCCGCCACAAGCTGATGTACACGCTGCGCGAGGCGTCGAGGGTGACGGGGGTGCCCTACGACACGCTGCGCATCGAGTGCAAGGCGGGCCGCCTGCGCTCGCAGCTGCCCGAGGGGCGCAAGGTGGGGCGCATGGTGCGCCCGGAATGGGTTGAGCAGTGGATCGAGGAGGGAACGCATGGCATCGAGGCTGCTTAGGTGCGCTGCGTACATCGCGCTCCTGTTCGCGGTGTACGCGCTCATGCCCTACGTCCTGCGGGCGATGCTGCTCGCGGCGGACGGCATCCGAGTTGTGCTCGGGATGGGGTCGGTACTGTGACCGGCGGGCGATTCGCGTTCACCGTCAGGTTCGCGGCGGGCAAGCAGCGCCACAGGCTCGACCGGCGCCACGCACGGATGTACACGCCGACCGAGACGCTGAGGGCCGAGCGGGTCATAGCGGCGGCGTGTCGGGAGGCGATGGCCGAGGCGGGCATCCAGCCCCTGGCCTTCGGCCCGCACGAGCCGGTGATTCTCACCGTCGACGCCTACCGGCAGCTGCCGGAAAGCCGGCCCAGGCGCGTGCGCTCGGAGCCGGACACCTACAGGCCGGACGCCGACAACGAGGCCAAGCTGGTCATGGACGCGCTCAACGGGCTCGTCTGGGCCGACGACGCGCAAGTGGTCGACCTACACGTGGTAAAGCACCCCAGGGTGCGCGGGCAGGCCGAGCGCATGGACATATCGATCGCGCCCGGGTGGTCCGGGCGCGGGGACGAAACGGAGGAAATTTAAATGAAGCGAAAGGTATTCAAGGAGCTCATGAGGCAGGCCGTGGGCAACGTCCTCATCAATACGGAGCTCAACGCCGAGGCGCTCGAGCGCGACGTCGACCCCGCGGTGCTCCGCGGCGTCGCCTACGGCATGGCGGTCGCGCCCGTACTGATGGACGAGGAGCCCATCGAGTTCGACCGCGACTTCCTTGCCGTCATCATCGCGTACGGCAAGAAGTGCGAGGACATCTACGCCGAGAACGGCGCCGTCGCCACCATCTCCAAGCTCTACGGATGCGAGGTGAGCGTCGATGAGTAACGAGATCATCGAGTTCAAGGATGATGCGGGCATGCCCGTCAAGTTCACCTCGCAGGACATCCGCGAGCGGCTGTGCCCGAACGCGACCGAAAGCGAGCTGGCGCTGTGTATCGAGCTGTGCAACCGCCAGCACCTGAACCCCTTCACCAAGGAGGTGTACCTGGTCAAGTACGGCAGCGCCCCGGCGAGCATCATCACTTCCTACCAGGTGTTCAACCGCCGCGCGAACAGGCAGCCCAACTACGGCGGCATCGAGAGCGGCGTCGTGGTGCTCCGAGACGGCGAGGTCGTCAAGAAGAAGGGCTCCGCCGTCTACAAGATGATCGGGGAGCAGCTCATCGGCGGCTGGGCAGAGGTCGCTTTCACCGACGGCAAGGAGCCGGCCTACGTGGAGCTGGCGCTCACCGACTACAGCACCGGCAAGAGCAACTGGGCGAAGATGCCGGGCGTCATGATCGAGAAGTGCGCCAAGGCCGGCGCGTGGCGTCTGGCCTATCCCGACGAGTTCGGCGGGATGTACACGGGCGAGGAGATGGACCAGAAGGTCGAGCGCGATATGGGCACCGGCTCTCAGACCGTCCAGGCCGAGAGCGTCGAGCCCGTGGTCGACCCGCTGCAGCCCGTGCGCGACCTGTTCAAGCCGTTCATGGCGGCGACTGGGCTCGACAGCGCCGGGGCCATGGCGGCCATCTGCGCCGCCGTGGGCTGCACGTCGGGCTCCATGCACGGCATGACGCTCATGCAGGCGCGCCGCGCGGCCTCGTGGATGGAGGAGGAGATCGCGGCCCGCAAGGCGCAGCCCGAGCCCGCAGCCCCCGAGCCGGAGCCCGCGCCCGCCTATGAGCCCGCGCCCGCCGAGTACGCGACCGACGACGACCTTCTGGGAGGCTTCTAATGGCAGACGAGGTTTTGGCGGTCGAGGCCGTGCCGCTCGAGGAGGACTTCGACACGCTGGTGTCGTCGCTCGCCATCGACGACACGCTCGAGGACAAGCTGGCGAAGCTCAAGAAGAGCGTGGACGAGAAGCTGGCGGACTACGTTGACGTCAAGCACATCGAGAAGGACGAGGACTTCAAGGCGGCGAAGAAGTACCGCACGTCGGTCAACGACGTGAAGAAGCCCATCGAGGAGCAGCGCAAGGCCGCGAAGAAGAAGTACAGCGACCTGCTCAAGACGTTCGACAAGACCATCGGCGAGATCACGGCGCCAATCGACAGGCTCTCCGATGAGTACAAGGCCGAAATCGACCGATACGACGGTGAGTGCAGGGCCCGCCGCCTCGCCGCGCTCAAGGGCCACTACTACGACCTCGCGGGCGAGATGGGGCCGCTGGTGCCCTACGAGCGCATCGCCGACGACAAGTGGCTCAACGCGAGCTTCGGCGAGGTCAAGGCCAAAAACATCATCGAGCGCCGCGTGGGCGAGCTCCTGCACCAGTTCAAGTTCGTCAACGGGCTCGACTACGCGGACGAGGACGAGAAGGCGTGGGCCGTGGCGTGGTGGACGAGGACGCTACCGATGGACTCGGGCGAGGTGGCTGCGGCTGTCGCCGCGCATCGCGAGGAGGTCGCCAAGGCCGCCGCGCTCGTATCGACCTACGAGCAGGCGACGGCGACCGCACCGGAGCCCGAGCCGGAGCCCGCGCCGCTGCCGCCCGACCCCGAGCCGATGCCCGTCGAGGAACCAGAGCCGCCCTTGGGCGTGCCGAGGTGCGTGCGGGTGGTCCCGTCGCGCCCCGAGCCGGATGTGGCCGAGGATGAAGCCCCAGCACCGCAGAGGGGCTACCGCGTGGTCATCGAGTGCGCAACGGCGGACGAGCTGCGCCGCGTGAGGGCCGTCATGGTCGATAACGGCATTCACGGATACGTCGAGAGGATGTAGGACATGGAGGAGAAAAACCTACCGCCGATCCGAACGCCTGAGCAGCGCAAGGAGGCGATGGCGAAGGCCGTCCACACGCGCCGCGAGCGCGCCGCGTTCAAGGCCGCCTGCAAGGCGGGCAACATCCCGCCCGAGGTCGCCATCGAGGCGCCCATCGCGGCAAAGCTCAAGGTCGAGGAGTTCGCCCGCTCGTTCCCGGGCATCGGCACGGTCAAGGCGAAGGTGATCGTCAAGGCGCTTGACATCCCCGATGGTCGCCGCGTGAGCGGCCTGGGCTACATGCAGGGGCCGCGCCTCGTCGATGCCATCAAGGGCTACATGACCACAAAGGAGGACGGGCAGTGAGCATCAACCGAGTGAACATCAGCGGCAACCTCACCCGCGACCCCGAGCTTCGCGCCACCGCCGGCGGCACGCAGGTCCTGTCCTTTGGCGTGGCGGTAAACGACCGCCGCCGCAACGCGCAGACGGGCGAGTGGGAGGACTATCCCAACTTCGTCGACTGCACCATGTTCGGCAACCGCGCCGAGGCCGTTGGCCGTTTCCTCGCCAAGGGGATGAAGGTCGCGATCGAGGGCAAGCTGCGCTACAGCTCTTGGGAGCGCGACGGCCAGAAGCGCTCGAAGCTCGAGGTTATCGTCGACGAGATCGAGGTCATGGTGCGCCGTGAGGGGCAGACGCAGGCCCAGCCGCAGCAGAGCCTCGCGAACACGGTGCCCGTGCAGCCACAGGCGCAGGCCGCGCCGCAGTGGAGCGCCCAGCAGGCCTACGCCGCGGTCCCGCAGTCCGAGTTCTACGACGAGGACGTGCCGTTCTGATGAGGCACGTACCCGACATCATCCGCGACCACTGGGAGGCGGCCCTGTTCGCCGCCTCCTTCTCCGCGGGTTTCCTGTTCTTCTCTTCGCTTCTATGGGGGTGGTTCTGATGGCCTTCACCGTGTTCGACAGCTTCGCCGAGGTCTACGACGACTTCGACGCGAGCGACCCCGAGGACCTGCGCGACCGCGCGATGCTCGCCGACGCGATCATGATGTACGGGCTGCACGGCGTCGAGGCCGACCTGCCGAAGCACCTCCGCCGCGTTTTCAAGGCGATGAAGAACGCCATCGACAACTCCAAGGACGCGCGCGGCAGGGGCGGCAAGGGCGGCCGCCCGCGCAAGAAACCAGTTTCCGACAAACCCGAAACGCAGGTTTCGGAAAGTGAAAACCTAGGTTTTTCAAACGGGAAACCAGTTTCCGACAAACCCGAAACGCAGGTTTCGGAAAGTGAAAACCCTAACCTAACCTACCCTAGCCTGTCCTGTCCTGAACTGGATTGTGCTGAGCTGTCCTGTGATGGGGGAGATGCCCCCGCAGCGCCGCCCGAGTTCGAGCCGCCGACCCTCGACGAGGCCCGCGGTTACTTCGGCGTCAACTGCCTGAGCGGCGACCCGGACGCCTTCTGGGCCTACTTCGAGTCTCAGGGATGGGTCAAGGGCAACGGCCAACCGGTGAGCAACTGGGGCGCCCTCGCGCTCGACTGGTCCAGGCGCCAGAAGCGCATCGACGCCGACGACCGGGCGAGGGGCAAGCCCACCGCCTCGGAGATCGAGGCCGCCACGTTCAAGCCGACGAGGACGCCCGAGCAGACGAGGGCGGAGCTCGAGCGCAGGTGGCGCGAGGAACATCCGGGCATCGACCCGGCGAAGGTGAAGGCCCCGAGGGGGACGACCGCCGATCCGGTGGCGCTCAAGGCGTACCAGGACGCGCGGCGTCTGCTGGATGCGAGGGCCGCATGCGAGAGGAGGGCGTCGTGAACCTCGAGGGGGACGGCGCGCCGGACATCCCCGACGGCGCCGTGAGGTGCTGCGAGACGTGCGACCGCTGGGTTCCGGGCGACGGGGGCGGCATCTGCGCCCACCGGGCCGAGTCGGCCGTGCTGCCGCGCGGCGTGGACCTCGACGCGATGGCCGCGAGCATCACGCAGGGCGACCACTCCTGCGGGAGGTGGGAGCCGTGGCGCGGGCTGTGAGGCCGTGCGAGGGACAGGCCGCGCTCGACCTGTTCGGGCCGCCGCGCAGGCGCCCCATCGACGAGAGCCTGCGCTGGCTCGTGAGGGTCTGGGGCTGCCGCGAGGAGGACGTCATGCCGCATCTCAGGCGCCTCTACGCCGAGTTCGCGGCATGGGACGCAGACGAGAGGGCGAAGGTGCTCGTCGACTTCTACTGGCCGCGCCACAAGCCCGCGTTCGACGGGCTGACGCCGGAGCAGGTCGGGATGTACGACCGGACCATCGACTACCACACGGCATGGGACCGCTGCTGGGCGATCAAGCGGGGCATGGACCCGCGCGAGGCGCTGCGGGTCGTGTCGTGGGACTACGGGAACGACAGGCCGTCGTGGACGGCGGCCTAGGAAGGAGGGGCCATGAGCTCGAGATACGGAGAGTGGCCTGAGGGGGACCCGCGCCGCTGCGACGGGTGCAGGTTCGCGGAGCGCGTCGAGCGCATCATGGCGGCGTCGGGCGACGTCCGCACCGTGTACCGCTGCGCGAGGCGCCCGGAGTTCGTGCACCGCACGCAGGCCGAGGCCCGCTGCAACTACTGGGAGGCGCGATGACGGTCGACGGTTACCTGCTGAACCTGCGGACGTTCCGCGAGGTCGAGGACAGCAAGGCGCAGGCCCTCAAGCCGCTCGAGGAGGCTGCCGAGGTGTTTGGCGCGTGGCAGGAGTTGGACAGCATGCGCTGCAGCCCGTTCTTCTCGGCTTGGAGGGACATGCGCGACGACCTCATCGACGAGTGCCTGGATACCGTGCAGGCCACCGTCAACCTGCTGGCCGCCGTGGGCTGCACGCAGGGCGAGGTCGATGCCGCGATAAGGCGCATGGACGAGAGGAACTGTGAGAGAGGACGTCTGTGATGGAGACTTTGGAGCAGATCAAGGCGGATGCGGTCGAGGTGTTCTGCTACGACCGTGAGGTCAGGCCGCAGGACAGGGCGCACGCCTATCTGGGGAAGTACCGCGTCAGGCGCGGCTACAACGACACGGCGATGCAGGTCGCGGTGACCGACATGATCGAGCGCGCCTACGAGGCGGGAAGGGCGGGAATCGCCGACGCGAACCTCGTGCAGAACCTGCGCCGCCAGCTGACGAGCATCGAGGCGACCGTCGGGGATGCCATCGACCTGCTCGACGAGAGCACGGGGGCGGTGGAGTGCGATGAGTGACTCGAGGGTCGGAGGCTACCCGATGGGGGTGACCGACGCCGCCATCGAGCGCCACTTCGGCGGGGCCTGCGAGCCTAGGATGTGCGGGAACTGCAGGCATTTCTGCAGCAGCGACATCCACGTCGACTACGGCTACTGCCACCTCGGGTTCGAGCGCGCCTACGACGCAGAGGCGCCCGACCGCAAGGAAGGGTTCTGGCGCCTGGCGAAGTGGGCCGTGGCGTGGCTCATGGAGAACCTGCTGTACTGCGAGGACGAGTGCGGCGAGTGCCGTGACTACGAGGAGTTTGGGCGATGAATATCGACATCAAGACCGCCCGAGCGAGAATATCGAGCGTCCTCGGTGAGTTGGTCTCCGGCGCTTGATAAGGTTCTGCCGTGGCGGGCGAGCTTTAGGGGGTATGCGAATGGCGTGTAGGCCACCTGTAGGAGATGGGCCAAAAGGCCCATCTACAAAGTCAACACATCCGTTGAGGGACGAGTGGGCGCTCCGGAAGGGGCGCTCCTCTTACGTCCTGTGGACGGACGAGATGATAAGGCGGATGCAGGCGCACCCGGAGCGGACGGCGGCGGAGATCGCGGCGGAGCTGAGGGTGACGCCGAGCGCCGTGAGGCACGCGCGGCAGCGGTACGGGCGCTTTTCGACCGGAACGGATGGGCTGTGCATCGTGTGCGACGCGCGGCCCGTGTTCGACACGTCGGCGCAGGCGAAGAAGTGGAGGCTGTGCAAGGGGTGCTATCTGGCGGAGAGGAAGAGGCGGCTCGAGGAAGAGGCGGAGAGCAACCGCATACGTCAGGCCGCGCACAGGAAGAAGGTCGAATAGCCGAAAGGCCCCGGGAAACCGGGGCCTTTTCTTTAAACGTTACCCCCTTTTTACGCTCGTGGGCAAACGCACGCGCTTGTCCACGTGCGTAAAAAGGTGGGAACGTTCGCGTTTCCATAGGGCTATCTACCAGCGGAAACGTGATTTTGTGGCGGGAAAAGGGCGTGAAAAACTGACCAAGGAGGGCATCGAGGATGCCCTCCGCCTGTGCCGCGTCGGCATGACCGACAAGGACATCGCCGCATATCTCGGGGTGGCCCCCGAGACATACAGTCGCTGGATCAACCACCCCAGAACCGACAATCAACGTCAACTGTGTCAAGCCATGAAAAAGGGCGAGGTCGAGCGCAAGGCGGCGCTCGTGGGCCGCATCATGGACGCGAGCGACGACAGCTGGCAGGCGGCGGCGTGGCTTTTGGAGCGCAAGTACCCGCAGGAGTACGCCAAGGCGCAGCGCATCATGGATACCACCGACACGGCGGTGCTCAAGGCCGCCAAGGAGCTGGTGCTTTCCGTGCCGTCCTCAATCGGCGGGGACGAGTAGCCGATGCCGCTCACGAGGATGCAGCGCGAGTACCTCGCCAACTGCACGCACCGCTACAACGTGAAGTGCGGGGCGACGGGCTCGGGCAAGAGCTACGTCGACATAGCCGTGACCATACCGCAGAGGCTTCTCGCCATGAGGGGCGAGGGGCTGGCGGTGATGATCGGGAACACCCGCTCGACGCTCGAGCGCAACATCCTCGAGCCGATGCGCTCGCTCTACAGCGAAGACGTCGTCAGCCAGATCGGGCGGGACAACACGGCCCAGATATTCGGGCGCAAGGTCTACTGCCTCGGGGCGGATAAGAAGACGAGCGTATCCAAGATTCAGGGCGCCACGTTCGAGTGGGTCTACGGCGACGAGGTCGCCACGTGGAGCGAAGACGTGTTCCAGATGCTCAAGAGCCGCCTGCGCTGCGAGCACAGCCGCTTCGACGGCACCTGCAACCCCGACAGCCCCAACCACTGGTTCAAGCGGTTCCTCGACGGCGACAGCGACATCTACAGGCAGGACTACACGATCTGGGACGGTGCGCTGGCACCGGATGTCATCGAGGCCCTCATCAAGGACTACGGCAGCGGCGTGTACTACGACCGCTACATCTTGGGCAAGTGGACGCTGGCTGAGGGTCTGGTCTACCCCGAGTGGGAGGGTGCCCTCGAGAGCCGGTATACGGGAGGCGCCGTCAAGTACGCGGTGTCTTGCGACTACGGCACGCAGAACGCCTTCGCGGCACTGCTGTGGGCGTTTGACGGCAAGGTGTGGCACGCGGTGGACGAGTACCGCTACTCGGGCCGCGACACGGGGCACCAGAAGACGGACGCCGACTACGTGGCCGACATGGCCGACTTCGTGCGCGGGCTGGGCAAGCCGCCCACGTTCATCATCGACCCGAGCGCCACGAGCTTCATCGCCGCGATGCGGCAGGCCGGGTTCAAGACCAAGAAGGGGCGCAACGACGTCGCGGACGGCATACGAGAGACGGGGGTGTGCCTGGGCAACGGCACGGTGCGCATCTCCGACGCCTGCACGGGGCTGATAGGCGAGCTCGGCGGCTACTGCTGGGACGCCAAGGCGGACGGCGACAGGCCCGTCAAGGTCGAGGACCACAGCTGCGACGCGCTCCGTTACGGCGTGGCAACACTGCGCATGTACAAGCCTGCGAAAGAGCAGGTAAACCCATTCTTTGGAGGGAGGTAGCGGCTTTGTCTAAGGGGCCTTTGGTGACCGATGGCGACCTCAAGGCGGCGGCGACGGCGACGGCGTTCGCGGCAGATGCCATCGAGCGGCACATGTCGAGCGAGATGTACCGCAACGCCGTCACCGCGAACGAGTACTACCGCCAGCACAACGTCACGATCAACCGTTTCGTGCAGAAGATCTACTCGTGCTCCGGTGCCGAGGCCGAGGACTTCACGGCCTCGAAGCTGAGGCTGGCGAGTAACCTGTTCAAGCGCCTAAACGTCCAGCGCTGCACGTACTCGCTCGGTAAGGGCGTGAGCTTCGTGGACGTCTCGGCGGGCGGCAAGGACACGACCAAGGAGGGGCTTGGCGACCGCTTCGACGACGACGTCATGGAGATGGGGCTCAAGGCGCTCATCCACGGTGTGTCATTCCCGTTTTGGAACCTCGACCACATCGACGTGTTCACCGCCGACGAGTTCTGCCCGGTGTGGGACGAGTACTCGGGGGCGCTATACGCCGGCGTGAGGTTCTGGCGACTCGACTCCGACCACCCGTGGCACGCGACCCTCTACGAGCAGGACGGCTACACGGAGATGGTGTCGGGCGGCAGCGGCTTCGACTTCGAGGTGGCCGAGGCCAAGCGCGCCTACAAGGTCACGTATCGGGAGATACCGGCGGACGGGATGAAGCTGGCCGTCGATGCGGAGAACTACTCCCGTCTGCCAATCGTGGCGGTCTGGGGCAGCGACGCGCACCAGAGCACGCTCGTCGGCATGCGCGAGAGCATCGACGCCTACGACCTCATCAAGAGCGGCCTGGTGAACGACACGCGCGACTGCGCACAGATCTACTGGCTCATCAACGGAGCCGGCGGCATGGACGACAGGGACCTCGACCTGTGGCGGGCGAAGCTCAAGCTGACGCACGTGGCCGAGGTCGACGCCGAGCAGGGGCAGTCCGTGACGCCGTACACGCAGGAGGTGCCCGTCGAGGGCCGCAAGGAGACGCTGGCGCAGATCAAGGCCGACATCTACGAGGACTTCGGCGCGCTGGACGTCCACACCATCGCGGCGGGGGCGACCAACGACCATATCGACGCGGCATACCAGCCGATGGACGAGGAGGCCGCCGAGTTTGAGCGCCACATCCGCGAGGGTATCATGGACATCCTTGCGTTGCGGGGCATCGAGGACACGCCCGTGTTCACGCGCACTCGCATCAGCAACACCAAGGAGCAGGTCGAGACCGTGTGTCTGGAGGCCGAGTGGCTGGACGACGAGACGATCCTGCGAAAGCTGCCGAACATCACGCCCGACGAGAGGGCGAAGATTTTGGAGCGCAAGCAGCGGGAGCAGGAGGAGCGCATGGCAGCGCTGCCGCCCGCCCTGGCGGCGAACGCGAAGGGTGCCCAGGAGGGCGACGGGGACGACGAGGACGAGGAAGGTGATGAGTGATGGCGGCATTGCAGGTGCTTGACGGCGAGCTGTGGCAGTGGGACACCGGGCGCGAGGTCGAGGTTGTCGGCTGCGAGCAGGTGCATTTCGCCAAGTCGACCACGGGGACGTGCTACACGGTCGAGGTCGCCGGCAACAAGGCGAAGATTCCCGACGAGCTGCTTCAGGCAGCGGGTCGCGTGTACGCTTGGGCCTATATCACGGATGAGTCCTATGGCGGGCGCACGCGCATCGAGGCGCTCTGGGACGTAAAGAGGCGAGCCAAGCCCGCCGAGTACATCTACGAGCCGAGCGACCAGCGCACCATTAAGGACGCGGAAACGGCGCGAGACGAGGCCAAGGCCGCGCAGAAGGCGGCGGAGGCCGCGCGCGACAGGGCTGTCGCCGCCGAGGTCAAGGGGGCACGCGCCACGACGCTCGCCTCGGGCTCGGAGGCAACGGCGGCGATGGAGGGCAACGTGCTGGTCGTCGGCGTGCCGAAGGGCGACGCGCTGAGGTACAGCGACCTCACCGCCGAGCAGATCGCGGAGCTCAAGAAGCCCGCGACGGACGCGGCGGCTGGCGTGAACAAGGTCAACAACGAGTTCAAGCAGCTCAAGGCTTCTGTCGAAACGGCGGAGAAGGACCGCGCCGACGCCGAGGCGGGGCGCAAGGAGAAAGAGACCGAGCGCGGGCAGAACGAGACGGGGCGCAAGGAGGCGGAGGCGGGGCGCAAGACCGCCGAGCAGAAGCGCGAGCAGGATTCGACCAAGGCCCTCGCCGACGCGCAGGCGGCGCTCAAGGACGCCAAGACGGCAGCCCTGAACTACCAGTCGATTATCGACTCGGCGGCTGCCGTGACGGCGCTGGGACTCAAGAAGGTAAACGGCAAGATTTGCCAGATGCGAAAGGTAGGTGCCTAAATGGCCGATACGCAGGCAACCGAGCAGGCAGCCGAGGGGTTCGAGTACGCGGACCCGCTGGCATCGGACAAGGCGGTGTGGGCGCTTGTCGGCGCGGTGAAGAATCTGGGCGACCAGAAGTCGCTCGAGCGCGACGCCTCGACGGGCCGCTACTCCAACGAGAGCGTCGCCGCGATGGTCGACAAGCACAAGACGGGGCTGGTGTACACGTTCCTCATCCCGGCGGGCAGCCCCACCGACATCCAGCCCATGAGCGCTGCCGCGAAGCGCGTGGCCTCCACCGAGTTCGTGCCCGCGACGGCGACGAGCGCGGCTGTCGACCCGTTCGACACCGAGGGCGGCCCGTGGTTCCACGTGTCCGCCAACGCCGGTGCCGACGCCGACGGCGTGCCGTGGGTCGAGGCCATCGACGGCGTCGACTACGGCTTCTCGCGCGTGGACAACGGACACGGCAACAACGTCTACGAGATCGCGCCGGTCGTGTGGCAGGCGGTCGAGGTGCTGACGAACGGCAACCTGCTCGTCTCGTGGTCCGACAGCCGATTCAGCGGCTCGCAGCCGAACCCCAAGGCGTTGCTGCCGGACGGCACGCTGCGACCGTACATGCTGACGCCGACGTATCCCATGAGCATCGACGCCGACGGGCGCCCGCGCTCCGTCTCGGGCGCGAAGGTCGCCAACCGCACGACGTCGCACGACTCGCTCGTCGACCTTTGCAAGACCGCGACCACGGGCTACTCGGGCATGAGCGTCTACGACCAGTGGTATATCAACTTCCACCAGTTGACCAAGACGCTCTGCAAGTCCTCCCAGGTGGACTTCCCGGGTTGCACGGACTTCAACATCCAGATCCACCCCGCGCTCGCCGAGACGGGCGTCACGCGCGTGGTCGTCACCGCCGAGCAGGCGGCGGCGATTCCCGTGGGTGCGTCGATGATGTACGGCACCGACACGGGCACCACGTGCCCCGACCGAGGTGCCGCGGCGGCGTACGACGTGTTCGACGGCGCGGTCGTCGGCGGCAAGGAGGCGCTCGCAGACGGCAACGTGGCGCTTCTCATGGACGTCGCCAAGGCGTTCGACACGACCGTGAACACATGGCTCCAGAGTGCGCCGTGGAGCACGGGCAACACCGATGCCCTCGTTGGCGACGGCCAGGTGGCGAAGGACGGCAAGCATCCGTTCAAGGTCGGCGGCGTCGAGACGGGGCTGGGCCTGTGGGAGTTCATGGGCGATACGCTCTTCGTCTCCGATGGGACGGGCTTCGGTATCGCGGTCAACCCCGACACTCGCAATGAGAAGAAGAACGCCGTGGCGGACGGGGTGACACCGACGGCGGCGTGCATGCCGACGGCGGACGGCTATATGCTCGACATCCAGTTCGTCAACGGCCTCATCTTGGGCAAGGGGCTCGGCGGCTCGGCGACGACCGGTGTCGGCGACTACTTCTACTTCGACACATCCGGAGGTAAGGTCAAGGGCACAATCCGTCTGGTTCAGTTCCTCGGCCTCCTGCGGGTCGGCTCGTATGCCGGTCTTCGTTGCGCGTACTCGGGGAGCGGGTCGGGTGGGGCCGCTTGGTACTTCGTCTCCCGGCTTTCTGCTACGGGCCGTAGCCGGGGGTGAATCAGGGCGTAGCCCTGAGAGGGGGCTGGCCCCCTCCTAACCCCAAACATGGATTCACGGTGAGGGCGGCGCTGGTTTCTGGTTCTGTTCCTCGGCCTCCTGTGGTGCGGCTCGTTTGCCGGTCTTCGTTACGCGGTCTCGTGGTACGGGTCCGGTGGGGCCGCTTGGTACTTCGTCTCCCGGCAATCTGTCTATAAATCTCTACTCGCACCGTGTCTACCGCGCCCGCAGCTTTCTGGCGGGACGCGGCTCAGCCTGACTCCTTTGAGTGAAATTTGTCCGCAAGGCTCACGGGCTGGTAACCGCAAGGCGAACGCTCGTATGACAGACAGAAAGAGCTTTGATCTATGAAAACCTACTGCAAGGGCCTCGAGTTCACGCGCAAGTGCGTCGTCGAGGCCCTGCACCGATGGAAGAAAAGCGACTCCGGCAAGGAGAACGGCTGGCGCGTCGCCGACGAATACGGCACCGAGACGGCGTTCGTCGACCGCATCTGGCTAGAGCTCTCGACCGAGACGCTTACGTTCGAGCCGATTCGAACCTACCTGAAGCACGACCCGAACAACGGCAAGCTGCGCGAGATAAGCGTCGAGAGTATCAAGCGGCAGGTGTGCAACTACCTGTGCGTTGGGGCACTCGAGCCGCTCCTTGCCGCCAAGGTCGGCTTCTGGCAGGTGTCGAGCGGCGTCAAGGGCAAGGGCGCGGCGCTGGGGATGCGCAAGCTCAGGCGCGCGGTTCATCGCTTCGCCTACCACGTGCACGTCGACATCCGCAACTGCTACGGCTCGATGCAAACGGCGATAGTGGAGGGTCTGGTGGCGCGCTACGTCAAGAACAGTCAGGTCCTCTACCTGCTCCATTCGCTGCTGTCGACGATGAACGGCGTCCTTATCCTCGGCAGCTACCTGTCGCTTCGGTTGGCGGCGTTCGTGATCTCGTTCGCGTACCACGCGGTCGAGGAGGCGGCGAAGGAGCGGCGCGGCAAGCGCGTGAGGCTCGCGGGATGCCAGGTGTGGTACGCCGACGACGGCTATTTTCTCGGCAACTCAAAGCGCTCGCTCGGGAAGGCCGCGGCCATCGCCGCGCGCGTTTTGGGGCGGCTAGGATTGTCGCTGAAGCCGTGGAAGGTGAGGCGCAACGGCGCCGAGCCCATCGACTTCGCGGGCTATCGCATCTGGTGCGCTCGCGGGCGCCGGGTCGACTTGCGAAAGAGGCTCTGGAAACGACTGCGACGCGCGTTCGCGCGCTACATGCGCAGGCGCACCGAGCGCTTGGCGAGGCGCGTGTGCTCTTACTGGGGCTGGCTGAAAACGGCTGTCATGGAGCACCAGATGAACGTCAAGCGGTGCATATTCAACGCGGCGAGGGCCGTGGGTTAGGAGGAAAAATATGGTTGTGAAGTCGGAGCGAACGGGCGAGAGGCCCGAGACGGTCGAGATCGCGGGGACCGACGTCTGGCTGCGCCGTGGCATCGCCGAGGGCGAGCGCGAGGAGCAGGGAGGCGAGGGCGGTTCCGTCAAGGTGAAGGTGTTCACCTACGAGGAGCTGCACTTCACCGACCCGACGGGCGAGCTGACGGTCGATGGCGCAAAGGCCGACTTTGACACCGTCTGGACGGCACACGAGGCGGACGGCATGAGCATGGAGGAGCGGATCGCATCGCTCCGGCAGCAGGTCGCCGACTCGCAAGCGGCCCTTCTCGAGCTCGGCGACATCGTTGGAGGTGAGTAACTTGGCGAAGATCTACTACCGCGCCGTGAAAAGCGGCAGGCGCACGCTCGAGAGCGTTCCCGAGCGCTGGCGCGACGAGGTGCGCCAGATGCTAGAGGCAGACGGCGAGTAGGGAAGGGCCCCGGCTTCGGTCGGGGCCCTTTTCCGTTATGCGCGGGCGACCATGCGTGCCGACGATTGGAGGCGGCGCATGGCGAAGGATAGCGCTCACGAGTTCTCAGACGCCGAGATTCGGGCGTTCGAGCGCGAGGTGGCGGGAGTGTACGGCGAGGCGAGCAAGACGGCCTACGACAACCTCAAGCGCTATCTGGCGCAGTTCGAGGCCGACGACGAGAAGATGCGCGAGCGGCTTGAGGCCGGCGAGATCACCAAGGCGCAATACAGGTCTTGGCGAAGCGGGAAGATCGCGGCGGGCAGGCGCTACCGAATCGTGCTCAAGCAGTGCGCCGAGGCCATGACGCACGCGAACGTCGTCGCGGCCGCAGCCATCGAGGGCAGGCTGCCCGAGGTCTACGCCGAGAACTACAACTACGGCACGTGGCAGGTCGAGAGCGCCGTGGGCGTTGACACGGCCTACGCGCTGCAGGACGCGTCGACCGTGCAGAGGCTGCTCACTGACCACGACAGCTACCTGCCAAAGCCGTCCGTCAACGTCGCCAAGGACGTGGCGTGGAACCGCCGGCTCATAGCCAACCAGATCACGCAGGGCGTGCTGCTCGGCGAGTCGATACCCAAGATTGCGAAGCGCATCCAGGACGTGGCGGGGTCCAACCGCGCGGCGGCGGTGCGCTTGGCGCGGACCTCGACGACGGCGGCCGAGAACGCCGGGCGTGTCGACAGCTACAAGAGGGCCAAGGGGCTCGGCATCAAGGTGCAGCAGGAATGGGTGGCGACGCTCGACCTGCGTACGCGCTCGAGCCACAGGAAACTCGACCGCGAGAAGGTCGAGGTCGGCGAGAAGTTCAGCAACGGGTGTCGCTATCCCGGCGACCCGGAGGCGCGGTATGCCGAGACGTGCAACTGCCGCTGCACGCTGGTGGCGTGCTGTGACGGACTCGACGTGCTCGACGGCGAGCGTTTCAGCCGCCTGCCCGAGGGCATGACCTACGAGGAATGGAAGGCGGGCAAGCCCGCCGTCACCGGCGCGAAGCCCGCGAACCGCACCATCTCAGAGTTCATGGAGATGCCCGGCACCAAGCGCAAGCTGGACGTGGCGGGCGTATCCAAGACCGAGGCGCGCAAGCGGCTCTCGCGGCAGCTCGAGGACTACGGCATACCGTCCGGCTCGTTCCGCAAGATGAGCGCAGGCGACCAGCAGAAGGTGTTGGACACGGCGCTTGCGCCCGGTTCGACGCCCATTGTCAACGGTCGGCGCGTTTTCAAGGAGATCAAGGGCGAGCATTCCGCAGGCTCCGACCTTGCCAAGGTCAACCCGAACTTTAAGACAAAGAAGGACAAAGACGGCAGGTACTCGTACAACTGCCAAAGGTGCGTTCCGGCGTATGAGGCGAGACGGCGTGGGCTCGACGTCGTTGCGAAGCCGGTTAAGATGAACAAGTGGGGGAAAATATCGGCATATGACCCCTTCGCGCGCGCCGAGTCGTACAAAAAGGTGTTTCCGGGGGCCACTTGGAAACGTGGTGGCGATAAGCCGGAGAAAGAAATAACGTCATTCCTCCTTGCGGTAAACGGGGACGCGAGGGCCGAGGTCTCCGTTTCCTGGGACCACGCGCTTTGCGGCAAGAGCGGACGACACGTTTTCGTTGCGGAAAAGACGGGAAACGCTATCAAGTTCATAGACCCACAGAGCGGCGATGAGGACGTGAGCTGGTATTTTGGTATAATCAAGGCCGAGGAGACGGAGTTCGCGCGAGTTGACGACGCCGAGTTTGGCGATCTTGTCGACGAGTGCCTGACGACAAGAGGTTGACATGCTCACATTGGAAGAGGCCATAAAGCCGATTCTGGAAGAGGAGGCCGTAGACGGATACAGCCCGGTGTGCGCATACGAGGGCAAATACCATTGGTTCGTCGGTTTCGGTTTCGATGGAAAGATGGCCCCGGGCGACACTCCGTATGCAATCGACAAGGAAACGGGGAAGATTGACTTCTTCCCGATTCCATTTTTCCTCAGAGGCGAGAGCCCGTCTGCTATCGAGCTTGAGATGGACAAGGCCCACGAGGTAAAAATCCAATAGATCACAGCGGGCCCCGCCACGGCGGGGCTTTTTTCATGCCGCGTGACCGTGCCGTGACACTGCCCGCAGAGAGATTGGGGCAGGCATGAAAGAGCTATTCACTTGTGCGAACTGCGGCGACTGCGCCGTAAAGCTGGGCTTCGGCTTTACGTTCCCGGATACCTACATCTGCACGCAGCGCGGCGACGAGGTTGAGCCCGACGACGGCTGCACGCTCGGGTGCGCCGGCGTGCCGATGCAGGCCATCGAGGCCATCGAGGCGGACGTCGACGGTCGCGTTGGCTACGGCTGCGAGGTGCTCGACTGATGGCTTACGGGCTCGTCGGCGGCGTCGGCGACCACGGCCGGCACGGCACCCTCATCACCGAGGAGATCGTAAACGCTGCGAAGCTGGATACCGCCGAGTGCATCGAGATACGGCAGAACAACATCGAGCAGGTCGAGAAGGCCCTCTTGCGCGCCTATAAAACGGGTCTAGAGGAGATAGGCCTCGTTGCGGAGGGCTACGCCAAGGCGACGTGCCCGGTCGACACGGGCAGGTTGCGCAACTCCGTCACGCACCTACTCAAAGGCTACGACTGCTTCATCGGGACCAACGTCGAGTACGCGCCGTACGTCGAGGAGGGGACCTCCCGCATGAAGGGCAAGCACTTCCTGCGCAAGGCGGCGACGGGCCACGGGGACACGTACCGGGCGATTCTCGAGAAGCACCTGAGGGGCGGCGCATAGGGCCGCGTTACTCCGCTTGGATACTCACCCTTGCCGCGAGGTATTGCGGCGCGGGCCCCGCCGAGGCAACAGGTGGGAACCCGCCCATTCCGAAGCAAGGGAGATTCTGTTGGCACTTACGCGAAAGATGCTCAAGGCAATGGGCATCGAGGACGAGAAGATCGACCAGATCATCGACGAGCATGCCGAGAGCGTGAACGCGCTCAAGGCGCAGCGCGACGAGCTCAAGGAGGCCGCGGACAAGGCGGACGGCTACAAGAAGGAGCTGGACGCGCTCAAGGCCAAGGGCGAGGGTGCGGACGAGTACGAGGAAAAGTACAAGGCCGCCGTCAAGAACCTAGAGGACTACAAGGCCAAGGTCGAGGGCGAGAAGGCCGCAGCCGAGAAGCGCGGCCTGTACCGAGAGCTGCTCAAGTCGGCGGGCGTCGACCCCAAGCGCATCGAGACCGTTCTCAAGGTCTCCGACCTCGAGAACGTGACCGTCAAGGACGGCGCTATCGAGGGTGCGGACAAGCTCACCGAGGGCATCAAGGCCGACTGGGCCGACTTCATCGCAACCACGACCGTCAAGGGTGCCGACGTGGCCCACGCCCCCAAGGGCGAGGGCGGCAAGGACATCAACGAAATGAGCACCGCCGAGTACATGAAGTACAAGGCGGAGCAGAGAGGCTAAGGGGTTTCTATGTCGAACACCATCCTTACACCCAACATCATCGCCAACGAGGCGCTGGACGTTCTGCGCACCAACGCCGTCATGGCCAACCTCGTCCACCGCGACTACTCCTCCGAGTTCGTCGCCGGCGTGGGCGACACCATCACCGTCCGCAAGCCCGCCACCTTCGAGGCCAAGGAGTTTACTACCGAGGTCGAGGTGCAGGACGCCACGGAGGACAAGGTCCCCGTCAAGATGGACAAGCTGCTCGACGTGACGTTCGCCGTCACGTCCAAGGAGCTGACGATGGGCATCGTCGACTTCTCCGCGCAGTTCCTCGTCCCGGCCATGCAGGCCTTCGCCGACAAGATCGACGGCTACCTGCTCGCGCTCGAGAAGGACGTCACGAACCGCGTCGACCACACCAAGGGCGCCATCGCCGTGGCGGACATCATCGCCGCCCGCAAGTTCCTCGTGGACGCCAAGGCGCCCTCCACGGAGCGCCGCTTCGTCTACGGCTCCCAGGCCGAGGCCGACCTGCTCAACACCGAGGCGTTCACCAACGCCTCCGCCGTCGGCGACAACGGCACCGCCCTCAAGGAGGCATCGCTCGGCCGTAAGTACGGCCTCGACTTCTACTGCGACCAGAATGTGCAGAAGACCACGGCGGAGACGGCCAACTACACGCCGTCCATCGCTTTCCACAAGAACGCCTTCGCGCTTGTGACCCGCCAGCTCGAGATGCCGCTTGGCGCCCCCAAGGCGTACTCCACCTCTTACGACGGCTTCGGCCTGCGCGTCGTGCAGGGCTACGACCAGAAGACCAAGACCGACACCGTCTCCATCGACATGCTCTGCGGCGTCAAGACCCTCAGTCCCGAGCTCGCCGCCGTCATCACCGATAAGCGATAGGCGCAGAGATGCTCGAGCAGGTGCTTCTGTCGCTGCGCAACTGGTTCGTCGCCGACAAGCGCACGGGGCGCGTCCGCATCGAGGACGGCCGCCTCGTGCCGCCCGCGGCCCTCGGCCTCAAGGAGGGCCAGTACGTCCGCATCACGGGCTCCGTGTTCAACGACGGGCTGCATGCGTGGCCCTACAACGGACTCACGGACGAGGAGTTCGTCGGCACCGTCTGGGCGCTCGCCATCCCGCAGGCCGTGGTCGACCTCGCTGACGAGATCGCGGCGTGGCAGACCGAGCACGCCAAGGAGCTGGACAGCCCGTACGCATCCGAGAGCTTCGGCGGCTACAGCTACACGCGCGTCGGCGGCGACGGCTCGCCCATCACGTGGCGGCAGCAGTTCAAGGCGCGTCTCGACCCTTGGAGAAAGCTGTGAGCCGCCTGTACGAGCGCATGGCGGTGGCGTGCGCGAGGCTCGTCGCAAAGACCGAGCCTGACGGCGAGGGCGGCTTCAAGACCGTCCTCGCCGTAGGCGACGGCTTCACGGCGGCAATCGTGCGCGACAGCTCGACGGCCTCGCGCATCGCGGAGCACGACGGCGTGAGGAACGTCTACACCGTGACGACCGCCGAGCCGCTGCGCTACGGCGACCTCTTCCAGCGTGCGTTCGACGGGCAGGTATTCCGCTGCACTTCGAACACGGACGACGGGGCCGCGCCGCGCTGCGCGTCGTTCGGCTTCGGCCAGTGCAGTGCGGAGGAGTGTGAGGTGCCGGATGGCGACTAAGGCGGCAGCGCTGCAGGCGTGGCTCGAGGGCTTCGGGCTGCCCGTGTACCGCGACTCGGCGGTGCCGGGCGAGGCGAAGATGCCCTACATCACCTACGACCTGCCGACCGCGGCATTCGGCACGCAGTGCAACTCCGAGGTGAACCTCTGGTTCCGTACATCGTCCGAGGCCGCGCCGAACGCCAAGGCCGAGGAGGTCGCCCGGGCGCTCGGGCTGTCGGGCGTGCTGCTGCCGTGCGACGGCGGAGGCATGTGGGTGATGCAGGGCGAGCCGTTCTGCAACGCCATGGCCGACGAGGACAACGCCGTGAAGCGCCGAATCATCAACCTGACCATTGAGTACATGACCAGCTACTAGGAGGTCATATGTCTAAGTTCACGCGCATCCCCGAGAACACGTTCAAGGAGATCGTCATCAACGCGGGCCTGCTCGCCACGAACTTCAACCCCAAGACCGCAGAGGTCGAGGAGTCCGAGCTGATGGGCGCGACGAGCGGCGGAACCAGCTTCGCCGCCACGCCAAGCTTCATCGACTACGGCGAGGACATCGACAACTGCCCCGCCAACACGATGGAGCTGAAGCGCATCGACAGCATCGAGGCCAAGCTGAGCGGCACATTCGTGACGCTGAACACCGCGCTCGGCAAGAAACTCGCAGCCGCAGCCGACGAGACCGAGGGGAAGATCGTCCCGCGCTCCGCGCTCTCGGAGGAGGACTTCGCCGACATCTGGCTCATCGGCGATTACTCGGGCGAGAACGGCAACGGCTATATCGCCATCCGCCTCATCAACGCGCTCAACACGGGCGGTCTGCAAATCACGACGCAGAACAAGGCCAAGGGCCAGTTCGCGTTCGAGTTCACGGGCCACTACTCAATCAAGAACCCCGAGATCGTGCCCTACGAGCTGTATATCAAACAGGAGATTGGAGCCTAACCATGAAGCTGGAGAACCTTACCGCCGACGAGTTCCAGAACGCCATGTGCCTGTTGGCGGACGTGGCGGAGGACGTCATGAACGGCGAACTCGGCGCAAAGGCAAAGGCCTCCTACGCCAAGTTCCGCGCCGACTCCGCCAAGGCCAAGGCCAAGGCGACCGCCAAGGCGAAGGGCGACCCCGAGGCCGCGAAGGCAGCCGCCACCGCCGAGGTCAACGGCCTCGCCGTGGACATGGTTGCGGGGCTTCTGCCCGACGTGCTGCGCCAGGGCGGCGAGATCAGCTACAAGCTGCTCGCCGCGCTCGACGGCCAGACGCTCGAGGAGTACAAGGCCGACTTCACCGTCAAGAAGTGGGTGAACGACATCAAGGATGCCATCGACGGCATCGACGGCATCAAGGACGTCCTGGCTCCTTTTTTTGGATAGCCGCCGAGGACCCATCTCACATATGGCTCTGTCTGGGCGAGTACGTCGGGCCACGGCGTGCTCGCCCTTTCTGTAGGTACATGGTCGCGCGGTGGCGCGAGCGGGACGAGCGGGAGGCGTTCCGCGTGTACCTGAGCGAGTCGTTGCGCCTCATGGCGCAGGGGAAGTGGCTCAAGGAACCCTTCCTGAGCATCGTCAACGGCGGTGCGGGCGATGGGTCCGAGGCGGAGGACACGCGCGGCGGCGACGAGATCGCCGCAGACATCATCGAGCGGATGGGATTGAAGGTGGTCTAGGTGAACCTTCTCGACCTGATGATTAAGGTCGGCCTCAAGGACGAGGCCAGCGGCAAGGCCGAGGGCGTGGCCTCGAAGGTCGTGGGCACGCTCGGCAAGGCCGGCGCGACCGCAGCCAAGGCGATAGGCGTTGGCGTCGCCGCCGTGGGGGCGGGCGTCACCGCCATCACGGGCATGAGCATGAGCGCATACGCCGCATACGAGCAGAACGTCGGCGGCATCCAGAAGATTTTCGGCAACATGGGCAAGTCGCTCGACGAGTACGCCGCGCTTACGGGACAGACCGTCGAGCAGTGCTCCGGTAAGTGGGAGCAGCTCGAGCAGGCCCAGACGACGGTGCTGGCAAACGCCGACCGCGCCTACATAACGGCCGGCCTGAGCGCCAACCGGTACATGGAGCAGGTCACAGGCTTCTCGGCCTCGCTTGTCAAATCGCTCGGGGGCGACACGGTCAAGGCGGCCGAGTACGCCAACACGGCCATGGTCGACATGAGCGACAACGCAAACACCTTCGGCACGGCGATGGAGGACCTCCAGAACGCGTACCAAGGATTTGCCAAGCAGAACTACACGATGCTCGACAACCTCAAGCTGGGGTATGGCGGAACCAAGGAGGAGATGCAGCGCCTCGTCAAGGATGCGCACGCCGTCAACTCAGCCGTGGACGAGTCGAGTCTCTCATTCGACAATATCGTGCTCGCTATCCATACGATGCAGGAGCAGATGCAGATCGCCGGTACGACCTCGCGCGAGGCCGCGACGACCATCGAGGGCTCCTGCATCATGGCGAAGGCCGCCTGGGAGAACTGGATAACGGAGCTGGGCAAGGACGACGCCGACATGGGCAAGCTCACCGAGGAGCTGGTCGAGTCGGTCGAGACGGCGGCCTCGAACGTCATCCCGCGCGTTGCGACCATCGCCGGCACGGCGCTGTCGCAGCTGCCGAGCCTTGTCACGTCGGTCGGGCCCGTGCTCGGCCAGGCGTTCGTCGACATCTTCACGCAGGCGCTCGACAGCGCGGCGGCAGCCGTGCCCGGACCCATGGGCGACATCCTCTCCGCCGTGTCGGACGGCGTGGACGAGATCGGCGAGCGCTTCAAGGGCCTTGGCGAGATCTGGGCGGTTGGTGACAACCCGCTCGAGTCTCTGCACCTCGCCATGGTCTACGGCCTGACGCTACTCGAGGGCGACCTGTCCACGCTGCAGGAGAACATCACCTCATCGCTGCCCGGTATCGCCGAGGGCTTCGCCGAGGTGGGCGGCGAGGTCGTTCCCAGGCTCGCCGAGGGAATCGAGATGGGGCTGTCTTTCCTCTCCGAGACGGCGGCGTCGCTCATGACGTCGCTCGGCGGCTACCTGTCCGAGAACCTGCCCTCCATCACGGAGAGCGGCCTGCAGATTCTCACCGGCCTCTCCGAGTCCATAGCCGAGAACGCGGGCGTTCTGGCAGAGGGTGCGGCGAACCTCATCGTCGGCTTGGCGCAGGGTATCGCCGGCAGCCTGCCGACGCTCATCGAGCAGGCCCCGGTTATCGTGCAGAACCTCGCCAGCGCGATCAACGACAACGCGCCGACACTGCTCGGTGCCGGCATCCAGGCAATCGTGACGCTGGCGCTTGGCATCGTGCAGGCGATACCGACGCTCATCGCCAACATCCCGGCCATCTTCTCGGCCTTCGTCTCGGCTTGGTCGGCGCTCGACTGGCTGAGCCTCGGCCGCAACGCCATCACGTTCCTGGGCAACGGAATCGCGAACATGGCCGGCTTTGTGCGCTCGTGCGGTACCAACATCGTGTCCGCTATCCGCGGCGCAATCCAGAATCTGCCGTCCACCCTGGCGAGCATCGGCCGCAACGGAATCAGCAGCCTGGGTTCCGCCATCAGCGGCGCGGTCGGCTTCGTGACCTCGGCGGCCTCGAGCATCGGCAGCTCCATCATGAGTGCCCTGTCCTCAATCCCGGGCCGCGTGGCCTCCATCGGCTCGCAGATCGTGCAGGGCATCGCAAACGGAATCAGCGGCGCGGCAGGCGTGGTCGTGAGCAAGATTACCGGCGTGGTGGGCGGCGCCATCGACGCGGCCAAGAACCTGCTGGGCATCCATTCGCCGTCGCGCGTGTTCCGCAAGATTTTCGGCTACGTCATGGAGGGCGCGGCCCTCGGCATCGACGACACGGCGGACGAGCCGGTTAAGTCCATGAGGTCGGCGGTGCGCAACGTCGAGAAGGCCGCCGTGTTCGGTGTGAGCGTTACCGGTGGCGGAGCATACGGGGCGACCGCCAGCGGAGCCGCGGGCATCGCGGGCGGCGGCAACGTTTACAACCTCTACCTCGACAGCGACCTGCTGGGCGTCGACGGGCGCGTGGCCTCCGCCTTCAGGAGCTTCGTCGCGGCGGTGGAGCAGAGCATGGCGATGGGGGTCGCGTAGGATGGCGCAGGGAAACTGGGTTCAAGGCGGAAGCGGCTATCGCAAGTACTGCTGGTGCGCGTACGTGGACGTTGCTGAGGTCGGGCGCACGGACACCACCGTGACCTACCGCGTCACGCACGGCTACGGCACGCGCTACGCCATCGACTGCTACGCAAACGGCAGCTCGTCGGCGGGCGGCTCGTGGAACGGCTCGGTCTACTCGACGAACAACTCCGGCTGGGTATGGGTGCAGTGCACGTCGCGCGACGTCGAGCTCGCGCGCGGCAACGGCAAGGCCTACGACCACACCTTCACGGGCCAGATTAACGTCACGGGCGGCTTCGGCAACGGAACGTCCAACGCCTCCAATACCGTCACGGTCCCGTGCCGCGCCTACAGCACGCCTCACCCGCCGAAGAACATCAGGGCGGAGCGCCTGAGCGACACCAGCGCGAAGGTCAGCTGGGACACCGATTACACGGACAGGGCCGGCGCCTACCCTTGGGATACCGTGACCGTCGGCGTGGCGAAGAACGGCCCGGGGAAGTTCACCGACGTCGGCACCGTTAGTTGGGATACCACGAGCCACACCTACAACGGCCTCGAGCCGGGCTGCATGTACATCTTCTCGGCCAAGGCGACGGGGCCCGGCGGCACGTCGGACTACGGCGTGAGCGCGCCGGCGATCTACACCACGCCGACGGCGCTCGGCATGCTCGAGGCAGTCAAGGCGGAGGCGGCGAAGGTCGTGCTCAAGGGGCACGACGCGCCGGCCTTCGTCGACAGCTGGGAGTTCCAGCTCACGACCGACGGTGGAAAGACGTGGGTCGATGCGGACGTGAACGCCTCATGGGAGGACGAGGAGGCACCGGCGGGTACGGTGCGCTACCGCGCCCGCGCGGTCAAGAGCGGCCTCAAGGGACCGTGGACCGAGTCAAACGAGGTCACGACAATATGCCCGCCGCTCGCACCGTCCATCAGGGGCGTCAGGGCGGCCTACGCCACAGGCTCGACCGCGACACTCGAATGGGTGCCCAACCATCCGGACGGCTCGGCGCAGACCTCAGCCGAGATGCAGGTCACGACGCCGACGGGTCCCACCACCACGACGGTCGATGGCCCGGGTACGAGCCTGAAGCTGCCGACCGGCACCAAGGGCCTCTACTCCGTGCGCGTGCGCACCAAGGGCCTCGACGAGGACTGGGGCGCATGGTCGAGCGCGGCGGCATATACCGTGGCGGACGCGCCCCAGGCATTCTTCACCGACCCGGCTGCGGACGGGGCAACCTTGCGCGCGGTGCCGCATACCTTCACGTGGAAGGTGGCCGACGAGACGGGCGTCAGCCGACAGTACCTGTCTTTATGCGACATCAGGGGCAACCTCCTGTGGAGCGGGGCTGTGGACAAGGACGCGCGCTCCTTTGGCCTCGGCTACGCACAGCACGCCTTCGTCAACTTCACGCCGTACAGGGTCATGCTCACGGTCACGGCCGGATCGTCGCTATCGGTCACCGTCTCGAGAACTTTCCGGACCGACTGGGCACCGCCAGCCAAACCGTCGCTAAACATCTTCGTCGACGAGAGGCTGGGATGCCAGCTGTCGGTATTCCCAGGCAAGGCCGACAGTGACGACACGCCCGAGACGTCCCGCTTCACCGTGTCGCGCGTCCTGCCCGACGGCTCGACCCTGCAGCTCGGCTCTCACCTTGCGGCGGGCGAGGGCGCGAGCGACCCGCTGCCTCCGCTCAACAGCGAGTTCGAGTACGTCGCGGTCGCCTACGCCGCGACGGGCGTGAGCACGGCGACGAGGGTCAAGACGACCGTGGCGAGCCGCGCGGTGGCTCTCAACTGGGGAGCCGGCGCTGAGAGGTCGTGGCTCGGGCGCTATCTCAAGAAGGGCTCGAGCCGCAAGGTGACGCACGGGTACAAGATGCTGCACTTCGCCGACGGCGGGGAGGGGCTGCCCGTCTCGTACGGCATCAACGAGAGGGACGTCAAGGACAGCATGGACTTCCTGCTGCTCGACGAGGAGGGCTACAAGTCATTCCTCGAGGTCATGAACATGGCGGGACGCTTTTGGGTGCGCGATCTCTACGGCGAGCGGTTCCGCGCCCGCCTCAGCTGTAGCGTGAGGCGTTCCGACGGCGCGTGGGTGGCCTCGTGCGACCCGACGTGGGAGGCGTGGGAGGAGCCCGCCAATGGCTGATAGCTGGATAAGGCCGTTCGACGCCTCCTACGACTTCGTGCGCGTATCACGTGAGACGGGGCTCGAGCTCGACTTCGTGCGCGACATCGAGAACGGCGGTTCCATCGAGCGCAATGCGAACACGGCGCTCTATGAGACTGCATCCCTGGACTTCGCTGACAAGTTCGACGTTGGCAACGACTTTCTGCGTGTGTACCTCAACGCCACCTTCACGGACGGCAGTAAGAGGCGCGAGTGCCTCGGAACATTCATGCCGCAGGTGGACTCGGTGGACATCGATGGCGCCTACCGCGAGGGCCAGATCAACGCCTACGGCCTCCTGAAGCGGCTCAAAGACGACGACTTCGACGGGCCGTACGTGATCGTTGCGGGCAGCAATCTGGTTGATGAGGCCGTCAAGATAGCCGAATCGGTCGGCCTCACCGTCTACGCCGACCCCAGCAGCCTCCTTCTGGGCAGCACCTTGGTTTTCGGCGTGGGCAGGGACAACGACGCTAAGAACAAGCTGGACGCGGTGGACCTGCTCCTCAAGGCGGCCGGGTTCCGCTCGCCGGTGACCGACCGGATGGGCAACGTGATCTACAGGCGCTACGTCGAGCCTGCCGACATGCCCATCTCGGCGGAGTTCACCGAGGGCAGGGACGCGCGCTTCATGCCAGACATGACCGAATCGACCAACCGCGCCGAGGTCTGCAACGTCGTGCACGTGGACTTCAGCACGCAGGACGCATCGGTGCGCGGCACGGCGGCGGACGACTCGCCCGACTCCGACCTGTCGACAGTCTCGGTCGGTCGTCGCATCGTCAAGAGTTACAGCTACGACAGCCTGCCGGGCGTTGACACCGAGGACAGCAACCTTGTCGAGGGCGCCGCCAACGCCCTCATCGGCACCGGCAAGAAGTCGGATAAGAGCTTCAGGCAGAGCGATTCGCACGGCAGCATCCAGACCGTCTACGTCCCTGACTCGCCACAGACGGGCGTGCTCTTCGGCATCAAGATCGTTTCGAGTGGCGGGCGTATCGGTTTCTGCCAGGACGCGGTCGGCTCGCTCAAGAAGGGCGTGCCGATCACGCACAGCCTGTGGATAAAGGGGACGAAGGGCGTCCGCGTGAGCATGCAGGCATGGTGGGTGCCGTCCCTATCGGCGGGGCCGCACATGCACTACGCGACTTTAACAGGCGAATGGCAACGCCTCGTCGCCACCGAGACGCCCGCGGACAACTACAGCGAGGTCTCGGCGGGCTACGTGTACTTGGAGTCCGGCGGCGAGGCCGTCGTGGTGGCCGACAAGGTCGAAGCGGGCGCCGAGGCAACGCCTTGGCCCCAGGACGCCATGCAGGCGGCGGCGGACCGCAAGGCGGCGGAGCTGCTCGCCACCGAGCGCGCCGTGACGCGCACGGACGAGTTCAGGAGCGTCTACAAGCCCGTCGAGCCGTGCATGGCGGTGGCGATGAACTACAGGACCGGCGGGGTTGTCGGCAAGCTGGCAATCCAGAAGCAGACGCTGACGCTCGACGCCGGCTGCGTCATAAAGCACACGGCGAGGAGGTACGAACGGTGAGCGATTCGACGGCCGAGATCAAGGGCGCGGCTACGCGGCTGGCGGCGGCGATGCCATCGGGCGGCAGGCGTCTGACGATGGAGTTCGGCACGGTCGTGGGCGTCCACGACGCGGCGCTCGACGTGATGCTGCACGGGGCGGTGGTGACGGTCCCGATGGCGCGCTCCTGCACGGGGTGCATCATCACCGACCGCGCCGTGATCCTGTCGCAGGGCCCGCTGGCCGTGTGCGTCGGCACGATGGCGGCGGTGTAGGCCGGCGTTACGGTGGCCCGAATCTGCAGTGTGGCGGGGAGTGGGCCCCACCACGCTGCAGAACGGGAGGGAGGTCAGATGGAGGTACTCAAGCTCTTCGTGCCGTACGGACCGGCTTGGCTTGGAGGCGTGCTTCTGGCGCTTATTGCCGTTTACTTTGGGCGTCAGTTTCTCGCCGAATACAAGCTGCAGAACGAGCGCAAGGCGAATCTCGACCTGAAGCGCGAGGAGCGAAAGCAGGCCGAGGTGGACGAGCGGGCGCAGCGCGACCGTGAGCGATCACAGATGGAAGGCCGCATCGCAGCCCAGATGGAGCGCAGCAACACCTTGATTGAGGGGATGAAGACCCTCATGGAGTCGGTCGTCGCGTCAAATGACGTGTTGCACGCCGATCTGGTCAACAGCCAGACGCGCAGCCAGGGGATGGCCGAGAAGGTCGACCACATCTACGACCGCGTCGACCTCATGTACAACAAGGAGACAAGCAGATAGGAGCAATCAAATGACTGAGATCCAGGCCGGCCTCACGGTCGCCACGGTGCTCGTGGTGCCCTACATCGTGCAGGCCATCAAGACCAAGGCCATGACGGGCAACGTCGCCCGCTGGACGGCCATCGCCGTCTCGGCGGGGTGCGGCGCCCTCACGGCCATGTCCGGAGGCGTTCCGACCGACCCCTCGGCGTGGGTGACGTCCATCTTCGCGTGTGTCGGCGGCGTGCAGGTGGCCTATGCCGCCTTCAAATCCGTCGGTATCACGGACAAATGGCTCGACGCGCTGCTCGCGCTCGGCGACATCAAGGAGGACTAACATGGCAGATTTCGCGAACGTCCAACCGGACGAGTACAAGCTCCTCGGCTGCAACTTCTCGGCGGGACGACCCTTCGGCATCAAGGGCGTCACGATCCACCATATGGCGGGTGACCTCAATGCGGCCCAGTGCAACGGCATCTGGGCCGCCAACGGCTGCTCTGCCCACTACTCGGTCGACCGCAACGGCTACATCGTGCAGCACGTCAACGACACCGACCGCGCCTACGCCTGCGGCGACGGTATCGGCACGGGCGGCGGCAATGACACCACAATCTCCATCGAGCACGCCAACAGCGCGCGCGGCCCGTGGACGGTGCACGAGGCCGCCATCGAGAGCGGTGCGCACCTCGTGGCGGCGCTGTGCCTGTACTACGGTCTGGGCCGCCCGTCATGGATGGTGAACGTGTTCCCGCACAAGCACTGGTCGTCCACGGCCTGCCCCGGCGAGCTGGCTGGCTCGCAGCGCGACCACTACATGCAGCGCGCCGTCGAGTGGTACGACGCGATGGTCGGCGGAACGCAGCCGTCCGCGCCGACTGTGCAGCCCGCGGCGACCCCCGCTGCGCCTTCGGCGTCGCAGGGCGCGCCGGGCGGTTTCCCTCGCTCCACTGGCGCCCGTGTTCCCGTACACTACTCGCTGCACCTTAAGGGTGGCGGCTGGCTGGACGAGGTGACTGACTTCGGTGCCGGCGACGACGGCTTCGCGGGCTACCCGTGCCGACAGCATGACCTCCTTTGCGCCCGAGTTGATCGCGGTACGCTCAAGTATCAGGTCCACACCGTCGAGGACGGCTGGCTCGACTGGGTCGCCAAGGGCGACCGCAACGACACCGTAAACGGCTGCGCTGGCATTGCCGGTCATACCATCGACGGTGTGCGCATGTACTACGTGACTCCGAACGGCGAGGAATACAAGCAGGCATGGTATCGCTCGCAGACCACCGCACGCGCCGGGTGGCTCGATACCGTGTGCGACGATGGCTCCACCTACGGCGGCGATGATTATGCCGGTTTCTACGGTGAGCCGCTCGACCGCCTGCAGGTGTGCGTCACGGATGGAGTGCCGTGGTAATGGCTTTCGTCATGGGCGCGGCGCTCGGCGCGATTCTGGGCAGCTTCGTCACGGTTGTCGCGCTCGCCCTGATCTGGGGCGGGAGCGACCGCGGGCGATAACAGCAAAAGGGGCCGTGGCGGTTCGTCGCCACGGCCCCTTTCTCGTATCCCTCGAATATCCTAAGTTGCCGCCAAACCCTAAGTATGGTCAGCGTGTTGCGGTACCGTCAGCGTGTTTTGCCTGATGGTCAGCATCAATAGCGAGCTGCGGCAAACTGTCTCAGTACTGCCACATGTGGTTGACGGGGCCGGAGCCTTTGCCCATGTCAAAGCCGGCGGCGAGAGCGCCCGTTAGGTAGGCCTTGCCGGCATTGATGGCGTCGGCAAGATCCATGCCCTGCGCCAGCGCACAGGCGATGGCGGACGAGAGCGTGCAGCCGGTGCCATGCGTGTTACCGGTCTCGATGCGCTTATGGCGGAACCACGTGGTGAGCGGATCGCCCAGGTGGTTGCCCTCGTCATCGAGTGGCGCGGGTTCGGCCAGTACATCGTTGGCCTCGTTGACAAGATGCCCGCCCTTAACGAGGGATGCGCAACCAAAGCGGCGGGTGAGGAGCATGGCAGCATTTTGCTGCGTGCGCTCGGAGTCGACCTCGTAGTCGAGCAGGGCCATGGCCTCGGGAATATTGGGCGTGATAACCGTCGCTAGCGGGAACAGGCGGCGGGTGAGCGCCTCGGCGGCATCTTCGGCAATCAGCCGTGCGCCCGAGGTGGCTACCATGACGGGGTCGACTACCACGTTTGTCGCGTTCCAAGCGCTCAGGCGGTCGGCGATAACATCGATAATCTCGGCAGAGGAAACCATGCCAATCTTAACGGCGTTGGGGCGGATATCGTCAAAAACGGCATCGATCTGCGCCGCGACAATATCCGGGGAGATGTTCTGCACGGCGGTGACGCCCAGGGTGTTCTGTGCGGTGATGGCGGTGATGGCCGTCTCGGCATACAGGCGGTGCGCCGTGATGGTCTTGATGTCGGCCTGAATGCCGGCGCCACCGCTGGAATCGGATCCCGCGATGGACAGGACGGCAGGTACCTTACTACGATCCATGTTCGCTCCCTTGTTCGGTCGGAATCAAATGGGTCTTTAAGCCAGCATTATAAAGATGCCCGGGCCGACTCTATGCCGAACCCGGGCGGGCGATGCAATCTCTACGCAAGCGTAAGTAAATGTTCACAAGTCAACAATTGACAGGCACCAGCTCGCCGCCAGAAGCGGCCGCGGCGACAGGGTTAGTCCTCCATGCCGAGGTCGATCGTGGTGCCCTCAAACACTTTGTTGACGGTGCGGACGGCGCACATCTTGCCACACATGGTGCAAGTGCCCTCGGTGGCGGCGGGGGACTCCTCGTAGCGCTTCTTGCCGGTGACCGGGTCGAGCGCGCACTTCCACATGGTGTCCCAGTCGAGCTTGCGGCGTGCCTGGCCCATCTTGTCGTCCATGTCGCGGGCGTGGGGCACCTTCTTGGCGATGTCGGCGGCGTGTGCGGCGATCTTGGTGGCCATGAGGCCGTCGAGCACGTCCTGGGCGTTGGGCAGGCACAGGTGTTCGGCGGGCGTCACGTAGCACAGGAAGTCGGCGCCCGAGCTCGCGGAGATAGCGCCGCCGATGGCTGCGGTGATGTGGTCGTAGCCCACGCCGATATCGGTCACCAGCGGCCCGAGCACATAGAACGGGGCGTTGTGGCACAGGCGCTTCTGCAGCTTCATATTGGCGGCGATCTCGTCGAGCGCCATGTGGCCCGGTCCCTCGACCATAACCTGGACGCCGGCGGCCCAGGCGCGCTTGCACAACTTGCCGAGCTCAATCATCTCGGCGGTCTCGGTGGCGTCGTTGGAATCGTAGAGACAGCCCGGGCGGCAGGAGTCGCCGAGCGAGATGGTCACGTCGTACTCGTGGCAGATTTCGAGCACCTCGTCGTAGAACTCGTAGAACGGATTCTCGTTGCCGGTGACCTCCATCCATCCAAACAGCAGCGAGCCGCCGCGGCTGACGATGTTCATAAGGCGGCCGGTCTCCTTGAAAGTTTTGATGACCGATTTATTGATGCCGCAGTGGATGGTCATAAAGTCCACGCCGTCCTCGGCGTGTGCGCGCACGACCTCGAGCAGGTCGTCCTTGGTAAGCTTGACCAGCGGCTTTTCCATGTAGCCGATGGCGTCGTACATGGGGACGGTGCCCACCATGAGCGGCGTCTCGTCGATGAGCTGCTGGCGGAACTGGCGTGTCTTGCCCGAGTTGGAGAGGTCCATGATGGCGTCGGCGCCAAAGTCCTCGGCGATCTTGACCTTCTTCCATTCCTCGGCGGCGTCGGCCTTGTCGCCCGAGATGCCCAGGTTCACGTTGACCTTGGTGGACAGGCCCTCGCCGACGCCAAAGGCGCGCATGCCCTTTTTGATGTGCACGATGTTGGCGGGGATGGCGATGCGGCCGTCGGCCACGCGTTCGCGGATGTACTCGGGGTCGCGATGCTCGCGCTCGGCGACCTCCTTCATCTGCGGTGTGATCTGCCCGGCGCGGGCGAAGTCGATTTGCGTGACGAGCTTGGGCTCGATCTGTGTGCTCATTGGCACGGCTCCCTTCGTTGGCATTACCCATATCAGGTTTGCGGGTCAGGGCGGGCGCGCCCAGTCTCAGCCTGCCGTCTTGTCCTGCAAGCTCCCCGTTTATGTGGTGGGCTCAAGTATAGCCTGAATGGGTACGATTGACGCGATGAGCATGTCCATGGGGAGGCGAACATGGAAGACAAGCATCTATATCGAGGGATGCAATGGGATGTATCGGCCGAGGAAAGCCGTGCGCACCATGGCCTTGTCGCGATTGGTTTTGCGGTGCTTGCCGTGCTGGTGATTGCCGTTTGTATCTGGACGTTTGGTGGTCGCGGCGGCACTGCCTGGGAGTTTGAGGCCGATGATAGCCTACCGATTATGACGGTGAGGAGTACTGGCGGTAATGCCAATACGCTCGCCATTCCGGGCGATTATTGGTACCCGCGCGATGAGTTTGTGCAGTTGCAGCTGAGTGGTGGGTCCATTCCAGGCGAAGAAATCGAACGCGTGACGTTTGACGCGGCGCTCAAAACGCTGACGGTGAAGCTCAAAGATCAAGGAGATGTGCCCACGACCATGGATATCGCCCTGACGGAATGGCGTCTGGAGCCTCCGACGGGTGTTGCGGTGTCCGAGGTTGAGCACGTCAAGATTGTCTATCAGGACGGTTCGACAAACGGGATTGCAAAGGCCGACGGTCTAGCAGAATAGGTGTCGAGCCTAGCCAGCCAATTCATAAAAGTTGCGGTGGAATAGTTCCTGATTGTGCGATAAAAGGCTCAAATAGGAACTATTCCACCGCAAGTTATATAGAGAAGGCTGAGCGGGTCAGTGTTGGGTGCCGGCTCTAGAGCATCTGTTCGTTGATGAACACGAGGGTGCCTGGGCATGAGAGCTCGGGGGCGTGGCGATAGCCGATGTTGAACTCGGTGAGACGGCCGGCGTCCTCGACCTTGTTTTCCGCCATCCACCGCACCATGGAGCCGCGCGCCTTTTTGCTGGCGGTCGACCGTTGGATGGGCTTCCCGTTGCGGATACCCTCGCCAAAGAGGCACGTGACGGCTGTGGCGTCGCCCGCGAGGTGGGGCAGAACGGCTTTGGCATACTCTACGCTGGCGAGGTTGACGATCGTGGTGTTTGAGCCTGCCGGGGCGATAGCCCGCGCGAGCTTGTCGCTCCAAAACGCGTAGAGGTCTCGGGCATCGTCGACGGCGAGCTTCGCGCCCATCTCCAGCCGATACGGTTCAACGGCATGGAAAGGGCGTACGCATCCGTAGAGCCCCGAGAGGATCCAGAGATGGTTTTGCAGCCAGTCGAGCTGCGCGGAATCCATCACCTCGGGCGCCATACTCTGGTATTGAATGCCGTGATAGGACATGACGGCAGGGGAGAGGTGACGGGCGATATCGGGGTCGGTGAGGTCGGCATCGCTCAGGACGGGCATAAATTCGTGAAGCGTATCCTGGCACGTTGTAAGCAGCCTGTCGCTCACGTTCCAAAGGGCCTGCAGGCCGCCGCTGCCTTCATTCCGCTCGATATCTAGCAGTGCGCGGTGGAGGCGAGCTGTCTCGCGCACAAAGGGCGGAATGCCCAGGACTTCAAAAGCATCTTGGGCCGCGCGCATCTGCTTGGCGGGCGAAATGATGGCCTGCAGCATGGACTCTCCTCTGCCAAAAAAGGAAGTTGCGGTGGAATACGGTCTGTTTTGGCCGTGTATGGGCCAGTTTAGTCCGTATTTCACCGCAACTGATGAAGGGTTGTTAGGCGCGCTCGATGAAGGCCTTGTAGCCGCGGTAGGCCTCGTAGATATCGGCCTTGTTTGCGACCTCCCACAGGGCATGCATGGACAGGACGGAAACGCCGGAGTCGATGACGTTCATGCCGTACTTGGCCATGATGTAGGCGATGGTGCCGCCGCCGCCCGCGTTGACGCGACCGAGCTCGCAGGTCTGGAAGTCCACGCCGGCCTCGTCCATGATGTCGCGGACGAGGGCCACGTACTCGGCGTCGGCGTCGTTGGAGCCGCCCTTGCCGCGGCTGCCCGTGTACTTGTTAAAGCACAGGCCACGACCCATAAAGGCTGCGTTCTTGGTTTCGAACTTGCCGGCGTAGCCCGGGTCGAAGCCGGCGGACACGTCAGAGGAGAGCATACGGCTGTGGGCGAGTGCACGGCGCAGGGCCAGCGGGCTATCCTCGCCGGCGAGCGTCATGATCTCGGCGACGGTGTTCTCGAAGAAGCGGCTCGTCATACCGGTGGCACCCACGGAGCCGATCTCCTCCTTGTCGACGATGAGTGTAATGCTCGTACGCTCCACGTTGGCCACTTTGATCTGGGCGAGCATGGAGGGGTAGGCGCAGACGCGGTCGTCGTGGCCATAGCCCAAAATCATGGAGCGGTCGAGGCCCATGTCGCGGGCGGGGCCGGCGGGCACGACCTCGATCTCGGCGGAGAGGAAGTCCTCCTCCTCGACGTCGTACTGCTCCTTGAGGATATCCAGGAACATCTGCTTGACGGGCTCCTTGGGGGCGTCCTTGTCGTCCTCATCGAACTTGACGGGACGGCCGCCCACGATCACGTCGAGGATCTCGGCGTCGACGGCGTCCTTGGCGGGCTTGGACATCTGCTCGCTCGAGAGGTGGATTAGCAGGTCGGAGATGGTAAAGACCGGATCGTCTGCCTTGTCGCCGATGTTGATGTCGACGGTGGTGCCGTCCTTTTTGCAGATGACGCCTACGAGTGCGAGCGGGGAAGCGACCCAGTGGTAGCTCTTGACGCCACCGTAGTAGTGCGTGTCGAGGTAGGCCATGTCGCCGGCCTCGAAGGCGGGGTTCTGCTTAAGGTCCAGGCGCGGCGAGTCCACGTGGGCGCCCAAGATGTTAAAGCCCTGCTCGAGCGGGGCGGTGCCCAGGTTGACGAGCATGAGGTCCTTGCCGTGATTGGCGGCGTACACCTTGTCGCCGGCCTTGAGCGCGCGGCCCTCGGCGATCACGGTTTCCAGGTCGACGTATCCCGCCTCCTCGGCCATCTTGATGCCGGTCTTGACGCACAGGCGCTCGGTCTTGTTCTCACTCAAAAACTGCTTATAGCCGCGGCAAAGCTCCTCGAGTTCCTCGACTTGCTGTGGCGTGTACTTTTTCCATGCGCAGGGACGCTCCATGACGCAGGCTCCTTTCGGATCGATCGTGCTGGTTGATGTACCGTGAGCCATCGTATCACGCGCGGGCGCGCGGCGGCAGGGAAGCCTGATGTGCAGTGGCCGTGGGGCGGGGAGCGTGTAAACTGGAGTGAGCAAACCGTGCCCAGCCCAAAGCGAGGTATTCAATATGTCTGACAAGCGCCGTACCTTTGCCGTCATCGACGGCAACTCGCTCATGCACCGCGCCTTCCACGCCGTGCCGCCGACCATGAACGCGCCGGACGGTCGTCCCACCAACGCGATCTTTGGCTTTTTGAATATGTTCCTCAAGATGATTGACGCCTTTAATCCCGACGGCGTTGTTGTGGCGTTTGACAAGGGCAAGCCGCGCGTGCGCATGGAGATGCTGCCGCAGTACAAGGCTCAGCGCCCGCCCATGGACCCCGATCTGCACGCGCAGTTTCCCATGATTAAGGAGCTGCTCGTCGCGCTCAACGTGCCGATCTTGCAGTCCGAGGGCTGGGAAGGCGATGACATCCTGGGCACTATGGCGCGCCTGGGCGAGCAGGCCGGCTGTGACATGCTGCTGGTGACCGGTGATCGCGATATGTATCAGCTTGTGACCGAGCACGTCAACGTGGTCTCGACCCGCAAGGGCCTGTCCGACGTGGCGATCATGACGCCCGAGAGCGTGGACGACCTGTATCACGGCATTACACCGGCGCTCGTGCCCGATTTTTACGGTCTGAAGGGCGATACGTCGGACAACATTCCCGGCGTACCGGGCATCGGCCCCAAAAAGGCGAGCGCGCTTATCGCGCAGTACGGTAGCCTGGACGAGGTCATCGCGCATGCCGACGAGGTCAAGGGCAAGATGGGCGAGAACCTGCGTGCGCACATCGACGATGCGCTGCTGAGCCGCAAGGTCGCAACCATTCGCACCGATGCGCCTGTCGAGCTCGACTTTGACGAAACGTCCTTCCCGGCGTTTTCTGCCGATGAGGTTTCCGCGGCGCTGGGTACGCTTGGTATCACCGCCATGCAGAACCGTTTCTTGGCGCTGATCGGCGGCGAGGGCGGGGCTGCTGCTGTCTCCAGTATGTTTGAGATGCCCACGATTGAGCGCACCGCTGCCGGCGATGCCGAGGCGCTTGCTGCCGTGGCGTCCGAGGTTTCGCGTGCGATCGAGGCGGGCGAGTGGGTCGCCGCCGTGGTGGACGACGATAAGGAAGAGGGCGCGCTCTTTGGACTGACGCGCACGCTGTGGTTGGCGACGTCCAAGGGCCTGTTCGCGCTCGAGGAGGGCGACGGCGCCTCCACTGCCGTAGTCGATGGCTTCAACTTCGCTCACGGTGTGATCGCCGGCGTGCTTGCGCGCCTGTTTATGGAGGGCCGCGTGGCGAGCCCGGATACGAAGGCGCTGCTGCACGAGCTTTCGCCCATCGATTCTTCTGAGCCCGAGCTCATGGATCCGCTCGCTGCCGATTCCACGCGTATCTTCGATACCGTGGTCGCTGCCTATCTGCTGGATTCCGATCGCTCCGAGTTCGATGAGGCATATCTTGCCGATACGTATCTGCAGATGGCGTTGCCTGCGGCGCGCGGCGCAGAGGGTGCTGGTGAGGACGCTCCAGCGCCTGCCGCCCGTACTGCGGCCCTGACGCTGGCGCTCGTGACGCCGTTGCGCGAGTGCATGGCCCGTGAGAATGCCGCCAACGTGTTCGATGGCATCGAGATGCCGCTCGTGCCGGTGCTTGCCAAGATGGAGCGCGCGGGAATGCTCGTGGATCCCGACCGCCTGCGTAATCTGTCCGAGGGCCTGGCGACCCAGATCACCGAGGTCGAGCGCAGCATTCGCGACCTGGCGGGTGACGAGACCTTTAATATTGGCAGTCCCATGCAGCTGTCGCATGTGCTCTTTGATGTGATGGGGCTTCCGACCAAGGGCCTCAAGAAGACTAAGCGCGGCTACTATTCGACCAACGCCAAGGTGTTGAGCGACCTTGCCCGCGACCACGAAATCGTGCGTCTGATCTTGGATTGGCGTGAAAAGTCCAAAATCAAGTCCACCTATCTGGATACGCTGGGCCCGCTGCGCCGTGGTGACGGTCGCGTGCACACCACGTACAACCAGACCATCACGGCAACGGGGCGTCTGTCCTCGAGCGACCCGAACCTGCAGAACATCCCGACGCGCTCGGAGCTGGGTCGTACCGTCAAGACGGCGTTTTCGGCAGGCGAGGGAAGCGTCTTTTTGGCGGTGGACTACTCGCAGATAGAGCTGCGTCTGCTGGCACATCTCTCGGGTGACGAGCACTTGGTGCGCGCCTTTAACGAGGGCGAGGACTTCCATGCCGAGACGGCGGCGCGCGTATTTGGTGTGCCGGTGTCCGAGGTAACGCCCGACCTGCGCAGTCGCGCCAAGGCCGTGAACTTTGGCATCGTGTACGGCCAGCAGGCCTACGGTTTGTCGCAGTCGCTGCATATCTCGATGGCCGAGGCGCGCGATATGATCGATCGCTACTACGAGGCCTACCCGGGCGTGCGCACGTTCCTCGACAATGTGGTGGCGCGCGCCAAGCAGACGGGCTACGCCGAGACCATGTACGGCCGCCGTCGCCATATTCCCGAGCTCAAGGCCAAAAACCCACAGCTCCGCGGCTTTGGTGAGCGTACGGCCATGAACCATCCTATGCAGGGCACCGCGGCCGACATCATCAAGATCGCGATGGCCCGCGTAAGCCGTCGCCTGGAAGAAGAGGGCTTTGCTGCCCACATGATTCTGCAGGTACACGACGAACTGGACTTTGAGTGCCCCATCGACGAAGTCGAGCGCCTAACCACCATGGTCCGCGACGTCATGGAACACGTAGTAGACCTCCACGTCCCCCTAATCGCCGAAGCTTCGACTGGAGTGACCTGGGCAGACGCCAAGTAAGGGCACGACCACAATTCCAAAGTAACCAAAACCAGAAGGACGCCCCTCATCAACAAGGAGCGTCCTTCGTTCAATAAAAATCAGCCAAAGTATCTAGGCGCCAAGACGTCATCCAGACGGCAAGCAAGTCAACGTAGCCATGCCCGGGGCCGGCCGTTTGATTTTTGTAGATTCCGCACGAGCCGAAGAGCACTTAATGTGCTCTTCGAGCGAGCCCAGGACCTGACCGAGCAAAAATCAAACGGCCGGCCCCGGGCATGGCGACGAGATGGATTAACGAGCCGCCAAGATGGCGTCGATGAGCGTCAGTACGCCCCCGTCGTTGTTGCTCGGAATGCGCCACTTGGCGTGCGCGTTCATGTGCTCCTCGGCATTGTCCACGATAAAGCTGTGACCGACGCGCTCCAGCATGGGGATGTCGTTGTACGTATCGCCCACGGCGGCGGCGTCGGCAATATCGATGCCCAAGTGCTCGCACAGGTGCGCGACGCCGGCGCCCTTGTCGACGCCCAGGTTCATAAAGTCGATCCACTCGCGTCCGGCGTTGGTGACGTAGAGCTTGTCCGAGAACTCGGGGCTATAGGTCTCGCGAAACGCGGGCTCGGCGTCGTAGCCGGGGAAGAAGACCGAAATCTTGTTGGACTCGAAATCAATGCCATCAAAGCTGTCGACGTAGTTGATTGTGTTGTAGTAGACGCTGATCTCGTCGTGGTATTGATGGTCGCGGGCAAGCACGTAGAACTCGTCGAAGCAGCAAAGGACGGGGACAGCGCGCGGATCCTCCGAGGCACGGCTCAAGACCTGCTGATACAGCTCCACGTCAATAGTGCTCTTATAGATATAGCTGCCGCGATAGATCACGCACGCTCCGTTGTCGGGACAAAAGGCGAGGCGGTTCTTGACGCCCTCGAACATCTCCTCGAGCTTGGGGGCGGGACGTCCGCTGGCGGGGCAGAATACGATGTCGGCGTCGGCGAGCTTGTCCAGGCGCTCATCAAGACCCTGGGGCAGCACACGCTCGTCGGTCAGCAGCGTCTTGTCCATATCGACGGCGAGAATCTTAATGTTGCCGATGTTGGCGTCCGATTCGTAAGTTTGCATAAAAGCGACCCTTTCGTTTCGAGATTGTTTCAGACGTTATAACCATCAACTCGTAGTCGAGCGTATTTTCGCAGGAACGGAGCGTATTTGCACCACGCTTCACAAAGTACTGAAAAAACTTTTCAGAAATTTGAATTTGTCGCTTGTGCTGCGGGCACTTTAGCGTAATATAGCGACCATCGAAAACGGAGACGGAAAAACAACCGCTTACCGAGGAAAAGGTACCGTTTACGATATTAGAATTGCGCCCGGCGATAGGTGAAAGGAGAGGCAGATGCAGTTCGTAAAGATCATCACCACTGCAGACAATGCCATCCGACGCCAGCGCGCAATTTCCCGACGACGATAACAATCGTCTCTGTCCGCATGGGGCGCAATGCCTCAACAGAGTCATTTTGAGGTCGTTGGGTTTTAGCACGAAATTGCTGCATGTTTCTAGGGCATGTATGTGCTGCTTTTTGCTATTTAACCTGATATTGCACGGTTTTTGACCTCGAAATGACTTGCAACTGACCGATGTTCTAACTAGCTACCAAGGGCGAAAGGAAACAGCCATGAGCAAGGAAAAAGTCGTTCTCGCATATTCCGGTGGTCTTGATACATCCGTATGTGTCAAGTGGCTCCAGGACGAGAAGAATCTCGATGTCGTTTGCGTCTGCGGCAACGTGGGCCAGGAAGAGACCGGACTGGATGCCAAGAAGCAGAAGGCACTCGACCTGGGCGTTCTCGATTGCCAGGTGCTCGACCTGCGCGACGAGTTCTCTGATGAGTTCCTGACTAAGGCCATCGCCGCAAACTCCATGTACGAGAACAAGTATCCGCTGCTCTCGGCTCTTTCTCGCCCGCTGCTCGCCAAGAAGCTCGTCGAGGTCGCTCACGAGTTTGGCGCGACCTACGTCGCCCACGGCTGCACCGGCAAGGGTAACGACCAGGTCCGTTTTGAGGCCGCCGTCAAGGCCCTCGACCCCGAGCTCAAGGTTATCGCCCCGGTTCGCGAGTGGGACCTGAAGTGCCGTCCCGACGAGGTCGCCTATGCCCACGCCCACAACGTGCCGGTTCCCGAGGGTGCCAACGACAACCCCTACTCTATCGACGACAACCTGTGGGGTCGTGCCATTGAGTGCGGCCACCTGGAGGATCCCTGGAACGAGCCGCTCGACGACGCTTGGGTTATGACCAAGAACCCCGAGGACACGCCGGACACCCCGACCTACACCGAGATTGAGTTTGAAGCTGGCAAGCCCGTCGCCGTCGACGGCAAGAAGATGAAACTCTCCGAGATCGTCATCGCCCTCAACAAGATCTCCGGCGACAATGGCTTTGGCCGTCTCGATCTGGTCGAGGATCGCCTGGTGGGCCTTAAGAGCCGCGAGTGCTACGAGGTTCCCGGCGCCCTGACGCTCATCACCGCCCACAAGGCGCTCGAGGACATCTGCGTCGAGGGCGACCTGCTCAAGACCAAGATCAAGCTCGAGCAGGATTGGGCCACCGCCGTGTACAACGGCCAGTGGTACAGCCCGCTCAAAAACGCGCTCGATGCCTTTATGGCCGATACCCAGAAGTTCGTGACCGGCACTGTCCGCCTGAAGTTCTTTAAGGGCAACTGCCATGTCGTCGGTCGCAAGAGCCCCTTCAGCCTCTACGACTACGGTCTGGCTACCTACGACCGCGACACCACGTTTGACGAGAAGGCCAGCGCCGGCTTTATCGAGATCGATACGCTGTCGCTCAAGACGTGGGCAAAGGTCCAGGGCCCCAGCTCTGCTGCCGCCCAGGCCTAGCGCCTCCTTCCCTTGGTATCCGCGCGGCCCATCCGCGTGATACATAACGGGCGCACGGGGTCCCTACCTTTCGTTATGCTTGCTGACACTTCTTAACATCGGTGGCCCCTACGTTCCGCCCGCATATATGATGCCGCGTCTGCGGCTGAGTCCGAGCCCCGCCGGGGTTGTCCGGCGGGGCTCCTTCTATCAATTTGGCGGCTCTGCGCCTATATATATATGAGGAGTATCCATTATGTTCATTGCTTTCGCGCGTGCTTTACTTGCCCTCGCGCCCGAGTTCGATGCTGCAAAGGTCGAGGACGTTCCTATGAGCCTGAAGGCCTGGATCGATGGTTCGCAGGGCAACATCCGGAGGGAGACGTTGGGCGCCAAGTGCATGGCGCGTCACTTCTTTGCAAATTAGCTACATGGCTCCGCACACGGTGGGGAATGTGTAAAACTAGCGGTTGAAAAATCGCTTTAGCGATATGGCGCATTGCTTTGGGCGCTTGTTTTGGTATTTGGAGAAAGGGGACGGTTCCATGGCTCTTTGGGGCGGTCGTTTTGAGGCAGGCGTGGCCGAGGTCACGCAGGAGTTTGGCGCGTCGCTGCCGGTCGACAAACATCTCTATAAGCAGGATATCGCCGGCTCTAAGGCGCATGCCAAAATGCTGGCGGCCCAGGGCATCATCAGTGCCGAGGACGAGCAGGCGATTGCCAAGGGCCTGACCGGAATCGAACAGGATATCGATGCCGGCAACTTCACCTTCGACATCAACGACGAAGACATTCATATGTCCATCGAGAGCGAGCTGACGCGTCGCATCGGCGAGGCCGGTAAGCGCTTGCATACCGGACGTTCGCGCAACGACCAGGTGGCGACCGACACACGCCTGGGCGTCAAGGCGCTGGCCAAGGAGCTCATGGAGGCCAATCTTGAGCTGCGCCATGTGCTGGTGGATGCGGCCAAGAAGTACGACAAGGTGATTCTGCCGGGCTACACGCACATGCAGCACGCTCAGCCCGTGCTGCTGTCGCATCATCTGCTGGCGTATTCCTGGATGTTCGCGCGCGACTTTACACGCCTGAAGGCCGCCTTTGATGCCGCCGACAACTGCCCGCTGGGCGCTGCCGCGCTTGCCGGTACGAGCTATCCGCTCGATCGTCAGATGACGGCTGCCGAACTTGGCTTTGCGGGCGTGATCCCCAATTCGCTCGATGCTGTTTCCGACCGTGATTTCCTGCTCGATCTGCATTACGCCGGTTCCGTCATGGCCATGCACCTGTCGCGTCTTTCCGAGGAGATTGTGCTGTGGTCGAGCTCCGAATTTGGCTTTATCACGCTTTCCGACTCGTACTCCACCGGCTCGTCCATCATGCCGCAGAAGAAGAACCCCGACTTTGCCGAGCTTATCCGCGGCAAGAGCGGTCGCGTGTACGGCAACCTGGTGCAGCTGCTGGTAACCATGAAGGGCTTGCCGCTTGCTTATAACAAGGACTTGCAGGAGGACAAGGAGGGCGCGCTCGATACCGCCCGTACGCTCATGCAGTGCCTGTCCGTTATGGCCGGAATGATTTCGACTTGGACCGTCAACGAGGATACCATGGCGCGCGAGTGCGGCGTGGGACACCTTGCCGCCACCGATGTTGCCGATTACCTGGCTAAGCGTGGTCTGCCGTTCCGCGAGGCACATGCCGTGGTGGGCCATCTGGTCCTGATGTGTGAGAAGCACGGCTGCAATCTTGAGGACCTGCCGTTTGAGGTGTTCCAGGAGGCAAGCTCGCTCTTTGAGCACGACATTACCGAGGCGCTCGACATCCCGTCGATTGTCGCTGCACGCACGACCGAGGGCGGTACCGCCCCTGCCGCCGTTGCCGTGCAGCTGCAGCGTGCCGTGGCACAGCTCGTGGCCGACGAAGGCGTGTTTGGATCGCTGACCAAGGTCGTCGAGATGGGCCACGGGGCAAAGTAGAGGTTTGGCTGAAGCCGTTTTGGCCATGTATTGATAAATCGTTTTTGCTTTTACGGGTATCTGCTGATGCGGACGCCCGTATTTTGTTGCTATGGGGGAGGGGCTTGTCGAGAACTTCTGTAGGACCTTTGGGCAGGTTGTGAAGGGGTTACGTTCGCGGGAGGCAACCGACCGCCTGCTCTGTTCGATGCGGTTGATGGGCGGTCGGATGGTACTCTAATCGGGCTTCGAAACAGAAGTGACACATATGGAACGCTTCAATAAATTGCAACGTTTCAATAAACAGCTTTTTGTTTAACTGCAGCTAAAACTCTGTTACGATGCAGTCCAGGCGGGTGCCGGAATGGGACTTGGGCACGCGCGAACCTACTTGAAAGGCTACCTTATGGCTATCGAGAAGACCTTCATCATGATTAAGCCCGACGCCGTGCGCGACCGCAAGATCGGCGAGATTGTTGCTCGCATTGAGCGCAGCGGCCTTGTCATCGAGCGCATGGAGATGACCACGCTCGAGCGCGCTACCGTCGAGGAGCACTACGCCCATCTGGCCGACAAGCCCTTCTTTGGCGGTCTCTGTGACTTTATGACGAGCGGTCCGGTCGTCAAGATGGTCGTTTCCGGTCTCTCCGCTGTTGCTAAGATGCGCACCCTCATGGGCGCTACCAACCCGCTTGAGGCTGCTCCTGGTACCATCCGCGGCGACTTTGCCGTCGATGTCAACGCCAACGTGATCCACGGCTCCGACTGCCTGGAGAACGCCGAGATTGAGATCAAGCGCTTCTTTGGCTAAACCAGCTTTGACTCCTTAAAGCTGTTAGCGTGTGGCTTGGGCGCCGCGGAACTCCATCCGCGGCGCCCTTTTATTCCAAAATCTATGCAGGGGCCCGCTCGGACATGTGTTCCGAGCGGGCCCCTGCTGTTAGCTTGTGGCACTGAATAGTTTAGGCTTCGTCGACGATCTTAAGGGCGCGCGTGTGATCGATCTCGTTGAGGAGGTTAACGCGACGCTCGTGACGACCACCCTCAAACTCGGCGTCGAGCCACTCGTCGACGATCATCTTGGCGAGCTCGGAGCCCACGACGCGGGCGCCAAAGGCGAGCACGTTGGTGTTGTTGTGCATGCGGGAGAGCTTGGCGCTGAAGGGTTCGGAGCACACGACGGCGCGCACGCCCTCTACCTTGTTGGCAGCCAGGCTGATACCGACGCCGGTGCCGCAGATCAGGATGCCTAAGTCGACGTCGCCGTTGGCAACGGCCTTACCCACCTTGTAGCCGGCGATGGGGTAGTCAAAGCTCTCGGAGGTGTCGGTGCCAAAGTTCACGACCTCGTAGCCGCGCTCCTTCAGGTGCTCGGAGATGATGTTCTTGAGCTCGACGGCGGCGTGGTCGTTACCGATACCGATCTTCATGGATGGTTCCTCTCTGGTCTGTGCGGCGCAAATGCTAAAGGTGTTTACCGCGTTCGACTGCATGATAGCGCGACTCTTGCATAAACGCTCGGGCGTTTTTTGGTCAAACGCTTTAGCATGCAACAAGACCGGTTTCTCATGAATGAATGCCGTCAGTTTGCGCCTGAATGCCGTCTACCGGAACCTGGGTTGCGGTTTTTGATGCATTGTTATCAAATAAAAGAGCTAATTATTATTGAGAGCCCAGCCCGTTATACAAGTAGGAGATACCTATGCCTGCCGATTCCCTTCGTGATGCCGCGTTTTGCGATGTTTTGAACCGCGAGCTTGTCTGCGCGCTCGGCTGTACCGAGCCCATTGCCGTTGCCTATGCAGCGGCACTGGCGAGCCAGACGCTCGGTTGCGAGCCCGATCATATGGATGTTGCCTGCTCGGGCAACATCATCAAGAACGTCAAGAGCGTGACCGTGCCCAACTCGGGCGGTATGCACGGTATTGAGGCCGCGGCCGTGCTGGGTGCCGTGGGCGGCGACGCTAAGAGCGCGCTCGAGGTGCTCGAGAGCGTTAACGATGAAGACCGCGCTCGCGTGGCCGAGCTCCTCGCCGACGCCGGCTACTGCGATGTGTCGCTTGTCGAGGGTGTGCCCAACCTCTACATCAAGGTGACTGCGACGGCCGGGGGCCATACCGCGGTCGTCGAGATTACCGATCACCACACTAATGTCACGTGCCATACGCTCGATGGTATTCCGGTATGTGGCAAGTCGGCGGGGGAGTGTGCCGCCTGCGCCGAGCGCGTGGTGGCCGAGCGTGCGGCGGATAAGGCCGATGCCCCTATGAGCATTGAGTCCATCATCGACTTTATCGAGGACGGTGACATTGAGGACGCCCGCGCTGCCGTTGAGCGTCAGATTGAGCTGAATGGCGCAATCAGTGCCGAGGGCCTTGCGCACGCTTGGGGCGCCGAGGTGGGTCGTACGCTGCTGGGTGCTCGTGCCGATGACGTCGCCTGCCGTGCCCGTGCCCGTGCGGCCGCCGGGTCCGACGCCCGCATGAACGGCTGCGCGCTGCCGGTCGCCATTGTGTGCGGCTCGGGCAATCAGGGCATTACCTGCGCATTGCCCGTCATGGAGTATGCCGAGTACCTGCGTTGCGACCACGAGCGCCTGGTGCGCGCCGTGATGCTGTCCGATCTTATCGCCGTGCATATCAAGAGCTATATTGGTGCGCTCTCGGCGTTTTGCGGTGCTATTTGCGCCGCGTGCGGCGCCGGCGCTGCGATTACCTGGCTGTGCGGTGGCACGCGCGAGCAGATTGGCGCGACGGTCTCGAATACGCTCGGTAACGTGGGTGGCATCGTGTGCGATGGCGCCAAGGCGAGTTGCGCGGCTAAGATTTCCGCTGCCGTTGATGCTGCGATTCTGGGCCACGATATGGCCATGCAGGGCCGCGGCTTCCGCGCCGGCGAGGGTCTCATTCAGGATACCGTCGAGCAGACGATTGCCAGCATGGGCTACGTGGGCCGCGTGGGCATGAAGGACACCGACATCGAGATCCTCAACATCATGATCGGTAAAACCCAGGTCTGTTAGATATTAAGTTGCGGTGAGATAGTTCCTAAAATTACCCGGGTGAGGGGCAAACAGGAACTATCTCACCGCAACTGCGCTAGATGTTCTGGCGCCTACGATAGTTCGTCGGCTATTTGGTGCTCGTAGAAGGCCTCGATTACGGCGTTAAAGTCGCGGGCGAAGTCTTCCATCGTTCCGCACCAGGTGGCTCGGCTGGGCTTGCCTTGGCCCACATAGGCAGTCTGAATGCCGCAGGCGGGGCTGGGGAAGTCGCGCTTGGGGTCGTTGCCCACCATGAGCACCTCGTGCGGCTCGAGCCCCATCACCTGAAGCTGCTCTAGATAGTAGGTGGCATCGGGCTTGCAGCGGGTGGTGTTTCCCATGTGCGTGACGAGCTCAAAGGGGGCGTCGGCCAGGTCGCCCCAACTCATGCGGCACTCGATGGCCCCCTGCGGAAAGCTGGGGTTGGTAAAGAGCGCGCAACGCAGTCCTGCATCCTGTACGGCCTGAAGCGCGGCATGTGCGCCGGGCATGGCGTGGGCGTTGATGACATCGTCGTTCTTGTACGGAAGAACTTCGCGGTCGTAGTAGGTAAACGCCTCGTAGATGAGTGGGTCCGAGAGGCAAATGCCGCACCGGCGCTCAACCTCTTCTTGGTAGAACTCAAGATTGGTGCGATTATCCGTGCCGCTTCGGCGATTGGCGTTGAGGTCGACCAAGATGGTGCCGAGGCGCGCCATCGTGCCACCGTGGCTGCGGCGACCAATATCCGCGAGCATCGACGAGACATCCTTATAATAGCGAAGGATGAACGCGTTGAGGTTGATGCTAAGAAGCGTTTCGTCCATATCGAAAACGACTGCTTTGAGCACGCGGGCACCTTTCTCGAAAAATCGTTCCAGAATCGTTGGCTCCGGATACTTTACCTCAAAGGCGTATGGGCAAACTGCTTATCGTCAAGTTGTGGAGGCGGCTGTCCATAAGATTACGAAAAAGTCTCCACACGAGTAAAAAATCGCAGTTCACGCTTGAAATCGAACTCATTTCCCCGTAACCTATACGAACGTGATTGCATAAGCGTCACATTAGTATCTGTCGGCTCCCGAGTGTTCCTAAACGTTGTGTGCTTGTCGCACCCTTCTGTAGGTCCTAGCAATCGGGGCCCCGTAGTTCGAAAGGGGTCCACCTTTGAGTGAGATTCAGAACTCGTCCATTTTCTCTCTTGACGATGTCAATGAGGAGGAGATGAACAACCTCATCGACGGTACGATTACCGACTTTGATGAGGGCGATCTCGTTAACGGCACTGTCGTTAAGATCGAGCATGACGAGGTGCTCGTTGACATCGGATTCAAGTCCGAGGGCGTTATCCCGGTCCGCGAGCTGTCCATCCGCAAGGACGCTAACCCTGCAGACATCGTTGCACTCGGTGATCCCATCGAGGCTCTGGTTCTCCAGAAGGAGGACAAGGACGGTCGTCTGGTCCTGTCCAAGAAGCGTGCCGAGTACGAGCGTGCTTGGAACCGCATCGAGGAGAAGTTCAACTCCGGCGAGAACGTCGAGGGCGAGGTTATCGAGGTTGTCAAGGGCGGCCTGATCCTCGACATCGGCCTGCGTGGCTTCCTGCCCGCTTCCCTCGTCGACCTCCGTCGTGTCAAGGACCTCACCTCCTACATGGGCACCCGCATCGAGGCTCGCGTCATCGAGATGGACCGCAACCGCAACAACGTCGTCCTCTCCCGTCGTGTCGTGCTCGAGGAGTCCCGTAAGGCCGAGCGCTCCGAGATTCTGTCCAAGCTCAAGTCTGGCATGCGTCTCCAGGGCACCGTTTCCTCCATCGTCGACTTCGGCGCCTTCGTCGACCTCGGCGGTATCGACGGCCTCATCCACATCTCCGAGCTCTCCTGGAACCACGTCAACCATCCTTCCGAGGTTGTCAAGGTCGGCCAGGAGGTCGAGGTCGAGGTTCTTGACGTCGACCTCAACCGCGAGCGCATCTCCCTGGGTCTCAAGCAGACCACCGAGGATCCGTGGCGTGCACTGGTCAAGAAGTACCCCGTCGGCGCTATCGTCGAGGGCACTGTGACCAAGCTTGTCCCGTTCGGCGCTTTCGTCGACCTGGGCGAGGGCATCGAGGGCCTGGTGCACATCTCCGAGATGGCCAACAAGCACGTCGATCAGCCTTCTCAGGTTACCCACGTGGGTGACAAGGTCCAGGTCAAGGTCATGGAGATCGACCTCGACCGTCGTCGTATCTCCCTGTCCATGAAGTCTGCTGCTGAGACTCTGGGCGTCGAGATCGAGGTTACCCCGCTGCCTTCCGAGAAGAAGGACGAGGAGACCGACGCCGAGTAAATCGGTTTGACGATCATTTGTTTTAAGGGACCCGTCCGCAATGGACGGGTCCCTTTTTGCATTTTCTGCAGAGGTGCGCGATGCTGCCCGTGCGCAATGCTGTCCGGTCTGTCTGCTTGCTATTGGGTTGTCGGTGCATGAAAAAATGCCGACATCCCGCCTCGGGGAGGAGGCGGGAACGCACCGAGTAGACGGAGGGGTGCGGAGCGCGGTCGCGTCTCGACTGACGACGTTGCCCATCGACGATACTATTGTACTGCATAGCGTGGTTCTTGGTTTATCGTGTCGAACGCTTGTGTTGTGCCATTGCCTGTGACAACGGTGTGCTACACTCTTGCACTGCTGAGTGGGCCAGACGGTCGCGCGATGTGCTGCTTGCGGCACGCGTGAGGAAAGTCCGGGCTCCAGAGGGCGGGATGCCGGCTAACGGCCGGGCGGAGTGATCCGACGGAAAGCGCCGCAGAAAAGAAGACTCCCACCTGCGCCGCAAGGCGTAAAGGGAAAAGCTGAAACGGTGGTGTAAGAGACCACCAGCGTCGTGGCAACACGGCGGCTTGGCAAGCCCCATCCGGAGCAAGCGCGAATAGGAACGCTATGGGCCGGCCCGGTCCGCGTTCGGGTTGCGTGCGTGGAGCTGCACGGTAACGTGCAGACAAGATAAATGACCGTTCACGACAGAACCCGGCTTACAGGCCCACTTGGCATTTTTGTTACCCTGACAATCGGTACGGCCTTTGCCGTATTATTGAGGCTGTTTGTTGCTTTGCTTGTGTTTGAGGGGCTTTGTTGGACAGCTATTTTACTCTGCAATCGAATATTGAGGCTTCGGGTGAGTTTGTGGACCGCAAGAGCCGGTTTATTGCCCAGCTGGTCCATATTGAGTCCGAGGATGAGGCGAGTGCCTTTATCGAGATGGTTCGCAAGCGTCATTACGACGCTCGACACAATGTTCCCGCGTGGATTTTGGTCGATGGGCGCGAGCGCCAGAGCGATGATGGTGAGCCGAGCCGCACGAGTGGTATGCCGACGCTCGAGGTGCTGCGCGGTGCGGGGCTCAAAAATGTTTGCTGCGTGGTGACGCGCTATTTTGGTGGCACGCTGTTGGGTCCTGGTGGCTTGGTGCGCGCCTATACCGCGGCGACGCAGGCGGCGGTGGCCTCGGCTCAGGAGTCCGGGCAGATCGTCGAGATGACGAGTGTCGTGCCGGTTGACGTGCATGTGGCCTATCCGCAGTATGAGCAGGTGCTTCGCTTGGCCCAGGATTCGGGTGCCAAGGTTTCGGATACCGATTACGCGGATACCGTGACACTTCACTTGGTGTTTAAGGCAGGGGAGCAGGAGTCGTTTTGCGCCAAGATGCGCGAGCTTATGGCGGGGCGCGAGGAGATTGAGGTCGGCGCTTCCGCATTTGCCGAGTTCTAACGGCGACGGCTGGCGTACTATTGGATGGATCCCAAGCGAGCCGGCCGTCGTTTTATGTTGCTGCCGTTTACTCTGCGAGCCGCTTTAGCACATCACAGGCGATTTCGACGGCATCGTCGATGCAGCCGGGGCAGCTGCGGAGCGGACCCTTGTCCGATCCGATGCCCTTGAGCGTGCCACAGACGGTTGTCGTGTTCTTCTCGCCAAAACGCTTGGCGATTTCGCGCGACAGCTTGTAGGTCTGGCCCTTAGTCTTGGGGTTTTCCATGCCGTCGCTCATTACAGACCCCATGATGGCCACGGCGCCCGAGATGGCGCCGCAGGTTTCGGTCATGCCGCCCATGCCGGCGCCAAAGCCCTCGGTGAGGGTAAAGGCGACCTGGGGGTCGAGTCCGACGGCAGGCGCGAGCGTGCAGGCGACGGCCTGCGCGCAGTTAAAGCCACGGGCGTGGTATTCGGCAGCTTGAGCCTGACAGGCGGTGATGTCGAGCTGGGCCGTATCGATTTGCTTCATCGTTGTCTCCTTGGTCACGGTGTACCCGCCTATGGTACCCGTGACGGGGCATGTAATCATCGAGAGCTTCATGTATGTCTCGTTTTTATCTATCGAGCAAATGCCCAAGGCTTGAGATAAATACCCCTGATCAATTTGTCCCATAACCTACCTTTGGGATGGGTTGAGAGGGGTGCAGGGTAGCGGTATCGTGAACCGAATAAAACTAAAACCCAGGCAAGGGAGCTAGATATGAGCGAGCAGACCATCGGTACTACATGTGTTCAGGGCGGCTATCACCCGGGAGATGCCGAGCCGCGCCAGGTGCCCATCTACCAGTCCACCACGTGGAAGTACGACACGTCGGAGCACATGGGCAAGCTGTTTGACCTGGAGGAGTCGGGCTACTTCTACAGCCGCCTGCAGAACCCCACGTGCGATCTGGTTGCCGCCAAGATCTGCGAGATGGAGGGCGGCACCGCAGCGATGCTCACGAGCTCGGGCATGGCCGCGAACTTCCTCGCGATCTTTAACGTGGCCGGTGCCGGCGATCATGTGGTCGCTAGCTCTGCTATCTACGGCGGTACCTACAACCTGCTGGCTCATACCATGGAGCGTATGGGTCTGACCTGCACGTTCGTTGCCCCCGATTGCACCGACGAGGAGCTCGAGGCGGCCTTTGAGCCCAATACCAAGCTCGTCTTTGGCGAGACGATCGCCAACCCCGCCCTTGCCGTGCTCGATATTGAGCGCTTTGCCAAGGCCGCGCATGACCACGGCGTGCCGCTGATGGTCGATAACACCTTCCCGACGCCCGTGATGTGCCGTCCCTTTGAGTGGGGCGCCGACATCGTTACACACTCCACCACCAAGTACATGGATGGACATGCTGCCTACCTGGGCGGCGTGATCGTCGACCACGGCCAGTTTGACTGGATGGCCCATGCGGACAAGTTTCCGGGTCTCACCACGCCCGATGAGAGCTACCACGGCGTGGCCTATGCCGAGAAGTTCGGTCGCGAGGGCGCCTTCATCACCAAGGCAACCGCTCAGCTCATGCGCGACCTCGGCCCCATGCAGAACCCGCAGGCGGCGTTTTTCTTGAACAGCTCGCTCGAGAGCCTGCATGTGCGCATGCCGCGTCATTGCGAGAACGGCCTGGCCGTTGCCAAGTTCCTGCAGAGCCATCCCAAGGTGCGTTTCGTGAGCTATCCGGGCCTGGAGGGCGATAAGTACTATGACATGGCTCAGAAGTACATGCCCAACGGTACGTGCGGCGTTGTGAGCTTTGGCTTTAACGGTGGTCGCGCAGCGGCCGAGACCTTTATGAAGAGCCTCAAGCTCGCCCAGATCGCCACGCACGTGGCCGACGCCCGCACTTGCTGCCTGCATCCTGCTAACGCCACGCATCGCCAGATGAACGATGAGGAGCTCATCGCCTGTGGTATCTCCGCCGACATGGTGCGCCTGTCGTGCGGCCTCGAGGACACGGCCGATCTGATTGCCGACCTTGAGCAGGCGCTCGAGCAGTGCTAGGCTAGCGTTCGCACAAGGCGCCGATGCTGGCGAAAGCTTCGGTGACCTTTCGTTCCGATTCCGTAGGCGGGGCCCCAATCGCGACTGTTTGCAGGCGATTGGGGTCCCGTTTTTGCGTTGCGCTACTCGAAAGGATGGATATGGAGAAAACCGCAGAGCAGCTGCGCCGCGAGCACATTGCCCTTGAGGGCGACACCCATGGCAAGAACAAATGGGCTATTCTGTTTACCGTGCTCATCATGACGTTTATGTCGTGCCTGGATTCGACCGTCGTGACCGTGGCGCTGCCCGTGATGCAAAAGGAGCTGGGCGTGGGCCTCGATCGCATTCAGCTGGTAAGCTCGGTGTATCTGCTTGCGACGTGCGTGGCTATGTTGCCGTTTGGCCGTCTGGGCGACGTGCGCGGCAAGGTCGGCGTGTTCCAGCTGGGCGTCATCGTCTTTACGGTCGGTTCGCTGTTGTGCGGCCTTTCGGCCTCGCTCGAAGTTCTTATTCTGGCACGCATTGTGCAGGGTATTGGTTGCGCGGCGGCCATGGCCAACAACATGGGAATCATCACCGAGTCGTTTCCGGCGCGCGAGCGCGGTCGTGCCATGGGTATCCTCGCGACCTTCGTGGCCCTCGGCATGATGTGTGGCCCCGTGCTGGGCGGCATGCTGGTGGCAAGCTTTCCCTGGGAGAGCATCTTCCTCATCAACCTACCCATTGGCGTCATCTCGTTTATCGTGGGGCTCTACACGCTGCCGCATGTTAAGCCGGAGGCTGGCGAGCGCCCCATGTCCCTGATCGAGGCCGCTCGTCGCTGTTTTGCAAATTCGGCCTTCACCATCAACCTTGCCTGCATGCTCATCGTGTTCGTTGGCATTGGCGCATCCGAGTTTATTCTGCCGTTCTATTTTCAGGACGCCCATGGCTTTAGCTCCGATATTTCCGGACTGCTCTTTTTGGCACTGCCGATGGTGAATGCCTTTATCGGCCCGCTTTCGGGAACGGTTTCGGACCGTGTTGGCTGCGAGGGCCCCACGGCGGTCGGCCTGGGCGTGTACGTGTGCGGTCTCTTTGCGGTAAGCACGCTCGACGAGCACTCTTCTATCCCTGTGATCGTGTGCTGTGCCGCGTTTATGTCGTGCGGCACGTCGATTTTCCAGAGCCCCAACAACTCGCTGTATATGGGTTCGGCCCCGCGCGAGGCGCTCGGTTTTGCAGGCAGCTTGGGCAGTTTGGCGCGCTACGCCGGCATGGCACTCGGCATTACGGTGGCGTCGAATATCCTGTATGGGCAGATGAGCGTGGCGATGGGCGAGGCCGTGACCAGTTTTGTTGAAGGCCGTCCGGATGTGTTCCTGTTTGGCTTTCGCTCGGTGTTCTACGTGCTCATGGCTGTGGCCGCTGTGGGCTTTGCGCTCGCTATGGTGCGTTTGGTGAGGATGCGCGCCCGCCATTAGCTTGTGGTGGCAGGCTTGCCACGAATCGGGTCTATCTACTGGTCTTGCAGCTTTATGGTGCGATGCGGCTTGTGGGGCGGGCGGGGGTCGGTCCGTGGTAGACTATCGAACAACGTTTATTAATCGCGCGGTATCGTTGCCGCGAGAAGGGGTTGCGCCATGCAGGAGCTTGAGGATCGTATTCGCCATGACGGCATCGTAAAGGCCGGTAACGTCCTTAAGGTTGATGCCTTCCTCAACCACCAGTGCGACGTTGAGCTGTTCGACCACATGGGTGCCGAGTGGGCCCGTCTGTTCGAGGGTGTCGAGATCAACAAGATCCTGACGATCGAGGCTTCGGGCATTGGTATGGCCTGCATCGCAGCTCAGCATTTTGGCGGCGTGCCGGTGGTCTTTGCCAAGAAGGCCCAGTCCATCAACCTTGACGGCGAGCAGTATGCCACGACCATCTACTCCTTTACCAAGCAGAAGGAGTACCCGGTCATCGTTGGCAAGCGCTTCCTGTCCGAGGGCGATAAGGTCCTGATTATCGACGACTTTTTGGCCAATGGCTGCGCGCTCGAGGGCCTTATTAAGATCTGCGAGGCCGCGGGTGCCGAGGTTGCCGGCATCGGCATCGCCGTTGAGAAGGGCTTCCAGGGCGGTGGCGATAAGCTCCGCGAGCGCGGCTTCCGCGTTGAGAGCCTGGCCCGTATCGCCGAAATGGACTGCGAGAACGGCGAGATCACGTTCGCCTAGGCGCGCAGCACAAGCGATTGGTATGCGATGTGACAAAGGGACTGTCCCTTTGTCACATTTTTTGTATGAGGGGAGGTATTGATATGGATGAGAACAAGATGGGATGGCGCGAGTATGCGCGCTATGCCGAGATGTCGGTCGAGGAGCTGGCACGCGATTGCGAGGTGCAGGTGTTTCGCGCGACGGGTCCGGGCGGACAGGGCGTGAACACGACGGACTCGGCGGTGCGCATGAAGCATGGGCCCACGGGGATTGTCGTGACGGCGCGTGAGAGCCGCAGTCAGTTTCAGAATCGCAGCTGCTGTCTGCGTAAGCTGAGGGCAGAGCTTGAGCGTCGCGGGCGTCCACCGCGCCGTCGTGTAAAGACCAAGGTGCCACAGCGATCGCGCCAGCGCAGACTCAACGACAAACACTTCAACGCGATTAAAAAGGCCAACCGTCGCAAGCCGGGCGGGGAGGAATGATTTTCTCAATAAGTTGCGGTGAAATAGGGACTGTTTTGCGGCTTTAGCTGCATAAACAGTCCCTATTTCACCGCAACTTAAGGTGGCTAGCGGGTTGGGTGCCAGATGTGGAGGGCTCCACCGAGGACGTCGACCTCGATGCGCGAGGCGACGATGGGCTCGCCGTCGGCCTGGATGGGGTAGTCGGGCTCCTCGAACGTGAGCTCGGCATGACGGCAACGACGCATGCGAACCGGCGGCAGCTTGGTATGATGGCCGTCCTTGGCCGAAAGAAACATAGGCAGGGCGACCGCACGGGGGACGGGGCCGCAGGCGTAGCAGACGTCGAGCATGCCGTCGCAGGGGTCGGCTTCGGGGCAGATGCGATAGCCCGAGCCGTACGTGGGCCCCAGCTGGATGGCCATAATAATCGCCCGCACGCGCTCTGCGGGCGCACCGTCAAAGCTGACCGTCATGGGATAGTTGCGGTAGCGCAGGCCAAACTGCTCAAGTCCCGATAGGGTGTAGAGCGGAGCGCCGGCGAGGCCCGTCTTTTTGCGCAGCTCGGTGGTGCCAAGGCCGATGGCGGCATCGATGCCGACCGAAAGCGTCTGGTCGTAGTACTCAGCGGCAGCCTCGCCGCTGCCGCTTGCAGGGCTCCACGAGCGAATGCGCCCGATGTCCTGATGCTGCAGCTCGCAGGTGAGCAGCGCGCCAAAATCCTTGCCGGAGAAATCGTCGATGCCGAGTGTTTGGGCAAAATCATTGCCGGAGCCTACGGGCAGGACGGCAAGCGCCGGTCGAACCGCCTCTTCTTGCGCCATCAAGCCATTGACGACCTCGTGGATCACGCCGTCGCCGCCGAGTGCGATAACCGTGCGGTAGCCCTGGGCCCGTGCGGCAAGTTCCTTGGCATGTCCCATGCGCTCGGTCAGCACCAGGTCAAACTGGGATGCGCGCGCGGTCATGTCCAAAAAGCGCTGCAGGCGCTCAGCGACCTCGCGCGCCGCACCCGACTGGGCGGCGGGGTTGGCGATGATGAGCGTGCGACCAAAATCAGTTACGTGCATGGGGCGACTCCCGGCGTATGACGTGACGGTGCGGTCGCGCTCAGGTCGAATTGCCCCCGATTGTGGCTGCACGGCGAATACTTACGTCTACTCTATCAGGTCGTTGTGGCGCTCGATAGCATCCGCTACCGTACCGCCCTCATCCACAATAAGCGAACGACGCTTGGGTGAGATAATGCGCTGGGCGGGGTACACGCCGCGGTGGCCGCCGACGAGATAGCTGATAAAGGCCACGATGACAAAGAACCCGGCGGCCGTGCCGTGGAACAGATCGATGGCCATCATGCAGGTGGTGATGGGCACGTTGAGGCCGGCGCAGAACACGCCGAGCATACCCAGCGCTGCCAGAAAGCTGGGGTCGATTCCGACGAGGCAACCGATCCAGCCGCCGAGCGCCGCACCGATACCAAACAGGGGCGTGACCTCGCCGCCTTGGAAGCCGGCACCCAGGGTGAGCGCCGTCACCACGAGCTTGATGGCTGCGTCGGCAAGGGTCGTGTTACCGGCGAACCCGGCGCCCGAGAGCCAGGTGGCAAGGCCGGCATACTTCCAGGCGTCGAGCATCGCGTAGGCCGCGAGCACCACGAGCGCGCCCACGAGTGCGCGAGCAAGGTAGTTGGTGATAAAGCGACCGTACAGGCTCTTGACGGTTCGAACCGACCAGGCAAAGAGGCGTGCCGTCAGACCGAAGATAATGGCGCTGATAACAACGATGACAACCGTCCGTGGTGTCATTTTGGGAACGCTGGCGATAACATTCGCCTCGTACTCGGTTCCCAAGGCAAGCGACGTAAAGTAGCCGGTAAACGAGGCGACCAGGCAGTAGATGCCCGCGGTGTAGTCGATCTTGCCGATAAAGCACATCTCCATGCCAAAGAAAGCTCCGGCAAGGGGCGAACCGAATACGGCGCCAAAGGCCGACGAGATGCCGGCGAGCATGAGGTCGTGGTGGTCATGCTTTTTGAGGTGGGCGAGGCTCGAGATGTTGCTGGCGATGGTGCCGCCAATCTGCACCGCGGCGCCCTCGCGGCCGGCCGATCCGCCCGTTAGGTGCGTGAGCGTGGAGCAGACGAAGGTGAGGACGGCCATGCGCATATGGATAAGGCGTGTGCCCAGGGCGGAGTCGATGACCAGGTTGTTACCTCGTTTGGCGGCAAGGCCATGGTTTTTGTACACCCATGCGGTGGCAACGCCCACAACGGGAAGCAACACGTAAATCCACACGTGGTGCTCGCGATAATCGGTCGCGATATTCAGCGAGGCCAAAAATGCCCAAGCGGCAACACCCATGGCGAGCGAGACGATGACGACGAGTGCGAGCAACTTGGCGCTCGCGAGTAGGTTGCGGGCGTTGCGGCGTGTGTCGGCGGCCAAGAGCTGCTCGGAGCGGGTGAGTTGACGCCTGCCGGCCATGATGACGTCGCTAAGGGAGAAAAAGCCGCCATCGTCGAGCGGCTGGGAATGATCCTGCGCTTCGTTTGCGCTTTCGGGTTTGTTGTTATGAGCCATATATTCCTCTTTTAGGTTGCAACGCAAGCATTATAAAACGCGGCAAGCGCGACGAGCCGGTGGGTTGGTTTCCATTCTGTTTCGCGGCTTGCGGCCGACAGGTGTATTTGCGGGTACAGGCCAAATCGCGGTCGCGCGTCGGGGGATTATACTGAGACAAGCATAAAGAATCGGCGTCCCTGTTGTGCGCCGTGGCATTAAAGAGGTGCATATGGCAGAGAAACTCATTCCGCTGGAGGACGCGCAGTCGATCGTTCTGTCGCACGTTGCTCCGACCGATCTCGTCGAGATTCCCGTGTGGCAGGCCGCCGGTCTTCCCTTGGCCGAGGACGCGGTGGCCGATATCGACATCTCGCCGTTTGCCAACAGCGCTATGGACGGATATGCCGTGCGCTCGGCGGACTTGGCGCAGGCATCTGACGAGGCACAGGTGACGCTCGACGTTATCGGACACGAGGCAGCGGGCCATGTCTTTGGGGGCGTGGTCGGCACGGGCGAGACCGTCCGCATCATGACGGGCGCGCCGGTGCCCGAGGGTGCTGACGCCGTAGTGAAATATGAGATCGTCGACGTGCTTGACGGCGATGGCAACGAGGGCTCGCACGTTCGCTTCTCGGCGCCGGCCAAGGTAGGGGAGAACGTTCGCTCTGCCGCCGAGGAGGCCCATGCCGGCGATGCTGTGATGCGCGCCGGCGAGGTCGTGGCTCCGGCGGGCGCGGGTCTGCTGGCAAGCGCCGGATACGCGAGCGTGAAGGTGCACGCTGCCCCGCGTGTGGGCATCATCTCGCTGGGCACGGAACTGGTCGCACCGAGTAACGTGCCGGCGCGCGGGCAGATTCGCGACTCCAACTCCTCGGCGTTGATGGCCGAGGCGCTCGATGCAGGAGCCGAGCCCGTGTTCTACGGCATTGCGCCCGACGATGAGCAGGCGATTGCCGAACTGGTGCATCGCGCCGTGCAGGAGTGCGATTTTGTCATTACGAGCGGTGGCGCCTCGGCGGGCGATTACGACTACGTGACGGCGCTCGTCCGGCGCGAGGGCGAGGTGCTGTTTGACCGCATTTCGATGCGTCCGGGCAAGGCCATCACGTTTGGCTTGCTCGGGGGTAAGCCCTACCTGGGGCTTTCAGGCAATTCGGCCGCGGCGTATGTGGGCTTTGAGATGCTCGCGCGCCCGGCGATTCGCAAGATGCGTGGTTTTGCCGAGGGGGCGCGCCCCGTGCAGCGAGCGGTTCTTACCCACGGTGTGAAAAAGCGCCAGGACCGACGCTTCTTCGATCGCGCCACGGTTTTGCGCGGCCCCGAGACCGATGAGCTGTTGGTGACCGAGGCCAAGACGCAGAATTCGGCGCTGCTCGGCACGATGCAGCGTGCCAACTGTCTGCTGCGTATTGACGAAGGGCCGTGTGAGCTCAAGGCAGGCGACGTCGTGGATGTCGTGCGTGTCGACCTGCCCGAGGGAACGTTGTTGTAGGAGGAAGACTATGGAGTTGAAGATTTCGATCGTGACGTGCTCGGATACGCGCGATCTTGCTCAGGACGAGGCTGGAGCCGCACTCGAGGAACTTATCGAGGCGCAGGGCTGGACGGTCGTCTCACATGTGGTCGTGCGCGACGACGCCAGCGAGATCGGTGATGCCATTGTGGAAGCTGCCGATGAGTGCCACGCCAACGTCGTCCTCACCTGTGGCGGCACGGGACTTTCGATGCGCGACGTGACGCCCGAGGCGACGCGTGCCGTCTGCGACCGCGATGTGCCGGGTATTGCAGAGGCAATCCGTGCGTACTCCATGACCAAGACACGCCGCGCTATGCTCTCGCGCGCTATTTGCATGCAACGAGGTCATACACTTGTCGTAAACTTTCCCGGTTCTACGAAGGCCGCCCGCGAAAGCTGGGAGGCCATAACAGACCAGCTGGAGCATGCGGCTCAGATGACGGCGGGCGGCGGACATACCAACTAAGCGGTTTACCTGCGGCGGGGCGACCTGAACGGCTGCTCCGCCTTTGTTTTCCGCCGAATCGACGCCGAGGTGCACGGTAACTTGAAACTATATTCTCTGACGAGAATAATATCTCACTATCATTATTCGCGCAGAAGTATAATCTGATTGCAGATTAAAGCCCGAGGCGGGGTGCCCGGGCATAGCGTTCGAAAGGGTTGAACATGTTCGATATGGTTTCTCGCCGCGGATTCGTTTCGCTTTCTGCTGTCGCCGCTGCCGGCCTTGGTCTTGCCGGCTGTTCGGGCAGCAAGACGTCCGAGCCGGCCGGATCCGATGTCGGCTCCGCCAAGGCCTCTTCCAAGAAGGAAACCGTCGAGCTGCAGGTCTTTGCCGCTAACTCCCTCGAGAAGGCCCTGCCCGAGGTTCAGGAGCTCTACACCGACCAAACCGGCACCACCTTTGCCGACACGCAGTTTAAGGCCTCCGGCGACCTCGTCGAGCAGATGAAGGCCGGCGCCACGGTCGACGTGCTCATCACCGCTTCCAAGGGCACCATGGATGACGCTGAGACCGCCGAGCTCGTCGACACCGACACCCGCGAGGACATGTTCGTCAACGATCTCGTGATCATTCGCGCCGAGGGCTCCGATACTAAGGTCGAGGCCATCGCCGACGTCGCGAATCTGGACGGTAAGATTGCCATCGGCGACGCCAAGACCGTCCCCGCCGGCAAGTACGCCAACCAGGCGCTGGCTTCCGTGGGCCTCTATACCGGTACCGAGGGCGACGACGGCGAGTACGCGCCCGAGCTCGCCGACAAGGTAGCCCTGGCCGACAAGGTCGGCACCGCTGCGTCTTACGTCTCTACAGGCGACTGCGTGGCGGGTTTTGTCTACAGCTCCGATATCTTCCGCTACGACGGCATCGAGGAGGCCTTCGTGTGCCCCGAGGACTCGCACAAGCCCATCGTGTATCCCGGCGCTGTCGCCGATAGCTCCGAGCATGCCGACGAGGCCAAGGCGTTCATCGACTTCTGCCTGACCAACAAGAAAGCCCAGAAGATTTGGGCCAAGTACGGCTTTGAGCTTTCCGAGTAGTGCGAAAGGGCACTGTATAACGATATTCTTGAGGGCGGGCGTTCTTGCGATCGCCTGTCCTTTTTGATTGAACCGGCGTGCCTGCGCGCCGTTGCCCTGTGTTTGAGGAGTCGCCCGTGTCAAGGAAAACGATTCGCCTGCTCGCCGCGCTGGCAGCGGTTCTCTTTGCGTTTACCTCGCTGCCTGGGGCTGCCTGTGCCGAGGCTCTCTTTACCACCGCCGATGGGTGCCAGGCGACCGAGGACTCCGCGCTTATCGATGGCGTCGAGTTTGGCCTCAACGCGTTTGAGCGCAATGCCAAGGGCACGGCACGCTCGTTTGCAGGTCAGCCCGAGGGCTATCGATTTCCCATCTACAAAAAGACGACGCTTGTGACGGTGACGACGCCTTCGAACATCGTGGTGTGGGTTGATGCACACGCCGCTAAGGACGCGGGGCTCGACATTACAAACGCCTCTGACCAAAAGGCGCTTAAGAAGATGCTCACGGGGCTCGATAAGTCTCACTCCATGGGCGGAGCGCTGCTGGAGGACTCCAGGCTTGAGTGGGTGTTTACCTCGGACAACGAACTTGTGCAGGGCGATTATCGCTATCAGTTTAAGGTGAAGGGCGAAGACGGCGATTGCTACACGGTGGTGAATGCCGCCGAGGCCGCGAACGCCGAGCTTGATCTGGGTGGCGGAGCCCTGTGGAGCGACAACGCCGCCTTAGTGCCGTATGCGAGCGTCTCGACGACGGAGCCACCTTCGCTGGCGGAGTGCGCCCAGACGTTTTTTGGCGGCATCGACTACCGTCCGTTTTGGGTTTCTATCAAAACGAGCGGCCTTGCCCTGCTGATCTCCTTTGCGCTGGGCCTGTTCGCCGCGTGGAAGACTATGGGTACCTCGAGTCGCATCAAGGGCCTGCTCGATTCGGTCTTTACGATTCCTATGGTGCTGCCACCCACGGTCTGCGGCTTTTTGCTGCTTATGCTATTTGGTCGATCGACCGGGGTGGGCCAGTGGCTTATCGCGCACGGCATCTCGATCGTCTTTACGTGGCCCGCGGCGGTCATTTCGGCCGTCGTCGTGTCGTTTCCGCTGGTTTACCGCACGGCGCTCGGAGCCTTCGAGAGTCTTGACGCGCAGATGCTCGACGCCGCGCGAACCCTGGGATGGTCCGAGCGTCGCATCTTTGCCAAGCTCATGATGCCGCTTGGCTGGCCCTCGATTGCCGCCGGCACGGTGCTCGCCTTTGCCCGCGCGATGGGCGAGTTTGGCTGCACCCTGTTCTTTGCGGGCAACTACGCCGGTATTACGCAGACCATTCCCATTGCGATTTACTTTGAGTGGATGGGCGGCAATACGTCGGTGGCCCTCTTTTGGGTCGTAGTCGTAATCGCGTTCAGCTTCCTGGTCATTCTGTTCATCAATATGTACACGGCGCATTCGCAAAAGTATCGCGAACGTGGCCTTTCCCGTGCGGAGCGCAAACAGGCCAAAGGTCTCGCCGGACAGGGCGATTCGCTCGACCCAGTCGGCGGCGATGCGCTGCGTATCGATCGCGAGGCGCTGGCCGAGCTCATGCGTGATGATGCGGCGCCGCGGGGAGGTCGATAAGCTATGTCGCTCGTTTTGGATATTAAGAAACGTTATCCCGGGTTTGTGCTCGACATGCAGCTTGAGGCCGGCGAGGAGCGCGTGGCCCTGCTGGGCGCCTCGGGTTGCGGCAAGAGCTGTACGCTGCGCTGCATCGCCGGTGTGGAGACGCCCGACGAGGGTAAGATCGTTGTCAACGGCGTGACCTTTTTTGACTCGGCGGCGGGCATCAACCTGTCGCCCCAGGAGCGAAAATGCGCCCTGCTGTTCCAAAACTATCAGCTGTTTCCCAACATGACGGTGGCCGATAACGTATGTGCCGGTGTAAAGGATGCGGGCGACGCCGCCGCGCGCAAAAAGCTCGCCGAGCGCTATCTGGGCATTTTCGGTCTGGCCATTTTTGCCGACCGATATCCCGCGCGCCTTTCGGGCGGGCAGCAGCAACGCGTGGCGCTTGCCCGTATGGTGGCGGCGCATCCGGGCATCTTTATGTTCGACGAGCCCATGAGCGCGCTCGATTCCTATCTTAAGAGCGCACTCGAGCAGAACATGCTCGACCTGTTCGACGTCTGTAACCGCACCGTGCTCTACGTGAGCCACGACATCGACGAGGCGTGCCGCCTGTGCCAGCGCATCTGCGTGATGCACGACGGGCATGTTGAGGAGACTGGCTCCGTTGAGGATGTGGTCCGCCGTCCGCAGACGCTGGCGGCGCTCCGCCTGACGGGCTGCAAGAACACAAGCCGGGCGCGCAAGATCGGCGACGAAGAAGTTGAGGCCCTCGACTGGGGCATGACCTTTAACGTGGGTCGCGAGATTCCCGATGACGTGGCGTACCTGGGTATTCGCGCAAGCTACTTCCATGTTGACAATCGCGCTGAGCGGGGCCGCAACAGCTATGACTTGCACGTGGCCCGCGTGAGTGATTCGCGCTTTGAGCGGCTGGTGTTGCTGGACGTGCCGCGCGTCGATGCGCCCACGCGTCTGCAGTGGAAGGTCAACAAGGTGGGCATGCCTGTCGACGCGCTGCCGCAAGCAGGCGAGACGCTGCGCATGCATTTTGATGCCAGCAGGATCCATTTGGTTTGTCGATAGCGCCGGGTAATGCCGTCGGGGATATAAGCCTCGGCGGCTTTGTCTTGCCGCTCGCCGAATGAGGGACGACAAACTCTTACCAATCAAGATAATTTTTTATTAAACGACGACGCACGACGCTGTCGTACGAATGTCAACGGTGTTCGTCTGGACGATGACCGTTGATATAGTTGACCTTAACTTGTAAAGGAGGGTGCGCACATGCCGCAGACGACATACATTCGCCGCGTTGCCGCGCGTGCCCTATATATAGCTCGGAGTCGCATATGAGCAGGTATGTTCACGGCTCCGGGAGAGACGACGAACAACTAAATAATCGACCGCAAAGCAGGTTCCCTAAAATTCCGGGTTTAGGCGCGGCTGGGTTTTCGCCACCCACCGTGCAGCAATACCGTAGCTATTCAATTTTGGTTCGAGAGGGGAACCGTCATGGCTGAAGAATTCGATTTCCATCCGATGTGGGAGAGCCTCGGCATGAATCTTGCCGACCACGACATGCTGCTGGGCGCCGTGGGTCAGATGTACGGCGATATGTTTCTGATGCAGCACAATCGCCCCAAGTCCACGTCCTACCTGGACTTTGTGGCCACCAACATCCATAGCGGCCGTATTAAGGAGATGCTCGACAAGAAGGAGGCCGGCGAGGCCACCAAGATCGTCGGCTCGTTCTGCGTGTACGTGCCCGAGGAGATCGTGCTTGCCTGTGACGGCATTCCCGTGGGCCTGTGCTCGGGTGCCGATTGGGCAACCGATAAGGTCGAGGAGCACCTGCCGCGCAACACCTGCCCGCTTATCAAGAGCTTTGCCGGCTTTAAGCTGGGCGAGGTCTGCCCCTACATTGAGTCGAGTGACCTGGTGGTAGGCGAGAACACCTGCGACGGTAAGAAGAAAGCCTACGAGTTCTTTGCCACGCAAAAGAACATGTACGTCATGGATATTCCCAACGTGCACGACGAGTCGACGCTCGTGACCTGGAAGGCCGAGGTCAAGAAGCTCGCCGCCAAGATCGAGGACGAGTGCGGCGTCAAGATTACGCCCGAGGGCCTGAAGGCTGCCATCCACGCCGTCAATGAGAAGCGCCGCGCCCTGCAGCGCCTCGCTGCGACCCGCGCTGCCGACCCTGCGCCCATCAGCGGTCTCGACAGCCTGCTGACCGTTCAGGCCGCCTTTATGGACGACACACCGCGTCTGACCGGAGCCATCAACGATATGGCGGCTGAGTGCGAGCAGCGTGTCGAGGCCGGCGAGGGCGTGGCACCCAAGGGGACCAAGCGCATCCTGTACACCGGTACGCCCATGGCCGTGCCCAACTGGAAGCTGTTCAACCTTATCGAGAAGGCCGGCGGCGTTGTGGTAGGCGAGGAGTCCTGCACGGGCTCGCGCTACTACAAGGACCTGGTCGACGAGTCCGGCGAGACGGTCGACGAGATGCTCGACGCCATCGCCGAGCGCTACTTTAAGATCAACTGCGCCGTCTTTACGCCCAACAATCAGCGTATGAAGGACATTGTCCAGATGGCCAAGGACCTGCATGCCGACGGTATCGTCGACGTGGCCTTGCAGTTCTGCACGCTCTACGAGATGGAGTCGTTTGCCGTGGAGAAGGCCGCCGAGGAGGCCGGCATTCCGTTTATGCACATCACGACCGACTACGCCGGCGAGGATGCAGGCCAACTGCAAACCAGGATTGAGGCTTTCTTGGAAACCATTTAGGGCTATCCGGTCCAGCGGCTTCCCCAAGCACCCGATCTTGCCGTTCAAACCATCGCTTGCATACCAAAGTACGCGGCGCTCCTCTTTCACGGCAACCTCGGGCACCTGGGAAAGCCGTTTCCTTGGTTGGTTAAAAGGTTTGTTAAGGAGTTATATGTCGGAAAATATTGAGCAGCCGTTGCCGTCCACGTTTGAGGAGTTCAACGAGCAACGCAAGGCGGCGTTTATTCGCGTCAAGGATTATAAGCAGGCGGGTAATCGCCTGGTCGGTTTTCTGTGCAGCTACACGCCGCTCGAGATTATCGATGCCGCGGGGGCTGCGAGCGTGGCGCTGTGCGGCACGTCCGACGAGGTGATTCCCGAGGCCGAGAAGGTGCTGCCGGCAAACCTGTGCCCGCTCATCAAGTCTACGTATGGTTTTGCCTATTCGCAAAAGTGCCCGTTTACGTACTTTAGCGACATGATCATCGGCGAGACCACCTGCGACGGCAAGAAGAAGATGTACGAGCTACTCAACGAGCTCAAGCGCACGCACATTCTGCATCTTCCGCAGGGTCGCGATCGCGCCTACGAGCGTGAAGGCTGGTACGAGGAGTGCCGCCTGCTCAAGGAGGAGCTCGAGGGCTTCTACGGCATCACGATTACCGACGATGACCTGCGTGCTGCCGTCCGTCGTCGCAACCGCTTGCGTGCGGCTCAGCTCAAGATGAGTGCGCTGCAGGCCAACCAGCCGGCGGCCATGAGCGGCATCGACCTGATGAGCACTATGTTTGCCGGTACGTTCAGCTTTGATATCGAGGCCTATACGCAGCAGCTGGAGCAAAAGGTCGCCAAGCTGCGCGAGGCCTACGACGCGGGCGAGCGCCCGGTTGCGGCGGACGCCAAGCGCATTCTGATCACCGGTTGCCCGGTGGGCGGTGTGATTAACAAGATCGGCCGCACCATCGAGTCCAACGGCGGCGTGGTCGTGTGCATGGACGACTGCTCGGGTGAGCGCACGGCGGCTATGATGATCGACCCGGACGCGCCCGACATTCTGCGCGCCATCGCCGACCGCTACCTGGATATCAACTGCTCGGTCATGACGCCTAACGACGGCCGCATGGAGAACACGCTGGCCATGTGCGAGAAGTACCATGTCGATGGCGTGGTAGAGAGCGTGCTACAGGCCTGCCACACCTTCAACGTTGAGAGCGCGCGCATGCAGGAGGCCGTCGAGGGTGCGGGTATTCCGTATATGAAGATCGAGACCGACTACAGCAACGGTGACATGGGCCAGATCGAGACGCGCATCGCCGCCTTCATCGAAACCCTCTAGCTTCCTCAGGCACCGGATCTTGCCCCTCAAACCGTCGCTTGCGTACCCAAAGTACGCTGCGCTCCTCTTTCGGGGCAATCTCCGGCACCTGAGAAACCTAGAGCTAAGGCGCCTGAACGCGCCGCTACCTTTGATGTTTAGATTGGGAGAGAGCCATGATAGGGATCGGGATCGATATCGGGTCTACGGCGGCTAAGGCTGCTGTGGTCGACGGGGAGGGTTCGGTGGCGTGGACGTGCGTGCAGCCAACCGGGTTCTCCTCGGTCGATGCTTCCGAGCGGCTGCGCGAGGCACTGGCAGCGGCTGGCTACGACGTGGCTGCCGACGACGTGCGCGTGATCGCGACCGGCTACGGCCGTGTCGCCGTGCCCTATGCGCACAAGGTCGTGACCGAGATCACCTGCCACGGCACCGGTGCCGTGCGCCTGTTTGGCGATCACGGCACGGTGATTGACGTGGGCGGCCAGGACACCAAGGTCATTCAGCTTAAAAGTGGCCGCGTGGCCAAGTTCGCCATGAACGACAAGTGCGCTGCCGGTACGGGGCGCTTTTTGGAGATCATGGCCGACCGTCTGGGTATTTCCCAACAGCAGATGGCCGACCTTGCGCGTTCCGGTGAGCCCACCAAGATCAGCAGCATGTGCACGGTGTTTGCCGAAAGCGAGGTCATCAGCCTGATCGGTCGCGGTGAGCTGCGCGAGAACATTGCACGTGGCGTGATCGACAGCGTGGTCTCGCGCGTGGCGACCATGGCCGGGCAGGCTGCGGGCGCCCCGTACTACCTGACCGGTGGCCTGTGCGAGAACGCCTTCGTGGTGGAGCGGTTGGGCGAGCTGCTGGGGTCGCCGGTGACCACCTCGCCCCAGGCTCGCTTTGCCGGAGCGATTGGCGCGGCGATTCGCGCACAGGCGCTCAATTAATGCATCCGCCGCAGGCTCGCATTCATGCGTATACTGGGAGAAAATGATTGACCGATGAGAGGAGGTATCGATGGCTGACGATCAGATTAGGCTCACGTCTATGACGGCCGCGAGCGGTTGAGCCGCTAAGTTGGCTCCTGGAGCCCTCGCCCAGGTCCTGGGCGACTTGCCAAATGTGCATAACGACAACTTGCTCGTGGGGTTCGATACCTCTGACGATGCGAGCGTCTTCCGCGTAGGGGAGAACCTGGGGCTTGTGCAGTCCATCGACTTCTTCCCGCCGATGGTCGACGATCCGTTTCTGTTTGGCCAGATTGCCGCGGCCAACTCGCTGTCGGACATCTACGCCATGGGCGGGCGGCCGAGCCATGCCATGAACCTACTCTGCATACCCAGTTGTCTGGGCATCGAGGGTGCCGGTCAGATTCTGGCGGGCGGCGCCGACAAGTGCGTCGAGGCGGGTTGCTCCATCGCGGGCGGCCATACCATCAACGACGACGAGCCCAAGTATGGCCTGTCTGTGAGCGGCTTTGTCGCGCTCGACCGCATGCTCGCCAACAGCGGCGCACGCGTGGGCGATGTTCTGCTGCTGACCAAGGCGATCGGCTCGGGCATTATCACCACGGCCATTAAGGGCGAGCTCATCGAGCAGGACGAGGCCGCGGCCATGTTTGACTCGATGCGCACCCTCAACGAGGCTCCGATTCGTCTGGCCGAGGGACTTGAGCTTCACGGCTGCACCGACATTACGGGCTTTGGTCTGATCGGGCACGCGTGCGAGATGGCCGAGGGCTCGGGCGTGCAAGTTGAGCTTGCGTCGGGGGCGGTACCGCTCTTTGACCAGGTGCTCGACATGGCGCGTCTGGGCATTATCCCCGCGGGCTCCTACCGCAACCAGGACTTCTTTGGCCCGCGCGTGGCTGCCGACGAGGACCTGGAGCCGGGCATGCTGGATGCGCTGTACGATCCGCAGACGTCTGGTGGCCTGCTTATCGCGGCACCTGCTGCCGATGTGGATGAGCTTGCGCGCCGTCTGCATGCCGAGGGTCGCATCGCCGCCGTCGTCGGTCGCGTGTGCGAGCCGGTGCCAGGCGGTCCTGCCGTTCGCGTTGTGCATTAAGGAAAACCGTTTATGCGACCGCCTACTGTTCTGGGCGGTCCCTTTTGAAAGGAAAAACTATGTCTACCAAGATTGAAGTCAATGCCATGGGCGATGCCTGCCCGCTGCCCGTCGTCAAGACGCTCAAAGCTCTGAAGCAGCTCGATGGCGAGGGCACCGTCGTGACCTCGGTCGATAACGAGACCGCCGTCAAGAACATCTCCAAGATGGCGCAGGAGAAGGGTTGCACGGCCTCGGTCGAGAAGGTTTCTGACGCCGAGTGGCACGTGACCGTGGCGACCTCTGGCGCCGTTGCCGTGGCCGATCCCGAGCAGGATGGCGCTGCCTTCTGTGATGCCAGCGCCGGCAAGGGCAAGCTCGTCATTTCCGTCTACACCGACTGCATGGGCCGTGGCGACGACGAGCTGGGCCACAAGCTCATGAAGGCGTTTATCTTTGCCGTGACGCAGCAGGAGGAACTGCCCGCGACCATGCTGTTCTACAACGGCGGTGCCAAGCTCACCGTCGAGGGTTCGCCGGTGCTCGACGATCTGAAGGGCCTGGCGGAGCAGGGTGTCGAGATTCTCACCTGCGGCACCTGCCTCGACCACTATGGCATTAAAGACCAGCTTGCGGTGGGCGAGGTCACCAACATGTACGTGATCGTGGAGAAGATGGAGCAGGCCGTGCGCGTCGTGCGCCCGTAGCGTATTGGTTGGAGTTGCCATGAGGGAGAAGCGCCCGGCGCTTGTCATCACGTTTCCTACCACGGCGGCCGCCATGGGTTGTGAATCCCTGTGCATCGAGCGCGGTCTTCCCGGGCGGACGATTCCCGTGCCCGGGGAGGTCGCTGCCGGCTGCGGTTTGGCGTGGAAGGCGTTGCCTGCCGATGAGGAACTGCTGCGCGGCGAACTCGCCGCGGCGGGCGTTCCCACCGAGGGCTTTACGGTGATCGACATGTGGGAGGTCGTGCGATGATCTACCTGGATAACGCGGCGACGACCATGCACAAGCCGCAGGCGGTCATCGATGCCGTGACGCAAGCGATGTGCTCGCTCGGCAATGCCGGGCGCGGCGCCACGTCGGGTGCCCTCGACGCCGCTCGTACCATTCACGGTTGCCGTGCCAAGCTCGCGCGCCTTTTGGGTTGCCCGAGGGCGGACCATGTGTGCTTTACGCCCAACTCTACGGCGGCGCTCAACACCGCCATCTGTGGCGTGGTGCGCCCCGGCGACCGCGTGGTCACCACGGTGCTCGAGCATAACTCCGTGCTGCGTCCGCTCAACCGCCTGGCAGCGGAGCGGGGTGTGACCGTTGAGCATGCGAGCTGTGACGCAAACGGTGTGCTCGACTACGACGAGCTCGAGCGGCTAGTCACGCCCGGTACGAGTGCCGTGGTTGTGACGCACGCCTCCAACGTGACCGGCAACGCTGTCGACATTGTGCGTGTGGCGGCCATCGCCCATGCGGCCGGTGCGCTGGTGATCGTCGATGCCTCGCAGTCTGCCGGTACGGCGCGTGTCGATATGCAGGCCATGGGCCTCGACATAGTGTGCTTTACCGGCCACAAGGGGCTCATGGGTCCGCAGGGGACCGGCGGCCTGGCCGTGGCGGAGGGCATTGACGTGGCTCCGTGGGCCATGGGCGGCACGGGCGTGCACAGCTTCGATGCGCTGCAGCCGCTTGAGTGGCCCACGCGCCTTGAGGCGGGCACGCTCAACGGCCACGGCATCGCGGGCCTTTCTGCCGGCCTCGACTTTATCGAGGCCGAGGGTGGGGTCGAGGCGATTGCTGCCCACGAGCGTGCGCTCGCTGATCGCTTCCTTGCCGGTGTGCGCAAGATTCCGGGGATTAAGCTCTACGGTGCCTTTGACCAGCAGGCGCGCTCTGCGATTGTGTCGCTCAACGTAGCCGATATCGACTCTGCCGAGATTTCGGACGCGCTCATGCAAGGGTGGGGGATTGCGACGCGCCCCGGTGCCCATTGCGCTCCGCTCATGCACCGCGCGCTGGGGACCGAGCGCCAGGGCGTCGTCCGCTTCTCGTTTGGGTATTTCAACACGGACGAGGAAGTCGACACCGCGATTGACGCTTTGCGCGATTTAGCCTGCTAGAGCGTATATACTTGCGGGACGGGCCTTTTGCCCGTCCCGTTTTTGTTTCGACCCGAAAGGTGTGCATATGGCCTCATCCGCTCCGCGCGGTTTGCGCTCCGACCATGTCGTTACCGTCGGCATTGCGCTGTTCTCGATGCTCTTTGGCGCCGGCAACCTCATTATTCCGCCGCTGCTGGCGCTGCAGGCTGGTTCTGCCACGCCGGTCGCCATGCTCGGCTTTCTCATCGCCGCCATCGGCCTGCCCGTCATGGGCTTTATTGCCGTGGCGCTTGCCGGAACGGCGCGCGAGCTTGCCGGCCGCGTGCACCCCAAGTTTGGCGAGTTCTTTGTTGCGGCAGTATATCTGGCAATCGGTCCGTGCCTTGCCATTCCGCGTACGAGTTCCACGGCGTTTGAGATGCTGGTGCCGCTACTGCCCGAGGGCGTTTCACTCGGCACGGCTCGCCTGGTGTTTGCCGTTGGCTTCTTTGTCGTCGCGTTTGCGCTCACGCTGCGTCCGGGCGTTATCACGCGCGTACTCGGGCGCATTACGGGTCCCGCGCTCATTGCGCTCATCGTGCTGGTCGTGGGTGCCGCCGTGATCTCGCCGCTGGGACCGGCTGCCGCCCCGCAAGCTCCCTATGATGCCGGTGCTGCCGTGCAGGGCTTCTTGACCGGCTACCAGACCATGGACCTGCTTGCGTCGCTCGCCTTCGGCATCATCATCGCCGAGACCATCCACGAGTTGGGTGTTACCAATGACAAACGCGTGGCCTTCGAGATTTCGCGTTCCGGTGTGATCGCCGGCGTGCTCATGGCCATCATCTACTGCGGCCTAGCGCTTGCCGGTATGCAGCTCGGCACCGTGATGCCCGACGCCACCAACGGCGCTGCAATTCTTGCTCGTTCGGCCTCCATGCACTTTGGCCTTGCCGGCACGGTTGTGGTATTTGCGATTTTCTTCCTCGCCTGCATGAACGTGTGCATCGGCCTCATCAGCTGCTGCTCGCGTTACTTCTGCGAGACGTATGTGATCGAGGGGGGAGCGGAGGCCTCCGAGGAGGCCATGCGCCGCCCCTTCGCGATTCTCGCCTTTGTGTTCGCGGCGTTTTCGTGCGTACTCTCCAACGTGGGCCTCGACGTGATCCTTATGTTCTCGGTGCCCATGCTCAACGCCTTGTATCCCGTTGCCATCGTGCTGGTGCTTATGGGCCTGGTGCACGGTTTTTGCGACGCGCATCCGCAGGTGTGGGTTTGGGTCGGCGGCGTTGTCGCGGTGCAGAGCGTGATTACCTCGGTTCGAGACGCGTTCTTTGCGGGTGCGTGGCTGCCGTTCGATGCGCTGCCGCTGGCGGACATTGGAGCCGCGTGGGCGCCGGTTGCCGTGGTGGCGTTTGTGATCGGTCTGCTCCACAGCAAGTTTGTCGCACATTCGAGGAGCTAGGGTTTCTGCGCTTGCACAGGCGGGGAGTCTCCCCTATAATTTCCTTCGCTTTGGGACACGCAAGGTTTAGACCTTAGCTGCTCAACACCTTCGGGACGTGGCGCAGTTTGGTAGCGCGCCTGCTTTGGGAGCAGGATGTCGCAGGTTCAAATCCTGTCGTCCCGACCATATCTTGCGGGCGTAGTTCAATGGTAGAACCCCAGCCTTCCAAGCTGATGACGCGGGTTCGATTCCCGTCGCCCGCTCCACAAGATAGCTTAACGGCTCTGATTCCCTTTGGGATCAGAGCCGTTTTCGTAAACGTGCCGGGGACCCCACATCCCCACCTAAGTTGCGGTGAAATACGGACTGTTTTCGGCTTTTATGGCCCATGTAGTCCGTATTTCACCGCAACTATTTGTAAGGTTGGATTTTGATGCCGTTGGGAGGATCGTAGCGACCGTCTACCGAGAGTGGAAATATTTTTTGAAGCTCTGACCTGCGACGTCAAGCTTTTGGTCAGCTTTTGGCAAGGCCTGCGGACGGAAGCATGCGATAGCGTAATGGTATTCTCTCCGCCGTGATGGTTATGGGGTTGGCCATGCTCGATAAAGGCAAACGTTTTCCGCAGTCCTATGCAAGGATGCTATTCTCGGCCGTTGGAATTCATCAAGATGGACAGCTGCTTATAACAATTGATCCTTGGGATGAACGCCGTGCGCGCGAGCTTATGCAGGAAGAGCTCATGCTTCGTCTTTACAACCATGTGTATGCGGATCCGGTCTATTGGAATAATCTTGGGGTTGAAGATCGTATCTTTCAGCTGGCATCCGCTATTGCGGTCGTTGAACCGGATGCTGTGTTTTGCGGAGCGACAGCAGCGCTGCTCTACGGCATCGGCTCGGCGTATACGCTTCTGGATAAAGTGCAAGTGCTGCTGCCACGGTCTACAAGGCGTGATACGTATGAGTTCGTTGAATACAAGCGCTGGCGCCCGGGCGAAGTGTGGCGGCTTGGTCTGTTTACACTGACGGCTCCGTGTCGAACGGTTGTTGATATCGCGCGATCGAGCGCCTTTCGCTATGCGCTGGGTTATGTCGATGGCTTGGCCCGTGAGTACGATGTCGAACGCGAAGAGCTGCGAGCATATGCGCAGGCAAATTGTCGAGGGCTGCATGGCATCGCGCGTGCTTTTGACGTTTTTGAGTATATGGACGGCAGGTCAGACAATGGCGGCGAGTCTGAGGCGAGAGCAGCGATGATTCTCGCTGGGGTTGCCGCGCCCGAGCTTCAAGTTGAGATAACGCGACCGGGAAACGCTGGCTATTATCTAGCAGATTATGGCTGGCAGATGCCAGACGGCTCATGGACGCTGGCAGAGCTGCATGGGCTAGGCAAGTTTGAAGACGAGGCTCAAAATGATCCAGAGCGGGCGGCGGCAAAAACGTATCGAGCGGCCCTCATGCGCGACGCGAACCTTCGCGCCATGGGCCACAACGTCATTCATTTCAAACTCTCGGACACCTACGACGTAGAATCGTTCGGTGCCATGATGCGCGGTTACGGCATTCCGACAATAAAACCCTACGCCGACTCCCGATAGCGAAATCGTTCGCGGTCCACCTTCAATAAGTTGCGGTGAAATACGGACTGTTGAGGCCTTTAAAGGCATGAAACAGTCCGTATTTCACCGCAACTTAGGAGGGGATGGGGTTAGCTGGGGGGGGCGGTGGCGGAGCTTGTCGATGGTGGAGTCGGTGCTTCGGCTGCGTGCTTCGGCGGCGCGGTCGCGAACGTCGGCCACGGTTTGGCGTTTACGGCGGTAATCGATCATGCCTTGGATGATGGGCTTGCCAAAGCTCACGACATCATCGTTGTAGATGGCGGTTCGGGCTGCGAGGAGGCAGTCGGTAAAGTCCATATGGGTCTTGCCAAAGAGTTTGATGGCAAGGGCGATAACGGTGGGCTCGTCGACCATGACGTCATCGAGCAGCTTGGTCATGGCCGTCGCAATCTCCACGCGCGGGACCTTGTAGACGTCGCGCAGCGTAACGGCGACGCGTGTGATGATCTCGGGGTAGACGCGAGCGGTGCGCGTGGCGATGACCTTGGCGGCGCGCGGTGACAGGACCTCGTCGTCGTTAAGCAGGTAGCGCAGGATGACGGTCTCGTCGATGATGGTGCTACTTATGGATATCTACTTCCTCGGGACCCAAAACCGACTCATCGCTTTCTGTGGCTAGGTATTCAATCCAGGCATTGCGCTCCTCGGCGCGGCGATTGGGGTCACCATATGCTTTGAGCGATCCATAGGCGGCGGTGCCGTCCTTTGAGCGCACGGCGACCGGCTGAAAGGGGAGCTTGCGCATCAAAATGCTTTGCGCGACAAATAAGCGGACAGCCTCGGCGAGCGATGTGCCCATGGCATCGTAGAGATGCTCGGCATGCTGCTTGTCTTCCTCGCGAATGCGCACCTGCAGGATGGCTCTTTTTTGAGTCGATGACATCACTGGCCCCCTTAATGAGCGTGCAATATAGTCGGTCAAATGCGGCATGTGCCGATACATCAGCATCTTATAACGATTACTTTATTTCACTCAAGTAGATAACCATAAACACGAATACAAGCGTAGTACATCCAAAATGAGAGCGCATAAAAATCTCTGAGGTGTACGCATGTAATACACTCACCTTTATAGCTTCTAGAGAATAATTCCAACCTGCCAAAACCCCTGCAATACACCCGTATTGCAGGGCCTATGCTCAAGTTTGCCCCCTGCAACTGCGTATATTTAACCTGTATATCGTTGGAGAAACTCTACCGAGTGCATGTTTCGCCGCATGCATTCGATTCGTCGATGCCAGGCCACGGGCGGCTTGGGTCAATGTCGACAGGGTCTCTCCGGCAAGGGATTCAGGAGGGAGTGAACAACATGGGTAATAAGCGAGTCGTAGCCGATTCTTCGCGCTGCATCGGGTGTCAAACCTGCATGGCGGCGTGTATCGAGGCGCACGACATCCCCGGTAACATCGCCGCGCCGCGCCTGCGCGTGACGCGTACGTACGAGATCTCCGCACCGGTGGCTTGCCATCACTGCGAGGATGCCCCGTGCGCGAAGGCCTGTCCTACGGGCGCCTTGTTCTTTGATCCAAAGAACCATCGCATCGGCGTCAACGAGGACAACTGCATCGGCTGCAAGAGCTGCGTCATGGCATGCCCCTTTGGTGCCGTGAGCGTGGCGACCACGCAGGTCCCCGTCTTGATGGGTGACGTGCGCGTGGGTTCGCAGACTAAGAGCTTCGTGCTCAAGTGCGACCTGTGCGTGGACCGTCCCGGCGGTCCGGCGTGTGCCGAGGCGTGCCCGACCAAGGGCCTCACCCTGGTAGACGAGGAACGTTTGGCGGAGCTGACTGCCGAGCGTGCCCGCGCCACCATCGAAAACGAGGCGTAAGCGTCGGGCGACAGGCCCAATGATTGTCAAATAAGTACCGAGTATTCGGTAGCAGAGAAAGGAAGGAGGGTGTCATGGAGAAGCATAAAGTGATCTGCCCGTACTGCGGCGCCGGTTGCCAGTTTAACCTCTTGGTCCAAAACGGCCAGGTCGTGGGTACCGAACCGCTCAACGGCATCACCAACCAGAGCGAGCTGTGCCTTAAGGGCATGAGCGGCTACGACTTCATCAACGACACCAAGATCTTGACTCCTCGCGTACTGCACCCGATGATCCGCCGCACCAAGGGCGCGGATCTTGAGCGCGTAAGCTGGGACGAGGCACTGGATTTCACCGCATCTAAGATGCAGGCCATAATTGACGAATATGGTCCTAACGCTGTCATGACCACCGGCTCTTCGCGAGGCGGCGGCAATGAGGCGAACTACGTCATGCAGAAGTTTACGCGTGCGTGCATCGGCACCCACAGCGTAGACAACTGCGCCCGTACTTGACACGGCCCTACTGTCCTCGGTCTGATGGACACGGTTGGTTCAGGTTGCATGTCATGCTCCATCCCCGGTATGGAGGATGCGGGCTGCATTTTCCTCTTCGGCTATAACCCTGCCGATTCGCACCCCATCGTCTCAAGGCGTATCGTGCGAGCCAAAGAAAAGGGTTGCAAGATCATCGTCGCCGACCCGCGCCATATCGAAACCGCGCGTATCGCCGATCTCTACCTTCCGATCAAGAACGGTTGCAATGTTGCGTTCCTCAACGCCTTTGCCAACTGTCTGGTCAACGATGGCCTCTACGACAAGGAATTCGTCGCCGAGCACACGAACGGCTTTGACGAGTGGTGGGAGACCATCAAGAATTACACTCCCGAATCCGTACAGGACATCACGGGTGTCGAGCCCGCGTTGATCCACCAAGCTGCCGAGATGTACGCCACGGCGAAGCCTTCTGCCATCATTGGTTGGGGCATGGGCGTATGTCAGCAGAAGCAGAACCTGAAGACGGTGCACACCATCGCCTCCATCGCCTGCGTTGCCGGCCAGATCGGCAAACCCAATTCCGGCCTCGCGCCCGTGCGTGGCCAGAATAACGTCCAGGGCTCCTGCGATATGGGCATGCTGCCCAACCTGTACCCTGGCTACCAAAAGGTCACTGACCCGGCAGTGCGTGCCAAGTTTGCCAAGGCTTGGGGCGTGCCCGAGGAAAAGCTCCCGCTCGAGGAGGGCTACAAGCTCACCGACCTGGGTCACCTGGTCGACGAGGGCAAGGTGCACTGCTTCTACAACTACGGCGAGGACCCGGTGCAGACCGAGCCCGATTCGGCCGGTATGCGCAAGACGCTCTCCGAGCTGGATCTGTTCATCTGCCAGGACATCTTTATGACGCAGACGACCATGCTCGCCGACGTCATCCTGCCTGCCACCTCTTGGGGCGAGCACGAGGGTGTCTTTACCGCATCCGACCGTAGCTTCCAGCACTTTGACGCGGCCGTTCCGCCCAAGGGCGAGTGCCGTCACGACTGGGAGATCTTCGCGGACCTGTCCACGCGTATGGGCTATCCCATGCACTACGATAACACCGAGCAGATCTGGAACGAGTGCATTAGCCTGTGCCCCAACTTTGTGGGCGCGACCTACGAGAAGATGGCTCCCGAGGGCGGCTACGCCCAGTGGCCCGTCAAGAGCACCGATGTGAACGACCACGGTACGCCCGACATGTTCGCTGGTGGCAAGTTCACCACCAAGGACGGCCGCGCCAACCTGATGGCGCACGACTGGGAGGCGCCCTCCGAGCTTCCCGACGATGAGTACCCGCTCATCCTGTGCACCGTCCGCGAGGTCGGCCACTACAGCTGCCGCTCGATGACCGGCAACTGCAAGACGCTGGCGCTGCTTGCCGACGAGCCCGGCTTTGTCCGCATGAATCCCGCGGACGCCCAGGCGCGCGGCATCAAGAATGGCGACATCGTCTCGATTCACAGCCGCCGCGGCCAGGTATACAGCCGTGCCGACGTGAGCGATCGCATCAACAAGGGCACGGTCTACATGACCTACCAGTGGTGGATCGGCAAGTGCAACGAGCTGACCATTCACAAGGTCGACCCGGTCTCGCATACGCCCGAGGACAAGTTCTCCGCCTGCCAGGTCGACGCCATTGCCGACCAGGTTTGGGCAGAGGGCGAAGTCGAGCGTCAGTACACCGAGCTCAAGCAGGCTCTGGTGGACGCCGCCGCTCCCCAGGATGTTGAGCCCGGCGCCGCCAAGTTCGACGACGAGACGCACGTGAATCAAATCGTGTAGTCCCGTTCTCGTTGGCTTTTTGGGCCGGGCGTCCCGTACGTTCGGGAGCCCGGCCCGTTATTTTGAAAGGAAGTGGGGATGAACCGCTTCATCGACATCAACCCGGAGAGGTGCATCGGCTGCGGAACATGCCAGTCCGCCTGTGCCGACGCCCACCGGATGCAGGGTCTTCAGGATACGCCGCGCCTGGCGCTCGTGAAGACCGGCGGTATTTCGGCCGCCCTTGCCTGCCACCATTGCGAGGGTGCCCCCTGCGCCGAGGTTTGCCCGGTGAATGCCATCGAGCACGATGGCGACCGCATCCACGTCAAGGAGCAGGAGTGCATCGGGTGCAGGCTGTGCGCCATCGCGTGCCCCTTCGGAGCCATCCATCCCGATGGCACGTCTATCGCCGGTGTCGCAGGCATGTGCGACCCGACGCCTTCGTATCCTAAGTCCCTGAGCAGCCTGCTTACGTGGGCTCCCGGCCAGTACACCTGCGCTGTCAAGTGCGACCTGTGCGCCTTTGATCCTGACGGCCCGCATTGTGTGGCGGCGTGCCCCACCAAGGCGCTGACCGTCATGGGCGGTGCGGCCGATCGCGAGCTCGACGAGGCCAAGCGCCTGCGCTCGATCGAAAACGGTCCGGCCGTTGACGTTACCGCTGTGGCCCAGGGCCTGTCCGAGAAAGCAGAAGGGAGCGTAAACAATGGATAGCATGACGCTGTTTATCGCATCGCTTGCCGTCTCGTGCATCGGTGCGCTCGCCTCGGTTCTGCTGATCAAGGCCGATAACGCCGCCAAGACCGCTGGCTGCCTTGTCGGTGCCGCCGCCGCGGTGCTTTCGTTTGTGGCCGGTATCCAGGCCGTGCTGGGCGATGTCACGTCGGTCGACACCATCGTGTTTTTCCCGTTTGCCCATTTCCAGCTGCTGCTCAATCAGCTGTCTGGCCTGTTCGTGGCGCTCATCTCGGTGCTCGCGTTTGCCGGCTCGATCTACGGTCTCAACTACTTTGATGAGTACCCGGGCAAAAAGGGCCGCGCCGGCTTCTTCTTTAACACCTTTGTGGCGTCCATGATGCTCGTCATCACCGCCGACAACGTGTTTTGGTTCCTGGTCGCCTTTGAGCTCATGTCGCTGACCTCGTACTTCCTGGTCGTGATCGAGGAGAACGAGAACTCCATCCATGGCGGTTGGCTCTACTTTGTGATCGCGCACGTGGGCTTTGTGCTCATCATGGCGAGTTTCCTCACCATGACCAACTTCGCCGGTGGCTCGTTTGCCTTTGCGGATTTCCGCGCCACGCAGTTTAGCCCCGCGGTCGCATCCGTGTGCTTCGTGCTTGCCTTCTTTGGCTTTGGCGCCAAGGCCGGTATTATCCCGCTGCACGGCTGGCTGCCCAAGGCACATCCCGAGGCGCCGTCCAACGTGTCGGCCCTCATGTCCGGCGGCATGATCAAGATCGGTATCTTCGGCATCCTCAAGGTTGGTCTCGACCTGCTCTCCGCCTCGGGCGTTCAGGTTTGGTGGGGCCTTATGGTCATGGTCTTCGGTGCGATCTCGTCGGTCCTCGGCGTGGCCTTCGCCCTGCAGGAGCATGACATCAAGCGCCTGCTGGCCTATCACTCCGTCGAGAACATCGGCATCATCCTGCTCGGCGTCGGCGCCTCCATGGCCGCCATGGCGCTCAACTCGGTCGGCATTGCCGTCCTGGCTCTGATGGCCGCCCTCTACCACACGTTTAACCACGCGATGTTTAAGGGCGAGCTGTTCTTGGGCGCCGGTGCGCTGCTGTACTCCACGGGTACGCGCAATATGGAGAAGATGGGCGGCCTGTTCCGTCGTATGCCGGCAACGGCCATCTGCTTCCTCATTGGCGCGCTTGCCATCTCGGCCATCCCGCCCTTCAACGGCTTTGTGTCCGAGTGGTTTACCTACCAGTCGCTCTTTAACGCCGCCATGCAGGGCGACAAGGCCGTCATGATCGTGGCCGTGTTCGCTGCCGTCGCGCTTGCCATTACCGGTGCGCTGGCTGTCACGTGCTTCGTCAAGGCCTATGGCGTCTCCTTTGCCTCCGCGCCCCGCTCCGAGGCCGCGGCCAATGCCAAGGAGGTTCCCGCCCCCATGGTGTTTGCGCAGGGCCTGCTCGCGGCCATCTGCGTCGTGCTGGGCATTGGCGCTCCCGTGATCGCGCCCGTGCTGGTCGATGTCGCCGCGTCCGTGCTGCATCCGTACGGTGGCGTGTTTGCCGCCGAGGGCATGGAGCTCATGAACCAGTACTCCGGCGCTGCCACCTCCACGCCCGCGATCGCCATTGCGCTCGTGGTACTTGTCGGCCTTGCCTGCGGCTACCGCAAGCTCAAGACCGTCGGTAAGGTGCAGAAGTCCCAGCCGTGGGCATGCGGCTATGCTCCCAACGAGCATATGCCCGTCGTGGCCACGACCTTTGCCTCCGAGGTGTCCTGGTTTATGCAGCCGCTCTACACGCTGCGCGACCGCTGCACGGCCGTCTGCTGGTCCATCGCGCACTTCTTCCAGAAGCTCACCGGTGTGGCCGAGGCTGTGGAGCCCGTACCCGACAAGGTTCTCGTCGATGCCCCGCATAAGGGTGTCGAGAAGCTCGCCGACCTCGCGACTAAGCTCGAGGGCGGCAACTACAGCATCTATATCTGCTATATCGTCGCGGCACTCGTGGTGTTCCTCGTGCTCGCCGTGCAAATGGGTTAAGGAGGGGAGAGCATGAACAACATCGTACTTGCCGTTCTGCAGGGCGTGGTCGTCATGGCCGTCGCGCCGTTCTTCTCCGGTCTCGGCCGCGTGATCCGCGCCAAGATGCACAACCGTCGCGGCCCCAGCATCATGCAGGACTACCGCGACCTGGCCAAGCTCTTTGCTCGCCCCGAGTCCCAGAGCGAGGACGCGAGCTTTGCGCTGCGCATTATGCCTCCGCTGTTCTTCGCCGTCGCCTTTATGCTCGCGATGGGTCTGCCGCTCTTTACGGCACAAAGCCCCATCCCGGTCTTTGGTGACGCCATCACCATCATGTACAGCCTTGCGCTCGCCCGCTTCTTCTTTGCCCTCTGCGGTGTGGATTCGTCCAACGCCTACGCCGGTATCGGCGGCGTCCGCGAGCTGCTCATGAGCGTGCTCATCGAGCCGTCCATGCTGTTGGCGCTGTTTGCCGCCGCCCTGGTGTGCGGTTCAACCGACATCGCCACTATGGGTCAGCACATCATGACGGGCGCCATCGACGCGCCGGTCGCTGTGATCCTCGCCGGCATCGCTTTTGCGATCGCCTGCTACATGGAGCTCGGCAAGCTGCCGTTTGACCAGGCCGAGGCCGAGCAGGAGCTTCAGGAAGGTCCGCTCGCCGAGCTTTCCGGCCCGTCGCTTGCGATGGCAAAGCTCGCCATGTCCATGAAGCAGGTCCTGGTCGTCGCCTGGTTCTGCGCGATCTTCGTCCCCTGGGGCGAGCCCGCGACCGTGGGCGTCGCCGCCGTTCTGGGCGCAGTCGTCTTCCTGGTGAAGTGCCTGATCGACTTTGTCGTATGCGGCGTGATCGAGAACTCCTGCTCGCGCTCGCGTTTTAAGGTGCTTGGCAATCAGACCTGGGCCGTCGTGGGCATCGCCGTTCTGGCGTTTGTCTTCGTGGTCGTCGGCGTGTAGGAGAAGGGAGAAACAATGTCATTTGCAGTCAGTCTGTCCCTTCTCGGCTTGGTCGCTATCGCGGCCCCGATGGTGGCCTCGGTGCTCGTCGCCCTGTTCCCCCGTCCGTACGCCAAGTGGTTCAGCGTTTTGGGTGCCGCCGTATCGACGGCCTGCACCATCGCCCTCGCCGCGAATTTCGCTGGAGCCGGCATGCCCGACACGCAGGTCCCCCTGATCTCGTTTGGGCAGACCCTCGTCATGGGATTCACCTTCGATCGGATGAGCACGCTGCTCGCGCCCGCCTTTGTGGGTATCGGCCTGCTTGTTGTGATCTATTCGATTCCCTATATGAGCGAGAATAACCGTGAGCATCCCGACGCACCGCGTCGTCGCTTCTACGCGTACCTCGCGACCTTTATCGGCGCCATGGCCGGCCTCGTGTACAGCTCGACCCTTTTGGGCCAGCTCGTGTTCTTTGAGATCACGGGTGCGTGCTCTTGGGGCCTCATTAGCTACTACATGACGCCTACGGCCAAGAAGGCCGGCATGAAGGCCCTCATCATCACGCATATCGGTGCGCTCGGCCTGTATCTGGGCGCCGCCATCGTGTTTGCCCACACCGGCACCTTCGCCATCACCGCGATTGCCGGCCTCGACACCAAGCTCAAGGCTATCGTCCTTTTGCTCGTGCTGTTTGCGGCCTGGGCCAAGTCCGCACAGGTCCCCATGTACATGTGGCTGCCTTCGGCCATGGAAGCGCCGACGCCTGTTTCGGCCTACCTGCATGGCGCCTCGATGGTCAAGGTCGGCGTGTGCGTGTTCGCGCGCGCACTCGTCTCTGCCGGCGAGATTCCCGAGATCGTGGGCTGGGTCGCCATTATCGACGCCATGGTCACCATGCTCTTTGGTTTCCTTATGTACCTGCCGCAAAAGGACATGAAGCGCCTGCTGGCCTTCTCCACGATCGCCCAGCTCTCCTATGTGTTCTTTGGTCTGGGCCTTTCGGTCTTTGGCAGCCAGCTCGCCTTCGATGGCGCCGTCTGCCACATCTTTAACCACGCCTTCGCCAAGACGCTTTTCTTCCTGATCGCCGGTTCGTTCTCCTTTACGCTCGGTACGCGTATGCTGCCCAAGCTTCGCGGCATCGTAAAGAAGTACCCGATCTCGGGCGTGGGCTTTGGTGTCGCCGCGCTCGCCATTGCCGGCGTGCCGCCCATGAACACGTTCTTCTCGAAGTTCCAGATCATCGCCGGCGGCTTTTCTGTGGGTGCCGGCAACGTGGCGATCCTGGTGCTCGTGTGCATCATGGTCGCCGAGACCGTCGCCACCTTTGCCTGGTTCCTCAAGTGGATGGGCTATTGCCTGCCCGGCGAGCCGAGCGAAGAGGTCGCTGCGGGAGCCCCGCTTCCCCGCGCGATGGCGTTCGTGTTCATCGTGCTCATCATCATGGTCATCGTCAGCGGCCCGCTTTCGGCCAGCTGGATCGGTTAGGAGGTAGAACGACATGGGTTATTCGATCGTCAACATCCTTGGCGGCCTTCTGATCGTCACGTCCACCATGGTGGTCGTCTCCAAGAACATCAAGCACGCCATTCGCTGGTATGCGGTGCAGTCGCTGGTGCTCGTGGGACTGCTCGCTACGCTCGGTGCTACTACCGGTGCGCAGGAGCTGCTTATGTGGGCCGGATCTGCCTTTATCACTAAGGTCGTCCTGGTCCCTTACATCCTCAACCGCGCATACAAGAAGATGGGCGAGCCGAGCGACGCATCGCTCAAGGCCGGCCTTAAGCCCGCGTGGGCCATCTGCATCATCGCCGTCGAGGTCGCGATCTGCTTTGCCGTTGTGACGCAGATCAGCCTGCCCACGGCCGAGGTCGCAACGCCTGCGCTCGCTATTAGCTTCGCTCACTTCTTCGTGGGCCTCACCTGCATCATCTCGCAGCGCAACATCATGAAGCAGATCTTTGGATACTGCCTTATGGAAAACGGCAGCCACGTGACGCTCGCGCTTTTGGCCCCCACCGCTCCCGAGATCATCGAGATCGGTATCGCCACCGACGCCATCTTTGCCGTCATCATCATGTCCATCGTCGTGCGTCGCATTTGGGACGACTCCCACTCGCTCGATGCGCGCGACCTGTCCGAGCTGAGGGGGTAGTCCATGGAAACGTTGATTCTCGCCCTGCTCGCGACTCCTTTGGTGTTCTCGCTGGTCATGGCGTTTTTGCCCAAGAACACGTCCTATAACGTGTTTGCCGGTCTCAACCTGGTCTCCGTCGCAGCCGTCCTGGTGCTGTCGATTATGACGGCCGGCGACGTCCTTATGAGCGGCGAAACCGCGAGCGCTCTTGGCCTGTGGTTCCACCTCGATTCGCTGGGCGCCATCTTTGTGCTGCTCATCGGCTTTATCGGTTTTCTTACGGGGCTGTTCTCGCTGCCCTATGTAAAGGCCGATATCGAGGAGGGCTCCATGCCCGCCGAGCGCGCCAAGCAGTATTTTGCGCTGTTTAGCCTGTTTGTGTTCACCATGCTGCTCGCGTGCCTGTCCAACAACATGATCCTCACGTGGGCCGCCGTGGAGGCAACCACGCTTTCCACTGTGTTCCTGGTGGGTATCTACAAGAACAAGACGGCCCTCGAGGCTTCTTGGAAGTATGCGATGGTCTGTACCGCCGGCGTGGCATTTGGCCTGTTCGGTACGCTGCTGATCTACGCCAACGCCGCCGACGTGATTCCCAACGCCCACGAGGCCGCATTCCTGTCGTGCGTGCTGCCGTATGCCGACCAGTTCGACCCGACGCTCATGCGCCTCGCCTTTGCGTTTATCGTGATCGGCTTTGGCACCAAGGCCGGCCTGTTCCCCATGCACACTTGGCTGCCCGATGCCCACTCCCAGGCCCCGAGCCCTGTCTCGGCCCTGCTCTCGGGCGTGCTGCTTAAGTGCGCCATGCTTGTGATCATGCGCTTCTACGGCTTTACCATCCAGGCCGTGGGCGCCGAGTATCCGCAACTTTTGCTGCTGATCGTCGGCACGCTGTCCATTTTGGTGGCGGCACTTTCGATGTTTCGCCAGGACGACCTCAAGCGCCGCTTTGCGTACTCGTCTGTGGAGAACGTGGGCGTTATCGCCCTGTGCCTGGGTATCGGTGGCCCGCTGGGTATCGCCGCGGCCCTGCTGCACTGCGTGTTCCACGGCTTTACCAAGACGCTTGCCTTCTGCGTGTCCGGCAACATCCAGCACGCCTTTGGCACGCGTAGCCTGGCCAAGATCCAGGGCGTCGTCGAGGTTGCCCCCGCAACCGCCGCGCTCGCCGTCCTGGCGCTGCTCGGTCTTGGTGCCTTCCCGCCCTTTGGCATGTTTATCTCCGAGTTCCTGACTTTTGTCGCCGGTGTTACCGCCGGTCCCATGTGGCTGGTCGTCGTGGTCGCCCTCGGCCTTACCGTGGCCATCTCCGCGCTCACCCGCATCGCACTCAAGTCGGTATTCGGCCATGCGCCCCAGGGCATGGGCAAGCATGAGGCCCCGGCGCTCATGCTTATCCCCGAAATCATCCTGGCTGTCATGATCTTGTGGTTTGGCATCGCCACCCCGCTGCCTCTCGTGCACGGTGTGGAGACCGCGACCGGCATCGTACTCGAGCAGAACACCGAGGAACTTCACGCGACGCCGATGTACCGCGCTGTGTTCGGTACCGAGACCGCTCAGAGCGAGGTGGAGTAACGAATGATTGAAACTGAGAACAAGGTGTATGCCCGTCGCTGCGAGAGCCATGTCGAGGCCCTGCGCCGCGCCGTTCCGGGCTGCATCGAGAAGGTCGAGTGGCAATGCGAGGACCAGCTGACGATTACCGTCAAGCAGGACAAGCTGCCCGAGGCCGTCCACTATCTGTACTACGAACGCTACGGCTGGATTCCCGTGATCATCGGCAACGACGAGCGCAGTCTGTGCGGCCGTTACGCCGTGTACTACGTCATCTCCATGGAGGGGGATGACCCCGGCTGGGTGACCGTGCGCACCGAGGTCGATCCCGCCAAGATGACGTTCCCGTCCGTGACACCGTTCGTCCCCGCCTGTGTGTGGGGCGAGCGCGAGCTTCGCGACATGTTCGGCCTGATCCCCGAGGGTCTGCCCGACCGTCGTCGCCTGGTGCTGCCCGACGATTGGCCCAGCGGCCTGTACCCGCTGCGCAAGGACTCCATGGACTACCGCTTCCGTCCCGCTCCCGCGAGTGACATGGAAAACTACGAGTTCTTGGCCGATACCAAGGGCAAGGAGACCACACTCGTCCCCATGGGCCCGTTGCACATTACCTCCGACGAGCCCGGCCACTTCCGCCTGTTCGTTGAGGGCGAGACGATCGTCGACGCCGACTACCGTCTGTTCTACGTGCACCGCGGCATGGAGAAGGTCGCCGAGACGCGCCTGAATTATGACGCCGTGACGTTCCTCGCCGACCGCATCTGCGGTATCTGCGGCTGCGCCCACTCGGTGGCCTACGCCGAGGCCGTCGAGCGCGCCCAGGGCATTCATGTCCCGCCGCGCGCCCAGTACATCCGCGCCATCATGCTCGAGGTCGAGCGCCTGCACTCGCATCTGCTCAACATTGGCCTGGCGTCTCACTACACGGGCTTCGACTCTGGCTTCCAACAGTTCTTCCGCGTCCGCGAGAAGTCCGTGGACCTGGCCGAGAAGCTCTCCGGTCACCGCAAGACCTACGGCCTCAACGTGATCGGCGGCGTGCGTCGCGACATTTTGGCCGAGCAGAAGCTTTCCACGCTCACGACCATCCACCAGCTGCGCTCCGAGGTTCAGGAGCTCGTCGACGTCTTGCTCTCCACGCCCAACTTTATTGAGCGTACGAGCGGTATCGGCATCTTGGACCGCAAGATCGCACGCGACTTCTCGCCGGTCGGCCCGCTCATGCGTGGCTCGGGCTATGCCCGCGACGTGCGCTTTGACCATCCCTTCGACGGCTACGCCGATCCGGACGTTCAAAAGATGCACGCCGCTACGGCCGACACCTGCGATGCCTTCGGCCGTACCGCCGTTCGCATCCAGGAGGTCTACGATTCGATCGACATGATCGAGACCATGCTCGAGAACTGCCCGTCGGGCCCCATCCTCACCACGGATTGGGAGTACACCCCGCACAAGTACGCCATCGGCGCCACCGAGGCGCCGCGCGGCGAGGACGTGCACTGGGCCATGCTCGGCAACAACCAGAAGTGCTACCGCTGGCGCGCCAAGGCGGCCACGTACAGCAACTGGCCGGTCCTGCGCTACATGTTCCGCGGCAACACCGTGGGCGACGCGGCGCTGATCGTCGGCTCGCTCGACCCGTGCTACTCCTGCACCGACCGCGTGACGGTGACCGATGTCGCCGCCAAGCGCGACCACGTGCTCGACAAGGAGCAGTTCGAGAACGTCTGGCGCGACAAGTCGCCGCTTGCGGGCGAGGGCACCGTGGCCGCTCCGCTCGATGAGGAGGCGCTCTAATATGCTGAAGCTTTGGAAGGTCAACGCCAAGGCCGGCGACGCGACGGTCAAGTACCCGTTTGCGCCGTTCCCCACCAACAAGGACATGCGCGGCAAGCCCGAGCACAATGCCGAGCTCTGCATCGCCTGCGGAGCCTGCGGCGTGGCTTGCCCGGCCGATGCCATTCGCATGGACACCGACCTTGCGGCCGACACCATCACCTGGTCGATCGACTACGGCCGCTGCATCTTTTGCGGCCGCTGCGAGGAAGCCTGCCCCATGGAGGCCATCAAGCTCACCGAGGAGTTTGAGCTGGCCGTCATGAGCAAGGACGACCTCACCAGCAAGAGCGTCTACACGCTCGAGCACTGCTCGCGCTGCGGCAAGCCGTTCGCCCCGCACAAGGAGATCGACTACGCTAAGCGCCTGCTGCAAAAGGCCGGCGGCATGGAGGCCGAGCAGGCCGCCCGTACCGTCGGTATGTGCCAGGAGTGCAAGCGCGAGCTCGACGCCCTGCGCGCCGCCTCGGCCGTAAAGACCGGCAACGCTGCCGGCATGGCTGCCAACGAGACGCTTGCGTCCGGTGAGCCCCAGGGCCCCGGCATGGAGTATCTGGGCGGCCACGGTGTGAACCCGGAGTATATCGACCGCGAGCTTAACCCCGATGCGCCCGAGATTCCCGCCGGTCCGGCGCCGGTCGAGGGCATCATCATGGATTTTGAAACGAAGGAGGAGTAACCATGGCCGAACCCACGCTTTTGCCCGAGCGGCTTCAGTACCGCCCGACCAAGATCGAGCTCGACGAGAGCATCGAGAAGGCCAAGGCGACCCTTCTTAAGAAGATCAAGCGCTCGGTGTACGTCTACCGTGTCGACTGCGGCGGCTGCAACGGCTGCGAGATCGAGATCTTCGGTTCCATCACGCCCGTCTTCGACGTCGAGCGCTTTGGCATCAAGGTCGTGCCTTCGCCCCGTCACGCCGATGTGCTGCTGTACACCGGTGCCGTGACGCGTGCCATGCGCATGCCGGCCCTGCGCGCCTTTGAGGCCGCACCCGATCCCAAGATCGTGGTGTCCTATGGCGCGTGCGGCTGCACCGGCGGCATCTTCTACGACAACTACTGCGTCTGGGGCGGCACGGATAAGATTCTGCCGGTCGATGTCTACATCCCCGGCTGCCCGCCCAGCCCCGCGCAGACCGTCTACGGCTTTGCCATGGCGCTCGGTCTGCTGGACCAAAAGCTCCATGCCGAGACCACGGTGGAGGCCGCCGGCGAGCAGGCCGATATCCTGCACCCCGGCGTGCCGTACAAGCTGCGCGTTGCCATCGAGCGCGAGGCTCGCGCCATGAGCGGCTACCGTTACGGCCGCGACCTGGCCAACGAGTTTATGGATACGCTCGAGGGCGCGCCCAAGGGCGATATCCGCGGTGCCATGGCGCTGCTCATCGACAAGCAGGACGATCCGCGCCGCGTTGAGGTCTACTCTGCGCTGCAGGATCTGGTGCTGGCCGGAGGTCGCTAGATGGAGCTCACGGACCGCTCTGGTTACTTTGCGGGCCCCGGTATGCTCGGCGGCTCCTTTGGCGATGCCTCGCGCGCAAGCGTCGAGGCCGCCGAGGGCGTCGCCGACCCCTGCCTGGGCCATGCGCCCGACCAGGTGGTCTTCTACGAGCTCACGCGTAAGTTTGTGGAGACCGAGGAAGACGTTCCCCAGGAGGCCTGCGACGTGCTGTACTACACGCTCGCCGTGGGCCACCACACCGGCGTGCTCGACTGCTTTGAGCCGCGCCTGTCGGTGCCGGTGGACGTGTTTTATTCGCTCGTCGACGCGCTGCCGGAGGGGGAGGCCAAAACCAAGTTCGAGGCCATCCGCTCCTTTGGTGAGTGCCAGCTCGACAAGGCGGCGGTGCCGTCGCTGCTCGAGGCCTGCGATGCGCTGCTCGACGAGCGCGGTTTTCGCGGGTCGGCCAAGGCCGGCATCTCGGTGTTCGACGACGACTTTGGCCTGCATGCCCAGCAGGTCGCGTTCTTAATGAAGTTCCGCGATTTGGTGGAGCGCGTGCGCGATGTGTCGGGCGTGTATCTGACGGGAAGGTTGCAGTAATGGGTCGCGTTGTGGATGGACGTGTGAACGGCGCCCCGTTTGCGGGTATCGTGCTCACGGCGGGAAGCGTTCTGCGTGCCGACGATGCCGCCGGCCCCGTGCTCTCCAAAAAGATGGAGGACGCACCCATCGCCGGTTGGTACACCATCGACGGCGGCCAAACGCCCGAGGATGACATCATCGAGGTCAAGCGCGAGCGTCCGCCGCGTCTGGTATTGGTCGATGCCGCCGACATGGCGCTGCCCGTCGGCGCCATCCGCTTGCTCGACAAACGTGATGTGGCCCGCAAGTCGATGTTCACCACGCATTCGCTCCCTTTGTCGATTCTGATCGAAGAGATTGAGCAATCGTGCGAAGATATCGTCTTCATAGGGATTCAGCCGGGCGATACGGAGTTCTATAACCCCATGTCCCCGGAGGTCTTTGAGGCCGTCGACGCCGTGTACGACGCCGTGGCCGCCAACGACTTTTCCCACTTTGTCCGCTTGGGGCAGGAGCTGTAACAGCGCTTGCCCCTGCTGATTAGGAAAGAAGTGATTGACATGGCAGATTCCAAGGCGGAGTTCCCCGCTCCCGATTGCCTGGCGCCCGCCGCGATCGAGGCCAAGACCGAGGCCGCCGGCGTGACCAAGGCTAACCTGCCGGTCGCTAAGGCCTTTCTGTTGGCAATGTTCGCCGGCGCGTTCATTGCCTTCGGTGGCCTGTTCTTTACCGTATTCTTGAGCGATAGCACACTCGGCTGGGGCGCCCAGCGCGTCGTGGGTGGTCTGTGCTTTTGCCTGGGCCTGGTGCTGGTGCTGGTGTGCGGCGCCGAGCTCTTTACCGGTAACTCACTCATGGTCTGCGCGCTCAAGAGCAAAAAGATCACCCTGGTCCAGATGCTCAAGGCTTGGGTCGTCGTATGGGTCGGTAACTTTGTCGGTGCCCTGTTCATCGTCTTTTTGGTGTACATGGCCGGCATCTATAAGCTCAACGGCGAGGCGGTCGCCAATTCCATGGTGAGTGTCGCCGCCGGCAAGGTGACGATCGACTGGGTGACGATCTTCTTCCGCGGCATCCTGTGCAACATCTTTGTGTGCCTGGCCGTGTGGATCGGTACCGCCGGCAAGACCGTGGTCGATAAGGTCGTGGGCATTCTGCTGCCCATCGCCGCCTTTGTGGCCTGCGGTTTTGAGCACTGCGTTGCCAACATGTACTTTTTGCCCATGGGTGCCGTGATGCACGCGTGCGGCTATGGCGCCAAGGTTGCCGGTGCCGATGCGCTCAACGCCGCGGGCATTGCGTTTAACCTGTCCGCCGCCACGCTGGGCAACATTGTGGGCGGCGCGGTTCTGGTCGCGCTCGGCTACTGGTTTATCTACGCCAAGAAGTCCGAGGCGTAATAAGCTGGAATGACGTACGGGCCTCCCGAGGGGCGTTTGCCTTTTGGGAGGCTCTTCGTGTCTTGCTGCGGTAGATGCAGCGGGCTTTGCGTCGCGGCAGCTGGTGGCAGGGCTGTGGTGCGGCGGGGCATGAACCCCTGAGCTGGAAGGAATAATCGAGATGGCATCGAGAGCTATGCATGACGGTCGCTCCGTGGTGACGACATGCGGGGGATGCTATGCCGATTGCGCCTTTGCGGCACGCGTTGAGGACGGTCGCGTGGTGGCCGAGTTGCCGGTGCCGGGACATCCGTGCGCGGCGCGTGCCCTGTGCGCCCGCGGGCGCCATCGCCTGGCAATGCCGTTTGACGAGCGCGACCGGATTTTGCACCCCATGCGACGCCGCCGGGATGGCTCGGGGTTTGATGCGATTACCTGGGACGAGGCGTTTGCTCAGATTGCCGAGCGTCTTTTGGGAATTGTTGACGAGCGCGGGCCCCGTGCGCTGGGCATGGCACTTGGTGTGCCCTCGTTCGACCGCTACCGGGCCTATCGCTTTATGCATGCGCTGGGCTCGCCCAACGTGTACGGTGCCGATGGCGCCTGCGAGGTAAGCAGACTTACCGGTTGGGAGCACAGCCTGGGCTATAGCCCCGCCTCCGACCTTGCGCATACCGACTGCATCATGTACCTGGGGCGTTCCATTGTCGATTCGTCGACGATGGGGGCCGTTGACGCGCTCAACGATGCGCGCCGGCGCGGGGCGAAGATCATCGTGGTTGACCCCCGGCGCAGCGGCTCGGCCGCGCTTGCCGACCGCTGGCTGCGCGTACGTCCTGGATGCGATCTGGCGTTGCTGCTGGGTATCGCACATGTGCTGGTATCCGAGGACCTGTACGATCACGAGTTCGTGGACCGCTACGCCACAGGCTTTGACGAGCTGGCGCAGGCGGCCAGTGCTTGGACGCCCGAGTGGGCCGAGTCGATGTGCGACGTGCCGGCCGCAGAGATTGTCGCCACGGCGCGCGAGCTAGCTGCCGCCGCGCCTGCCGCTGTGGTGGATGCAGGCTTTCATGGTGGCATCGGCATCGCGTATGCCAATAGCACCCAGACCGCGCGCGCTATCTGCTTGGTCGATGTGCTGCTGGGCTGCATCGGGCATGAGGGCGGTGCCCTCAACCCGCCCACGCCGCTTGTGTTGGGCGACCTCGATCCCACGTGCTTTGCGACGCCGCCGGTGCCGCGTGGGCCCAAGTTGGGGTCCGAGCGCTATCCACTGGTCGATCCGGTGCGCGGCCTGTGCACGACCATCGGTCAGTCGATTCTTGCCGGCGATTTGCGTGGGCTCATCGTCTATGCCAGTAACCCCGGTGCGGGCTATGGCAATGCACAGGCTTGGTTGAGTATTTTGCAGCAGCTCGACTTGCTCGTAACGATTGATATTCGCTGGTCCGAGACGGCGCGTGCTTCTGATTTCGTGCTGCCCGACGTGACGTATCTGGAGGCCGACCGCGGCGTGGGGACGGTCGTGGGCGCCAACGATTCGCGCGTGTTCTACCGCAACGCCGTGCTGCCTGTGCAGCATGACGACTCACGTCCCGGTCGGGAGATTTTTGCCGGTCTGGCGCAGGCGTGTGGCGTGGGCGAGTACTTCCAGTTTACGTCTGACGATCTGGCGGCTGCCCAGGTGGCGCCTTTTGGGATCAATCTGGACGAGCTCAAGGAGCGCGGCTGGACCGACACGGGTGTTGCGTTGCCGTCGCGTACGGGCGAGCCGGCGATTCCCTTGGATGGCGGCAAAATTGCGCTGGCAAGCGACGTATGGGAACGAGCCGGTCTGGGTCGTGTACCCAACTGGATCGCTCCCATGGTGGAGCCCGGTCCGGGGATGTTTCGCCTCATTAGCGGCAACCGTCCCTTTGAGTCGCATACCTCGCGAAGGCTCGCGGCCCAAGGTGCCGCCGAGGCCGGATCGGACCTGGATGCCGTGCAGATGAATGCCGATGTTGCTGCGCGCATGGGCATCGTCGACGGCGAGATCGTCGAACTCGTGAGCGATTTGGGCCGCGACCGCGTGCACGTGGAGACGACGCCGTATCTGCATCCGGCGTGCATCTTCACCTCGGCCGCCCCCGGCGGGCGTTCGTTTGGCGCCGATGCCGGTGGCGCTCAAGCCTTGGGCGTGGGCCCGCTCGACCATACACCGTTGCGTTGGGACCCGTTGACGGGCGCCGCGCTCACCCAGGAAAACGCCGTTCGCGTGGAAAAGATCGCGGCGCGCGAGGATAATAGCGATTGATTGACTCAGCCGATCGAATTGGCTGATAGTTTGACGTTCGAACGATTGATTCACCTTTGGTTTTGAAAGGTCGCACATGAGCGATAGCCAGAACATGTCCGATGAGGTGCGCGCCCGCCTGCGCGCCATCCCTTCCGTCAACGAGCTGCTTGCCGAGTGGCCGGTGGTGAAGGCGACAGGGGAGACCTGCGACGCGGTGGTCCATGCTGCCGTGACGGCTGAGCTCGACGAGGAGCGCGCCGCCATTCGCGCCGGCGCCGCCTCGCGTTCCAAGCGCGAGCTGGCCTCGGCCATCGAGTGGCGTGCGCACCGCTCCGCGTTGCCGAGCCTGCGTCCCGCCGTCAACGCCACGGGTGTTGTTATCCATACCAACCTGGGTCGAGCCCCGCTCGCGGAGTCGGCCGCCAAGGCCGTGGCCGAGGTCGCGCGCGGCTACAGCACGCTCGAGTACAGCGTGGACACCTGCTCGCGCGGGTCGCGCAAGGAACATGCCGCGCAGCTCATCCGCTCGCTTACCGGTGCCGAGGACGCGCTGGTCGTTAACAATAACGCGGCTGCCGTGCTGTTGGTGCTGGCGACCCATGCCGCAGGCAAGGAGGTCATCGTCAGCCGCGGCGAGCTTGTCGAGATCGGCGGCAGCTTCCGTATCCCCGATGTTATGGAGGCCTCGGGTGCCAAGCTCGTTGAGGTCGGGGCCACCAACCGCACGCATTTGAGCGACTACGAGCGCGCCATCACGCCCGATACGGCGATGATCCTCAAGGTCCATCCTTCCAACTATCGCATCGAGGGTTTCCACGAGGAGGTGGGTTCTCGGGAGCTTGCGGCGCTTGCTCACAAGCATGGCCTGCTGTTCTACGAGGACCAGGGGTCGGGCGCGCTTTTGCCCGATGACATCCTGGTGCGCGGCGGTGAGGAGCCCACGCCGGCTTCGGTCGCGGCGGGACTCGATATCGTGTCGTGCTCGGGCGATAAGCTGCTCGGTGCCGCACAAGCGGGCATTATCATGGGCCGTCGCGATCTGGTCCAGGCCTGCGGGTCGCATCCGCTTATGCGTGCCCTGCGCCCGGGCAAGCTCGCACTGGCGGCGCTCGAGGGCACGCTGCGTATTTACATGGATGGGGCGGATGTGGCCCATCGCGAGGTGCCGGTGCTCAATATGCTCACGCTGCCGCAGGCTCATCTGGAGCGTCGCGCACGCAAGTTGCGCGATCTGATGGTGGCGGGCCTCGATAAAGCGGGTTGCCCGTGCGCCGTTCAGATGGAGATCGTCGAGGATTCGTCGACTCCCGGCGGCGGCTCGCTGCCTACCGTCGAGCTGCCCACGATGTGCGTGGCCGTCTGCCCGGTCGACGGGCGCCTGTCCGTCGACGCTCTCAAGCGCTCGCTCGTCCAAGACTTCGATACGCCGGTCGTCACGCGCGCCTCGCACGACCGCATTCTGTTTGATGTGCGCACACTCGTTGGCGACCGCGATATCGAGACGGCGGCATCGACGCTCGTCGCGTGCGTTGAGAAGGCGATTGCTCGATGAGTGAGGTTCAAGCGCTGGTGGAGTGTCCCGTTATCGTTGGCACTGCGGGTCACGTCGACCACGGTAAGTCGGCGCTGATCGAGGCACTGACCGGCATGAATCCCGACCGCCTGGAGGTTGAGCGCCGTCGCGGTATGACCGTGGAGTTGGGCTTTGGCGAGCTGGCGCTGCCGAGTGGCAAGATCGTTGGCCTGGTCGACGTGCCGGGCCACGCGCATTACTTGCGCGCCATGGTGCAGGGCGCCACGGGTATCGACGTGGCCGTGCTGGTGGTCTCTGCCGTTGAGGGCGTAATGCCGCAGACCCGCGAGCACGTGCATGTGCTGGAGCTGCTGGGCGTCACACACATGGTGGTGGCGCTGACGATGTGCGACCTGGCCGATAGCGAAATGATTGAGCTGGCCGAGCTCGACGTCGATGATTTTTTGTCGGACACCGTGTTTGCCGGTGCGTCGATTATCCCCGTGTCATCCAAGACCGGCGCGGGAATCGATGACCTGCTGGCTGCGCTCGACGAGCAGGTTGCCGCTTGCTGGGATTTCTGTCGCGACCGTGCCGAGCTCACCGATGCCGCACCGCGTCTTCCCATCGACCGCTGCTTTACGATCAAGGGCGCCGGCACCGTCGTGACGGGAACGCTGCACGATGCGCCGGTTGCGGTGGGCGATGAGCTCGTCGCGCTGCCGTCGCGCACGGCCTGCCGCGTACGCGGGATCCAAGTGCATGGCGACACGCAACGGGCGCTGCCCGGTCAGCGTGTGGCGCTCAACCTGGTTGGTGACGGCGTTGCTGCGCTCGATCGCGGTGAGATGCTCGGCGTGGAGGGTCGCTTTGGCCAGACGATGCGCTTTATGATGACGTTTACGTATTTGGGTCGCGAGGGAGCCAAGCCGCGTGTGCTCGAGTCGGGTGCGCGTGTGCACGTGATGGCGGGTACGGCCGAGGTAGTCGGTCGTATCATGTTCATGGAGGGCGAGGCCCCCATGGCGGTGGGCGAGACCCGTATCGTTCAGGTGCGCTTGGAGGAACCGCTGCCGCTGCGCGCCGGCGACCATGCCGTGGTGCTGTCCTATTCGCCCGTGATGCTCATTGGCGGCGGGCGTGTGCTGCTTTCGCGCTGCCGTCGCTCGCGCGAGCTTGCCGAAGGGGAGCGTGCGCTGTATGCGGCGCTCGAGTCCGGCGATATCGCGGGCGGTGTGGGCGCTTGGCTGGCGCTGCAGACGCTGCCGGTTGCGGCGGTTGATATTGCCGAGGCTTTGGATCTTGGTGTCGGCGAGGTCGATGCCGTGCTGCGTGGGTTGGTGGCGCAGGACTCCGTTTGCAAGCTTGCCGTGGGCGACGCGGACCTCTATGCGGACGCCGTGGTGCTGGACGCCGGGATGGATGCACTTGCGGCGACCCTGTCAGCCATGCACGCGGCGGCTCCCAAGGAGACGGGCTTTACGCCCGGCGCCGTTGCCCATGCTGCGTGGCCTGCCGCTGATGAAGGCGTTGCCGCGGCTCTGATTGCCGAGGGCTGCTCGCGTGGCGTGTGCGCCGCCGAGGGCGCCGAGGTATTCGATCCACACTCGGCCGCCGCAGCCGCACGCGTGGTGCGAGAGGCTTGCGATCGGATCGTTGCCTTGCTGGACGAAGCCGGCCTCGATGCGCCGACGCTGCCCGAGGTTGGCGAGCAGTTGCAGCTCGATCGCGACACCATGACGCGTGCCCTGCGCGAGCTTTCGCTCAACCGCTCGATCGTTAAGGTCGAGCGCGACGTTGCCCTGTCCGCTGCCGCCGAGGCCCATGCGCGCGAGCTTGTTGCCGCTGCCATTGAGACAGCCGGTGGCGCTGCGACCACGAGCGTACTGCGCGAGGCCCTGGGTGTGTCGCGCAAACGTGCCATCAGCATCTTGGAGCACCTGGATGCCGTGCGCTTTACGGTGCTCGACAAGGACGCCGGCGGCTTGAGGTCCCTGCGCTAGGCCGGTCACTCGCTCCCGCCTCCTCAGTTGCGGTGAAATAGTTCCTATTTGGAGGCACCCCCATACAGGAACTATTCCACCGCAACTTCTTGTTCGTCTTTTTGGGATGGAGCCGTTTCGGTTTGGTAAAATACCGCCGCACTTGGGAACGGATGGGCTCCGGTGGGCTCCGCGGTCCTCAAAACCGTTGCGAGGCGTGCAAAACGTCTTGGATGTGTTCGATTCACATACGTTCCCGCCATACGCTACCAGCGCTTTTGTGCTCGCGGTCTTGCTGCGTGCCGCAAAGGCGCTGTTTTGTTTTTGCACGAGCTTTTCGTAGCGCCGCTATTTCGGCGGCTGTATTTAGCTTCGTGCATCGGGTTTCGAGCATGCCGATGGAGGTGTTTTGTCGTATGACTACCGTAAGACGTGCCGATCTTTCTTGTGTCGTCCAGGCGGGCGGGTTGTCGTCGCGCATGGGCTGCGATAAGGCTCGCATGGCGTTTTGCGGCGAGCCGCTCATCGAACGCGTGCTGGGTCGGCTGGCGCCAGTTGCCGGCGAGTTGGTCGTGACGACTTCGCGTCCCAGCGAGCTTGCCTACCTTGAGGAGCGCGCGTTTGGCGGCCTGGTGCCGCGAATAGTGTCGGACCTTGAGGGGCCGGCGGGCGCCATGCGCGGCATCGCGAGTTCGCTGACTGCGGCCCGGCTGCCTCTCGTTGCTATCGTCGCCTGTGATATGCCGTTTGTCTCTTCGGAGCTAATCGGTGCCCTTGCTGGCTGTGTCGAGGCCGAGGCGCTCGACGTGTGCGTGCCGCGCGAGGAGCGGGGGATTGAGCCGCTTTGCGCCGTCTGGCGCCGTGACGCGTGTGCGCCGGTTGCCCAAGAGCTGCTCGCCGGTGACCGTCAGCGAATCCGCTGCCTGATCGACCGGATGAACGCCGGGCATTTGGACGAGCCTCAGATTGTCGCGGTCGCCGGCTCGACGCTCTGCTTCGAAAACGTCAATACGCCCGAGGAGTTTGCGGCGGCCGAGTTACTCGCCTAGACGATTGGAGTTGCCATGTCTCACGATATTTGTCCCGACACGGGAGAACCTTGCACTTGCGATGGGTCCGAGCCTTGCACCTGCGGCTGTGGCGGCTGTGGACATACGGCCGAGGAAGAGGCAGCGGCGGCTGCGTATCGCGAGTCGCACCGCGAGGCCTCGTTCGGCGATGCCCCTGATCACGAACGCAAAAATCATCGTGTCGTTCGACAGCACCTTCGATGTGATGGAATGCGAACAGCTGTGTCTTGCCTCCGGTGTGCCCGGGCGCATCATGCCGCTGCCCGGCTCCATCACCGCCGGCTGCGGGCTGTGCTGGGCCATGCCGTTCTCGGGCGATGCCCTCGCCGCCTTCCGCGCCGCCACCGAGGGCCGCGTAACCCCCGCCGACTACCACCAGCTCGTCCTCTAACCACCAACACCACCACAAAGGTGCCTGTCCCCAATGTGGTGGTTTGGAACACGTGGACGAAACAGCTTCGAAACACGCGATTTGTGCGTCGGGCACTCAAAAACGCTTCTACCTGCATCGTAATCAAAACGAAACATCTGCTCGTCGGCTTATGCGAAACTTTGCTGCAACAGTGCGATATTATCCATACTCGATAAAGCTCGCGGCGCATGGGGCGCCTCGAACGACACCTTTCTTTTCCATCAATTGGAGGAAGCATGAGCTACACGCAGAAAGTTCTCGACGAGCTCAAGGCCCGCTATCCCGAGCAGCCTGAGTTCATCCAGGCCGCGACCGAGATCCTCGGCACCATCCAGCCGGCGCTCGACGCCCATCCCGAGTACGAGGAGGCCGCCCTGCTTGAGCGCCTCGTCGAGCCCGAGCGCATCGTTATGTTCCGTGTCCCCTGGGTCGACGACCAGGGCAAGGTCCAGGTCAACCGCGGCTACCGCGTCGAGTTCAACTCTGCCATTGGACCCTACAAGGGCGGCCTGCGCTTTAACCCGACGGTCACCCTGGGTATGCTCAAGTTCCTGGGCCTGGAGCAGATCCTCAAGAACAGCCTGACCACCCTTCCCATGGGCGGCGGCAAGGGCGGCTCCGACTTTGACCCCAAGGGCAAGTCCAACAACGAGATCATGCACTTCTGCCAGTCCTTCATGACCGAGCTCTATCGCCACATCGGCCCCAACACCGACGTTCCCGCCGGCGACCTGGGCGTTGGCGGCCGCGAGGTTGCCTACCTGTTCGGTCAGTACAAGCGCCTGACCAACGAGTGGACCGGCGTCCTCACTGGCAAGGGCCTCTCCTTTGGCGGTTCGCTCGCCCGTACCGAGGCCACCGGCTACGGCCTGGCCTACTTTGTGGACGAGTACCTCAAGAGCCGCGGCGACTCCTTCGAGGGCAAGAACGTCGTCGTTCATGGCTCCGGTAACGTCGCCATCTACGCAGTCCAGAAGGTTTCCCAGCTCGGCGGCAAGGTGCTCGCCTGCTCCGATACCCACGGCTGGGTTGAGGATCCCGACGGCATCGACTACACCGTGCTCGAGCACGTCTACAACAAGAAGCGCTCCGGCCACGACAAGGGCGTCACGCTTGCTATGTACGTTGACGAGAAGCCCAACGCCGTGTGGCACGAGGGCGACGGCCGCGGCGTTTGGCAGCTACCCTGCGACATCGCGCTGCCTTGCGCTCGCGAGAACACACTGTTGCTCGAGGACGCCCAGGCGCTCGTCGCCAACGGCTGCAAGGTGGTCGGCGAGGGCGCGAACATGCCCACTACCATCGAGGCCACGACTTACTTCCAGGAGAACGGCGTTGCCTTTATGCCCGGTAAGGCTGCCAACGCCGGCGGTGTTCTCGTGTCCGGCCTGGAGATGAGCCAGAACGCCGAGCACCTGTCCTGGACCTTCGAGGAGGTCGACGGCAAGCTCGAGCAGCTCATGCGCGGCATGTTCCACAACGTGGACGACACCGCCAAGGAGTATGGCCAGGAGGGCAACTTCGTCATGGGCGCCAACATCGCCGGCTTCCTGAAGGTCGCCGACGCTATGCTCGCCCAGGGCGTCTGCTAAATCTTCGCTCGATATGGCATCGCAGAAGGCTCCCAGTCATCTTGGCTGGGAGCCTTTTCTATCCCGGAGGACTCCTCATAAGTTGCGGTGATATACGGACTGTTTTGCGTTCCAGAACGGCTAATCAGTCCGTATATCACCGCAAGTTATGGATGGGTGGGTGGATTTTGTCCTAAAACGGTGTGCGGCCCCTCGTTTGGTACACTTAAACGTACTGGACAAGTGGAGAGATGGGGGAGAACGTGCTCAAGTTCGGTACCTACGTCCGTGTTGGAAACGCGGCCGAAGCCTATGAGCTCTTACAGAAGAACCGCAACAACAAGATTGTGGGCGGCGGCATCTGGATGCGCCTGGGATCGCGTCGCGTGGCGACGGCGATTGACCTTTCGGCCTGCGGACTCGATCAGATCGAGGAGACCGAGACCGAGTTTCGCATCGGTGCCATGTGTACCCTGCGCCAGCTTGAGCGTCATGCCGGGCTCAACGCGCTTGTCAACAATGTCTTTGAGTTCGCCGTCCACGACATCGTGGGCGTGCAGCTGCGTAACACCGCCACGGTGGGCGGCAGCATTTACGGTCGCTTTGGTTTCTCTGACGTGCTCTCGGCCTTTTTGGCGCTCGATTCGTACGTTGAGCTGACGGGCGCCGGCCGCGTGCCGCTCGCGGAGTTCGTGGACATGGGCTACGTGCGCGACGTGATCGAGCACGTTGTGGTCGTTAAGCACGACTATCGTGCAAGCTACGAGGCCGTGCGCAAGGCCGCGACCGACTTCCCCTCGCTCAATGTCACCGCCGCCTGGTGGGACGGCTCCTGGCACGTCACCGTGGGCGCCCGCCCGCTGCGCGCGACCTTGCTGCAGGGCGAGGCATGTGGCCTGGTGAGCGAGCATCCTTCCAAGGACGAGCTGCGTGCCCTGGCCGCGTCCGTACGCACACTGAGCTACGGCACCAACATGTGGGGCTCGGCTGACTACCGCCGTCGCATCTCGGCCCCGCTGGCGATTCAGGCTGTGCGCCGCGCCGCCGGCATCGAGCTTTCTGCCGCGCTTGCCCGCGAGCTCGAGTGCGTGCAGATCCCTAAGTTCGCCACGGACGAGTATTCCTGCCGCCGCGTGCCCGGCGTCGATTCTAGCGAGGTGCGCTAATGGCTGCCAAACTCATCGATCTTTCCTTTACGCTCAACGGCCGCAAGGTCAAGGTTCAGATTGCCCCCGATACCATGCTCTTTGCGCTGCTGCGCGAGCAGGGCTGCGCGTCGGTGCGCTGCGCCTGCGAGACCACCAACTGCGGTCTGTGCACGGTGTGGCTCGACGGCGACCCGGTGCTGAGCTGCTCGGTTCCCGCCGCCCGTGTTGAGGGCCGCTCCGTCACCACACTCGAGGGCCTCAAGGCCGAGTCTGAGGCGCTGGCCCGTGCGATGGCTGCCGAAGGCGCCGAGCAGTGCGGTTTTTGCGCCCCCGGCCTCATCATGAACGTGCTGGCACTCGCCCGTGCCGCCAAGGAGGACCCGAGCCTCGTCGCCACGCGCGAGGAGCTCTCGCGCCAGCTCGCCGGCAACCTCTGTCGCTGCAGCGGCTACGAGAGCCAGCTGCGCGCCATCGTCCGCTTTCTCATCGAGTCTGGCGTGCAGGTGGGCTTCGAGATGCCTGAGCTGCCGGTCAACGAAACCAGCTGCGACGGCGTCACCTACAAGCAGATTACCCACAAGCAGCCCAAGAAGGACTCGAAGGCTCTGCTCGAGGGCCGTCCCGTCTACACGGGCGATATGGTGCCCGCCGGCGCGCTCATCGTCAAACTCAAGCGCAGCCCCTATGCCCGCGCCAAGATCCGCTCCATCGATACGTCGCGCGCACTGAAGGTGCCCGGCGTCGTGGGCGTCTACACCTACGAGGACGTGCCCAAGCGCCGCTTTACCATCGCTGGCCAGAGCTATCCGCAGCCGAGTCCCTACGACCGCCTGATCCTCGAGAACCTCGTACGCTACCAAAACGAGGAGGTGGCGATCGTCGCTGCCGAGACCGAGGAGGCCGCCGACAAGGCGCTCAAGCTCATCAAGGTCGACTACGAGGTACTCGAGCCGCTGCTCGACTTTACCCAGGCACTTGATAACGACATCGTGGTCCACCCCGAGGGCGACGTGACCTTTATGTTCCCGCAGGGCGGCGACGTTCCGCGCAACTTGGTATGCAGCGGCACGAGCGACTATGGCGACTTGGACGAGGCGTTCGCCCAGAGCGACATCGTTTTTGAGCGCACCTACACCAGCCAGGCCACGCAGACCGCGCCCATGGAAACCTTCCGCGCCTTCGCGACGACCGACGCGTTCGGCCGCATCTCGGTGACCACCTCCACGCAGGTGCCCTTCCACGTGCGCCGCATGGTCGCGCAGTCGCTCGACATTCCGCAGTCGCAGGTGCATGTCATTAAGCCGCGCATCGGTGGCGGCTTTGGCTCCAAGCAGACGGGCTGCTGCGAGATCTTTGTGGCGTTTGTCACCCAGCAGACCGGCCGTCCGAGCTACTGCTGCTACACCCGCGAGGAGACCATCACCGCGGGCAACTCGCGCCACCAGATGCAGATGACCGTTAAGCTGGGCGCCATGAACGACGGCACCATCACGGCCATCGATCTGCACACGCTGTCCAACGCCGGCGCGTACGGCGAGCACGCTACCACAACGATCGGCCTTTCGGGCCACAAGAGCCTGCCCATCTACAACCATGTGAAGGCGAGCCGCTTTAGCTGGGACGCCGTCTACACCAATACCAACCGCGGCGGCGCGTATCGTGGCTACGGTGCCACCCAGGGCCAGTTTGCTGTGGAGAGCGCCGTCAACGAACTCGCCGACATGCTGCACATGGACCCCGCCGACCTGCGCCTTAAGAACATCGTGCGCGAGGGCGAGATCATGCCGCAGTACTACAACGAGAAGCTCAACGCCTGCGCGCTCGACCGCTGCCTGCTGCGCGCGATGGACATGATCGGCTGGCGCGACAAGCCGCTGGCCGTGGACCTGGGCGACCGCGTGCGAGCCCTGGGCTGCGCGCTCACCATGCAGGGCTCGGGCATCTCCAACGTGGACATCGCCGGCATCGACATGCGCCTGGAAGAGGACGGCTTCATTACCATCGGCACCGGTGCCACCGATAACGGCATGGGCGTCGACACAATCCTGGCGCAGATTGCCGCCGAGGAGCTGGGCGTGGAGAGCTCGCTGATCGTGGTGCGCGGCGTGGACACCGATGTGTCGCCGTTCGATGCCGGCTCGTACGCGAGCTCGGGCACGTACGTGACGGGCCTTGCGGCCAAAAACGCCGCGACCGAGCTCCGTGAGAAGATTTGCGCCAAGGCAGCCCAGATGTGGGATGTGGATGCCGCCGAGGTGGTCTTCGATGGCCAGTACGTGCGTCTGTCCGACGAGCGTGCCGCGCGCGAGCAGAACCGCTACCTCACGCTGCGTGACTTTGCCAACCTGTGCGTCAAGAATATCGCGGGCGGCGACGCGCTTACCTCGCACGCCTCTGTCTGCCTGCCCGTTTCGCCCCCGCCGTTTATGGCCGGCATTGCCGAGGTTGAGGTCAACAAGGCCACCGGCAAGGTGACCGTGGTGGACTACGTGGCGGCTGTGGACTGCGGCACCGTTATCAACGAGGCGCTCGCGCGCGTCCAGGCCGAGGGCGGCATTGCCCAGGGTATCGGTCATGCGCTCTACGAGATCGTCGAGCACGATGAGCGCGGCCGTCTGCGCACCGGCAACTTCATGAGCTACAAGCTGCCCACGCGCCTGGATATCGGTAGCATTCGCGTGGCCTTTGAGCCGAGCTACGAGCCGACGGGTCCGTTTGGTGCCAAGTCGATCGGCGAGGTCGTCATCAACACGCCACTCGCCGCCGTTGCCTCGGCCGTGGCACACGCCACCGGCCACCAGGTTCGCTCGCTTCCGATCACGCCCGAGAAGGCCCTGCTGGGGGAGTAGTGGATCAGCGAGCAAGTCGTAATTGGCGGGGCGGGGTAATTCGCCCCGCCTTTTGTACTCGTGGTGAGGTCGTGAGCCTGTAAAAGGTGTGCGTGCGCTTGCCGTTCGTATCTGCTATCATTCCTAGTCTGTGCGCTCATGCGGGCGTGGCGGAATTGGTAGACGCGCCAGATTTAGGTTCTGGTGGGATTCCCGTGAAGGTTCGAGTCCTTTCGCCCGCACCATCGCACCTGCGTCGGCCCTGGCCGTCGCGACTCTTTGTTGCATAAAGGTACCAGCACCTCAGATAAGCTGGGCAGTATGAGGAGGAACGTGTTGAACATCACCGCTTCTGACGTCAAGGACGCCAAGCTCACCGCTACGGTCACCATCCCGGCCGCCGACGTCGACGCCGCGATCAAGAAGGCCTACAAGGACACCGCCAAGAAGTACCGCTTCCCGGGCTTCCGTGCCGGTAAGGCTCCCCGTCCGGTCATCGACTCCGCACTTGGCGCCGAGGCTACCCTCGCTCAGGCTACCAACGACCTGATCGCCGCCAACGAGCCCGCCGTCCTCAACGAGCTGGACATCGTCCCCACCAAGAACGGTGACTACAAGGAGCTCGACGTCGCCAAGGATCACGAGGACTACACCTACACCGTCGAGTTCTCCCTGCGTCCCGCTGCCGAGCTCTCCTCCTTCGACGCCGTCGAGATCGAGATGCCCCCTGCGGAGGTCACCGAGTCCGAGATCAACAACCAGGTCGAGATGCTCCTCAACTACCGTGCCACCTTCGAGGACGTCGAGGGTCGCGCCGTCGAGGCTGACGACTATGTGACCGTCGACCTCAAGGCCGTCGAGAACGCCGACAACTTTGCCGCCGAGGGCCGCATGCTCATCGCCGGTAGCGACAGCAACCCCAAGGAGTTCAACGAGGCCCTGATCGGTGCTAACGTTGACGACGTCAAGACCGTTACCTGGACCGACGAGGTCGAGGAGGGCGAGGAGGCCGAGACCCACACCGTCGAGGTCACCGTCAAGGGTATCAAGGTCCGCAACACCCCCGAGCTCACCGACGAGCTCGTCAAGTCCGACTTTGGCTTCGACAGCATCGACGCCATGCGCGACGCCATCAAGATCGAGATCGAGCAGGACAAGGCTTCCCGCCTCCCGGCCGAGAAGGAGAACCGTTGCGTCTCCGCTCTCGCCGAACGTCTGCAGCTCGACGAGATGGATGCCGACTACGAGCAGTCCGTCTTTGAGGAGCTTGGCCAGAACTTCCTGTCCAACCTCGCTGCCCGCGGCATGACCCTCGACACCTGGCTGCCCGCTTCCGGCCTGACCATGGAGCAGTTCATCGGCGACCTGCACAAGCAGGCCAACGACGTTGCCCGTGAGTCCCTGGCTCTCGACGCCCTCGCCCGTGAGCTCAAGATCGAGGTCACCGAGGACGACATCAACGCTGAGTTCGAGAAGGCTGGCGTCAAGGACGTCGAGGCTTCCAAGGCCGAGTTCATCGCCGATGGCCGCATGCCTGCCGTCCGCGAGTCCATCCGTCGCTCCAAGGCCGTCGATCACCTGGTCGAGAACGCCAAGGTGACCGAGGTCGACGAGACCGCCAAGGACGCCGAGTAATTCTCGCCACCTTGCCCGCGAGCGCATGCGTGCGCCCGTGATGGGGTAAAGTTATACACCGGTTATCCGGTTGCTTCGTACGGTGCCAGCCAATGCATAGCATGCGGGCACCGTACGTTTATCTAGAACCAATTTGGTCCGCAAGAGAGAAATGGAGATGCGTATGATCGCCAAGTTCGATTCCGCCCTCGTGCCATACGTTATCGAGCAGACGCCGCGCGGCGAGCGCAGCTACGATATCTATTCGCGCCTGCTCAACGACCGCATCATCTTTTTGGGCGAGGAGATCAACTCCGTCAGCGCCAACCTGGTCGTTGCCCAGCTGCTGCATCTTGAGAGCCAGGATGCCGAGAAGGATATCTCGCTCTACATTAATTCGCCCGGCGGCGAGGTCTACTCCGGCCTGGCAATTCTTGACACTATGAACTTTATCAAGCCGCAGGTCTCGACCATTTGCGTCGGCATGGCCGCGTCTATGGCCGCCGTGCTGCTTTCGGCCGGCGCCAAGGGCAAGCGCTTCTGCCTGCCGCATTCCAAGGTCATGATTCACCAGCCCAGCGGCGGTGCGCAGGGCCAGCAGACCGAGATTGAGATCGTGGCCGAGGAGATCAAGAAGACCCGTCGCGAGCTCAACCAGATCCTGTCCGACGCCTCTGGCCAGCCCATCGAAAAGGTCCAGGCCGATACCGAGCGCGACAACTACCTGACCGCTGCCGAGGCCCTCGACTACGGCCTGATCGATCGTATCGTCACCTCGCGCGACCTCGCCGCGAAGGACGCCTAGGATGGCAGGTAACATGCAGGACAACTTTGACGAGAACGGCAACCCCATCCGCTGCTCCTTCTGCGGAAAAGAGCAGGGCCAGGTCCGTCGCCTCGTAAAGGGCCCGACCAACATCTTTATCTGCGACGAGTGCGTTGCCGCCTGCTCCGAGATTTTGGAGGAGTCGCTGGCTTCGGACTTTATGGACGCCGCCCGCAACGGCAAGCTGCCAGGCTTCCTCAACGACCACGGCCAGGCTGCTGGGCAGCCCGCCGTAGACCCCGAGACCGAGGGCTTTGAGCTCGAGGACGACCGTCAGGTCATCACGCACGTGCCGACGCCGCACGAGATCTATGACGAGCTTTCGGCTTATGTTATGGGCCAGGAGGACGCCAAGCGCGCTATGTCGGTTGCCGTGTACAATCACTATCGCCGCGTGATCGAGGGCGGCGCCGCGGTGTCCGCTTTTGATGCTGGCATGGGCTCGCAGTTCGATGACGATATGGACGAGGTAGAGCTCGCCAAGTCCAACATCCTGCTGCTCGGTCCCACCGGTACCGGCAAGACCTTGTTGGCCCAGACGCTCGCGCGCATCCTCGAGGTGCCGTTTGCCATTGCCGACGCTACCGCGCTCACCGAGGCCGGCTATGTGGGCGAGGACGTGGAGAACATCCTGCTCAAGCTCATCAATGCTGCCGATGGTGACATTGAGCGCGCTCAGGTGGGCATTATCTACGTGGACGAGATTGATAAGATCGCCCGTAAGGCCGAGAACCTCTCCATTACCCGCGATGTCTCGGGCGAGGGAGTTCAGCAGGCGCTGCTTAAGATCCTTGAGGGCACGGTGGCAAGCGTTCCGCCCACCGGCGGCCGTAAGCATCCCCAGCAGGAGCTGCTGCAGATCGATACGACCAACATCCTGTTCATCTGCGGCGGTGCCTTTGTGGGTCTGGACAAGATCATCGCCGATCGCGTGGGCAACAAGGGCGTGGGCTTTAACTCCGAGATTGCCGGCCCCACCTCGGTCGACGAGAACGACCTGCTGCGCCAGGTGCTCCCACAGGACCTCAACGCCTTTGGCATGATCCCTGAGTTTGTGGGACGTACGCCCGTCGTCACCCAGACGCAGGCGCTCGACGAGGATGACCTGGTGTCGATTCTGACCGAGCCCAAGAACGCCGTGGTGCGCCAGTATCGTAAGATGTTCCAGCTCGAGGACGTTGAGCTTGAGTTTGAGGATGCCGCCCTGCACGAGATCGCCCGCATGGCGCTTGCCCGCAAGACCGGCGCCCGCGGTCTGCGCGCCATCTGCGAGGACGTGCTGCAGCAGACGATGTTCGACCTGCCCAGCGAGGAGGGTGTTTCCAAGGTCATCGTGACCGAAGCCTCCGTAAAGGGCGAAGAACAGCCCCAACGCATCTACGGGTAAACCAGCCAAAAACGTGCTTGCAAATAGCCTCTGACCATCCGTGGTCGGAGGCTATTTTATATATACGCAATAACCCCAACTACCTGTGTTATTCTGTGTGTTTGTTTAAGCCTCAGCGAAGTCATATCAGACTGAAGTAATCGATACCTAAGGGGAGGAATGTAGGCCCGATTTTCGTAGATTCCGCACGAGCCGAAGACCACTTAATGTGGTCTTCGTGCGAGCCAGGACTTGACCGAACGAAAATCGGGCCTACATTCCTCCCTGGCGGGACAGGGAGAGATATATGGAAGAAATGCCCAAGAACTACGATCCGTCGACCAACGAGCCGGCGATCCTGCAGAAGTGGCTCGACGGCGGCTACTACAAGCGCCGTGAGGGCGTGGGCGACTGCACCGTCACCATTCCGCCTCCCAACGTGACCGGCAAGCTCCACATGGGCCATGCCACCGACGACTCCATCCAGGACGCCATCATTCGTATGGCCCGCATGCGCGGCAAGTCCACGCGCTGGGTGCTCGGCACCGACCACGCCGGTATCGCCACGCAGACCAAGGTCGACAAGAAGCTCAAGAGCGAGGGCATCAGCCGTCTGGAGATCGGTCGCGACAAGTTTGTCGACGCTTGCTGGGATTGGACCCACGAGTACGGCGGCATCATCGTCGAGCAGATCAAGCGCATGGGCTGCTCCGTCGACTTCGACAACGAGCGCTTCACCATGGACGAGGACTACGCCCAGGCCGTACGTAAGGTCTTCTGCGACTGGTATCACGACGGCCTGATCTACCGCGGCAAGCGCATCGTCAACTGGTGCCCCAACTGCACCACCGCCATCTCGGACGACGAGGCCGAGTACAAGGACGAGAAGGGCCACCTGTGGCACCTGCGCTACCCGCTGACCGAGCCGGTTAACGGCCAGGACTACATCGTCGTCGCCACCACGCGCCCCGAGACCATGCTCGGCGATACGGGTGTCGCTGTCTCCCCGAAGGACCCCGAGAAGGCCGCCTTTGTGGGTAAGACCGTTAAGCTTCCCATCGTCGACCGCGAGATTCCCATCTTTGAGGATTGGCATGTCGACGCCAACTTTGGCTCCGGCTTCGTCAAGGTTACCCCGGCTCACGACCCCAACGATTACGCCATGGGTCAGGCCCACGACCTGCCGCAGATCAACATTTTCGACGAGCACGCGGTGGTCGTCGAGGGCTATGGCGAGTTTACCGGCATGACCCGCGAGGAGTGCCGCGAGGCCGTCATTAAGTGGTTCGAGGAGCATGACCTTCTCGATCACGTCGAGGATCACGACCACTCCGTCATGCACTGCTACCGCTGCGACGCTGCGCTTGAGCCGTGGCTGTCCGAGCAGTGGTTCGTCGCCGTCGACAAACTCAAGGGGCCGGCGCTCGACGCCGTCAACTCCGGCAAGGTCACCTTCCACCCCGCGCGCTGGACGCAGACCTACACCACCTGGATGGAGAATCTTAAGGACTGGTGCATCAGCCGCCAGCTGTGGTGGGGCCACCGCATTCCCGTGTTCTACTGCGAGGACTGCGGCTGGGAGGATGCCCTTACCGAGGACACCGACGTGTGCCCCAAGTGCGGCGGCCATCACGTGCATCAGGACGAGAACGTGCTGGACACCTGGTTCAGCTCGCAGCTGTGGACTTTCGCCACGCAGGGCTGGCCGCAAAAGCAGGAGCTGCTCGAGGGACATCACCCCACGACGGCGCTGGTTACCGCGCGCGACATCATCGCGCTGTGGGTCGCCCGCATGGTCATGAGCTCGCTGTACTTCCTGGACGAGGTGCCGTTTAAGGACGTCGTCATCTACCCGACGATTCTGGCCAAGGACGGCAGCCGCATGTCCAAGTCCAAGGGCAACGGCGTTGACCCCATGGACCTCATTGGCATGTACGGCGCCGACGCCATGCGCTTCAACTTGCTCACGCTGTGCACCAACAATCAGGACGTCAAGTTCGACGCGAACATCGACAAGAAGACCAAGAAGCTCATCGACAGCCCGCGCACCGAGCAGGCCAAGTCGTTTGTGACCAAGATTTGGAACGCCAGCCGCTTCCTGCTCATGAACATGGAGGGCTACACGCCCGGCGAGCCCGTCGTTGAGACGCCGGCCGACGCCTGGATGTTCAGCCGCCTGGCAAAGGCCGTCAAGATGGTCACCGAGGGTATTGAGAATTACACCTTTGGCGATATGGCCCGCGGCGTGCAGCAGTTCTTCTGGAACGAGGTCTGCGACTGGTACGTCGAGGTCACCAAGGCCCGCCTGAAGGGCGAGGGCCGTCTGCAGGCCCAGCGCAACCTGATCTTTGTGCTGGATACCTCCATTCGCCTGATGCACCCGCTCATGCCGTTTGTTACCGAGGAGATCTGGGACAACATGCCGGCGAGCGTGCTCGATCTGGACGCCGAGGGCAACGTGGACCGCGCCGAGGCGCTCATGATCGCCAAGTGGCCCGAGCCCGCCGACTACGCTAAGTATGTTGACGAGGACGCCGAGCGCGCGTTTGAGCTGTGCCGCGCCGTCGTGTCTGCCGCCCGCGCCACGCGCTCGCGTTATCGCTTGAGCCCCAAGGCCGAGCTCGACGTGGTCGTGCGCGCCGGTGCCGAGGATATCGAGAAGCTCGAGAGCCTGCGTTCGACCATCGAGCCGCTGGCAAACACCGCCTCGCTGGTCATGGGTACCGACGTTGAGAAGCCGGCCGCGAGCATCGCCGTGGTCGACAGCGGCGTCGAGGTCTTTGTGGTGCTCGAGGGCAAGGTTGACCTTTCGGCCGAGAAGGCGCGTCTTGAGAAGGAGATCGCCGCGGCTCAGAAGGAGCTCGCCGGTTGCGAGAAGACGCTCGCCAACGAGGGCTTTGTGGCCAAGGCCGCGCCTGCGGTGGTCCAGAAGAAGAGGGACCGTGCAGCTGAGCTCAAGGAGATCCTGGCGGCGCTGACTGCTCAGGTTGCTGACTTCTCGTAGGCGTTACTGGGGGACGCGGTTTGGGGCATTGCTCGCTACTGCGGACACCTATTCCGCCGTTCTAACGAACGGCGGCTGGCTCGACGCTGCAAACGCCTCTGATGGCCAATCTGCCGTTCAACTTCGGGCGCATGGGCATAAGCCCTATGCGCCCTTGTTTCACGGCACCTTGGCTCATCAGAGGCGTTTTCGCTCATATGACCCAATCCGCTGTCAAGAGCCACAATGGCCCCGCCGACC